>CAZJPJ010000001.1:0-163621 GCA_964548205.1 uncultured Candidatus Saccharibacteria bacterium
GTTGGACCAGCTACCAAAGCGAAGGTTAATGAGTACTTGAGGTGATGTTCACAGAATCGGGCTTTGTCTAAATCAAGCTTGCTGATATAATTTTAGGCAAGCTTGATTTATTTCGTAACACTTTTTTGATGGATATAAATAATACAAATAGAAATATGAGGTTTGGTGTTGATCAACCAACTAACGGAGGGGATCAGTACTCAAAAATAAAAAATGTTTCTTCAAATTCGAACAGTCTTTTTAGATTTATAAAAAAAGCAATAATATTTATATTGGTTTTGTCGGTTTTGTTTGGATTGCTTTACTATTCAAAGAATATTTTTTTGGATAAAGCTCCATATTCTAGCGATAGTTTTCATGCAATATTTCTAACAAACAACCAAGTTTATTTTGGGCACATTAAAGAGATGAGCAAAGATTTGCTCGTCCTTGGTGGGGTGTATTATTTACAATTTGATAACCAGGATGCTCAAAACAATCTGACTACCCCAAGATTTTCACTTATAAAGCTCGGTAGCGAAATCCATGGACCGAAAGAAGAGATGTATATAAATAGAGAACATATCCTTTTCTACGAAGAACTAAAAAGTGATAGTCAAGTAGTAAAATCCATTATAAGCCAGGAAAGTAATTAGTTTTAGTCATGGATCAAGAAACCAAGCAAAATCTCAATTTTAGAAGTGCAGATATTGCGAATGTGGGTACAAAAATTGCATCTGTTCCGAAAAGAAGAAATGATATTTTTTCTTTGTTTATTTTTCTGTTACCAATCCTATTCATACCTATAGCTTTTGTTTCTGTAAATTTCTCAAAGTTTGTATTAGTCACTATTTTTGTATTAGTGGCGGCGATTGTCTATAGAAAAGATCTTGCAAGATATCTAATTGATCTTAGGTCTATGCCAAAGTTTGTTTTTGCAATGATCGCTTTTTACTTGGTGGCGATCATCTCCACTGTGTATTCTGGCAACACTTACAAGTCTCTGGTGGGAGAGATAGTTGATTATAATAGTTTTTTTGGTATATCTATCTTCATAATTGCTTTCTTTGTCACTGTTGCGTATTTGAATAATAAAAATCGACCAGAAAAGATCTTTAAGGCTATTGTTTTTTCTGGTGGCGCTGTATTGTTCTACTATTTATTTCGTGTGCTATTTGCCAACATATCAATAATACAGAAGTTCGGACCCTATCTAAAGGATAATTTGATAGGATCGCATATAGATGTCTCTATATTTTTGGCCCTTAGTGTAGCTGTTTCTTTATTCTATAGAAGTAATATATTTAAAAATAATATTTCTAGTATTTTTTTTATAGTGATTGCGATGATACTTGTAGGGGCAATAAACTTCAAACCTTTGCTTATAATTATGGCGGTCATGTCGCTATTGTCTCTTGTGCCAAGGGTCTACAGAAATATAAAGAATCTAAAATTGCTTATAAAGGAAAAAAGTAACCTAACTTATTTGTGTGTTTTGGTTCTATCTTTGGTTTTTGTACTAAGTCCAACAATCGGATCGAAGGTGTCTTCTTTTTTGTACATAAACAATCTAGAAATATATCCAAACACTGTATCTACTTACCAAGTATATGAGAGCATGTTGATAGATGGGCAATTGTTGGGGGTAGGGCCAGGCATGTTTTATAAGGCATGGTCGGTGTATAAACCAAATAGTGTATTTCTTACAGAATTTTTTAACCTCGATTTCAATATTGGCTCAGGTTTTGTGCCCACATTGTTTGTAAACACTGGCCTTTTTGGTACTGTGGCATTGTTGCTTTTCTTTGTTTTTTATATAAAGTCTGGAATAGGTTTTATAAGAAGGAGCTACAACTCTGGTACTGAATTATATGATGGGGTGAACGGATCACAGTATGGTTTTGATTTTTATAAAGTAGGGGTACTTTCGTTCAAGACTTCTTTGTTTATGTGGGCGGTATTGCTGTTCTATTTTCCGAGTATTGTATTAATCTTTATAACTTTTGTTCTAACGGCTTTTTTCACTTATTGTCTAAATGTTGAGTATTTTAATACTGTACAAAATAGAGAAACTACTGGAACAAGGTCTAGAGTAGAAAGTATTATATCAGCTACCATACTATTGGTAGTTATAAGTGGAGGATTGCTGATAATTAGAAGATTCGTTTCTTTTGTTGTTTTTGAGAAAGCTGTATCAAATATTTCTATTGAGAATCTAGATACAGTACAGAAAAATATAGAAAGGTCTATAAGGATAAGTGGTACAGATAGAGCTTATAGGGTGTTGTCTGAAGTGTATCTTGCTAAGACAATAAATATGGCATATTCAGATCTAGCAAAGAACAATAATACTCTAAGTGAAAATGCTACGTTGTCTTTCCAAAATGGAGTAGATAGTGCTATATCGGCAGCTAATAGGGCGATAGAGATAGATAGGGCTGATTACAAAAACCATCTGGCACTTGCGAAAATATATGATACTTTGGCAGTGAATGGTGTTTCAGGATCTGCACAAATAGCGATACAGAATTATAATAATGTATTAACACTTGTACCCAATTCACCACGCGTTTTGCTGGACATAGCCAGGATGTATGCGCTAGGTGGTGATTTTGATTCTACGAGAGAAAGCTTGCTCAAGGCTTTGTATATTAAGCAAAATTTCACCGATGCTTACTTTACTCTAGCTCAGATCGACCTTGCTCAAAACAATATTTCGCAGGCCATAACAAATGTTAGAAATGCAGTCGTGTCTGATCCATATAATGCTGGTTTGAGCTTCCAGTTGGGTGTATTGAATTATAGCCAAGAAAGGTGGGGAGATGCTGCAAGTGCTTTCGAAGCCGCCTTGGTAGTGGTACCAGACTATGCCAACGCAAAATACTTCTTAGCATTATCTTATTATCGATTAGGTCGTAGGAATGATGCGGTGGCCTTATTTGAGGATATACAATCAACGAATCCTGATAATACAGAAGTAAAGTTTATTCTAGAAAATCTCAGGGCAGGCAGAGAGCCCTTTTATAATGCAAGACCTCCTATTAGTGATAAGCCAGAAGAACGTTCTGAGTTACCTATTGGTGAATAAAATAGTAATAATTCTTAGCCGGTGCTAAACTTTTAGGTGTGGTTAAGAGAGCTATAAGTGCTGTGATAAGCAAGATACAAGATTTCAAACGAGCAGCTTTTTGGCTTGCTTCTTTTGCTTTGATAAGTCAGTTGCTGGCTTTAGTAAGGGATAGATTGTTGGCGCATAACTTTGGTGCTGGCGAAGAGCTTGATATATACTACGCCGCATTTAAAATCCCAGATTTGATATTTGTGACCGTGGCCTCTCTTGTATCTATAAGCGCTTTGGTGCCTCTTTTTGCCAAGAAAGAAGTTTTGGGTGAGAAATATTTACAAGAAGCAACCAACTCTATATTTACTGTTTTCTCTGGTTTTATTGTATTGGTATCTGTTTTGTCTTATTTTCTGATTCCTAAAATAGTACCGATTGCTTTTTCTGGAGTAAGTGATTTTGCTCTCCAAGAGATAGAGTATCTGTCACGAATCTTATTGCTATCGCCACTCCTCTTGGGTTTCTCAAACTTTTTTGGGTCTATAGTGCAGTATCAAAACAGATTTATACTTTATGCTTTAAGTCCTGTTCTTTATAATATAGGAATCATTGCTGGTATTGTCTTGGGGGTAGAAACTTTCGGTATTTCGGCTGTTGTTGTAGGTGTATGTATTGGAGCTCTTTTACATTTGGGTCTGCAGGCTATATTTGTGATTCTCTCAGATCTAAGGCCGCGTTTTGTTTTCAATATAAAATGGAATGATGTAAAAGAAATTGCATACCTGTCTATACCAAGGACTTTTGCTCTTTCTGTAACCAGTTTTGTCAGTTTTGTTTTTGCGGCACTAGCAGCCAAATTGGCAGTAGGCTCTATAGCGGTATTTAACTTGGCAAATAATCTACAATCGGCCCCGCTATCATTGATAGGAGTGTCTTTTTCTATAGCGGCATTTCCTGCGCTTGCGATATCTGCCGCTCGTAACCACAAAGAAGAGGTGGTGGCGAAGATTTCTGAAGGACTGAGGCAAATAATATTTTGGTCTCTACCTATTACAGCCTTGATAATTATTTTGCGAGCTCATATAGTAAGGGTGGTTTTGGGTTCGGGTAATTTCGATTGGTCTGATACTAGGTTGACCGCTGCGGTCCTCGCTCTTTTTGTGATCTCAACCGTCTTTCAAAGTGTCCAACTCTTTTTATCGCGTTCTTTATATGCGTTGGGTAAAACCAAATGGCCACTTATAGCCAATGTGGCAGGTGGGGGAATCTCTATATGTGTGGCCTACTATATATACGCCAATTGGATCGAATTTCGTGGCATGTTTATGACTATAGAGAATCTACTAAATATAAATGATCTAAATGCGGCTATCCTGGTTTTGCCTCTCTCTTTTTCCTTGGGCTTTATTGTCTCTTCTGTATTGCTCTTTTATGCTTTGGGCAACGATATATATATATCTATAGTTAGATCGATAAGTGCAACTATTCGGGACGCACTTATAGCGGCTCTGTCAGCTGGTTTGGGTGGTTATCTTCTACTTTATATATTTGGAAATGTTTTCAATTTAGACACTTTTACGGGTGTGTTTTCCCATGGTATTGTTGGGGGGCTTTCAGGTATTGCATTTGCTAGTGTGGCATTATATTTATTGGGTAACGAGGATGTGAGAGGGGTGATAAGGAAGGTCAAATAGATAAGAATGAATAATATAAGAAATTTTTGCATCATAGCGCATATTGATCACGGTAAGTCTACTTTGGCCGACCGGATGCTTGAAGTTACTAAGACAATCGAAAAGAGAAAGATGCAAAATCAAGTCCTAGACAATATGGAGCTTGAAAGAGAGAGGGGAATAACAATAAAAATGACCCCAGTGCGGATGATATATCGCCCGCAAGCTCTAAATTCTAAATCCGAAATTCAAAACGGTTTCGAATTTGGAAATTCGGATTTGGAGCTTGATTCAAAACAGTATGTTTTAAATCTAATAGATACTCCAGGGCATATAGACTTTTCTTATGAAGTGTCTAGAGCTTTAAGTGCTGTCGAAGGTGTGATACTGCTCGTCGATGCTACGCAAGGGGTCCAAGCTCAGACTTTGTCAGTGCTCGGTATGGCAAAGGATATGAACCTCGTAGTGATACCAGTTGTCTCAAAGGTGGACTCTCCTTTGGCTATGGTAGATGAAGTAAAAGATGAAATAGCTGGAATTTTGAATATAGAAAAAGATGAAATACTTGAGGTGTCTGGTAAGACGGGTCAGGGGGTAGAGGCTTTGCTTCAAACTATAATATCTAAAATACCTTCTCCTAGTATAAATCTGGAAGCTCCTCTAAAAGCTCTGGTTTTTGATCTTGAGTATCAAACCCATACTGGGGTAACTGTGTATCTCAGAGTTGTGGATGGAGCAATAAAAGAATCTGACAATCTTTTATTTAGGATTTCTTTGGAAAAATTCAGAGCTCAGGAAGTGGGGATATTTTCACCAGACAAGAAGCCTATTAAGGAACTAAAGGCTGGAGAGATAGGTTATGTGGTTACTGGCGTCAAAAGTGCTAGAGTCACATCAGTCGGTGATACTCTTGTTCGGCAGTCTGAAAACGCTCTTCCTCTGCCCGGCCACCAAAGACCTCTACCAGTGGTTTGGGCCAGTGTCTTTCCAGAAGATCAAAATGATCTTCTGGTACTAAAACAGGCATTACAAAAACTAGAGCTATCTGACTCGTCACTTTCTTTCGAAGAAGAATCATCAGGGGTCTTGGGTAAAGGGTACAGATGTGGTTTTTTAGGACTGCTTCACCTCGAGATTATTATAGAAAGATTGAAAAGGGAATTTGACCTAGATCTGGTTATTACTCAGCCTTCTATAAACTACTTTGTGTCATATAACCAAAATGCATCTAAAGAAAAAAAAGATGAAGTCATATATTCGGCTTCATTGTTCCCAGATGATGGTGTGATTTTAAAAATAGAAGAACCATGGATAGAGTGCAACATAGTCTCTCCTGTAGATTATGTGAACAACCTCATGCCTCTTGTTTATGAACATGAGGCAGAGCTTTCGAATACGATACAGATAGGTGATGGACGTACTACTATAGTACTGAATTTACCACTTCGTGAATTCATGAGAGGTTTCTTCGATAGGGTCAAAAGCATCTCTGCTGGATTCGCCAGTGTATCTTATAGGCCAATCGGTATGCGGGAAGCTAATGTCACAAGGCTCGATATATTGATAAACGGTGAGGTTAATCCGATATTTTCGAGAGTAGTTTCAAAGAGAACGGTTGAAACTGAAGCAGAAAAAACTGTTGAAAAATTAGAGAACGTGCTTCCAAGGCAGATGTTTGAACTAAAGATCCAAGCTAAGGCTCAAGGCAGGATAATATCTTCTCGTACTATAAAAGCATTCAGAAAAGATGTAACTCAGCATATGTATGGAGGTGATATTACGCGCAAGATGAAACTCAGAGAAAAACAGAAAAAAGGTAAGAAAAAAATGCTTGCTAGGGGTAAGTTGAACATACCTCATGATGTCTTTGTAAAAATAATGAAACCCTAGATCTCTACGTGTTAAAATATAGGCATGAGAGGGGCTGGTAAAAAAAGCGACAAAACTAAACACTTGGGTATATTTGTACTGCTTTTTTTATTGCTCTTGCTTATAAGCAACTCTACATATAAGGTATACAAGAAAAAGGAAACAGCCGAAGAGGCTTTGAGTAAGATGAATTCTGAGATGGTTGATATAGAGAACAGGATAGCTATATTAAGACGTTCAGAAAAAAGGCTTTCAAATGATGAGGGGATCGAGTTTGAGCTAAGAAAAAAATTTAGTGTTGCAAGTGCGGGGGAGAGTTTGGCGGTAATAGTGGATGGGGATAAAAAAGATGGTAATGAGAGTGGCGACCAAAGCTTATGGTCAAAAATAAAAGTTTTTTTTGGTTTCTGACACTTTTCCATATATTTTTGGAAAAGTAGGGATAATGGAGGTGGTGGAGGTGGATACACAGTCAAGCAAAATGATTTGCATCATCAATTGATGAGTTGGATGAAGGAGATGAAAGTAGAGAGATTACAGAGGAAGAATTTGTAGTGGAAGAAAGCTCAGAAAATGAGGGAGAGAGAACAGAACAACCGGTGATATTTGAGGATGAAGTAAGTGACACAGAAGATCTAAATGATGAAGAAGTGCTGGATGATAATGAGGAATCTGAAGAAGTTGTAAGTACGGGAACCTCTCAAGAAGCTGTTGGGGAAGAGGTTGTAGATGACAAGGGTCTTATATAAGGCTCTTGAGGGTTTTGCGAACCAAAGTATCTTTTCCAGAATCTTTGATGATATAGCCTTCTTTCTCAATCTGATTTCTTATCTCGTCCGAACGAGACCAATCTTTGTTTTTTCTTGCCTCGTTTCTTTCATCTATAAGCTCATTGTTTTCTTCAGGTATTTCAAAAAGTTTTTCTGAAATATTTTTTATATCTAATCCCAATATTTTGTCTATAGTATCTATCTGATTTTTCGATTCTGCCGCAGAAAGCAAGGCTAGAGCAAGGGGAGTGTTGAGGTCATCGCTCATAGCTTCTTCAAATTGCTTTTTTATTTCGTTGTCATTTTCAGAACTATCTGGCATCGTGTGATAATCATTTGCGATTCTCTCCAATGTGTTTTGAGCTGAGAGGAGAGCTTCATCTGTCAGATTTGCTCCTGTTTTGTAATGAGCTTGAAGTAATAGATACCTCAAAGAAAGCGGATGAATGCCTTTCTTTTTTATATCGTCTATATATACAACGTTACCCAAAGATTTGCTTATCTTCTCGTCGTCCAATTTGAGATGTGCTCGGTGTAACCAAAAACGAGAAAATGGAGATTTGTCTGTAGCTGCTTCTGATTGAGCAATTTCATTGTTGTGATGTACTCCTATGTGCTCTATACCGCCAGTGTGAATATCGATCTGCTCTCCTAGAAGCTTTATGATCATAGCGCTACACTCGATGTGCCAACCAGGGAAACCTGTGCCCCAAGGTGATGGCCAGCCATTTTGGTCATCAGATTTCCAGAGCAAGAAGTCTGTAGGTTTCTTCTTGCTTTTGGAAGTAGCGACCCTAGCTCCAGCCTTTTGTCCTTCTATATTTATACTTCCGAGTTTGCCATAATCTGTAAACTTTGCTGTATCAAAATACAGACCATCTTCACCTTTGTATGTATAACCCTTTGTTTCGATTCTTTCTATGAGTTCTATCTGATCTTTTATATAATCAGAAGCGAAAGGGAACAGGGTGTCTTTGGTCTTTATGTTCAATGCGTGTAGATCTTCTTGGAACAATACAGCATACTTTTCTGCTAGTACTCTCATGTTCTGTAGAGTAAGAGCCAGGCCTTCTCTTTTGAGCCCTTTACTCATTCGGTCTTCTCCGATATCTGCATTACCTTCGTTGTCTCCGCTTAGGTGGCCAAAGTCTGTATAGTTTATAACTTGTTTTACTTTGTATCCGAAATATTCTAATGAACGTCGCAAAACATCGGTAAAGACAAACATCGATAAGTTGCCAATATGTTGCCTGTCATAAAGAGTTGGTCCGCAATTGTACATCCGGACTTCACGGGGTTCTATGGTAGAAAATTCCTCCTTTTTCCCACTAAGTGTATTATGGAATCTTAGTTTCATCATATCTTACCTATAGCCATTTCTTATACCTGAAAAAGCCAAACATGGCAAAGGTTGCAAATAGCATAATAGATAGCACTAACCAAAAATCATGCGTTACTCCTACTATAGGTATATATTTTGTATTCATGCCAAATATAGAGGCGATAAGAGAGAGTGGGAAGGTGACAAAAGCCAGAATTGTAAAGACTTTCATGATCTCGTTTTGCTTGGTTGAGAGAAGTGAGTTGTTGGTTTCTCTTAGCTCGCTTACTATTGCACTGAGGTTGTCGGCTTCTGACATCAGTCTCTGCCATTGCTCTGCTATGTCATTTAGGTTTTTATCAAAATTGTGGCCATAATTTTTGTTTGTATCCGCAAGACCTGTCCATATGTATTTGTGTTCTAAAAGCGTCCTTCTAAATACGAGCATGTTTCTGCTCGCGTTTGAAAGTACGAAGACCATGTCCTTTTCTTCTCCATTAAAAATACTGTTTTCTATCTGTCGCAACTTGCTTTCCATAAAAGAGAGTTCGTCGAACAAAAATTTATATATTTCTACCATCAATCCAAAGAATGGATGTTCCTCGTGTTCTTTCTGAAGTATCTGATCAGTTTCAAATCTTTTTGCAAAATAATAGAGCGATTCTATCGAGTCGTATCTCACTGTTATAAGGTTCTTTTCTGAGATGACAAAATCTACTTCTTGCTCCATGTTGTTTTTGTCCGATCGGTTGAATACAGGGATTCTCATAACTATGTAGTTACTGAGCTCATTGTCTTCTATGAACTGCTTCGGGGTTGGTGCAAGTAAGTCCCTTGCTACGGCTTGATCAACACCATGAGCCTGAACCAAGGTATCTACATCTTCTTTGGTCGGAGATTCAACATCGATCCACTTATAATTTCCAAGTTGGCGGGTGATTATCATAATTTTGTGATAGTATTATACCAAAATGGATGAAAACAATCATAAAAATTGGGTAAGAAACTCTGTAGCTATTTTTTTAATTTTTGTGCTAGGGGCGCATTTTGGGGCTTTGGGCAATGAAAGGAGGGCTCCGCGAATGAATGTGTTGAACATAGATGAAAAAGATCTTGATCTAGGTCCGTTCTGGCAAGTCTGGAACACTCTTGAAGATAGATTTGCTCCTGCTTCTTCTACGACACCTCCGGTATCTAGCGATGATAAAATATACGGAGCTATAGCGGGGCTTGCTGCTTCTTATAGAGATCCATATACAGTTTTTTTGCCGCCAGCTGAGTCGAAGTTTTTTAATGAAGAAATAAATGGTTCCTTCGGAGGTGTCGGTATGGAGATAGGTATAGAAGGAGGGGTTTTGACTGTGGTATCACCTCTAAAGGGTACTCCAGCTGATAAGGCTGGTGTAAAACCGGGAGACAAGATCGTAGCAATAAACGGGGTTCTTACTCAGGGTATAAGTGTAGACGAAGCTGTAAAAAATATAAGAGGTGAAATAGGTACAAGTGTGGAAGTATCTTTTGCCCGAGAGGGGGAAAAAGAGCTTCTGGTAAAAAACCTAGTAAGGGCAGTTATCGAGATACCTACAGTAGAGACTAAAGTTACAAAAGAAGGAGTCTTTGTAATAGAACTTTACAACTTTAGTGCTGTATCCCCAAATCTTTTTAGGGGAGCACTTAGAGAATTTGTACTTTCTGGCAGTGATAGGTTGATAATAGATTTGCGCAATAATCCTGGTGGATTTTTGGAAGCCGCTATTGATATGGCTAGCTGGTTTTTGCCTACAGGTAAGGTGGTAGTGACAGAAGATTTTGGTAGAGAAGGGGAGGAAGATCAGGTCTATAGAAGCAAGGGTTATGATGTCTTTAATGAAAATCTAAAGATGGTGATACTTATAAACGAAGGGTCTGCAAGTGCTTCTGAAATATTGGCTGGGGCTTTGCGCGAGCACGGCAAGGCTACTCTTATCGGGCAGAAAAGTTTTGGGAAAGGTTCGGTCCAAGAATTGCTACCGATCACAGACGATACATCACTAAAGGTGACAGTGGCGCATTGGCTCACCCCAGATGGCAACTCTATATCAAATGGGGGCATAACTCCTGATGTAGAAATAGAATTAACGCCCGAAAATACAAAAGATGGCGCTGATCCGACTCTCGACGCCGCAGTGAAGTATCTGCTTTCGAAATAAAAATATAAAAAGTTAAAACCGCGGGCGAAATTTTCGCCCGCGGTCGCGGTGGAAGGGGATGGTCTAGTCCTGCTGCTTTGCCATCTTATCCCAGTCGAGGTCGACGCTATCGACCCCGAAATGTCGTAAGGCCCTCCGGAGTTTTTCGTATCCGGCTTTGGCCTCCGATATACGACGATCGAGATCGATCGCTTTCTGCGGGTCCACCTTCCGGTTTTTGTAGAGAGAGTTTTCTTCCTCCACAAATACTTGGATAGACACGGCTAGAGATATCATCTCAGCCTTGCCTTTGGATTCAGCGTATGTTCTCCATTTCCACATTTCTCCGAGAGCATGCGGGTGTAACCCAATTGCTTCGGTGACGAGCTCTTCCATTTGGTAGATGTCGTAAATGAAAAATGTGAAAAAAAATGCGAACAGGCTTGCCGCGATGGCAACATAGGGCTCGATACCTCCCGTTCTGTAGAAGAGTTCGTAGCCGGCGATCAGTGCCATAATGGTCCCAATAATCGCCGTCAAGGTACCTAAGAGTACCCAAAAAAGCTTTCTTTTTCTGCTCATCATTTCATTTTCCTCTTTCCAGAAGCTTCCTCAGCTTCTGTTTTTGAAAGTACATAACGCTTCCTCAGCGCCATGCCTGCTATAATTATATACTATTAATGCTATTATGTCAAATCTGAATCTATGTAAGTGATTCTGGAATATTTTCATCTATTGCTGTAAATTATAAGTAAATATGAAAGTGATACTTCTACAAGACGTGAAGGGGACGGGGAGAAAGGGAGAAGTCAAAGAGGTTAGTGACGGGTATGCTAGGAATTTTTTGTTGCCAAACAAGAAGGCAGTATTTGCATCTCCAGAGGCTGTAAAAAAATATAATGATAATAAAGAGAGAGAAGGGGTACAGAGGGAGATAGAGCAAAATCTAGCTCGCCAGACTCTCGACATGCTCAGAGGGACAAAGGTGGTGATAAAGGTAAAAGCCAATGAACAAGGGCACCTCTTTGCCAAACTCGACACTGCTCTCATAGCACAGGCTATAAAAGATCAGACTAAAACTGAAATAAAGCAGGAAAATATAAAAATAAAAGAACCGATCAAACAGATCGGCGCTCACAAAATAGGTATAGACTTAGCAGGGGTAGTGGGGGAGATGGAGGTGGTCGTAGATAGTGAGTAGCTCCTAAAAATATCTTCACTCGCACGCATAATTTTTTGCTAAAAATTTGCTCGTGCCCGCACAATTCAAGGAGTCATATTGACTTTTTATCATTTTCCAGTATAATCTCCAAAGGAAGTTAACTTTGAAATTGGAGGTGCTGAGTGCACAAGCTTACTTTTTTTCTTGGAGTTTTGGTGGCGGTCCTGCACGGGAGCGCCTTCATCATTTACAACATTCAGACAAAACAAGGTAAGTCTGATCCAAACCCGGTTAGTTGGAGTATCTGGGCATTTCTTGCGACCATGAACGCTCTGACTTATCGGGAAATGAGCGGGGACGTTGTTGCCACATTCCAGTTCTATACTGGTTCGGTGGCTTGTACGTTGACTTTTCTTTACGTGCTCGCTATCGGGGAGTTTGCTTGGCTTGAGCCGGAAGAATGGTTGCTCTTTCTCCTGGGGTTGGCGGCGTCTTTGGTCTATTGGAAATTCAGAAATGCAACGGGTGGCAATCTTATCATTCTTGTTGCGTTTTTGATTTCATTCTACCCAACGTTTAAAGCGGTTCTTGAGAACCCTTTCAAGGAGACTCCCACGGCTTGGAATATTTGGACGCTGGCGCTGTTTCTTAATGTGGTAAATATAGCTCTCCGCGGTGGTGAGCCGATCGCGTTCCTTATGCCCGGTGTCCTGCTCATTTGCCACTGGAGCATCGCATGGTTGTCTCGACCAAAGAGGAAAGAACAGTTTCGTTTTGCTCGAGCTTGAAACAACACAGCCGCCGTCCCCATGGGGACGGCGGCTGATCTGATATTTTTTATATATAACTACGCTATGCTGGCGACTTTTTTGATGACAGTAGTGCCGTCGAAGTGAGTTTTGCGTTTGTTGCTGAAGGAGACTTTGCCTTCGCGGAGGGCATATAGAGTGTGGTCCTTGCCCATGGCGACACCGTTGCCGGCGAGTACCTTGGAGCCTCTTTGGCGTACTATGATAGAGCCAAGCACAGCAAAGCCTCCATCAGGTATCTTTACACCGAGGAATTTAGGATTGGAATCTCGCCCGTTTTTGGTTGTACCGGCTGCTTTTTTATGTGCCATCTCTCTTTATTGCTAAATGCTTATGTTATTGGGATAATATATACCAATTTGGTGTCCTTGGCAAGGGCCTAGATCTAAAGTCTCAAGACCCAAAAACCAAGTACCAAACAAATCCTAATGCTCGAAAAACAAAGTCTAGAAACAAAAGAAGAATACATAAATGATTTCGATGTCGATATTTCAGAAGAGAAAAATGGCTTGAGTCATAAATTAGAGCATTTTTTGGAGAGTCGGTATTTTGTGGCCGTAGTAGTGGTACTTGTAGCTACTATCGCTTTTTGTATAGGAAGGTTTGGGCAAATAGGGAGTATGAGGGAGCCGGTGAGGATATTGCGCAGTGGGCAAGCTGGAGCGGTAGCTAATCTTGAGGGAAGCGTTTCCAACAAAGATATCCCCCCTAACCCCCCATACCCTAAGGGGAGCACAGAAGAAAAAAACACAGAGTCACAAAATTTTAACGCTGCAGCTTCTGGTTCTCAACAAGTCGTAGCTTCCAAAAACGGCACCAAGTACCACCTCCCAACATGTCCTGGGGCCAAGCAGATCAGTGAGAAAAACAAAATAACATTTAAGAGTATTGAAGAGGCTCGCGCCGCTGGCTACACCCCCGCCGCCAATTGCAAAGGTCTGAAGTAAAGTATTGAGTATTTTGTACTAGTGAGTTGATAAAATTGCAAAACCTCTTAAGTTCCGTATTATTTAGATATAAATATGAAAGGAATTATTTACATAATGACAACAGCTGTTTCTGGTCTCATAAAGATTGGTCAAAGCGGAACAAATAACTACCAAGAACGCATGCGCTTTCTTGAGTCGAATGGTTACTACAACGTCTCTGGACTAAAAAGATTTTTTGCAATCGAAATAGATGACTATCAAGAGAAAGAGCGTTTGCTCCATGAAATATTTAGTAAACAGCAGATTGGCGATAGCGAATTATTTGCTCTTGATTATGATTTAGTGCGTCAGCTTTTATTGTCATTTGACGGTAAGGTGATTTATCCCAAAGATGTAAACAAGGAAAAAGAATTTGACGAAGTTTCAAAAGCTAGAGAACAAGGAGCAAGGTTTAGTTTGTATAAAAAAGGTATCAAAGACGGAGAAGAAGTTGTTTTTATCTCTGACAAGGAAATCACGGCAAAAGTTGTTGGTGAACGCGAAGTGGAATATGGCGGACAAGTTTGGAAACTTTCGCCCCTTACCTATAAGATATTTGAGCAAAAAGGAAAATTAAACGAAAGTGGTGCTTACCAAGGAGCGGCGTATTGGGAGTATAAAGGTAAGAGACTCAGAGACTTACCAGAAATTATTTAAACCCGATATTACAAGTATAATTTTTATTAATATGGCACAATCAATCGAACCAAACATCGCAGACCTCGTAAACGGATGGCTAAAGACTTACAAGCTCGACTATAAATTGGAGATGGAGTCTTTGAATATGGAAATTGACAAAGCGCTGACTGACTACTTCACAAAAAATGGTGGTTCGGGTGCCAATCGACCTGATGCAAAACTCCTCCTGCAAGACAAAAACCTGGACTATTATCCTGTACTAATTGAGTACAAGGGCTACAAAGACAAACTGGTCAAACTCGACAGCGATGGTCAAGTAGAAAACAAAACAGCCAAGAACGAGCCGAATTTCAAAAATATCAATGGCTTTGCCGTAAACGGTGCTGTGCATTATGCAAACGCGGTGCTGCACCACACTAGCTATACAGATATTATTGCTATCGGCGTGACCGGTCACAAAGACGAAGCTGGAACAATTCACCACCAAATTGGTGTGTACTTTGTTTCAAAAAACAACCTTGGAGCCGGGCAAAAAGTCGGCGAATACACCGACTTGTCATTCTTGAAGTCAGAAAACTTTGATGCGTTCATCGAAAAGGTAAAAAGTCTCAGTCTTACCCAAGAAGAAATCGACAAACTCAAAGAGCAAAAGGAAAGAGAAATTGAAACAAGTCTCTTAAAGCTCAACAACGATATCTACCAAAACGAAAAAGGCATCGGAACAAATGATCGCGTCTATCTTGTGGCAGCTTCTATTATTGCAACTATCGGAGTGCCCAATAAAGTTCCGGTACTAGAAAAAAGTGATCTAAGATCACAAACATTTGAAGGGGGACGAGACGGGGATATTATAATTGACAGGATAAATGCTTTTTTGAATGAAAGAAATTTACCAAAAGACAAGAAGAATCTAATTGTTCGAACTCTCTCAAACACATTGTTAAATGAAAACATAAACAGACCCGTCAATGGAGAAAGTCAACTCAGACGAGTATTTTCTAAAATCGTAGACGACCTTGGTATTTACTACAAAATCGGTCTGACGACAGATTTTACCGGCAAGCTTTTTAATGAGATGTACCGCTGGCTCGGCTTCACGCCAGACACATATAACGACGTCGTACTCACACCACCTTATGTAGCCAGGCTTTTGGTCAAACTAGCTCGTGTCAATAAAGATTCATATGTTTGGGACTTTGCTACCGGGTCGGCCGGTTTGTTAGTAGCAGCCATGAACGAGATGCTCAATGACGCCAAGCAATCCATCAAATCACCCGATGAGCTCGCGCAAAAAGAAATCAAAATCAAAGCCGAGCAACTCCTTGGTCTCGAATGGCTACCCGAAGTGTACATGCTCGCGATCCTCAATATGATTCTGATGGGTGACGGAAGCTCAAACATTCTCAATCAAGACTCCCTCAAAGACTTCGATGGCAAATACGGATTTGGCAAAACCGACAGTAATTTCCCAGCCGATGCCTTCGTGCTCAATCCACCGTATTCTGCCGCTGGTAATGGTATGAATTTCGTAGAAAAAGCGCTTAGCATGATGAACAAGGGCTACGCTGCGATCATCATCCAAAGCTCAGCAGGTAGTGGGAAGGCGAAAGAATACAACAAGCGTATCCTTGAGAAGCACACACTTATTGCCAGCATCAAAATGCCCGATAATTTGTTTATTGGGAAGTCGAGTGTGCAAACTCGTATCTACGTGTTCAAGGTAAACGAAAAGCACCAAAAAGATGAAATGGTGAAGTTTATTGATTTTTCAAACGATGGCTATACCCGCACCGACCGCAAAAAGGCTAGTAACAATCTTAAAGATACCAATCAAGCAAAAGAACGCTACGAAGAGCTGGTGAACCTTGTGAGGTTTGGCAAGAGCAAACTCTCTATCTTTACTGAAGCCGAATACTACGAAAACACCATTGATCCAGACAATGGCGCGGACTGGAACCAATCTGCCCCTATAGACACCACGCCAACCATTGCCGACTTCAAAAAGACCGTTGGCGACTATCTCGCATGGGAAGTTGGCAATATCTTAAAACAGCAAAGTAAAAACGACCCGTCGGGAAAAGCCTAAGCCCCCTCGACGCAAAGCTGCAAGAGGTCGAGTGGGGCGAATACAGGATCGGTGGTTTGTTTGAGATTGGAACTGGAAGCTTGGTTAATATTAGAGATGCAAAAAGTGGAGATATTCCACGTGTGTCTGTGCAAACTACCGATAACGGTATTCTCGGATATTTTGATGGATCTCTAGTAAACGCTCGATATTTTGAAAATTTCATCAGCGTAAATTTTTTTGGAGTTTCTTATTACCACCCATATCGTGCGAGTGTCGAAATGAAGGTACATACTCTAAAACTTCCAAACAAATCTCTTACAAAGTCTGAGGGAACATTTATATCTGCAATGATAAATAAGGCTTTTGATGGAAAATTTAATTATAGCACACAACTTTCAAGTTCTAAATTAAAAAATGGTAATTATACAATTCAACTCCCAACCAAAAACGGCAAGATAGATTTTGCGTTTATGGAGAGTTTTGTAGCGGAGCTGGAGGCGGAGCGGATAGCGGAGCTGGAGGCGGAGCGGATAGCGGAGCTGGAGGCGTACTTGGTCGCCAGCGGACTCAAGGACTACTCACTAACCAAGGAAGAAAAGAAGGTTTTGGTTGAGTTTGAAAAGCAGGAATTTTCTCCTTTCAAAGTCATTGATGTATTTGATGTAAAAAATACAGGTAACATCCTTTCAAGAGATATTGTCGAAAATAGCGGTGATACTCCATACCTAGGCGCAAGCGCCGACAATAACTCGGTGAGTTCGTATATATCGTACGATGAAAAATACTTAGACAAAGGAAATTGTGTCTTTATCGGTGGTAAAACATTCGTAGTGTCGTACCAAGAAAAAGACTTTTATTCCAACGATAGTCACAATCTAGTTTTGTATCTCAAAGATACTGAAAAACAGACGAAGCCAAACTACTTATATCTCGCCGCCTGCGTAAACAAGAGTTTGAAACATAAATACTCTTGGGGTGATAGCATCAGTAACAAGAAAATCCAAAAGGATACAGTCACACTTCCAGCCCAAAACGATCAGCCAGACTACGGGAAAATGGAAACTTTCATATCCGCCATTCAAAAACTGGTGATAAAAGATGTTGTACAGTACGCCGACCGCAAAATCGCCGCTACTAAAGAAGTCGTAAGCTTTAAAAGATAAAAAAGGGATAATAATGAAGTCACGAAGAAAAAATAAAGAAAAGCAGATATTGTCACGCGAACGAAGTTAGTTGTATGCTATTATTGGTTTTATGCAGAAGCAGAGGAAGAATTTTGAGGAGCTTTTGGTATCGATAAAAGTCGGGTTTTTTTTGGCTGTGAGACAGATAAAGCGCTCGAGTAAAGCGACAACACTTCTTATCATCTTTGTGATGATGCTCACTTTTCTCAATCTTGTAGTAGTCCGAGGAGTGCTCGTGGGGCTCATAGAAGGTTCGATAAAGGTATATAGAGAATTTTCGACCGGAGAAGTTTTTGTCTCAAATTTGCCAAAGAAAAATTATATTGAAAACAGTCCACGTATTGTCGAGACTATAAAAAACATGCCTTGGGTGGTAGCATATTCTCCACGTTATATAGAATCGGGGACGATAGAGGCTGATTATAAATCGCGCATCAGGTTGACTGATGATCCTAACAGTACCGCTGGGGCAATAGCTGGTATAGACCCAGATCTTGAAGAGTCGACTACAAACCTTTCAAAAAAAATAGTCGAGGGTACTTTCTTAAATAGCAACGATACTGACTATGTGGTACTTGGTTCAAGCTTGCTCAAAAAATACGTACCAGTAGAGTCCTCAAGTTTTTCTTTTTTGGAAAATGTCGAACCAGGCACAAGAGTCAGGTTGACAGTCGGCGGCAACACTCGTGAGTTTACAGTCAAAGGGGTGATCCAGTCTAAAGCTGATGAAGTAGATTTTAGAGCTTATATATTAGACACTGTTATGCGCAACATGATAGGTAGGACAGACTACAATGTAGATGAAGTGGCCATACGTATAGACCCTCTTGCTGATCCAAATGTAGTAAAGCAAGCACTCATAGATGCTGGAGCGGGGCAGACAGCTAGGGTCCAGACTGCAGAAGATGCGCTACCAAAATTTGTCATCGATATAAAAAATACTTTTGCTATACTTGGCAATGTAGTCGGTTCGATTGGGCTTGTGGTGGCCTCTATCACTATATTTATCGTTATTTTTGTTAACGCCATTACACGTAAAAAATATATCGGCATTCTCAAGGGTATAGGTATAAATTCTAGGGCCATAGAGATAGCTTATGTACTCCAGTCTCTTTTCTACGCTCTTGCAGGTATCGGGGTAGGACTTTTGTTGCTTTATGGGTTTATGGTGCCGTTTATAGAAGAGCATCCTATCAAGTTTCCATTTAGCGATGGCATACTTGTGGCTGAAGTAAGTGCTACAGCTCTAAGAGTTCTCTTACTTATGCTTGCTACACTCATCGCTGGCTATATCCCAGCTCGGATAGTGGTAAAGCGTAACACTCTTGATTCTATCTTAGGCCGATAGGGGTATAATGTAATTTTAAATCTTATGATTGAGGTAAAAAATCTGACAAAATCATTTAAAAGTGGAGAAAGTGAACTTGTAGTCTTAAACAACATATCTTTTGGTGTAAAGAATGGCGAGTTTCTATCTATAGTCGGTCGTTCTGGAAGTGGCAAGTCCACCATGCTCTATCAGCTAGGACTGCTCGATAGTCCAAATTCTGGACAGATAATAATCTCCGGTACTGATACTAGTACGCTAAGCAACGATGAGCGTACTAGATTTAGGTTGAATGAACTCGGGTATGTATTTCAGGATTATGCTCTGGTCCCAGAACTTACAGCTATAGAAAATGTGGCTGCTCCACTCTTGATGCAGGGGTTATCTACAGAAGAGGCCAACAAGAAAGCTGTGGTGGCGCTTCATCGTATTGGTCTAGGTGCTCGTACTGAAAATCTTCCAAACCAGCTTTCAGGCGGCGAGCAGCAGCGGGTATCTATAGCTAGAGCTTTGGCTCACGGCCCCCAGATTGTTTTTGCAGATGAGCCGACGGCAAATCTCGATTCAGAAACTGCAGATGTGGTGATGAATACTTTTGTAGATCTGCACAAGCAAGGCCAAACTATCATTATGGTCACTCACGAACCAGAATATGCAGTACTCTCAGAGCGCTCTATAAAACTTGGTGATGGCAAGATTTTGGCTGACGGTAAACCTCGGGACGTTTTAAACCAATAGTGCTATAATCACGATACAATGCAAAGAATAAAAATTTTTATAAAAGCAAAAAAATATTATTTGGTGTTGGTTGCTGTACTAGCTTTGCTGGTGTCAAATTTTGTGGGGGGAGGGGAGAAGAAGCAACTATATACGGTCTCGCGTATGGACATCACGGAGGAGGTTGCTGCTACAGGTAAAGTCAAGGCACGTGAAGAAGTTTCACTCGGTTTTAATGCGAGCGGTAGGGTCTCAGGAGTGTATTTTCAGATCGGGGATAAGGTAGAGAAAGGCAAGGTGATAGCAAAGCTAGACACCTCTGCGCTCGAGGCCGATCTTTTGAAGGCAAAATCTGCTCTTGATAAGGAGATAGCGCTGCTTCAAAGTGAGAATAGTGTTGCTCCTGTTACTTATGAAAATGCGGTAAACAATCTTATTACTAGCATATCCAAATCTTGGGATAGCGCAGACAATGCTATAAGAAACAAAGCGGATCAATTTTTCAAGAATCCGAGCGAAAACCCAAGGTTTGAAGTCAAGATAGAAGATGGTAATTATATTCAGTATTTTAACGTAGATACAGCAACTGCTCTCGAAGTAAACAATATGCGTAGTCAGGTAGAAAAAATATTGAATCATTGGCAAAACAAAACTTTCGATACTTCTTCACGTGCTTCTTTGATAGTAGAAGCTGACAAAGCGATCAGTGACTTGAGATTGGTCTCAACTTTCTTGACCAAAGTCGCTCAACTTGTGAATTCCTTTATACCGTCTGATTATGACTATGAATCGACCGTAAATGGCTACAAAACCTTGATAGGAGGTGCAAGAAACGATGTTTCAATAGCACTTTCAGATATAGTGACGGCCAAAGACAAGTTGAATAATTCTCCACTTTCTTCTGATAACACATTTGTCGAGATAGAGGTGCAACAATCCGAGGTGGCCCAAGCTCGCTCTGAGGTTAGGCGTATCGAGTCGCAGATAGAAGATAGGGCGATAAGGGCTCCCTTTTCTGGTATTGTTACCATACAAGATGCAAAGGTGGGTTCTTCGATCTCTGGTGGGGAAATGATGATACAACTACTGAGCGACAGTTCTCTTTATGTAGAGGCAAATATTTCAGAGATAAATATTGGAAAGTTACAAGAGGGGGATGTGGTGAAGGTTGATTTCGACGCTTTTCCGGGAGAAGAATATTTGGGAGAAATATTTTATATAGAGCCGGGGGCAGTTATTGTAGATGGAGTTGTAAACTACAAAATTCAGATTGAACTTTATGAGATAGATGAAAAAATTAAATCTGGTCTGACTACAAATATAAAGATAATAACCGCAGAAGAGAAGAATGTGCTTGCTGTTCCTATATATGCCTTACAAAAAAATGGTGATAAGAGTACCGCTAGTAAAGTGGAAGACAAAGAAAGGGTAGTGACAAATGTAGAACTTGGCAAGTCAGGCAATTCTGGTTTTGTAGAAGTGGTATCTGGATTAGAAGAAGGAGATGTTATAGAGTTTTAGTTTATAGATAATCAAGAATCTAAAAAGGATGGAAAGTGAACTTTTAACGAGGGGAGTGTCTGAGATAATAGATAAAAACTCGCTTCAAGAAAAATTGAAAAGTGGAAAGAAGTTGCGAGTCAAGCTTGGCATAGATCCGACAAGTCCAGATTTGCATCTCGGGAGATCTATACCACTGTTAAAATTACAGGATTTCCAAAAAGAGGGGCACAAAATTATTTTTATCGTTGGAGATTTTACTGGTGTGATAGGGGATACTAGCGACAAAGACAGCGAAAGGCCAATGCTAGATAGGGATACTATAAAGAAAAATTTAGATACTTATGTATCTCAAGCAAGCAAGATAATAGATATAGAAAATGCTGAGATACATTATAACAGTGAATGGCTTGAGAAACTTGGATATGAGGAAATAGGGAAGCAGGCTAACGTTTTCTCATTGAGTGATTTTATCGACAGAGAAAATATAAAAAAAAGATTGGATGGCGGGAAAAGAGTTTCTTTGCGAGAAGTGCTCTATCCTCTAATGCAAGGGTATGATAGTGTAGCAATAAAAGCTGACATAGAACTCGGTGGAACTGATCAGCGTTTCAATCTGCTTGCCGGAAGAGATATGCAGAAGATGTATGGTCAAGAGCCTCAAGATATAATAATGGGACCCCTTTTGGAAGGTGTAGATGGTAGAAAGATGAGCTCTAGTTTCGGTAACACTATAAACTTAAACGATGCTCCAAATGATATGTATGGCAAGGTTATGGGAGTATCAGATGATCTCATAATAAAATATTTCACTCTCGTTACTAGGGTTCCTCTAAGAGAGATTTCTAAATTAGATGAAGATTTGAAAGGTGGTAAAAATCCTCGAGATATAAAGATGATCCTTGCAAAAACTATCACAAGGATGTATCACTCTGCTGAGGCTGCAGATAGTGCAGAGAAATACTTCATTGACACCTTTTCGCTCGGTAAAATCCCAGAGAGGGTAGAGGAGCTCAGTCCAAAAAGTTTTCTACTACTAGATATTCTTGTAGAATCAGGATTGGCATCTTCAAAATCTGAAGCTAGGCGTCTAGTAGGGCAGGGGGGGGTAAAGGTGGATAGCGAGGTGGTCCAAGACATAGATATGGAGGTGAAAAGTGGGTCTTTGGTACAGAAAGGCAAGGCAGGATTTCTAAAAATCGTATAAAACTATATTTTTAGCCATTTTTATGGTATAGTTTCGGGTCATTTTAGATATATTTATTACATCATTATACCACTTGACAAATAAGTGTCAAGTATGCTATAATATAGGTATTCCAGTAGAAAGCTGGAATTTTGTTTTATAGGGATATTAAAGTCCTAAGAACAAAAAGGCAACCTCATTGACAGGGCAATATATATGCTTATTAAGTCGCATATTGTCCCAATTGCCATATGAGTGCCCCGACCTCTTATGTATAAGGAAAGTTTGGGGAAAGTTCCCAAGATCATAAGAGTAACGGATTATACTTAAACAATCGGCTTATTTTTAGTGGTACTGCGCTTGGGTTAATGATCTTAGCATCAAGTATTGCACCAGCTGTATCAAACAGCGCAAACGAAACAAAAGTTCCTTTACAGCAAATTCCAAAGATAGAAGTTGTAGAGCTTGGATTTGAGATAATCGATTCGAAGCGAAACATATCAGCACAAGACTACGTAGCGAACTATTTCTCAGACATACCGGTGATGATCGAAGTTGCAAAGTGTGAATCACGCTTTAGGCAACACGACAAAGACGGGTCAGTCCTTAGGGGTATTGTAAATAGCTCTGACGTGGGAGTCATGCAGATAAATGAATACTACCACTTGAAAGACGCAAAGGCGTTGGGCTATGATCTCCATTCGATCGAAGGGAATACTGCATATGCAAGGTATCTCTTTGAAAAGAAGGGGCTCTCTCCTTGGGTGCATTCGTCACCATGCTGGAAGAAGACTACTGCTTATAGCAACTATCAAGAATTGGCTTTAAAGTAAAACTAATAATCTCTATGGTTTATCTGTAGGGAAGTAAGACAAAGAACCCCGCGGTCTAGGACCGCGGGGTTCTTTGTCTGCCTTTATAACGTCCCACAATATATCTTTGTAGTACTAACTCTATATACAAAAAGGAGCCTCTCTTTGGCTCTTCTTTGCAAGGTCTTCCCTGCCGAATAATTTTTATTTTTGGTTATATATTTTTTTATTAATTCTTTATCGCGTTCCAACCTTTGACCGCCCATTCCTTTATTATGGATATTAGTTTTAATATTATCTCTTTATATTCTGACCAACCTTTTTGGCCAAGTTCGTAAAATTTGTCTAGGAGCTCCTTAAATTTGCCTCTGGTCAAAAAATCTATAACATCTAGGTCGTAGGCATATTTAAGTAGAACCAAGACCGCAACAATAATAAGAGTTATTTTGATGAATCCCCCATTCTTCAAATTTTTTTTTGGCATCAACATAATTTTATTTTTTTAAATTATTCTGATTTATTGAAGTACGGTATCGGATCAAGATATGCAGATTTGTCAGCTATAGGTATCGAAACATTTTTACAGTTCTTGCTAAAACTATATTTTTCTACAGAAACTCCTTGAGTGGCATAAAGTGTAAGGTGCAAATGTGGACCAGTAGCATAACCGGTTTGGCCACTATAACCAATTATCGAACCAGCATTTACTTCTTGGTTTGCCACTACTTTTATAAGGTCTAGGTGAGCATATAGACTGGATAGGCCATTTAGGTGCTCTATGAGTACCCATTTACCATACGAATAGCATCCTTTTTGGCTATCAGTATTTCCGACAGCTTTTATAAAACCATCAGAAATAGATTTTACAGGTGTGCCGCGTGAGGCTCGAAAATCGACGCCATTGTGACTACCGGACGCGTATAGACGCTTAGAATCGCTTGTAATACCGAACGGTTGAGTTATGGTTATGTTATCTAGAGGCCAGACAAATATTCCCTCTTTTGCTTTTTGATAGCTGCTCGGGTCTACTATACGTTTAAGTTGAGATTCGTATTCGAATAGTTGCTTTTCGAACTCTTCTTTTTGGCGTTGTTTTTCTTGGACAATAGCCTTATATGCAGCCTCTTGGCTCTTTGTAGTGACAAGTAAAGAATCCTTTTCTTTTTTATTATTATCAAGGATAACTTTTTTGTCACCGAGTTCTTCCTTTAAGGAAACCAATTTTAATTTTTCAGTTTCTTTGCTGGTTTTCTTCACCTCAACTTCGGATTTCTGACTAGTTAAGAGTACAGCTTGTTTGCTGATTTTTTCTTGGATGTCTATGTTGCTTTTGTAAGTGTCAAATATTTCTGCCAAGCTTTTATTTGCAAGCATCTTTTCTATCATAGATATACCGTCTTCTTGTTGTAAATCTCGTATGATGAGAGCCACAGCTTCTTTGCTGTTTCTTATTTTTTGTTCCAGACTGATGATTTCTGTATTTAGTTCACCTATATTTTTATTTGTTTTGTTTATGCTTAATTCTGCTTTATTTATTTCTGTACTGATCTTTTTCTGATTTATGTCTAAAGTCTTAATTGTATTCTCAAGGCTCTTTGCTTCTGTTTGCTTTTCTGAGATTTGTTTCTCAAATATTTTTATCTCTTCATCTAGTTGTTTTATTTTCTCGCCATGGTCATCAATTTTTCCTTTTAGCTCATTTTCTGATTGGGCTTGCACAAGGGTTGTCATCACTAAAAAAACAAATATTGAGATTGCAGATGTAAGTTTGACTAGTATTTCATTGTTTTTTTGAACATTCATTCTTAGTTTTTTCATCATTTTTTCAAAGCATTGATTCAAGTCTTGATCTACTCTCTTTTATACCCAAAAGTGAAATAAGGGTAAACGGGTCTGGGGATTTTTCTTTGCCTGATAGGGAATAGCGCAATGGCCATAGCACTTCCCCCTTCCCTTCCCTTTCTGCAAGTTGCATAATATGTTTTTTTAGTTTTTCTTCATCTTGCTCTTCTTCCATAATACTTAATACATGCCCCATAATACTTACCGCTTCTTCCTTGCTCTGCCCTTTCCATCCAAGCTTGTCTTTATCGACTCGCGGGGCTTCAAATATGTAATCGTACTCGCCGCTATCGAGCCACTCCCCTACCTCATTCCACCTATGAATTCGCTCCAAAACTAAGTCTAAAAATTTGTCGAAAAAATCTTGATCTTCAAACTTTTGATTCTGACTCCATTTTGACTTTATAACTTGCAACTTGAGACTTGCAACTTGAGACTCTCTTGAGTCTCTAAGAATATGTTCACGGTTGAACCAGTCGAGTTTTTCTATATTGAATATCCCTCCCTTCTTTTGGACTTTGCTTAGATCAAATATTTTGACTAATTCTTCCAATCTGAAGACTTCTTCGTCGGTACCAGGGTTCCAGCCTATCATAGCAAGGAAATTTATTACGGCTTCTGGTTCGTAACCTCTGTCTCTATAATATTTTAAAGAAACAGTTTCCCCATGTTTTCTTTTTGATAATTTTGATTTATCCTCGGCCAAAACAAGGGGTAAATGTGCGTAAATTGGTCTATCTGCGCCAAGAGCTTCTAGGATGAGGATCTGTCGAGGAGTATTCGATATATGGTCATCACCTCTTATTATATGAGTGATGCCGCTCTCTGCGTCGTCAATACAAACAGCCAAGTGATATAGCGGGTCGTCCACATTTCGAGCAATAATAAAATCACCAAGGTCGCTTACGTCTATCTCTATTTCACCACGGATAAGATCAGTAAACTTTATTTTCCCGCCTGGATTGTGGAAACGAACTACTTCTTTGTTTTCTCCGGTTTGTTCTTGTGATATATAAGCCGAGCCGTTTTTAAGAAGCTCCTGAATTTTATTTTTATAAACTTCCAGTCTTTCTGATGAGCGCCAGACAGCACCATGGTTGTCATAATCAAGTCCGAGCCACTCGATACTTTTGTATATCTCTTCTTCATATTCCTTGCTGGATCTTTCCTTATCTGTATCCTCAATACGCAGGATCATTTTGCCGCCATTTTTGCGAGCAAAAAGATAGTTGTATATCAAAGTTCTGACGTTACCCATCTGCAAAAGGCCTGTGGGGCTTGGGGGGAAACGGACTATAACCATATCTTTATCCATAAGGTTATTTTAACAGATTTGGGAGGCCGTATCACCCCCCAACCCCCTCTTAAGGTGAGAGGTGGTTGGGGGGTGATTACTTTTACGTTAGCTTTTCGTGGCCGAGGGCGATCGAGAGTAGCTCTTCGGCTATTTTGTCTGCAGCCCCGGGTTTGTAGAATTCTTTGGTCCTTTCGCTCATAGACTTATTTATATCACTATTGCTTACGATTCTGTTTATTTCTGCTGTGAATATGTGTGGCTTTAGATTTTCTTCTTTTATGACACTTGCACACCCCAAACTCGCATATGCGAAAGCGTTCTTTATCTGATGGTCTCCATTTGAATCCGTGATTGGTATGATGATAGAAGGCTTCTGCCAAGCCGCTATCTCAAAGATTGTAGAACCAGCTCTACTGACTACTAGGTTTGATGCCCCACTTGCCATACTTATCTCAAGACTGTTCATGTATCCATAAGGTTTGTACCTGTCTCGAAGGGGGTTTTCTAAGAGTATTGCATCTACTGACTCTTTAATCACCTCAAGATTTTTGGAACCAACTTGGTGGATGATCTGGTAGTCTTTGATTAGTTCTGGTAGCGAATCAAGGATAATATTGTTTATAACTTCGGCTCCTTGGGAGCCCCCTATGATGAATATGGTAGGAATACTTGGCTCAAATTCGAAAAACTCATGCGCTCCTTCGGTAATAGGTTGTACTTTATCTGAAAGAATTGGCTGTCCAGTATAAGCTATTTTATCTGGATCAAAGTATTGGGCCGCCTCTTTGTAGGATACGGCAATCCTTGTTGCAAATTTGCCAGCCCAACGGTTTGCTCTACCTGGGACACTGTCTGACTCATGTACCACTACCGGTATTCTTAATAGTCGAGCGGCAAATAATGTCGGAAAACTTGCATAGCCGCCTTTACCAAACACTACATCTGGATATATATCGAATAGGTCGAAAGTGGCACTGAGTACGCCCCACATAGTTTTGAAAATATCAGTGAAATTTAGTAGCGAAAAATATCTACGCATTTTACCTGCACTGACTTTCATGTATTTTATCTCGTGATCATAAAGTATCCCTTCGTTGTAAGGGTTGTTTGAGAAGAAGTACATCTTTGGAGGTATTACTTTGTTTGCCTTGCAGAGTTTTCTTACACTGTCTGCAATAGCAATACACGAATAGAAGTGACCACCAGACCCTCCTCCTGTAAAAACAATTTTCATCCCTTTTTATATTATTGATCTCCTAGATATGTTCATAATGATGCCGACCTCAACAAGGGTTATAAAGAGAGCTGTTCCTCCATGGCTCAGAAATGGTAAGGTTATGCCCGTAATCGGCAATATACCAAGCATGCCTGCTATATTGATAAATGCTTGGGACACGATAAGTATAACAATACCGGTAGAGAGCAGTCTACCAAACTGATCTTTTGAGCCAGCTGCTACTTTTAGGCCGCTAAGTCCAAACAAAAGAAAAGTTCCTATTATTGAAACCGATCCAACAAAACCAAATTCTTCTGAGGCCACAGCAAAAACTGCGTCACCCACGGGTTCTGGGAGGTATCTAAATTTTTGGACACTTTGTCCAAATCCCCTACCCCACACTTTTCCAGAACCTACAGCAATCAGAGATTGGTTCAATTGGTAGCTGCTGGTCTGCACGTTTGCTTGAGGGTTTAGCATGGTCTCTATTCGCTGCTTGATATAAGGTCTAGTAAAGAAAAGTGCCACAAGTACTAGTATTCCGCTAAGTAGAATAATGCCTATGTGTTGCCACTTTCCTCCAGCTACGAGATACATAGCAAGAGATGCAAACATCATCACTGCAAATGTGTCAGTATCTGGTTGTGTAAGCAGTATTGCTCCAGCGATCAGTGATATTACTATAAAGGGTATCAATCCAAATCTAAAACTTTCTACTTTTTGTTTGATAGCTGAAAGCCAAGCAGAGAAATAAATGATAAAACCAAGCTTTAATATTTCTGAAGGTTGGAAGGTGATGAAGCCAAGGTTGATCCACCTCTTAGCTCCTCCATGTTCTAATCCGATACCTGGGACCCACACAAGCAGAGTGAGTACTATCGAAGCTAGGAAAATTATGACAGCATATTTGCGCCAGAAGCTATAGTCTATGCGTGCTACAACGACGCATGCTATTGATCCCAAAAATAAACCATAAAATAACTGGTTGAAAGCTATACTTGAAAACTGCAACTCGCTCTTAGCCAAGACTCCTAGTGAAGCAGAACTAAATACAAAAAAACCGCCGACTATTAACAAAACAGTCCACGATAGAAACGATTTGTTTATCCTCCCTACTTTTCTAGCCACGTTGGTATTTTAGCATAGGTCTATCCGATGAGGGCTAAAGTTATACCTAGAAATGCAGATATTAGGCCAAATATCCAGTAACGCATGGTGACCTTGTAAGCGGGCCAGCCGATAGCTTCGAAGTGGTGGTGTACAGGGGCTACGAGGAATACTTTTTTGCCTCTGAGCTTTTTTGACAAGACTTGTATCAGGTTTGAAATTACTGTAAGGACCAAAGGCAACGCAATAACTGGCAAGACTAGTAAGCCGTATCCTCCACCTAGTTTGTCTGTCATAAATGCTACAACAGTGAGGGTGATAGTCAGGCCCATAGTGCCTGTCTCAGACATATAGTAACGAGCTGGAGGTATGTTGAACCATAGGAAAGCTAGAAGTCCGCCTGCTATAGTGGCGCAAAAGGCTGCCAAGTCTATCTGTTGCTGGTAAAAAGCTATACCGGCGTAGGCTGCAAACATAGTGGTAAATATGCCTCCTGCCAAACCGTCTATACCGTCGATGACGCCCCCTGCATAAATAGCCCAAGTGATGATCATAAAGATCGGGATAAACAACCAACCTACATACAGCTCTCCCCATACCTGTGGCAAGCCGATACTTGTAACTTCTAGTTTCTCATAAAACCACCAAGCGCAGGCAAGGGATATTGCGCCGACCGCGAAAAGTCTGTGCTTGATCGATAGGCCACCATTTTTGCCATTACCAGATCTTTTTATATCTAATGCGTCATCAATTAGACCTACTAAACCACCAAGTAGCATTGTAAATAAGGGTACCCATGTTTGATTTCTAGATAGGAAATCGAGTTTCTCTATCACTTCTCCTCCAATTGTTCTAGATAATATCCAGATGATTATTATTGTTACGCTTGCAGATACCCATATCACTACTCCCCCCATGCTTGGGGTCCCTATATCTCTATCTTTGTGCAATTGGTTGCGTATGGTTGCTTCTCCCCCACCCAAAGCTTCCTTCCCAGCACGTTTTTTCCACATTTTATGTTTGTAGAGGTAGTTGGTGAGTGGAGGAGTCATCATAACGCCGAGAATAAAAGCGCAAATAGCAGGGAAAAAGACTTTGACTATATCTATTATCATTACTCTATTGTATTTTCTTTGTTTATAAATTTCATAGTCGAATCTATCAAAGCCAAAGTATCAGTGAAGCGATCTTCTTGGGTAGACCCTAGAACTACAACGATAATTGGCCTGTCTATGCCTGCGTCGTATGCTACTGCAAGGTTGCCTCCTGCAAGGTCTGTATACCCCGTCTTAGAAGCCAATATCCACGGTATCTGGTTTATAAAAGTGTTTGTATTTGTAGCTTCGTAGTTTTGTTCTGTGCTCCTTACAGAGATGCTGGGGTATCTTGTTGCCTCAAGTATTTCCGGGCGATTTTTTAGTATGTATTCGAAAAGTGTCGCCACATCTCTGGCTGAGCCATAAGCTCCCCCTCTGTCGATAGTACGATCTAGTCCGTGTTCGTTGAAAAATTTGCTGTTTGTCATGCCTACTTCTTCTGCCACTCTGTTCATTTCTTTTACAAAATTGGTGCTATTGTCTACTGTGCTTGCTTGGGCTACAGACGCTAAAGCATGAGCCCCATCGTTTGATGATGTTACCAAAGTGAAATCTGCAAGATTTTCAAACACCCAAGTATCTCCGCTGTTCAGACCCGAATCTCCTTCTGGTGACATGTAGTCTTCTATTATTTTTATTGTCGAGTGTTTTGGTAATATCTCGTATGCGGTAAGTGCAGTCATCACTTTTGTAAGAGAAGCTAGAGGTTTGGGAGTATCTGGGTTTTTCTCGCTGATGACTTTCTTAGATACAACGTCATATACTATATAACTCTCGGCCTTTATATTTAGACTGGAAAAAAGGTCTTCTGTTTCTTTTGTTTTAGATTCGGTTTCTTTGGGAATACTTGTGACTATGATGCCAAAGGTGGTTATCGAGAGAATGGATAAAAAAAGTAAACTCCACAAAAAATAGCGAGCTCTTTTTTTAAGGTTTATTTTTTTTTCAAAATCGTTATCCACTCTATTATATTTCTTGTTTGTTCTCTCGTTCCTCGATGGTCTTTTTTATCTTGCGTTCGAACTCTTCTTTGTTTGGTAGTTCTGATAGACTGCTAATCCCTAAGAATCTCAATAATTCTATGCTTGGTTTGTAAAAGAAACTCCTGCCTTCTTTTGCTGATTCACGATCGATCAGCCCTCTGACTAGGAGGTGTCTTAGCATAAAACCAGAATCGACTCCTCTCACATAATCTATATCTCTTTTGGAGATTCTACCATTATAAGCGATTATTGTGAGTGTCTCTACACCAGCTTTGCCCAAGTCTTTGTCCAATTCTTCTTTGGCTATTTGTTCTATTAGATCTTTTGATTCCAGAGACGTGTTTAAGGAAACTTCCTCACCAGTGTTTACGAGTGTTATGGAGTGATCTTTCAGTAAATTGTTAAGATCATGCAAAGCCTTCTCGATATCCTCAGGGCTACTAGCAAGGGTTTTTGCTAAGTACTTTATTTGTGTCGGTTCGTTTCTGTAGAACAGAATAGCTTCAATTTTTTGGGCTAATGTCATGTTTGTATAAATTAGGACTAGTATCTTGGAGTGCCAACTTGTTCTTTCTCTATCTCTATGTCGTCAAATTGCAATTCTTGACTGACTCTAATCATACCCTTTTTTACCAGCTCAAGCATGGCTAGGAAGCTGACTATGACGTCCACTTTTTGGGCTTTGCCGATATTTGAGAATTCTTTGAAGCTTGTACGGATACTGCTACTTATTCTCTGGCTTAGTTTGTCTATCATCTCTTCGAGACTTATGACCGTCTTCACTATAGCTTTTGGGACATCACTTGTTTTTGGAAGTCCTTCAAGCACTCTCTCCATGGCCAATCTTAGACTGTGTGGATTGATTTCTCTTGTTGGACTAAATACTCGAATACGGTCCTTCCTTTCTATAGGAGCATAAAGTATCCTGCCGAACATTTTTGAGATATCCGCAGAAAGTGTTTTATACACTTGGTATTGCCGGAGACGTTCTTCTAGTTCCTCTATACTTTGCTCTTCTTCGCTTGAGAGCTCCAATGTCGGAAGTAGAGATTTAGATTTTATAAGCAAAAGAGTCGAGGCTATGACGATAAAATCTGCACTGTCGTTTAAAGGAAAGTCATCATGAGAATTGATATGGTTTATAAAATCATCTGCTACTTCAGAGAGGGATACGCTGCTGATATGTAGCTTCCTTTTTTCGATAAGGTCTAGGAGTATTTCGAGCGGTCCTTCGAAATCTTCTATTCTTACTTTGAATTCGGTTTCCATTTTTTCAGATTTTACAAAACTATTCTGGCTTTCTTGAGAATATTAGAATGCTTATTTTTCTTTCTCTATTTTTATACCTAACTCTTTGAGTTGCTTCTCGCTGAGTTCTTTCGGAGCGTTCATGACTGCAGTTTTGCCACCTCGAGTCATTGGAAATGCCTGAACTTCTCGAAGGTAAGTTTCTCCTGAAAGATTCATGATATTGCGTTCTACTCCAAGCGCAATACCACCATGAGGGGGGACTCCGTATTTGAAAGCTTCGAGCATGTGGCCTACGCTCGATTCTATTTCTGCCATTGTATAGCCCATGACTTTGTAAGTAGCTTCTAGGATCTCTCTTTGGTGTGCTCTTATAGAACCACCTCCAGACTCATATCCATTGCAAACCAGATCATACTGTGTGGTAAGAATATTCTCGATATTTTCGCCCTTCAACAGCCAATCTACATGCTCGGGGATAGGCATAGAAAACGGGTTGTGCGTAAAGGTCCAACCTCCTTCGTCGGTCTTTTCGAAAAATGGGAAATTGACCACCCAAGCGTAGGCCAAAATACCAGCTTGCTTTTCTTCTTCAGTCCGTAGATCAAACTTATCTGCCCCGTATTTTTCAAGAGCGTCTTTGTAGCTTATTCTTGGGAATGGCTTTTCTTTTATCTTGAAACCAAGAGATTCGACTACAGTGGTGACCATCTCTTCTACTGTATTCATGACGTCTTCCATTCTGACGAAAGACATCTCTAAGTCTATTTGGGTGTGTTCAAAACCTCTATCTGCCCTCAGGTCTTCATCTCTTACAGCTCTTGCTATCTGAAAATATTTTTCAAAGCCAGCTACCATCAGAAGTTGTTTGTATTGCTGTGGAGATTGTGGCAGAGCATAAAATTTGCCTTTGTGAATTCTCGATGGTACGACGAAATCTCTTGACCCTTCAGGGGTTGATTCGGTAAGGAGCGGGGTCTCTATTTCGTTAAAATTTTTGGAAAAAAGATATTCTCTGACTCGTTTTACAAACTCGCTTCGGAGCTTTACGTTTCTTTGCATCCTCTCGCTCCTTAGATCGAGGTAGCGATACTTTAGCCTGACTTCCTCGTCCACTTTGCTGGTATCCTCTGTGATATCAAATGGCAGAGTCTCGGCTTTGTTTAGGACTTCTATCTTCTTTATTTCTACTTCTATGTCACCGTTTTGTTTGTCTTTGATTATGTTTTTTTCTGGCCGAGCATTTACTTTGCCTTCGATAGCCACAACCCACTCGGTGCGCACTTCTTTGGCCGTCTCAATAGCTTCTGAAGCTGGTAGGACGATGCATTGGACTAGGCCAGACATGTCGCGGATGTCCATAAAGACCATTTTGCCTTGGTCGCGCCTTACATTTACCCAACCCTTGATCAGTACCTCCTCTCCTTTTCTAGAGCCCAAATCTTTGATATATGTTCTTTGCATGGGGCAAATAATACCATATATATAAGTATTTTGGTATTGCTCAATAACAAAATAAGTTTGTATAATTGGGGCGGGAGGCAGTATGGAGCTGTTAGGATGCGTCATAGTGTTTTTTCTCCTCAGTCTTGCAAAAGACTGGGGAAAGTTTGATCGGGCGCGAAAAAAATAAAGCCCGACAAAAACAACGTTTCACCGGAGATTGGGCGGCCAAGCATTTGCTCTGGCCGCCTTGTGCTTTATCTGCTGTACAGAATGCTTTTTTTAGTTTATCTTTTGTCCAGAATGCCATCACTCATTGACATCCTGCTTGATGGAGGTACGATACTACTAGTTGTTTTTATTGCCTTTCTTTTCAAGCGTCATGATTTCAGTCCGGACTAGTCTAGTTTCTGGTCCGGATAACCACACCCGAGGTGAGCTCTACGCTTGCCTCGGTTTTTCCATTTTATAATGCAAATATTAATCTGGTAAAAATCCGCCGGCTTGGAGCTCCCACAATTTTTTATACAAACTTTCTTCTTTTGTTAGAAGCTCATCATGGCTTCCTTGTTCTATTATCTTGCCGTTGTCTACTACTACCACTCTATCCATCTTTCTGATGGTGGAGAGTCTGTGGGCGATGACGATAACCGTCTTGCCCTGCATCAACTTATCGAGCGCATCCTGTATAAGTGACTCCGAATGTGAATCAAGGCTTGAAGTAGCTTCATCGAGTACAAGTATGGGGGCGTCTTTGAGAATTGCTCTGGCTATGGCTACTCTTTGACGTTCTCCACCCGAAAGTTTTACCCCCCTTTCTCCGACAAATGTCTCATATTTTAGTGGTAAGGATTCGATAAATTCATCGCAGTGCGCTAGGTGGGCCGCTTCCTTCACTTCCTTCTCTGCGGCTTTTTCTTTGCCGTACCTGATGTTTTCCATAAGTGTGCGGTGGAAGAGTATTGGGTCTTGGGGTACGAGACTGACATTGCTTCTCAGACTATCTTGGGTGACTCGTTTGATATCTTGACCATCGATCTCTATCTTTCCACTATCAAGATCGTACATGCGAGTAAGGAGCTTCACAATGGTCGATTTGCCCGCGCCAGACGGTCCTATGAGGGCCACCTTCTCCCCAGCTTTGATACTGAGACTTATGCCATCTAGGACTGTGCGAGTAGAGTTGAAGGCAAAAGAAATGTTTCTAAATTCTATGTTTCCTTCTTTGACTTTGAGTTTCTTAGCACCGGGCAAGTCTTTGACTTCGTATGGTGTCTCTAGTATTTCTACCATCTCCTTCGAGTCTGCGAAGCTTTGATAAGTATCACGGATGATCCGGCCAAAATCCCACATTCGTTGGGCCAGACTTATTACATAAACTTGGAGTAATACAAATGTACCTACTGTTATTGCGTCAGTTTGCCAGTACTGTATGGCGTAGTAAAAAATAAAGAATTCGACAATAAAAATCAGAGCCACCTGTACACCATCTTTAAATATACCTATATCCCAACTTTTCTTTTGCGCAGACGCCTGTTCTACAGTCGCTCTATTGAATATGAACTGTTCTCTACTGTGTCCAACAAAACTGGCAATTGTATTCTGATTAGTCAGAGCATCTGCCAGAACTGCTGTAGTATTTGAATCGGCTTTTGCTGCAGCTATATCAAACTTTAGTTTATAAATTGAGAATAGGTAATTGTACACAAGCATTACAAATGCCCAGGCAAGAATGCCGTATGCGATTTTAGGATTGTGAAAATAGACCACGATGACTGCGCCGAAGACCTGAATGACCAAAGGGATAAAATTATAAAGTATGCGGTCGTTAAGTACCTCAAGTGCACGTGCGAAACGACCCACTCTTTGAACTAGGGCTCCGGTGAAATTGTTGGTAAAGAATGTGTATGAATGGCGCAAAGTATAATCAAAAGAAAATTGTCTAACTTGAGCCATTGTTTTGGCAACAAAATTGTTGTTTACATAAAATCCTGTTTGTCTAAAAAACCATATGAAGGCATGAATTACTAAAATCGAGGTAATGATATCTATCAATTGAGGGGTTAGCGCTGATTTACTCCCTGCAGTCTCAAACAAATCGAAGAATTTTTTGTAGAAAATGGGAACTATGACATCTAAAATTGCTGGGAAAGTAAAAGCGAAAACGCAATAAAAAAACTGCCAGTGTCTAGGCCTTGCAATGCGCCAGAAATATTTAAGAACGGTTTTGACACCGATATTTTGACTTGTTTTTTCCTCCATATTATAAAACTCCTATTGCTCGCTTCACTGCTTTTAGCTTGGCGCTGGCTACTTCTTTTGCACGAGCGCGACCGCTTTCTAGTATTTTGGGCACATCTGTATTGTTCGCTACCTCTTCTCTCCTTTTTCTCATTGGACCAATAAAATTTTTGAGATCTTCGATCAGTACCTCTTTCAATACTTTGTACTTGCCTTTGTTTTCTCGATAAACTTCTTCTAGTTTATCGATGGTGAGCGAAGTCGAACCATTTTGGCCTACAAGGAGTTTATGAATATTGTATACATTTTCGGGTGTGTCGCTACCCGAGTCAGTGACGATGCTCATGACGAACTTCTCTATCTCTTCATTGCTTGCGAAAAGTGACAGATAGTTGCCGTAGCTCTTGCTCATCTTCCTACCGTCGTTGCCCGGCACTGTCTCCACATTTTTCATAATGTATTCTTGAGGGAGTTTGAAGGTATCTCCAAAGATTCGATTAAATTTTTCTGCAGTGTCGCGAGCGAACTCTATGTGCTGTTTTTGGTCTTGCCCGACTGGTACTATGTCTGGTTCGTAGAGCAATATATCTGCGGCCATGAGCATGGGGTAATTGAAGGTGCCCATGCTTACATCTTCTTCCTTTCCTTTCTCTACTGCATCTTTGTATGCATGAGCGCGTTTGAGATAAGGGACTGTCATAATAGTGTCGAAGATCCAGCACAGCTCTGTGTGCTCGCTTACGTCTGATTGTTTGAAGAGAACATTTTTCTCTGTATCAAATCCTAGGGCGAGATAGTCGAGAGCGAGGTCCAGAGTATTTTGTCTCATCTCATCCCTGTTCTGAATATGATTGAGGGCGTGATAATCTGCGAGCATGGCAAAGGTCTCATAATCTTTCTGAAGGTCGATCATCTGCTTCATAAAACCAAAATAGTTGCCTATGTGCGGCCTGCCTGTGGGCTTGATACCAGCTAGAATTCTTTTCATTGCCACATTTTAGCAGGGTTTCCCCCGTTTGTCTTTACATTTTTCTCGAGTCGTAGGCCCAGTGGAGGAGGGCTTGGCGTTGCTTTGTGTGGCAAGAAAGGTCACCTACTCTACAATGCTTGGCTATTTGAGCTATGTGTCGGCGCATGGCGAGCCAGCGTTTGATCTGCCCCTCGTCTTCTTTCCCTAGTCGCCTGCCCTGATAGTACTTGCAGTACCACTCGAACCAACCATGAGGGTCGCGCTTGTTGATCCAGCCTTTCTTTTGCCAATATTCGTATGGGGTGCTTGCGTTGACGCCGAAAAAATTGAGCGAAGCCAATTTTTTCGGCTCGCCTGTCTTCTTATCTTTTTCCTCTGAAAGTTTTACTCCCTTCCACCAATCGGCTGGTATAAATTTTGGCTTTAGATTTTTTGCAAATATAAAATAGGCCCCACCAAACACTCCGAGCCTAAGCATTTGCTTCGGGGTCAGATCAGGCTTGAAGAGTTTGTGCAAGTCGATATCTTTTGAAATCTTTCTCATATTCTTGAGATGGGCAATTTTAGTATGAAAGTAGCACCCTTCCCTGCCCCTTCAGACTGCACTACTATGTCTCCGCCATGAGCTTCTGCCATCTTTTTTGCAATATATAGACCGAGGCCAGTACCTGTGACGTTGGTCTTGTGAGCATCTTTTGTTCTAGAGAATTTGGTAAAAAGCTTGTTTACTTCATGTGGGTCTATACCTATACCTGTATCTTTGACCATGACTTCGGCAGTATCGTGATCTAGTAGTGTGGACACCTCGATCGAACCCTTGGGAGTGTATTTGATAGCGTTGTCGATAAGATTACCTATGATCTGCCTTATTTTGCCCTTATCGGCATTGACTGAGAGCCTCTGGTTAGAGAGGTTGGTGTTTAGTATAAGGCCCGCTTTTTCGACATTTGGCCTGAGTGAATGAGCTACTTCCTTGGTAAGATCTGAGATGTCGAATATTTCTTTGTTATAAGCCATCCTACCTTGCTCGATGCGAGAGATGTCTAAAAATTCGTTTACTATATCGATAAGATTTTGGCATGAAGTCATGATCGTTTTGACCGGCTGTCTTACTGTCTGCGATATTTCCCCAAAATCACCTTCTAATACCATAGAAGAATAGCCTTTGATAGCAGTAAGGGGGCTACGTATCTGGTGTGTGGCAAGAGAAAGAAACTCTGATTTCATCTTATCTAGTTCTGTCAATCGATCGTTGGCTTTGCTCAAATCTTCTGCCAATTTCTCAATCTTCTCTCTTTGTTGTACCTCTCTTCTGACACTTCTAACTAGTATATAACCAAGAATAATTACTAAAACAAGAGTTACACTAGTTATAACTCTTACTCTCTCTATTGTCCTAATAAATAGGATTGCTGAAGTTAGTAGTATTAATATGGCCACAAGTATTTGTGCTCCCAGGGTTTTAGTTTTGAATGCGTTATATTTCATTATTGAAAAAGCGACAATACCCATAAAAAGTGGCATTCCAAATAATCCAAATTGGGCATATTCCCAGTTTTCTGTGATACTACCTATTATATTACCTGAGGTGAAAGCCAACAAAAATGTAATTATTCCAATACCAAAAAGAATTTTTTCGCTCATTGCGACCTCAGTGTTACTCCTGAGTGAGACCCACAGTATATGCAAAATAATTATAATTATTAATGCTTCTATTCCGTATGAATAATATTTTATAAAGACATGTTCAACTGCATCACAGTATGCTATGTCTATTCCCTGTAATATGAATCTTGTTGGTAGTAAGAAAATTACTGGAAGCGCAAATAAAGAACCTATCATTTTTATTTTCGTGGGAGGTGTTTTTTTGTATATAAAAGTGTATGTGAGGTATAGAGCAGTTAGATACACTATTATTTCAATTAGGATTTGTACAGCCCAAAGAAACATTACAACATTGCTTTGGTTTGTAGCCCAAACATGCCAGTCTATTATGACCCACAAGCTAAAAATCATAGCCAAAACACTAAATATCTTTCCAAAAAGTTTATTACTAGATTTGTATAAAAACAATGCTGTTAATATAGCCGCTGTCAATGATACAAAATGTGAGTATGGTAAAAGAAAGGGTACATTGCTTGAAAATAATAAGTAGTGTGGAAATTCCCAAGGACAAACAATTGAATCAATCATTTAAATATTTAAATTTTAGTGTTTCAAATCCTCCACCGTAAACATAACTGATCTTGCCTCTAATAATATCCCCGGTTACTACATTTTTGGCCTCGATCGGTATTAATACTTTTCCATTCAATGCAGGTGTTTCTTCAAGTGAGAGGTTTTCATTAAGAACTGTTCTGCTCTCAAGTAAAATTGAATCTACGACCCCATCTTTCTCGATTCTAGATTCAATTATTGTATCTACTTTTTTTCTTAATACTTTCTTAAAATTGTAGTCGTCATACATTATTTTAGTGCTCATATTCTCAAAAAAATTCTTATATTGAGTATGAATATCCCATAAGTGTAAAATCATAGGCATCTTTAAGCCATATAATTCATAATTTGATTTACCAAATGTAGCAAAGCTTTGCTGAGCGGTCGGTATGTATACTGTTTTTTCGCTAACATATTTTTTTTTCTTTAAATTCAGAAGACATTCAATCTGAGATTCGTCGATCATGCCTGTTGTCAACATTTCCATTATTACGATATCAAAATGTGTACCACTTTTTAAATCTAATTTCCTTGTGTCTTGTTTAATTATTTTGATTATTTTTGAATACCCGTTTATGTTTATATTATTTTTTGCAGTTTTCGCTATGAATGGATCTAGTTCTACGGAAAATACTTTTGAAGCTCCCGCTTTTGCAGCAAATAAAGTTAAAATACCTGATCCTGTTCCAGCATCCAAAACAACCGATCTTGGTCCTGTGGCATCTTTAATTGCCCTTCTAAACATTTCGGTACGCGGTTTGTCTAGCAGACATTGCCCAACCAAATCCATGGAACTAAAAGCTTTATCAGACATAATTCCTAAATTTTTATCTTATCAGAATATTGATAGGTATTGGCTTCACTATCATACCTAGTATAGTCATTAATTAAAACATATCTATAAAAAGTTATAGCAAGTGATATTGCCAATGATAAGGAAAAAAAAATTATCCAATATCTGTAAAATTTATCCGACACTGTATGTTATATTGTATCACATAATCAATATATGCAAAATCTCTTTTGGACTATCCTTTTTCTGCCGCCCGTATTTTATTCTTTAGGAAATTTGTTAGATAAACGTTTGGTGTCTATCGGTGGTGAGAGGAGTTCTTTAATAATAACTACTCTCTCTGCTCTGAGTTCCATCATAGCTCTCCCTGCGATCCTGTTATTTATTGATGTCAGTTCACCAAATCTTACGGACTTTTTGATAATGGCCTTTAGTGGTTTTTTTACTTCTGTTTCTACTTTTCTCTATCTTGCAGCATTAGAAAGGGATAGTATATATTCTGTCGCGCCAGCTTTGCAGTTAGGTCCTGTATTTGCTTTTTTGCTCGGCTTTTATTTTCTAAAAGAAAGTATAAGCATAACTCAAGTTGTCGGGGGTCTAGTTGTAATTTTGAGCTCCATCTACCTTACTGTTAATGTTGAAGTAACTCAAACCGGAAAAAAATTTGATTTTTCAACTTTTCTACTCACCACACTTTCTGCTTTTATGCTATCTGTATCTGCTACATTATTTAAGTTTATGGCTACTGGTTATGGATATTGGACTGTCCAATTTTTTGAATACATCGGTATAGCCATTGCAGGATTAATTTTGATTGTTTCATCTAAAAAAATACGTGAGAATATCTCTGTTATGATTAGATTTAATAGAAATAGATCAAATTTTTTGGTTCTTTATTTTGCAACTGAGGGGGTTATGATCACAAGTGACCTTGTTTTAAATTTTGCAACTCTGCTAGCTCCCCTTGTTGTAGTCTTCACTATAAATTCAACCCAGCCTATCTTTCTAGTGGTTTTATCGATCGTCCTCCATTATTTCAAACCGTCTTCTGATATAGATATTAATAGTCGTAAAGACAGGGATAAGATACTTTTATTCATCTTTATTATATCTATAGGCTCACTATTGGTTGCACTTGGTTAGGCTTGATTCTGATATTTCAACCCTCTTTTAATAAAATTTGTTTCAACTTCTTCTAATTGAAATCGATTTTTAAAGAATTCTATTATAAGTGAGTTGTCCATACCATTTTTGCATGTATAAACATCTGCACTCAGAAAACCTTTTTGAGGGAAAGTGTGAATACTTATATGGCTTTCTGCGATCACCACAAAACCACTCCATCCTCCTGGGTCTTTTTTATCATTCGCTTTAGCAAAATAGACTTCTGGGTTTGAAAGCTTATTCATTCCTAGTTTTTGTGGTAGATCGTTGAGGCAAGCAAGTACTAAGTCTTTGTCATTTAGTTTACTTTCTGATCCTCCATAGCCATCTATTGTTAAATGTTCTCCAAAATGCATAACTGCACGCTATTTGTTATAAGAAATGTGTTTTCTATATATCAATGATGTAATGGTTCCGTTAATAAGAAAAGTGTACACTGGATATATTATGACAGAAAATGTTTTTTGATCAATTGCAAGAACGTTGAATGCATTACTTAGAAAAGTTATTGTCCATGCAAAAGAATCTTCGTTCTTGGGATTTATCCAAGTCTTCTTGATAGTGGGTAAAGCGCCCAGAAAATCAATAAATATATTTATTAAAAGGGCAATGATTGGGGTGTTGAATTGCCACCACAAAATAAGGCTAAAAAATGATAACGCCGATAGCAGACCAAATAAACCATGTTGCTCTGTTGGGGCGAGTGGTACCCTTTAGTATTGCGGCTATGTAAAAAATATAGGCAGAAAAAGAGAGAATGCCAGCGATTATTCCAAATACACCGGTAAAGCCTAACATTAAAACTCCTTAAAGGTTGGGTCGACGGCAAAGTATGCGTATATTGTGCCGGCATTTGATACTGTAAAGTTGCATACTGGATTTGAACCAGAAGCCGCACACAAGCCACCCCACCCTACAAATATTCTTCCAACTGCAGGAGTTGCGGTCATAGTGAGATCTGTATCTTGTGCAAAGTCTTCAGTACAATCTCCGCCACAATTTATACCAGAAGGAGAGCTTGTAACTGTGCCCTGCCCTGCCTTTATGACATTGATGGTATGGTCCGGTGGAGAGCCAATATCGATATCAACACTATCTTGGGCAGATAGGGATCCGTTTACACAAGTAAGTGTGTAAGTGCGGCTTGTGGTTAGGTTATTCAGAGTCTGATTGCCAGATGTGCCGGTCCAGCTTGTTGGGCTAACACTGCAAGAAGTGGCGTCGGTCGAAGTCCATGTGAAAGTGGCTGATCCTCCGTAAGGAATAGTTGGAGGGTTGTCTGAACCGTTGGCCTTTATGTCTGCCGTCGGAGTAGCAACCCTCTGGAAGTCTAAGGAAAATCTAGCATCGCCCGTGTTGTCGTAGACTGAGAAGTATAACTCGTTTTGGCCAGATGGTAGTCCAGTCCCTGAGGTCGACACTGTCCTATAAGTGTGGTCGCTCCACTCCCCTGATGGTGATACGAGTGTGTAAACACCAGAAAGTCCGGGGTTGACCACAAGATAATGTCCGTCATTTGATCCGCTGGTCAAGTTGTATGCCCCATTAAAATTGTTGAAGCTACCTCTCCAGAGGATCATAAATCTATCGGTGATACCGTTAGGTCCGCTTGTTCCAAAGTCCTCATCTAGTAAGGATCCACTACTTGGTGTTCCAGATATAGAAGGTCCGTCAGGGGCTTGCGAGTGGAGTAACCAGCCTGGGTTGTCCCAGTTTGGGGTGTACCCTGGCCACGCTACACCTGGGTCCCAAGCGTATAGACAACCAGTGAGCTTGTTTACTCCTATGGCAAATGGATCGCAAGGCAACATATCTAATACTTCTACTGTCGTTGTTTCGCTATTGGTAATTCCGCTCCTTGTACAAGCAAGAGTATAAGTGTTTGTGCCAGCAGTTTGAGCATCTGCAAGCCTATTTTCTGAACCACCACTGGCACTCTTGCTTCCAGACCAAGAACCGCTAGCAGTACAAGTAGTTCCACTAGGGTTGGTTGGTGCCCAAGATAAGTCGTAAGACTGACCCCGCAAGACTCTACCACTGTTGCTACCAGTAGGATCAGAAGTAATGTCAGGCACGTGAACTCTGAGGTTTGGTATAGAAACAGTATTTGCTACAGTGAAGTTGATAAGGGTGCTAGACTGATCAAAGTCAGATTTACAATTTTCGTGCATTCTCCATTGGAATGGGTATGTACCTGGAATTGTGGGGGCTGTTATCCGCATAAAGAATGTGTGTACTTCGCCTGGTGAGACAACACTTTTCTCTTGCCAAGATCCTGAGACGTATTCCTCTAAGTCAATAATGTTTTTTGCTTGAGGCGAGATTCCCACCTGATCTGTAACATTCCAGTCATGACTTCCGATACTGTGTAAGGAGTATCCATTGTGAGAAGGGCAAGTGGAAACGTCAGTATTAGTGCTCGCATTCCAATTGCTTGTACCGCTGTTTCTGAAAGTTAGCCCTATCATGTAAGATTGACCTGGGTTGAGAGTGGTAGTCCAAGGTAAAGTGTTAAGCCAAGTGTCATACATGCTGGCAGAAAGGAAAGTAGCATCATTGCCTGGTGTAGTGCTCGGATCGTCATTGTCTGTACCAGCTCCCGTACCTCCGTAAGGTGCGTAGTTGTAAGTCACAGTACAGTCATTGTTTGTGAAAGAGCTATTGACGTTGAAGGTGCTTCCAGAACCGGCTATGGCATAAGTTGTGACACCTGCCCCACAGTCGACTGTTACGTTATCAAGATAAGTATAATTACCATTTGAGTCAGTTGGACCTGCTATGTTGTTGCCAGAACTACCAGGAACTGGGTCTCCTGATACGGTGGCGGTTGTTGTAATTCTAGCATCTGTTCCTCCACTTGGCGCAGCGAGTCCAATACCGAAGGCGCTACCTGTTTGGGTTCCAGATATTGATCCAGTCGGCCTTGAGACGACTGTTACGTTGTCAATTTCTACTTTTTCTGCTAAAGTGGTTGTTGTATTACCTGACTGTCCAGCTTGTGTGCCGCCTGTTGGAGCATTAGTTATGATTGTTACTGTAGGTACCGGTAAGTTTGCGAAGGGGTTTCCAAAATCGACAATAGCAAATACTGTATCTGTGAATATTGGAGAGACGACAAGTATTGCAGTTACTGCAATATAGAACGGCATTTTTTTTCTAAAAGTCATACTATTTTTTTATAAGAGTGTTAGTTATACCCAATATATATATCCTCGACCCTTCTCCTTCCATGTCTTCTACTCTATAGACAAGAGTCTCACCTATGCGGTTTTTCATCTTGAGGACACTGTGGTCGTTGTAGGTATTTGACCCTGCTATGGCTACCCAGCCATCTTGTTGTCTTGGTCTGTAGATTTCGTCTAGGAGCTCTTTTCTATTTTTATCTGAAGTATAAGACACTCCTTCGGCGTCTGGTACTTCATATGACTTGATGTCGTACTCGGCTAGGTGCTGTGGTGTCGGAACGTATCGCTCATAACTGCTCCCTTCGTTTGCTCTGCTCAGAAAATATTCTGGCAGGTCTTCTACTTGGGATTCTAGACTTTTGTTGGCCATATATTTATAACCAAAGAACAGCCCCAGAGCTACAAGGATGAGGATTATAAATACAAACAAAGCAGAAAAGCCCTTCTGCCCGTTTGTTTGTTGAGTGGAATATGAGTTCATTTGCATATTTATTGTAACAAAGTCTGCCCTTGACCTTGTAGTAGATTGTGTGGATAAGGGGTGCAGACTCTTGATTTTTTATCAAAAGTAGTTTATTATGCGACCAGAAATCGAGCCACTACCCTACTGCTTTGAGTGTGGGGAAAATAGGGCTTGAAAACGTTTTTTGAAAAAAGAGGAGAAAAACCCATGACTGCTCTGTTGGCCTTGATGTTTTTTGGGTTTTCCGGAGCGGCCTTTGGGCAGCTCCTCGGAGGGCCGATGATCATGGAGGCAATGCCTCCCATGGTCAAAACCGAAAAAGAAATCGGTGGCCGTGAAGCGGCCACGAGTCACATGGCAACCCCTATTGTTTCGGGGGGTCGGTTGCTTGTTCCTTTGGATGAATCACCCGTTGTGATTTCTCCATCGGTGGATGAGGGGCATTTTTTCATGGATTCAACTGGTGTATACCAGGTCAGTCCTAATGGAGAGGAGCTTCTAATCCAAGATGGCAACTTCACGGCTGGAAAGCCCTGGATGTTGTCAGCTAACAACAGGCTTATGTTTTCCTTCCCAACAATCCAAGGGAGGAGTCTTATTGGCACCAAAAGTGGATCACTCTCGACTGTCAAAGTCATTGATTCTGCCAACGGTGGCGGAACTGACATGATTGTTGGGAGCATTCTTATTGGTCGAGATTCCCCCGGTGGGGCTACGATGGTCGGTTGGATTGACAGACCGACCGTCCGGCAAATTTATGCCGGGATGTATATATGGGAGGGTGATGTGCTCAGGAAGTTCTGGGCGCAGACTCCGGGTAAACCTGGTTCTGGTTTCCCCGCTCAGGCAACCAGGAAGTACGTGTACTTCCTGGTCCAGGAGCAGGGTGGCCCATGGATTCTCAGTCGATACTCGCGTACCGACGGGACTACCGTGGTTATAAAATCGGGGATCACACCGATTGACGGGGAAGGCTTCGGAGGTCTTCACGCAACTGAAGACTCAGTTGCTTTCATCCATAAAGATACCTCAGGAAAGTACCGGTTTAGCCGGTACAACGATGGGCCTCGCGTGACCCCGACCGAAGAGTGCCTTATAAAGGACTGTTCGGAAACCATCTCTGGTGTGTCTCTCAACGAAAGTTGGGGGCATGCCTACCACGCGGGAATTCTAACCTTTATTATGAAGACGGGTGGAGGTAATGCCCTCTTCCAAATAAAGGCTGGGGTCGGCGAAATGCTTATCTCCCCATCAGATTTCCCACAGGCAAAACCTGCTGGGAGCATCTCATCGGCTGGGAGGTTTTATACCATGTTGTCGGAGGGCTCTATCGGCCGTCCGCTCAACAGAGTTTATACCCTCCTCAAACCCGAGCTCAGTCTCGGGTCGGCGAATACTGTTCGCGGGGAACTCGGCAAGGAAGTAGTACTTCCCTGCTCGGATTGCCCGGCGATCACCACGCTTGCCTACGAGGTTAGCGTGGCTGGGAAGAAAATCCCCGCGACCAACGATGGTCGCGGTCAGATCCGCTTTCCCCTTCCGGCAGGCATACCTGCCGGTGTCCATGACGTGGTTCTTTCCATCTCGGGTCTGGAACTCCGGTTCCGGCTTGAGGTGGTAGAATTGGGACCGAAAGTGGTTACGCCTCGAATTTCCGGGGCGTATGACTATAACGCGGAAGGTCATGACCGGCAATTCGTATCTCCGGGTGAGCTCATAACTCTTCGGGGTAAAGACTTTTGCTTCCCAACCTCTGCTCCTATTGGGGCAAGTGTTGTTGGGGAGAAGAGGTTGGCAGGCTGTCAAGTTCGTGTCGAATCGCTGGGAGATGACAGTATTTCCTACGCGAACATGGTCCGAGCTTGGACTCTTGATCGGGACGGTAGCGCCTATGTGGACATAGTGGTTCCTGAAACTGTGTCGTCCAGAGCTGTATTCGTAGTTGAAAGATTCGATGCAGCTCAGAAAAATGTCGAGGCAACTTCACAGAAGTTCGTCCTCGATGTTGTGGAGACGGCGCCACTTATCCTAGGGGTGTACCAAGGGTTCAAGCCAATGTCTGGGGAGAACTATGCTGTCCCCGGTAGCTACCTTGAGGTGTACCTCACCGGCTTCGGCAAGATCGAAAAGGTGGAGGGGGTCGAAAAATCCATTCTGCCAGTGTCGGTCTTTATCGGTGACAAGAAGGTAGAACTTGCCGCCGAAAAACTCCTTGCGCCTGGGGTCTACCAGATCAATTTCCAGGTACCGTTGGATTTCAGAATCGGGGTCGGGCGGTATAACGCTCCTATCTCGATTGAAGTTGGAGGGCGCCGTTCGACGGCGTTCCTTATCAACTTCTCCAACTGACTCCTCGCTTTTCGCCCTGAAACACGGGCCCAAAAACAGCCCTGCTGTCTACCCTGCACTTTGTGCGGAGGGAGATGGCGGGGCTGTACTTTTTTATAAAAAATTATATAATCTACACAGAATCCACGAAGGAGGATCTGATGTTTGAAAAAATGTGTTTTTCTTTGTTCTTGCTCGTGGCTCTTTTGCCCGGGCAAACTAGTGTTCGAAGTTTCGTAAAGCTCACGCTTGAGCAATACGAAGCGGCACAAGGGATCCGTATCGGCGGTATCCCCAACGCTCGGGACCTCTTCCCCTACGAAGGGAGGTATCGCTGGGTCTGCCCAGAGGCAACCCACTTTGAGTGGCTCTTGCCACTCTCTGACGTTAGGCTTTTGCCCGTTGGGTCGGAGCTTGGCCGGGTGGCAGTAATTACTGCTCCTTTTGGAGCGCTACCCTGTGGCCCTGCCTTATACAGGCAGATCTTTGAGGTCGGTCTCCCGGCTGTACTTTCGGTCGGGCCTCGCTCGAGCCAGTTTGACTCCGAGAATACTTTACCCGCCTTCGAGCAGATAGGGTTTGAACGAGGGCTCTTCGGTCAAAAGCCTGTCCGACAGGCCGATGTGCCAGAGGTCGTCATTCTTGACTCTGGCTTTGAGGCTCGGCATCAGGAATTCCAAGGAAAGGTATTGGTTGGCAAAGGCAATAGCGCCATAGCTACCGACACTGATCCTCTGGGCCACGGCACGTCGGTGACCAGCCTCTCATCCGGCAGGCAAGTTGGAGTCTCGATCCAATCGAGGCTATCTGTACTTCCGGTAACTCGGCAGGTGCAAGCGGACGGGCAAAACTTCACTGCTACCGACGAGGTGGCTGTGGTGAAGGTGCTCCTCTCGCTCCATCGGCGCTACAGCGAAGATCCGCGTTGGATGTTTGTAAACATGAGCTTCTCTGTTTATGAACAACCCGAAGATAAGGCTCACTGGGACATCTGGGGAGAGATCTTCAGGAGTTTCAGTGAGAATAAGATTCTCTTTGTAGCAAGCGCGGGCAATCTCGCTACCGACGCAAGCGCCTTCGAGCCTTGCGCTTCGGCAACCAATGCAGACAACGTGATCTGCGTGGCTGGTGTCGATGGGGAGGACCGGCTTGTCGGCGAAGCCAAGGGTAGTGGTGTGGGGTCTGGCTTCGGCCGGGCTGTGACTATATCTGCTCCTTGGACCGCCTACAGCGCGGTGCCAGAGGGCTACGCTTGGTGCACCGGCACCTCCTGTTCGGCCCCTCTCGTCGCTGGAGCACTGGCTCTGGCAATCGAGGAGAATCCGGATACGGATATCAAGCCAAGCGCGCTCAAGCAGGCGCTCCGACGGAGCGCTCGCTTTGAGCCTCTTGAGGGAACAACTTTCGCAGGGATCCTAGACGTAGCGAATCTTGTAACAGAGGTTCGTGAACCAAGCGAGGATCCAGAGGTGAAGGTTTCGGCCGTTGTTATTCACCGAGAAGGTGCTGTGTCTCCACAACCTGGAGATATGGTGACCGTTTACGGTGAAGGTTTGTCAGGAGTGAGGATCTACCTAAATCAGAAGGAGACCAAGGTCTTGTATCAGTCTCCTTCTCAGGTGATCATTGGGCTCCCCTCCGTATTTGGTGGCTGGAAGTCGTGGGAAAACTCTATCACCTTGGTCAACACCAAGGACGGCAGGGCTATCCCTACCACAGCTACCACTCTTTTCAGTGGGGTGACGCTTGTCGCCCCCTGACGCTCTTTTTTGAATCCCCCCTTAGGTTCGCTATGTCGTTGGCATGGCTTACCTCTGGGGGTTTTCGCTTGTCTATAATCTGGTACAATGGGTCCCATGAATAAGAAATATTTGGTTGCAACAATAGCAGTCTTAGCCATAATAGCTTTCGCTTTTTATACCAAAAATGAAGATAGTAAATCTTTAGAAGGAAACAATATAGGAAATAGTACACAATCTACAACTACAGAAGAAATAAGTGTAGGTACAAATGAAAGGAACGATAAGGGTATTGCTTCTCCACAACCTCTCTCCCCCGCTTCACAAAGCACAAAAGACAAAGCGTGGAGTGTCTTCCAGAGTTATCTCAAAGCGGCTACCAATAAAGACCTAGAAGCGCTCAAAAAATACACTTACAAACTCTCCACTGTCTGTCTCGATCCAGCTCAAAAAGCAGATTGTGAGGCGCGTATGGGTACTGTAGCGTTCTTCGGCTCCACCTTTGATAAAAAGGATTTTGTAAATGTCTGGAGCGACGAAGACCAGATAATACTTGCCACAAACTATAACGATGCAAGTGATGGTGAGATATATTCGCGCATTAGGCAGATAATTTACTTTTTGTATGACAGTGGAGAACTAAAGCTGTTGCGCTTTAGTCCTGAACAAGGCTTCTACCTACCGAAAGATTTTGGTAGCAAAGAAGAGATTGACAAAATGTTAGCCATAAGGACAGTTGATGCTGATCAAGATGGTATCGAGGACTATATCGAAAGTTGTATCGACAAAAAAGACGGTTGTATAAACACGGACCCAACAAAGAGAGATACTGATGGCAATGGCCTATGGGATGGTATCGAGGTGCAGTTGAGGAAGGAGTAGTAAGAGTAAGCAAAATAAACCAAAGCGAGATTCCACAGGCCGACGGGCCGAGGACAAGGAAATTTTCTTCAAAAAATTTCCGTATCGAGTGTGGTTTATTTTGCGAGGGACTTGTTGGAATCTTACTAATCTTACTTATGATTATTTTTTTGCTAGACTCCCTCTTTTTTCAATTTTTCGACCAAGCCTTTTGATTCCTTAGAAAGCTTTTTGGGTAGATGGATACGCAAATGTACCAGTATGTCTCCCCTCTTGCCCCCTTCCGGTACCCCTTTGCCTTTGATGCGTAGTATTTCGCCAAAGCCCGCCCCTTCTGGTATTTTGAGACTAGCTTCTCCGTCGAGTGTCGCTATCTTGTATTCTGCACCGAGTAGAGCGTCGCTCAGTTTTATATCTAAGTACATAACAAGGTCAGCTCCTTCTTTGCGAAAGACTTTGTGAGCTTTAACGTGTATTTTGATATAAAGGTCCCCGTTTCGACCTCCACGTACAGCTTCTCCGGCCCCAGAAAGGCGTATCATCTCTCCATCACTTATACCACTCGGTACTCTTATTTTTATCTCTTCTTGTTTTTTGTAAACTCCTGCTCCACGACATTCGCTACACTTTTCTTTCGGCACTTTGCCTTTGCCAAGACATTCTTCACAGGCTCGTGTCATTTCTACAGACCCAAGTATGGAGCGCTTTACTTCTCTTATCTTACCTTTACCATTGCACTGTTTGCAGTCGATAAGCTCGCTACTTTTTTGAGCACCACTACCACTACATGTGTTGCACACGGATACTTTGCTCAAAAGTACACTCCTCTCGACTCCAAAGACTGCTTCTTCGAAGGCTAGTTCGATATCGATAGAAATATCTCTACCACGGTTTTCACGAGCTCTGCCTCCGCCGAAAAATTCTCCGAATATATCGCCTATATCCCAAGCCTGTCCACTTGCTCCAGAGAAATCGAATCCGGCATTGCGGAATTGCTCGGCAAAATCTTGCCATCCGCCTTGGGTACCACCAAAACCATCAAAGCCTGCGCCTCCCTGCCCTCCAGCAAAAGTCTGGCCATAGGTGTCGTATTGAGCTCGTTTGCTGTCGTCAGAAAGGACGCTATAAGCTTCGTTGACTTCTTTGAACTTGTCGGCGTCGCCCCCTTTTTTGTCTGGGTGGTACTGATGGGCCAGCTTCCTAAAAGCCTTTTTTATCTCATCTTTGCTGGCCTTTTTATCTATACCTAGTATGTCGTAATAGTTTTTTGCCATAATTGAGGTTGATTATACTTAAATTCGGCGTATTATCAATGGTGGGAGGGTTGCATATGGAATATGTGATTGTTCTGGGTACTGGTCACCGAGGTATGTTCTTTCAACATGAAGGTACAGTGACTGTGGTTGAAGGCGCAAACTTCGACTGGCTGCATGCTGAAGCAGAAAGACTTTGGCCCGGGATGAAGTTGGTCAACATAGTTTGCCGCCGGCCAGTACAAGTCTGATGAGCTAGCCGGTATTAAGCCTCATTGCACGGCCCTGATGTTTGGGGCCTTTCTTTTTACTTACTTTCTTCAGAATTTTTATCTCCCTCTTCTTCTTTTTTCTCTTCTGGTTGGTCTGTGCTACTCGGTCCTTGTGAGGTGGGGTTGCTTTCAGTGGTTTGGTTTTTGCTCATATGCTCGCCTATTTTCTGCACTTCTTTGGACAATTCTTCGGTAGCGTTTTTGATCGTTGTAAGATCATCTTTGTCTTTTACATTTTTGAGTGCAGAAATTTTTTCTTCTACTCCTTTCTTTATTTCATCTGTTATTTTTCCTTCAGCATCTTTGAGCGATTTTTCTGCTGTGTAGATCATCTGCTCTGATAGGTTTTTGGCTTCTACTATCTCCTTTTTCTTTGCGTCTTCGCTTGCATGCATTTCTGCATCTTTCTTCATCTTCTCTATCTCTTCACTAGAAAGACCGGAGCTTGCCTCAATCCTTATAGACTGCTCTTTGCCGGTAGCCTTGTCTTTGGCCTTCACATTCAAAATACCATTGGCATCGATATCGAAAGTAACCTCGACTTGAGGGATGCCACGTGGAGCGGGAGCGATACCGTCTAAGATAAACCTACCCAATGAACGATTGTCGCTTGCTAGAGAGCGCTCCCCTTGGACTACATGCACCTCGACACTTGTCTGGTTGTCGGCAGCGGTAGAGAATACTTGGCTGCGTGAAGCAGGGACTGTAGTGTTTTTTTCTATCAATTTTGTATTTACTCCGCCCATTGTCTCGATACCGAAAGAAAGCGGTATGACATCGAGGAGGAGTATGTCTTTGACATCGCCTCCTATGATACCTCCTTGGATAGCGGCGCCGAGAGCTACCACTTCGTCAGGGTTGATGCTTTTGTTCGGTTCTTTGCCGAAAAACTTTTTTACTTCTTCTACTATCTTTGGCATGCGAGTCTGACCACCGACGAGTACGATCTCGTCTATCTCGCCAACTTTGAACGGAGATGCTTCCAAGGCTCTCTTGGTGATATCGATAGAGCGAGCGATGAATTCGTCGGCTATTTCTTCCAGTTTGGCTCGACTCATCTTGATAAGAAGATGGCGAGGGCCAGAAGAGTCGGATGTGATAAACGGGATATTGACCTCAGTCTCTGTAGCAGTAGAGAGTTCTATTTTGGCTTTTTCGGCTGCTTCGTCAAGTCTCTGCAATGCTAGAGGGTCTTTTGTGATGTCTATTCCTGATTCCTTTTTAAATTCATCAGCGAGCCACTTGATAATCTTCTGGTCTATGTCCTTACCTCCCAAGTGTGAGTCGCCGTCTGTAGATTTTACTTCCACCACATCATCACCCACTTCAAGTATTGAAATATCGAAAGTACCACCACCAAAATCAAACACAGCTATTTTCTCATCTTTCTTTTTGTTGAAACCATAAGCAAGGGCGGCTGCGGTCGGTTCGTTGATGATCCTCTTCACGTCTAGCCCTGCTATGGCGCCTGCGTCTTTGGTAGCTTTTCTTTGGGCATCGTTGAAATATGCCGGTACTGTGATGATCGCTTCTGTGATTTTTTCACCTAGTTTGGCCTCCGCGTCTGCCTTTAGTTTGCCCAAGACCATAGCGCTTATTTCTTCTGGTCTGTATTTTTTATCTTGCATTGTTACGAGTACACCGTTGCTGTCTGATTTAGAAACCTCGAAAGGTACAGTAGCTTTGTCGCTCTGCACAGCTCCTTCGTCAAAATTGTGACCGATAAAGCGCTTGATGCCAAAGACTGTGTTCTTGGGGTTGGTTACCGCCTGTCTTTTGGCCAAAAGTCCCACCAGTCTTTCGCCGGTTTTGGATATAGCAACAATAGATGGAGTAGTCCTTGCCCCCTCACTGTTTTCGATGATTTTGGGATTGCCGGCCTCCATCACTGCTACTGCGCTGTTTGTAGTACCTAGGTCTATTCCAATTATTTTTGCCATATTATGTGAAAGTTAAAGGTTGATAAAGTTTGAAAGTATTTGCGGATAAAATTATAACTCTAGCCCTCCCGCCTGTGTACTTGACTACAAAGGCATAATTTGTTATAATACCGAAATAATAAATTTACTTTTTACGCTCCAGCTTGCTTACTCTGTTGTCCAAATCTACAAATAGTCTCTTATCTGCCTTACCTTCAAATTGGATCTTCATGTTGAATTCTATGTTACTTACTTTGGATTTGATCTCTTTTACATCATAAGCAACGTTATCAATCTTCCTATCTAGATCTAGGTGTTGTTCTGCCACCCCTTTCACGTAACCATGCATCTCTTCTTTATAGGCACCCATCTGACGCTTTATATCCGCACCAATTTCTTTGGCCGCCATTTTTATGAATTTCTTTACTTCAGCATCTGTATACTTTTTGTCTTGGGCTAGTTTTTTTGGAGTAGATTTTTTCATTACTCCTATTATACCAACTAGTATCTGTATTCACCAACCTTGACCTTCGGAGCTCTTATGATTTTGTTGTGGAACTTGTAACCTACGTTCATGACTTCGACTACAATATGATCTTTGGACTTATCTTCGACTAGCACTGTCTCGATAGCTTCGTCTCTCTCTGGATCAAACTTTTCTCCTAGTGGAGATACGACAGATACTCCGTGGCTATTCAATATACCTACAAGTTGGTTGTGAATGTACTCTACTCCGATGCGCCAGTTTTTGTCTACCTTCTCCCAAGCCTCTTTGTTCTTAAACGCTCCTTCAAATGAATCGAGGACTGGAATAAGCTCTGTAGCGATATCTTCCTTGGCAAACTTTGCAAACTCTTTCTTTTCTTCCTCTAACCGCTTGCGCAAGTTGACCGACTCGGCTCTCTCCTTCTGCCAGCCGGTCAGGTACTCACTCGCCTTAGCCTCTGCCTCTTTTAGTTTGGCACGTAGCTTTTTTACTAGAGCAGATTGATCTTCCGCCCCATCCTCGTCGATCGAGTCCTCGAGCTCTATGTCAGATTCATCTCTTTCTTCTTGCATATAAAATACTATTGATTAGGACCAATAATACAGCAAACCATACAGAGTAACTAAAATTAAGTTATCGTTTACTCCACTGCGGAGCCTTTCTTGCTTTCTTTAGACCGAACTTGCGACGCTCTTTGGCTCTCGGATCTCGTTTCAAAAATCCAGCTTGCTTTACTTTGTCTCTTAAGGAATTGTCGCTAAGAGCGATAGCTCTGGCGATACCGTGTCTCACTGCTTCAGCTTGGGAATGTATACCACCCCCCTTTACTTGGACACTAACTTCAAAGTGAGTTCCAGCCAACTCTAGGGCCTCTTCGATCATTTTCTGCATTTCTAGTGTTACAAAGTAGGCAGCAAGGTCCTTCTCATTTATCTTATATGAATTCTTGCTAGCAGGAGTTATGCGCACACGAGCAACACTGGTCTTCCTTCGACCTATCCCTTCTGTGTATTTGTCTGTTTTTGCTTTGGTTATCATGTTGTTTTTTTCTTATCCCCCTCCCCTCTGGGGAGGGGTTAGGGGTGGGGTGTTATTCTGTAATTATCAAATTTTTGATCATTTTAGGTCTGAGTTTATTGGTTGGCAACATGCCATAAACCGCCTTTCTAAAAGCTTCTTTATAACCCTTATCATCTACTGTCTTTTTCATCTTTCTTTCTTTTAAACCTCCTGGGTAACCAGAATACGATTTGTATGTTTTTTCCTGAAGTTTTTTGTTTAGAATATCCGCTTTGCTAGCATTTGTTATTTTTACCTTCACATCTGGAATGGCGTTGCGCACAAAATCTGCCCTATTCTTGCCCATAAGGATCTTTGCGGCTTCGCTAGCCACTCTTCCCAACTTCTTGTTTTGTGCGTCTATTGTGTATTCCATTATTTTACAAATTCTATTATCGCCATTGGTGCGCCATCTGACTTTCTTCTATCTGTCTTCAGTATGCGGGTATAACCACCGTTTCTTTTGTCATATTCTTTTGCATACTTCTCTACTTTTTTGGCTGCAAGTACGCCTATTTTGTCTATGACCATACGCTTAGAAGAAAGAGTGTTCTTTTTCCCTAGAGTGATAATCTTTTCTACGAAGGGCCTGACTTCCTTTGCTTTTGGTTCTGTAGTTTTTATTTTAGATTTCAAAACTAGAGACCTTGCAAGAGAATTAAGCAGAGCCTTTCTCTGTTTTCTTACTCTTCCGAATTTTCTGTTTGTATTGTGATGTCTCATTTTTTTAAAATCTAAAGCTCCGTTTGATTATTTCAGTGTTATCCCGTGGTCTGAAAGAACCCTCTTTATCTCAGCTACACCCTTTGCGCCGAGGCCTTCTATCTCGAGGATATCATCCTCCTTTTTTCTGGCAAGTCCACCAACAGTCCTGATGTTTGCTCCAGAAAGAGCATTCATTGTACGAGCAGAAAGCTCGAGAGATTCTATTCTTGTTTTTAGGAACTCTGGGTCAAGTTTTTGATCGTCGATACCTTCATCCTTTGATTCTCCCGTTGTAATCTCTGGTTCATCAAAAGAGCTGTCTTCAAAGCCAGTTATGGCCCTGAGTTGTTCGATCATAATTCTTATTGAACTTTCCAAAGCTTCTTTAGGTGTGATACTTCCATCTGTTTCTAAAGATATTCTTAGACGATTGAAGTCAGTACGATCTCCCACACGCATGTTCTCTACCTCGTAGTTCGCCCTTCTTACTGGTGTGAAGTTCGCATCAAGTGCAATAGTTCCTATATCAACTCTTGATTTGCTTAGAGCGTCTTTGGCTACAAAACCAAGACCCTTCTCGATAACCATCTCTATTTTGAGTTCAGTATTTTTATTTGTGATAGTAGCTATATGAATGTCTTTGTCCAAAACTTCTACTTGGCCGGGAGTCTCTATGTCTTGGGCAAGTACCTCACCTTCACCTTTCTTGTGCAGTGTTACTGTCACAGCTTCATCACCTGTGACATTGAATCTGATCTTCTTGATATTCAAAAGCATGACCAAAACGTCTTCCTTTATGCCATCTATAGTAGAAAATTCGTGTTCGACACCATCTATCTTTATAGAAGTGACTGCAGCACCAGGTAAAGAAGACAATATAATCCTACGAAGGCTGTTTCCGATAGTGTATCCATATCCTGGATACAGGTTGTCTATCTCATACACGCCTTTGTTGCCATCCTCGCTTACTATGCGAGGTTTTGATGGCAATACGATGGTTTTTTCGAAGTGGTCCATTTTTTTGGCTTTTAGATACTAATTACGGCTATAAATTATACACTAATTTTATAAAACTTGCAATATCTTGGCTATCTCTGATAAAACTCAATCACCTGCCCAAGATCAAACAACATTTCTTGCTTCTCAAGACCCGGGTTGTGCTTCAGTGTCACTTCCAGCTTTTCTGTGTCTACCCCCAACCATTCTGGTGCGCTCACTTCCTTTATTTTTTCCTTTATATCCACAAACATCTTGTTGTTCTTGCTTCCTTCTCTTATACCTATAACGTCGCCGATTCTGACTTCACGAGATGGTATAGTTGTCTTTGTACCGTTTACTGTAAAATGACCATGTGCTACTGCCTGCCTTGCTCCACTGTGGGTACTAACCAAGCCTGATCTCCATACTATATTGTCGAGCCTTCTTTCTAATGAAGAGTACAAGTTTGCCAAAGGAAGACCTTTCTTATTTTCTAGAGCTTTCTTTACATAGTTTCCGAATTGTTTTTCGCTAACCAAATAGAACATTCTTGCTTTTTGCTTTTCTGCCATTTGTAAACCATAATCAGTCTTTGGTCTGAAGCTCCTGACCTTCTTTCCTTCTCTCAGAGCAAATTTTTGAGTTTGTGTCTTCTCAAACACTGGTGCTCCGAGTCTTCTTGCTATTTTGTATTTTGGTCCAATTTTCATATCTCTATATTTCGTTTATACCCTTCTTGGTTTCTTAGGTTTTGGTCCATTAAATGGTACTGGGGTGGCATCTTTGATCGAAAGAAGAGCTACGCCCTTGCTGATAAAACCACGTATCGCTGACTCTCTGCCTGCGCCTACGCCTTTTACAATCACAGACACCTCTTTTACACCTAGCGTCTGAGCTTTTTCAGCAAGGACTTCACCGACTTTTGCTGCGGCAAATGGTGTTCCCTTTTTTGCCCCCTTAAATCCCAAACTGCCACTTGAGGAACCTGCAAAGACGTTTCCTTTCCTATCAGTAAGCACTACTTTTGTGTTGTTGTATGTAGCTTCAATATTCAAAATACCAGATTCGAGTCTTTTGCGAGAAGAGCCACCGGTCTTCTTGCCAGCTTCTGTTGCACTATCTTCAGTTGAAACGATTCTTTTCTTTCCCATATTATCTCTAGCTTTTAGTTGCTAGCTTCTGGCTTCTAGTAGGACTAAAAGCAAAAAGCTAATAACTATAAGCTACATTACTTCTTATCTACAGCCCTCCTACCGGTACCCATAGTCTTTCTAACGTTGCCTCTGCGAGTCCTAGAGTTTGTCTTGGTACGTTGACCTCTGACTGGTAGACCTCTCATGTGTCTTGTTCCCCTGTATGATTGTATATCCTTCAATCTCTTTATGTTTGAACTTATTTCGCGTTTTAGATCTCCTTCTATTTTGAAACTCTCTACTATCTTTCTTATAGTATTTTCTTTGTCAGTATCTATCTCTTTAGGTTTGGTTCCCAACTCCACCCCTGCTTCTTTCAAGATCTTTTCTGCTCTTGAGCGACCTATGCCAAAAAGAGTTGTTAGACCGATTTCTAATCTTTTTTCCTCCGGGATTGTTATACCTAAAATTCTCATAATTTTATTTAAAATTTAGCCCTGTCTTTGCTTATGTTTCGGATTAGACTTGCACAATATAAACAAAATACCTCGTCTGCGGACAAGTTGGCACTTCGAACATATTTTTTTTACAGATGCTTTTACTTTCATTCTAACCTATTGATCGGATCAAGATTGATCTATTATTTTATTGTGCAGGCTTTTTATTATCTATTCTTTTGACTATTCTACCTTTGCCTCCATAAGAGTCTAACAAAACCTCCACCCTATCTCCTACAAGGACCTTTATCCTATTCAAGCGCATTTTGCCAGCCAAATAGGCTATGAGCTCTCCCTCTTCTCCGTCTAAGGATACCTTAAAAAGAGTATTCGGTAGTGCTTCTGTGACAGTTCCTACGCTAGATGCCTTTGTGTTATCAATCATTTTATTCCGAGAACAGTTAGCAAGTTAGCATAAAAGAAATGGGCTGTCAACGACCTACTCTGCATATTTTAGGTATATTTTATCAGGGTTTTCAGGGAATGTACCCTTCCATGAAGGCCTTACTGATGCTCTAGCACTAAGGATGCCTTGGTATGTCCCAAGTATCTCAGATACGTTGTTTCGTTTTTGGCCCAACAATTTTTGCTTTATTTCGGCCTCGTCGATATAGGCCTCTATGAATGTGTCGCCTGTAATATGTATATCGATGTCACCTGTCTCTAGGGTACGTACCTCTATTTTTAGATTACCGAAGTCTTTCACTTCTCCTCTTATATTCGCCCAATCTGGTTTACTACTAAGATTTGTATCAAAAATCTTTCTTGAGAGATCTTCTTTGTCAAAAATGATAGCGCTAAGCGTGCCTTCTTTCTTTAGGGTTGCTCCGCTACCAGAATCTTCTTGGGCTAATTCCTCGCTTTTGTAAGCCCATGCACCTTCTAGCAAAACCAGACCATCTGGAACCTGAGTCTCTAGCTCTTTTCTTAGAGACATCTCAAGTGTGGCGTCTATTTTTCTGTAGGCATCAGTTTTATCTTTTTCTTCCACTTTTTTTACCTTACCTACAAAACCTCCATCTATCTTGGTGCTTGATTCTGCTCCGAAGCCAGTGTATCTAGCAGGGTCATTCTTGAACCCCGGTACTGTAAAAGTGGTATTGTCTATATTGAACTCTTCTCCGGGCTCGTCTGCGTATACTAGAACCTCTATCTGACCTCTACCTTTCTCAGACTTACCTGGTACTACTATTGATTCAGGGATACGGTATATCTTGCCTTCTTTTGATTCAAATCTTGTTCGTGTTATAAGTCTCTGGGGTTCACTTGAGAAGTTGTTGTAAACTATTATCTTACCAGAAGCCTTGCGTTCTACCATCTCTTCACCACTTGCTTGTACTTGTTCGCTCTCTATTCTAGATACTTTTATATCCTCACTTTTTACATCGCTGTTGCCGTTTAGGATAGGTATTACGAACCTAGTGTCCACTGATACATTTTCAGATTTCAGATTCAGGGTGATGTTTGCAGAGGAGAAGAGTGTCATCATAAAAGCAATGAAAGCGATGATTATAATTCCGGCAAGTATCTTGGCAAGGTGCTTACCTTTGCCTTTTTTAGTCCCTGTGTCTCCTTTGAAATATTCTTCTCTTAGACTTTCTTTTCTTAGAATTGGAGAGGTAGAATGAGCGTATAAGTTCCTGCTTTCACTTGTGTCTGAATATTGGGAATCTGTTTCTGTATGAACCGATGAATTATTTGCAAAACTGTGACTTGGTTCCGTGTCAGATTCCCTGTTTATATTTATCCCATTCATGCTAGGGATTTTTTTCTTCGAAGAATGTGGCAGAGGAATATTGCGTATGGTCCTTTTTTCTTTTGGAACCACGTCGTTTATTTGGATTCTTGGCATAAACTAAATTATACCTCGCTTAGCGATAATATCCAACAATTTGTGGAAAATTATTGCAATACAGCCTTTATGCGGCGGATGCCTGCGGCCACTGCTTCTTCTTTCAAAATTTTAAATGGGTTGCTTGGTTGGTTTGTTGCTTTGGCAGAGTCTGGGTCGAGCGAACAGGACAAAAATACAATTATCTAAAAAATGGGTGAGCCCCAAAAAAATTTTTTACCAACGTTTTATTAAAAATTTTTAATTGGGTTGTTTGTTTGTTTTTTTGTTTTGCCTTTGTCTGGGTCGAGCAAACTGCAAAAAAGCCCTGTCCCCTCGACATGGGGTCCTCCGCAAAATTCTTTTGACCATGCGTTTTCCAAACTATCGCCTATGTAGTAAACACTGACTTCGTCGCCATACTTTTCTCCGAAGAAATGCAGGGCTCCAGACTTTTCTGCTTCGGTCTTTGGTAATACAACTCTGTTGACCTTCAGATCTGCTTTGATTTTTTCATTCACTATATCTTCTACTATTTTCTTTTCTTCATCTGTCATCTTTTGTGGGTGAACAAAGTCGAAGCGAAGCCTTTCTGGTGTGATGTTGCTACCTTTTTGTTCTACATGAGGACCCAAGACTTCTCGCAAAGCTTGATGAAGCAAGTGTGTGGCGGTGTGGTATTTTACACTCATTTCGCTTGTGTCGCCCAATCCTCCTTTGAACTTCTGCTCGCTACCCGCTCTGCTTAACTCCTGATGTTTTTCCAACTCTTGTCTGAATTTCTCTTCATCTACTTCTATACCCTTTTCTTTTGCTAGCTCTCGTGTCAGTTCAAATGGGAAGCCGTAAGAGGTGAAAAGAATAAATGGGTCAGTACCCTTCTCAAATTCTTTGAGCCCTTTCTCGAGAGTTTTTCTAAATTTTTCTTCTTCTGTTTTTATTTCACTCTCTATATTGCTTGTTTTGTCGTATGTGGCTCGATAAGCATCTTTGTAATGCTCGAGTAGCGGCAAGACTAGTTTGGAGAGGCCACTCTCGCCGATACCTATCTTGTCGGCATAGCGGACTGCCCTGCGCAAAAGACGGCGCACGAAGTAGCCTTGGTCGGTGTTGCTAGGTGTCACCCCGTCGCCTATTAGAAATACTGATGAACGCAAGTGGTCAGCTACTATTCGAAATGCTCCAGTGTATGTTTTGTCAGAATATTTTTTGCCCGACAATCCTTCTAGTTGTGATATTACGTTTTGAAACACATCTATAAGAAACACGTCGCTCTTGTTTTCTGATACTGCAGTGATGCGCTCGAGTCCACCGCCGAAGTCTACATTTCTTTGGGGCAGTTTTTCAAATCCGCTTTCTGTTCGTTTGAATTCCATAAAGACGGAGTTGCCGATCTCGAGGAAGCGACCACAATCGCAGTTGGGGTGGCAGTGCTCGCCAAACTTTTTGTCGTGCTCGACATGCTCGAATTCATAAAATACTTCAGAGTCCGGCCCTCCCGGCTCGCCCACTGGCATGTTTTCTGGTACTCCAGAGCGCGACCACCAGTTTTTCTTGGCATCATAATAAAAGATTCTGCCGCCTTGCATGCCTACTTTGGCCCCATTTTCTTCTGTGAGCAGTTCTACATCTTTTGCCTCTATACCTTTTTCTCTAAAAAGTTTTTTCCATATTTCCATTGACTCTTGGTCGCGCTCTATATTTGCCTGCTTGTTGCCGGCAAAGACTGTCACAAAGAGCCTCTGTGGGTCGATACCTATCTCTTCGGTCAGAAACTCAAAAAACCAAGAAAGTTGTTCTTCTTTGAAATAATCACCTAAGGACCAGTTGCCAAGCATCTCAAAAAAAGTGGTGTGACGGTTGTCGCCGATATCGTCGATGTCGCCAGAGCGAAAAGATTTTTGTGAATTGGTCAGGCGCTTGCCAGCAGGGTGCGGCTCACCCAGAAGATATGGCACCAGAGGTTGCATGCCGCTCCCTGTAAAAAGTGTGGTCGGATCGTTTTCGGGTACGAGCGAAGCGCTAGGGATAACCTTGTGTCCCCTTTTCTCAAAAAATTCTAAATATTTCTTGCGTACCTCTCTCAATTGCATTCCTCGATATTACAATATTCTATTTGTTTTGAAAAATTGCAAAATGGTGTATCTTTGGCGGCCGGCGTTCTTCGTATCCGTTTTATTTTTTTCCTGCTTGTTCATTTGCTTTTGTTTAGATAATAAATTATTCTCTCAGTATGAATTTCAAAAAGAAAGTTTTAAAAAATGGTCTAAGAATCATTGTGGTGCCTATGAAAAACGCCTCCTCAGTCACTGTTATGAGCCTCATTGAGGCGGGTTCAAAGTACGAAACCAAAGACATCAATGGGCTCTCTCACTTTTTGGAGCACATGTGTTTTAAGGGAACACAAAAGCGACCAAAGGCTATAGATATTGCAAAAGAGTTTGATGCGATGGGAGCTCAAAATAATGCATTTACGTCGCAAGAATTTACTGGCTATTGGGCTAAAGCTCATCCTAAGCATAGTGAAAAGATGATCGAAATAATTGCTGATATGTACTTAAACCCAACATTCCCAGCAAATGATTTGGAAACTGAGAAAGGTGTGATAATCGAAGAAATAAGTATGTATGAAGATCTACCAATGAGACATGTTCATGATGTTTGGTATGAACTGCTCTACGGCAACCAACCGGCCGGCTGGCCTATCATAGGCCCTCGAGAAAATATTCGTGCCTTTACTCGTGATCATTTTGTCGATTATCGCGATAAGCTCTACAAATCTCATTCAACTATTGTACTAATTGCTGGTGATGTAGATACGAACAAAATATTTAAACAAGTCGAAAAATATTTTAAAGAAATGCCGATTGGTAAAAAAACTAAGAAGCAAAGAGTCATAGAGAAGCAAACCAATCCAGAGGTGAAAATAAAGCATAAAGACACAGACCAAACACATTTGATTATAGGAGTGAGGGCTTTCGGGGCGAGCGATAAAAGGACCACTGCTCTAAATGTGCTGTCTTCTGTTTTGGGTGGAGGTATGAGTTCAAGATTGTTTCAAAAAATGAGAGACGAGCTAGGTATTTGTTATTACGTCAAATCCTTTGCTGATCAATTTACTGACCACGGCACCCTAATGATTACTGCCGGAGTTGATTCCAAAAGAGTAGAACAAGGCATAAACGGTATCTTGGAAGAGTTAAAGAAAATCCGCGACCAAAAAATAGACGAAAAAGAACTGAGAAAGGCCAAAGACTATCTTATAGGCAACATGTATCTAGGTCTCGAGTCTTCTGATTCGCTCACAGAGTTTTATGGGATGCAAGAAATTTTGGGCGATAAAATAAAAACTCCGAAGGAGCGTGAAAGAGAAATAGAGAAAATAACCGCTTCTGATATTGCTAAAGTTGCCAAATCGATTATTCAAAATAATCGACTAAATATGGCTATTGTTGGTAACTACAAAGAAGATAAGATCTTTAAAAAGATTCTTAAAGTCTAAATCGTTTTAAAATTTGACTCTAACCATACTGCGTGGTATTTTCCTCTCGGAGGTGCAAGAAGCACATGGACGAAAACACACTTATAGGAGCCATCGTCGCTTTGATTGCTTTCGGCGCTGTTGTTGCCGTGGCTGTGGCGATCGGGGTGAAGGGGCTAAGGGAAGAGCTTTCAAACGCAAGCTCTCAGGTATCGGACGTTGCTGATGAGACCAAGGGAGTGGCTGATATCTTAAAGGATATCGCTTACGATTCCAGACAGCGACAAATGCGGGAGACGCTCGATCGGATTGTGGTCATTTTGTCTGGAGTTGTTTTTCAAGCATATGTTACCACATCTGAATGGGATGGGTGGGAACTCCAGGTTACCGACGTAGATAAACTTCCGTCTGTGACGTTCGGGGATCAAGGTGGTCATGTTGTGTTTTGGGTCGAGATCGTGGACGAAAGAGAGTCCATGCATTTTCAAGTTTGTTGTGGCGAATCATTTCTCGATGATGATTTAAGAAATGAACTTTTCGGCACGGAGCCGTATCGTATCGAATGGTACGATGAGCAGGCTCTCAAAGAGCGTGTGAGCGCGATCCTCTCTGCTTATCAAAAACAGGAGGAGAGAAATCGTCGAAACGCGGAGGTTGGGGGTGAAGATGATGGGGAGAATCCCCCAGTGAGTGATTGACGGTCTCTGAATTTACGGCCCGCCCTGAGAGAAATCGAAGGGCGGGCCTCCATGTTTTTATATTTTTCCCTGAGGTAGCCGCGGCGGTGGCCGGTAATAAGCAGATCACATTCACCGACTAATTGAATTTTTCTCGGGTTTTGCTTTCTGGACACAGCTCGCTCTCAAAAGGGGCGAGCTTGCTTTTTTATAAAAAAGTGGTAATTTTTTCTCGGAGGTATAGGTTCCATGGATGATCATATGTTGTTGACTCAGTCGTCGATTTATCCGGTACAGGATAGGTTGCGGCTCCTCGATCTAACCCTCATCGACTTCTTCACCAAGGAGAGGTTGAGCGAGACCAATATGCGGGTCAAAATCTATCTCAAAAAGATTGAGACTTGGATTGGTATTCTTCCTTCGAGGCTTAGAACCATGAGGGATCTTCTCAATGAATTTCCCAAAAGCGAGGTTCTCCGGAGTAAGAATGTTGGGGTGAAGACTACCGGAGCGATCTTGGGAACGATCGCCCATCACGGGCTCAGGTTTCGGTACGAGAGTCTCTCTGATCGGCCGACTGGTGCATTCTCTTCTGACTCTTCAGATTATTGTGATGAACCAGAAAAGTGCTTCTGAGTTCCCAATGGCCCGCCCGAGTAAATCTCGGGCGGGCCATCACTTTTGTATAGCGTATTTATTTCTATTTTCAGATCAAATTTCTTTCAATACTTCGAAATCTTTTTTCAGTTGGTCAAGAGTGTGAGAGTTGTACACTGCTACAGCTGGGTGGTAGAGAGGTATTATCTTCACCTTGCTATTTTTCTGATATCCAAATTTCTCTAGCGCTTCTTTTGGAGCGTCAAAAACTTTGCCGTGCATCTTGCCTATTGGCTCGAGTTCGAGCGAGAGCTCGAACTTTTGCATGATGTAACTACTCGCATATCTACCCAGAGCGGCGACGACTTTCGGCTGTATTATCTCTATCTGTCTGTCTAAGAATGGACCATATATTTCTATCTCTTCCAGCAGAGGGTCTCTGTTCTGAGGAGGTCGGTCTTTGACTATGTTTGTGACGTACACATCTTCTCTTTTTATACCTACAGATTCTAGAAGTTGGTCTAGTATCTGCCCTGCTCTGCCACAGAATGGCCTGCCGGTCTTTGCCTCATTTCTTCCCGGAGCCTCGCCTACAAACATGATCTTGGCATTATGGCTTCCCTCACCTATGACCGGCAGGTTTTTGCTCTCTACTCTAAATTTATAAAGCGGTGAATTCTTGAGTGCGACTACCTCGTCTCTTATGGCTCTCATCTTTTCTTTTCTGTCTTCGGTTTTCATGATGATTTTATCGTTATATTGTGATATAATAACTTTATGGCAAGAAAATCTCAAAAAAGTAATAACCAGTTTATGATCGAGTTTGAGCGCGAAAATGATGGACGCTGGATAGCTGAAATATCTAGACTCCCTGGAGTTATGGTGTATGGTCATACTAAATCAGAAGCAAGGCAAAAAGTACACGCTCTTGCTCTCCGTGCTATCGCAGATAAAATAGAAAATAGTCGAACTACACCTATATCAATTGCTCAATTATTTACCTATGAAATGGCGGGCAATTAAAGCCTCATATCTTCTCAAGATATTTCTAAAATCCGGTTGGATTATAAAAAGACAAAGAGGTTCCCATAGAATTTTAAGCAAGTTAAACTTCTCTGATTATACCTTTGCTTTTCATGATCGCGAAGAAATAGGTCCAAAAATGCTTGCACGAATATCAAAACATACGGGGTTAAAGCCAGAAGATTTATAAAGTTATTTCAAGGCGCCTTCCGCTTTTAGTTTTCTTATTTTCTCACTCCTTCCCCTGTTGTACTCCCCCGATACCCCATCGCTTCTTATCACCCTGTGGCAAGGAATTTGGGGATCATAATTTTTCTTCAATATACTCCCTACGGCTCTAGAAGCGTTTGGACTCCCCGCTTTCTTTGCTACTTCTTTGTATGTCATAGTTTTCCCTTTCGGGATTTTTCTCACTACTTCAAAAACTTTATCTTTAAACGATCTTGTCATGTTTTATGCTGAAGTTCGTCTATATCTTCTGATATCTCGTCCACATCTTCCTGTATCTCATCGACATCGTGCTGTATCTCGTCCACATCTTTCTGTATCTCTCCCACATCTTCCTCGACTTCTTTCAGACTTTCTGCCTGCTCGTTGACACTCATTTGGATGAAGATGGCTAGGTATATAGCTTCGAGCGAGACCACTGTAGTGAGAAAAAGTAGCACAGTATCAAACCTGTAGCCAAAGAGAGGCAAAGCAAACATCAGCATGAAAAAAAGTGTATGAAGTATGAGAGAACTTCTAGAGCCGATCCATTTTGTAAACTTTTTCTCGAGCATTTATTTATTCTACTTTATTTCTATATTCTATATAATTGCAATACTCACACTCAGCACTTTTCTCCGGTAGTTCACTTTTATCCAACGCATTTTTGATATCTTTTATTACTCCCTCTACCCAATCACTCTTACCGGTATGAGGTATCAGTGTCACATCAAACTCTAGTTTGCCGTCAAAGGCCTCCGCGTCTTTCTTGCCGTTTACATATACAAAATATCCTGTGTCACTCACATCAAAACTATTTTTGCGCAAGAGCCACTGGTAAATCTCCATCTGTCTTTTATATTGGTTTTCCCATTTGGTGTCACTAAGTGCATCGAGCTTGCCTTCTTTGGCTGTAGCTTTGTAGTCTACTATCACAAGCTTGCCGTCTTTGTCTTGCCAGATGTCGTCGACTGCTCCAGAGATGGTCATACCGGTTTCTGTGTCGAAATATTCTACTCCTACAAAGTTGTCCCTCCACTTCTCCATATCTTTGTGAGCGAAGGGTATGGCCTCGACTCCATAACTTTCCATCAGTGGGTGCGATGTCTTTTGGGCTCGGTGCAGGTCGAACTCTTTTTTTAGAAGTGCGTCCACTGCTACGTTCAAGGTGAAGGCTGGACCGCGCGGTCGAGATATCCCAAGTTTGTTGTCTATAAAAAAGCACCGAGGACACTCGACAAATAAGTCGATCTTGGAACGAGAGAGCCGCCACTTCTTTCCACCATAATTCCAATCGCTACTGCGTGGACCAGTCCTTTTTGTATAAAAATCAGCCATTAGTTTTGGATTAGGTTTATCTCGTTTATAACCCTCTTTATTTTGGCATCGTTGAGACCGGATTGTAGCAATATATCTTGGTTATCAAGGGCTTGGGTGCAGAGTACGACCCCGCTTTCCATAAGCAGTTTCTTCTCTCTACCGGTGAGGCTTTGCAAACTTGTGATTGGATGCAAACCCATATCCTCTATCAGGTCCTGAAGGTTGCCTTCGCTTGGATAGTTCCAACCTATAAGTTTCATATTTCTGCACTTTGCGTACTGTATAGCTTGGGAAGAAAACTTGGTATTTGTCACGAGCCAACCCTCGTCTAGTTTTCTTGGTGAGCCAAAGTTGAACTGCTCTTTGGACAGATCGTCCCACCTAGCTTTGACGTATAGGGCCGCTTTCAAATCAGATTTTATACCGAACTGATTGTGGAACTTGGCTTCGACCATCACGAGCTTGTTTTCATTCCATGCTACTACATCGATCTCATGGTCTACACACTGACCTTTGGCAATAAAGTCAGTCCTTACTTCAAAACCTTTTGCTCTAAAGATCTCTGAAACAAGTTGCTCGAAAGGAAAGCCAGTCGGGCCCATCTCCATAACTGCATTGCGAAGAGAATATCGTATAGCGGCTGGTTTGTGTTCTTTCTTTAGAAGTTCGAAAGCATGTTTGTAGATCTCCTTGGTGGTCATGCCCTCGCGGAGCTCGAGTTCGATGTGGGACATTATCTTTTCTATCGTGTTGTCGTTGTGTTCGACTCTACGCAAAGAGTTACGCAACTTGCTAGGTTCAAAAGGCTCTCTCTCGCCAGTGGCTTTGGTGATGAGTATTTTGTCGTACATGAGAGCATTATAGCACCTTCTCTACCACTCCTCCTCCGAGGCATCTTTCGCCAGAATAAAATACCACTGATTGACCGCTTGCGAGGTCGCTCGCCTCGCTCTCGAACACGACGGTATCACCCGACAAGGTGCAAGGTATTTTATTCTGGCGATACCTGTATCTACATTCTATCTTTTTGTTCTCAATATCTTTATCAAGCAGATTTATTTTTTCTAGTCTCGCAGAGTAATTTCCCAAAAAAAGTCCTCGGTTCTCCTCACTTGCTTCATGCGAGCTCGGAGTGACTTTCTTTTGAAAATTACTCTGCTCGCTGACTGTGATAGTATTTTTTTTGATATCTTTGTCTACTACATACATTGGAGTGCTCTGAGTATTTTTGTTTTCAATCCGAAATCCGTGTCTTTCTCCTAGCGTGTAAAGTATTGCTCCATCGTGATCACCTATCACTTCCCCATCAGTGTTCAAAACTTGTCCTTTCTTGGGATTCAAATAATCCTTCAAAAATTCTTTCATATCGATCTGGCCTAGGAAACATAGGCCCTGACTATCTTTGCGAGTAGCTTGGGGTAAGCCAAACTTTGCTGCTAGTTTGCGCACTTCTTCTTTTTGTAAATGACCGATAGGAAAAAGAATATGGGAGAGTTGGTTTTGTGTGAGTGTCCAGAGGAAGTATGATTGGTCTTTGTTCTTATCTTTACTTTCCCATAATTCATAATTCATACTTCGTGATTCTGCACGAAGTGCATAGTGCCCCGTAGCTACGAAGTCAGCGCCATTCTCTAGTGCCCACTTCAAAAAGTGGCCGAACTTGATAGCCTTGTTGCACATGACGTCCGGATTTGGTGTCCGACCCGCTTTGTATTCGTCGAGCATGTAGTCGACCACTTCTTGTTTGTATTCCTTCTCTAGATCGAGTGACTTAAATGGTATGTCTAAGGTTGCCGCGGCGCGCATAGCGCTACGCCTGTCTTCTCTCCACGTGCATGTGTACCCAGGAGGATTCCACGCCTTTATAAAAACTCCTGTCACGTCAAAGCCCTCTTTCTTCAAAAGTGCCGCGCTGACTGCGCTATCTACTCCGCCCGAGAGTCCGACGAAAACCTTTTTAGCTTTTAGCTTCTGGCTTTTAGCTTCTAGGGTATTGATTACGGGTTGACTTTTCATATATAAGTATTATAATACACTAGGAAGCCCAAGAGGGCAAATCGATCGATTCTAAATTGAAAGCGGAGAAGGAGAAGGAAATAATGGAAGTCTCAACAAGGGTTGTTTTTGTTGCAAATCATGATGCGAATCTTGCTGCCATATCTGTGGCCAGTGAGGTCGCAAAAGTGATCGCGAAGGCCCACCTAGAAATCGGGGTAGCCCTTGGTGGTGTGGTCGTGATTAGAACTCATGACAATTTTACTTTTGCCTTTGAGAACATGTTGGCGCGGAGTGTAAGGGTGATCGTTAATGTAGAGCTATCCCCAGGATGCTCTACCGAAACGGTTACGATCTGGGGGTACTATTCGGAAAGGGGCGTTTCTCTGGTCTACGAGGGTGGAGACGTTGTTTGTGGTTCTGGCCCATTCACCAACGCTGTTTTCAATCTTTTCAACATCCCAGCCTAACCACGACCGACACCAAGCGGGCCCTCCTCCGTCGGGCCCGCTTTTTGATATTCACATTTTATCTTGACTTTTTTTTCCACCAAGTTATATTAGAGGAGAACGGTACTTTTAACACTCCTCCTAGGGGGCCACGATTCGCATCCGTGGCCCTCCATTTTTTTATCTCAAATAATTCTCCCTATTGCTCTGATGACCGTCGAAGTTTTTGGCATAGTATGTATTGCCATATTTGTCTGACATAAAAAATAAGTATTCAGAGTTGGTCGGAGCGATAGCTGCTCGAAGAGAGTCGATCCCAGGGTTTGTGATGGCGGTGGGCGGTAGCCCTTTGTTTACATAAGTGTTGTAAGGGTGGTCTTCTCCCAAATCTTCTTTAGTCAAAGTATAAGAGTGTTTGCCGTTGTAGTAGCGGAAAGGGGCATCTACTTGTAGAGGCATATCTATCTTCATACGCTTCCATAGTATTCCAGATATCAGTCTCTTCGATTCCAGAGTATTACCTTCTCCTTCTATTATTGAAGCCATGATGACGAGCTCTTCGAGTGGTCGCCCTGATTTCAAAATATCTTCTTCATATGTCTTTATCTGCCGCGCAAAGTTTTCTCTCATAGCCAGTATCACATCGTCTGGTTTTGTATTCGGCATGAAGAAGTATGTATCAGGAAAAAGATATCCTTCATGGTTTCCATTTTCTACATCCCGAATAAATTCATTTGCATCAAAGGCTGGCAATGTTTCTTGAAGTAGTTTGGCAATGTCGATAGAAGAAGAACCTTCAAATATAGTCACTCTTATGGGTATGAGCCCGAATTCTCCCTTGTGTAGTGTTCTCACTACTTTGAATATCGAAACTTTGTTTGGGAAAAAATAATCCCCCGCTATCACCCTCCTCTCTCCTCCGGTTAAAAGTATGAAGAATTTTAACCAAAAACTTGATCTGACGATTTTTTGGTTTTGAAAATGATCTGCAATCTGCGACAATGTTTCACCTCGGTCTACCTCTACAAGTGCTTGGTCTGGAAAGTCTCTTGGGGCACTCCAAGAAAAGATATAGAAGCTTATGAAAAAGGATAAAATTAGTACAAAGCTCCCTATTATCCTCAGAAAGTATCTGCTTAGTAGTGGGCTGTAGCGCATTATTGATACGCGCCAGATAATGATGCGAGGGTGTATAACTAACGCATCTCTCAGATAAGATATTTCAAATCTAATAAATTTCAAAAATTCTACTGATCTATAAAATATAAATCTGAGAAAAGTAATAATTTTTGCTAAAAAATTTCTAAGCATCTTATGTAGGTAAGTTTGAAGGAGCCTCCACTTTTCTGGAAGGTACTCTATCTAGGGTAGGAGTGGTAGCTACAGCACCCGGTAGGTGGAAGATCGTAGCAAGCTCCTCACTGTTTAGTACAAATGGTTTGCTATAGAACCATTTACCCATATAAGGTGAGAAGAAAAACCTACGAAGCTTATACTCTTGCATAATCATTTTCGAGAGCTCTCCCTTATCTGTTTTCCACCAATCTTTCCATGGGTTGCTGAAAGTGGAGTGCCACCCAGCAGATTTGAAGCCATTGTATCCAAGGGCAGCATATTGTTTGAAACTCCCCAACAGTCCTCCTAGGTATACAGAATCAAATATTTCTTTTGGCGCAAAATACAAAGAACGTATGGATACATCAAACGGAATTTTGCCTATACTTCTCTCGAGGGCAGAGATCCTATTCTTTTCCCCTTCTGTGGGTTGTCGTACAGAGCCTTCTTCCGGTCTGAATTCCTTTATGATTTTGGTTATTTGTTCTCTGGCCTCATCTTCCCATGCGTCAGTAGTTTCAAACCAAGTCCCTGGTTTCCTCTGTTCTTTCTTGTGTGCTCTGACGATGATCTGGATCCATACATTGTGACCTTTGGTCAATGAACCCAAGAACTCTAGTTGGCTAGTCATCGGGTCGATCTTAAACTCTTCGTCTGGGTCTTTGTCCAAGCCATAGTCTACATATGTACTAATCGGCCACGGATCTGCTTGGTCCAGTTTCCACTGACACCCAAACATCTCATGTTGATTTGGGTCAAAATAAAAATCTTTCGTATAGTCTTCTACTTGGTGTATCTCTATGCCTGGATACTGAGAATACAGATGGGCTTCTATACCATTTTTGTACTTTTTTCTAGCCCAAATATAAAACTTTATCTCCCCTCCGATAGATACTATCTCGAGTGAAAACCATGACCGTGTCTGGCCTCTCCAATATTTCCAGTACCAGTTGCCTTCATCAGCAGTTTGGTGTAGTTGGTTTAGGACTAACTCCATTGCCAAGGGCGACTTGCTTACGTTTTGTGGAAGTTTTATCTCAAGTAAAACAGAGCCAAGTTTGTTCCAGTAAGCTTCTCTACGAAACCTAAGCCAAGCCTTAAATGCTGTGGTGAGAAAGAGTATTGGTAAGAAAATCGGTAAAGCATCTACCACATAACCCAGTGATTTGATGATGTTTTGCAAGAGGTCAGTATTTCCGAACATGGCAGAATTATATCATAAGAAAAATACCGACGTTAATCTTTGGATTCAAAAATTAGGTGCCGGTGCTTTTCTTAGAAACAAATTAGACCACTGTATATAATCCTTGCTTATTTTTCTTGAAGTATTTTGGATTTTGCAGGTTTACTAGTATGGTGTTTTCTTTTACATAGCGTTCTTTGAGCACGTTTTTCATGATGTCTTCCTTAGAAAGTGGTCCGTGTTTCTTTATTATATCCGCTATCACTTCTCGTACTACACCAGTCTTATAACCCCATTCTTTCAGAGCATAAAGACCTCGTCCTACAAGTACAAATCTAGAATCTTTGATAAGTTCGTTGTGAGTAGTAGCTACATGAGCCTTCTTTTTAAATATTTGAGTTATTAGTTTGGCTACTTCTCTGAAATGTATCGGAGAACCATGTTGTCTTAGTATCAAGTAAGCATAATCCCTAACTCCTTTTGTTTTGATATTTGAGGACTTGGATTTGCCCCATTCGCCCAGAGGATTTTTGGCTATGTTTTTAGAAATAGAAAGCCAACGTGTTAGTATTTCGTCTTGTTTATAATCTTCAGATACGTCCTTCAAGTGGTCTAGAAAATTCGACACCATATCAGACTCTGGGATAATTTCATCGTCATCTAGTTTTGAGTACATGTTTTTGAGAGCGTCATGTATTCTGTCTGAGAGCTCTTTGTCTATATGCCATCTATGGTGGTAGTCGGTGTCCTCTTTTAGCTTGTGAAATTCGTCTCCTACTACAAGGATAAAGTGGATATATTTCTTTGTAGTTTTTTCTTTGGAGAGTAAGTTTAAAAGCTCTTCTTCAGATACTATACTACCCATCTCCTTAATCACTCCTTTCAATTCAGCAAAAACTCCCTCTTCTTTTTTATAGTTTTCAGACTTTCTTATGTGATTTATGGCATAATTTTCTATCTGTCTAACTCGCTCTCTTGTTATGCCGTATTTTTTGCCGATAGCTTCAAGGGTCATATCTTCTCCAGTCTGATTTAGGCCAAAACGTCCGGAAATAACATCCTGAGCCCTAGCAGGCAATGATGCCAAAAGGCGCTTTACAACCTGCTTTGGATTGAAGCTCAGAGTATATACTTTTGCTTTGTTTTCGCTCTTCTTCATAATTAAATTAGACCACAATATTATACCATATTTAATAGTCTACACAATATCATAGTCCCAAATATTGTCAAATTTAGATATTAAGCCACTATATTTAGGAGCTTGTTTGGGACAAAGATAACTTTTTTTATATCCCTGTCCCCTATCCACTTTTGGATTTCGGGCAGAGATAGAGCTTTTTCTTTTGCTGTACTTTCGTCGATATTTGCTTCTGCTTCGAAGCTGGCTCTAACTTTGCTGTTGACTTGTACGACGATAGTTACTTTTTCTTCTTTGATTTTATTTTCATCATACTCTGGCCACTTTTCTAAATGTATGGACGTCTTATTTCCTATGTCGGATTTATCCCGCGAAGCCTCGGCGAAGTGGGACCAAAGCTCTTCTGTGATATGAGGGGCAAAGGGGCCTAAAATTTTTAAGAATTTTTCAAAATCTTCTCTTTCAACTTGCGTCTTTCCACTTTCCAACTCATTTACATATATCATCATTGCTGATATGGCAGTATTGAATTTGTAGTTTTCTATATCCTCAGTAACTTTCTTGATAGTTTTGTGAAGCAAGGTTTCAAGTTTGGTGTTTTTTTCATCAGAGTTTATTTGTGATTTAGAGTTTGGTTCTTGTAAATTGATTCCAATTCTCCACACTCTCTCCAAAAACCTCCTAACTCCTGCTATGCCTCCAAGGTCCCAAGGGTATTGCCCCACTTCGTTGTATGGACCTATGAAAGCAAGATAAAGTCTGACTGTATCTGCTCCTACTTTTGAAACCCATTCATCCGGATCGATGACATTGCCTTTGCTCTTACTCATCTTTTGCCCATCTGGTCCGAGTATCAAGCCTCTGTTCATCCTGATTTTGTATGGCTCGCTTTCTTGTACCAAACCCATGTCGAAAAGGGCTTTGTGGAAAAATCTTGAATAAAGCAAGTGCATAGTAGTATGCTCGGCTCCGCCTGAGTATCTATCTACAGGCATCCAAGATTTGATTTTGTTTTCTATTTCTCTATTTTCAAATTGTTTGGAAATCGGAGCTTGAGACTTGAGATTTTCGCGTATGCAATAAGCGAGAAAATACCAAGACGAGTCGACAAACGTATCCATAGTATCGAGTTCGGGTTTCCAACCTTTACCAAATATTTTTTCAGTTTTTTCTACCAACTCTTTCGAGCTACCAAGTGGTGAAGTCCCCTTAGGTAAAAAGTCTATATTGTCCTCTGGTAAGAGCCAAGGCAGATGCTCTTCTGGTATCGGGTGTGGCTGGCCTTCTGTATCATAGACCATAGGTATAGGGCAGCCCCAATATCTCTGTCTGCTTAGTAACCAGTCTCTCAGTTTGTATTTGGTCACTTTTTGTCCGTACTTTTCTGCGATTTTATCTCGGGCTTGTACTGACGTCATTCTTGTAAATTCTTTGGAATCAAACAGCACCCCTTCTTCTACAAAAGCTTTTTCTTCAGAATTTAGATTTTCCAAAATCAGAGACATCTCGCTATGAGTCATGTCCTTCTGTTTTATACCTGTCAGATCTCTCCATTCCAATTCATGTATTTCTGATTCTTCGGCTGAAAGTTCGTCTTGTTCTTCGTCTGTTAGTTCAAAAAGTAAGTTTCTTGTGTGAGCGATCCTGTTTACATCCTTATGAGCGGCAAAAAATTCAGATTGTGCAATACCGAGTTTTTTTACAAATCTAAAATTTTTGTAACCGGTCTCTTCTTTTATTTCTCTCTCAGCCGCTTCTATTTCTGTTTCGCCTTCTTCTATGCCCCCCATCACAAAGGTGACCCAAGGATGCTTTTTCCATTTCAAACACAAGTATTTGTCAGTTTTTGGATTTCTCACTACCACTATCACTGCATCCCTAAAGATAGTTTCCTTGCCTTCTCTGTGAGGGTTCCTTGGGTCGGGCATTTTTTGGATAACCACGCTTTTTGTTGGTAAGTTGTATTTCTTTGCAAAAGTAAAATCACGCTCATCGTGGGCTGGTACGGCCATGACAGCTCCAGTGCCGTAGTTGCCTAGGACATAATCTGCTACCCATACTGGCAACTCTTCTCCTGTGGCAGGGTGGATGGCCTTGATACCCTTTAGTTCCACTCCAGTCTTTTGCTTTTTGGCATCAGTTCTTTCTATTTCTGTTTTACTTTTTGTCTCGTTTAAATAATTTTGGATTTCTTGCTTATTTGTAATTTGCGATTTGGAATTTGTGATTTCTTGTTGCAGCCATTCATTTTCTGGCGCAATCACAATATATGTAACTCCAAAGAGAGTATCGGCTCGTGTTGTGAAGACCTTGACTTCCCCCTGAAAGCTAGAAGCTAGAAGCTTAAAGCTAATTTCTGCTCCGCTACTTTTCCCTATCCAATTTCTCTGGGTGTCTTTGATCGGTTCAGGCCAGTCTAGGTTTTCCAAGTCGGAAAGAAGCCTCTCGGCATAATCAGTGATTTTGAAAAACCATTGCTCCAGATCTTTTTGGACCACTTCGCTTCCGCACCTTTCGCACTCACCACTTACCACCTGTTCGTTTGCAAGTACAGTCTGATCATTCGGGCACCAGTTGACCTTGGCTTTCTTTTTATAAACCAGACCTCTTTTATAAAACTCCAAGAAGAGCCATTGGGTCCACCGGTAATATTCTGGATCAGAAGTGACAACTTTGCGTGACCAGTCGAAGGAGTTGCCCATGCTCATGAGCTGCTTCTCCATATGAGCAATGTTTTCGTAAGTCCATTTTTTAGGATCGATGTTTCTCTTTATGGCGGCATTTTCTGCTGGTAGGCCGAACGCGTCGAAACCTATGGGGAATAAGACATTGTGCCCCTGCATCCTTTTTGCTCGTGCAAAAATATCTGGCACTGCAAAGGCGTACCAGTGGCCTATGTGCAAATTGCCGGATGGGTATGGGAATTCTACAAGAGTATAAAAATTGTCCCTACCCTTCACTTCATCAGCGACTTCGTAAAGATTGTTTTTTTTCCAGATTTCTTGCCACTTCGCTTCTATCGTTCTATGATCATAAATTTCTTTTGCTTGCCCGTCCGAAGCTTTAGCGGAGGCGGGCCACTTCCCCTCTATCTCTTTGTGATCATAATTTTTTTCCATTGATCAAAATATACAATAAAAAATGATTTTTTCATAACCACCAGAATGCTTTTTGACAGAAAAAAGCCCAACGGCTCAAATACCTGTATTTGAGCCGTTGGGCTAGAGGCTGTGAGCCGTTCGATAGACTCACGATAAACCGCTAAATTTGACTCATGATTAAGCAATATTGTGAAGTACGGCACAATATTGACAAAAAACCTATATGTACTATAATTGTGACCAGACCTGGAAACAGGAATTGTAGTTTAACAAGGAGTAAGAATGTCGAGCTTATATCAGCTTGCGAACTCAATGCATTTTGCGTGGATCGCGTTGTTCGGTACAGCAATGCTGTGTCTATCTCTCTTTTTCGGTGGTGATCATGACCACGAGGTCGATCATGGTGCCGATGGGGGCGGAGAACACGATGCTGACCACGGCGGCGATGGAAACATGTCTATCTTGTCGTTCAAAGTGTTGTGGATGTTCATGGTTGGCTTCGGTGCTGGAGGCTACTTCGGTGCTCAAGCTAAAGCGACTGTTCTCGGTGCTTCCATGTCCGGGCTCTTAGCGGGTCTCATAATGGGCGCGCTTGGATATGTCGCTATGAACTATCTGTACCGACACCAAGGCAACAGCGTCACGAAGACGAGTTCTGTCGTTGGGTCCACTGCTGTAGTGGACACGGCAATTTTGCCTGGCCAACTTGGTGAGGTGAAGTGCATCACTGACGGTCGCACGGAATACTTTTCGGCACAATCAAATGTCGGGACACCGATTCCGGTGGCGTCGAGAGTTAAAGTGGTAGACTCAACGGGCAGCGTGCTCGTAGTAGAGCCATACAACAACTGATCAACAAAAAGGAGAAAAACATGCAGATTACAAACGACCTCTGGTCTATCATTGCAACCCCAATCATAATCTTGCTCGTAGTGGCAGCAATCGGTGGGCTCTTACACACACTGAGCAATCGCTACGTCAAGGTTCCTCCGCAGAAGGCACTCATCGTCTATGGCGGCGGGAAAACTCGCGTTGTGTCTGGTGGTGCCAAGTTCGTAATGCCGTTCGTCGAGAACTTTTTCTTTCTCGACCTGTCGCTGTTCCAGTTCAACGTCTCATTGGAAAATGTGCCAAACAAGGACAGTGTGCCGGTCAACGTGAAGGCAAGTGTTTCGGCGAAGATTAGCAACAAGGAGGAGATGCTCCCTGTTGCGGCTGGCATTTTCGGCGAGGGCTCGCTCAAAGAGATTTCGGATAAGGTTCGCGGCATTGTCGACGGCCACGTCCGAGCACTCATCGGCCAGTCCGACATGGAAACCATCCTGCGTGACCAGGATACCTTCAAGCAGCAGATCAGCAACCTCGTTTCAACCGAGATGGCTAAAATCGGCTGCGAGATTATCGTCCTGAACATTCAGGAAGTCAGCGATCCTCACGGGGTCATCGAATCTTTGGGCAAACCGAAGATCGCTGAGGTGAAAGCCGAAGCGGCCATTCGAGAAGCCGAGCAGACTCGACGCCAGACCATCGATACCACCAACGCTCAGCGCGAAGCTGAGAAGGTGGCTGCTGCCAACAAGGCGCAGATCGCCGAGGCCCAGCGTGATCTAAACACCAAGCAGGCCGGTTACGACGCGGAAGTGGCCAGGCAGCGAGCAATCGCTGCTCAAGCTGGTCCGCTCGCCGAAGCCGAAGCCCGCAGGGGTGTGGTTGTGGCGGAGGTGGCGGTCGAAGAGGCTGACACCGAGGCTCGGACCAAACTGCAAGGCAAGGTCAAGGAGCTGAAGAAAGCCGAACTCGACGCTAACCTCATAACCGAGGCTAATGCCAAGGCGGAACAATCCGTCATTGTGGCGGAGGGTGCTAAGAAAGCGGCGGTTATCACCGCAGAAGCGGCACGCACCAAACTCACCATCGAGGCTGAAGCTGCGGCGTCTGCTCGCGAAAAGAAGGCCGAGGGTGATCGTAAGGCTCTCGAACTCGAGGGTCAGGGCGAAGCGGCTAAGGCCAAGCTGGTCGGCGAAGCTGCGGCGGAAGTCGCTCGCAAAACCGGTGAAGGCGAAGCGGCGGCGAAGAAGGCGAACCTTCTAGCTGAAGCTGAAGGTCGTGAAGCCAATGCCAAAGCGACGCAAGCTCAACTTTTGGCTGAAGCCGAAGGTCAGAAGGCCAAGGCAGCTGCAACCAAGGAAGAATTGCTTGCACGCGCGGCTGGTACGGAAGCCGAACTGCTTGCTCAGGCAATGGGTGTGGCTAAAATGTTGGAAAACTTCCAAGATCTCACTCCGGAGCAGATGAGAATGCTCCAGACCAAGTGGGTTCTGGAAATCCTTCCTTCAGCCATCGAGAAACTCGGTGGTGCCGGCGAAAAGATCATGGCTGAAGTAGCTAAGCCAATTGCGGCAGCTCTTGGGTCCATCGATAACATCACTGTGTACGATTCTGGCTCCGGTACCAATGGTGCTGGTGGCCTAGAACGCTACGCGAAGATCGCTCCGCAGGCACTCATGCAGGCCTTCATGTCATTGAAGGAAACTGGCATGTTGCCGATGGTCGCGACGGCTTTGAAGAAGGCTGGTGTGGATGTGTCCTCTCTTATGCCAATGGGCACTGAAGACGACACGGCCAAGCTGTCGTAGACATGTAGGGCCGAGCAAGCAGCTCGGCCCTACATTTTAAGGAGAAAGGAAAAAGATGAGAACTTATACTTCAAGTAGTGTCTGGAACGACAAACGGCCAAGTGCCTTAGTTGTATACTGTAGCGATGGAAGGTTCCATCAACACATCCAAGAATTTGTTGACATGGGGCTCGGTATACCTGAGAGCGATCTCTTGGCTATCCCTGGTGGGCCGCATGCGCTACAACATGTCTCTGCTTATCCTAAGGCACGGTGGGCAAGCAAGTTTTTTCTTGAGTTCTTAGCCAAGCATCACCAGATTTCTCGGATTGTTCTAATCGGGCACGAGGGGTGCGCGTGGTATCGATCGGTGGTTTTTCAGGAGGTCGAGCTCAATGTGCTTAGAGATCGACAAAGTAAAGATCTGAAGAACGTGCTGGGTCTAGTGAAGGAGACGCACCCAGGAGCCACAGTCGAGTTGTACTTCGCTAGACCAAAAGGAGATTCGGTGGAGTTCACTTTGATTAAGTAGCGACTTCTTACCCCATGGTCCGGCGTTTCCCTAGGGGGAGCGCCGGGCTATTTCTTTTGACAATTTTTAGTTTTTACTTGCCCCCTGCTTTGTATGGGGGTATATTTTTTATATGGACGATGAAGAAGAAAAACAAGAGGATAAGAAGATAGGTGCAGAATCAGAATCAAAAGCTAAGACAGAAGAATCTATAGAAAGTGCTGACCAAGCTCTCGATCAGCCGGACGCATCTGAAAATATAGAGGTGAAGAAGGAAGAAGAACCGGAAGAGCATATTGTAGTAGAAAAGATAGGTAATAAGACGGTTGAAAGAAGAGGGGGTGATGTCACTATCACAGAAGTGATGCAAGAAGAGCCCGCCCCGCCAAGGGCGGGGCGGGCCTCAGAATCAGTCGCCTTCCCTGCCCCGTTCACACAAAAAGGTCTTTGGCAACAGTATTTGCAAAAAACTAACGAAAGAAAAAGAAAGAAGCTCGATAAGATAGTGGAGTATTTGAACAAAAATCAAAAAATATCGAACGATCAAGTAGAAAAACTTTTGCGTGTCTCTGATGCTACGGCTACACGGTATCTAGACCAGCTCGAGAAAGAAAACAAAATAAAACAAGTAGGAACGACCGGAAGACATACTCATTATGTTTTGTCCTAATAGGACATTTATTTGCAAGGGTTGACACACTCTCTCACTTTGTTAGACTTCTTCTATTACCAGCTAATCTTTTTTGAAATGAATCCAGACGAAACAACAAATGGTGACGCAACAATGCCAGAAGGTGAAATGATGCCTGAAGGCGCAGAAGGAGAAGCTCTAGCTGATAAAGAATAATTTCGCAAGAAATATTCAAGCACAAAAAAATCGCGAGTCTTCGCGATTTTTTTGTGAGGATTATTTATTTTACTCCTTCACTGTCATCTTGTGTGTGATGGATATATTTGCGTATCAATACGTCTGATAAAACAATACTCCCCCTCCGGGTGAAACCAGTTGTAATTATCGGAGGTCGGTGCATATTGAGGCGCATTGCCCTGATTGTTCGAATTAAAGCTTGCGCATAGCTCAAAATTAATTTCTCCAGTTTTGTTGTAGATTATAGAACTTGTATTGTCGCTGTATTTAATGTTCATTTCTTCTAGAGATTCTCCGATCATACCGTTTGTTTGCCAATAATTTATTATTTGCCATTGCATGTTTTGCATCGATAATATTGTTTGCTCGTCCTCTCTTGCCAGCCTCTGGTTTTTTGGTGAGCCAATTATAGCAAAACCTAGGATTATGGAAGCGATAACAAGTACCACCGATATGTAGGTGTAGACCCTCCGAGCTTTGATAGTTACATGATCTCTTATTTCAGATATATAGTAGCCAAATACTACTCCGCTTACTCCGAGTACTGTCAGAGCTTTTAGTATGAACGCCCAAGTGATATCTTGACCATCCAAAAATTTGTACAGAATCCAAATAAGGTCTCCAGTAAAGATAATACCTGCTATGAACAAGGTTATATAAGTCAGCCATTTTCTGACACTTAGATTTTTCTTGTTCTGGTCTTCGTTGTAACTTTTATTTACCAAATATGAGATCAAGATGAATAGTGGAAATACGATGATAAGTACCGCTACAGGGAAGCTGATCTCTGAGCTATTGGCCCAGTAGTAATATTTGTTTACCTCTGGGTAGGATTTGTTTATTATCCGAAAAAGTAAATTGACGAAACTTATACACACAGCATAAAGGCTGATCATTGAGCCAAGATGTAAGAAAAAATCTCTGGCATGAGAGGTCGTTTTCAGTTCTGAGCTGTTATAAACGATTGTGTTATTTTCCATTGAATAATTTTTATCTAATAAAATCAAAAGTGTCTATGATGATGTCTCTGTATTCAGCTCTGTCGAAATGTATCTCTACGACCTGTTGATTGTCAGACAGTAAACCAAAAAACTTGATCATGATATTTTTATCTTGTTCATTCATATTATACTCTACCCCATTTTTGTTTGTAGCCACTCTTATATGCTCTTCGCCATTCTTTTTTAGTATCACATTGATTTCGGATACACTTTTGGTTTGTCCCGAGTCTTTGTTTTTATAATCATGATTTATTCTCACTATAAAGTTTTCTTCGCTTACCTTCTCTATACTCGAGGCTTCGTTTGTGGCAAGTGGGTAGTTGAAGACAAACGGGGCTCCAAGAAAACTAAACTCTCCCAAAGTTCTGTTTGGATATAAGACTGGAGAATCTTTTTGTTCTTGTAGGGTTTTATTATTAATCCGATCTTTCTGAAAGGTAAAGAGGTAGACTAAGTAGACAAGTGCTAAGGCCACCAAAACTAATATCGTTATTTTCAACATGCTTATATTATACCATTTTTTGCCATTCCAATATTCTTAAGAAAAGCAGAATAGTTTAGATTCTAAACTCGATCACATCACCATCTTTCACAATGTATTCCTTGCCTTCAGTACGCAAAAGGCCCTTTTCGCGGGCGGCGGCGTATGAGCCTGCTTCAAGAAGTTTGTCCCACTCTATGACCTCGGCTCGGATAAACTTATCGCGAAAATCAGTGTGTATGGCAGTGCCTGCTATAGGTGCCGTACTCCCCTTCTTTATCGTCCAAGCTCTTGTCTCATCTTCGCCTGTAGTAAAGAAAGATTGGAGGCCGAGCAATTCGTAGCTTTGTATCACGAGCTCCGATAATCCATCGTCATTAGAACCCATTTCTTTTCTGAACACCTCTTTTTCCTCACCCTCAAAATCTTTTAGTTCATTCTCGATATTGGCATCTATTATGGTGTATTTTGATCCGGTCTTCTGCATAAAATCTATGAGCTTATCAAATCGTTCGTCGCCTACTTCATCAAGATTTTTGCCGCCAGCTTTTTTGTTCAGTGCATACATCAAGGGCTTCATGGTGAGAAGTTGGAGCTGCTTTATTAGTGGTTGTTCTTCTTTTTCCAACTCTACAGTACTGGCTAGTTGTCCGGCCTCAAAAGTGGCAAGCATTTTCTTTATTATTTTTTCTAGAAATAGGGCTTCATTGTCGCCTCTCTTGATATCTTTCTCAAGAGATTTCAATCGATTTGACACTGTCTCCATATCTTTGAGTATGAGCTCAAGGTTTATTGTCTCTATATCTCTCAGTGGGTCTATGCCTCCATCTACGTGTATTACCCTTTCGTCATCAAATATACGTACCACTTCTAGTATAGCGTCGCATCCACTTATGTATTGCAAAAATTCATTTCCTCTTCCCTCGTCCTTAGAAGCACCTCTTACTAGCCCAGCTATATCGACAAATTCTATGACGGCTGGAATCTTTTTTTTCGATTTTGAAAAGTCGTTCAATTTTTCAAGTCTATGATCTGGTACTGGCAAAACTCCATATGAAGGGTCGATAGTACAAAAAGGATAATTTTCGGCCGCCACACTCTTTTTGGTAAGCGCATTAAAAAGTGTGGACTTCCCCACGTTTGGCAGACCCACTATTCCTACTGAAATATTCGCCATAGTCGTTTAAATATAATGAAAAATTGGGTAAAAAGAAAGCCCGCGCTAGGCCAAAGGGCCTAGCGCGGGCGATGATCTGATTCTTGGGCAGCACGAGGTGTTTCGTTATGATAATTCCGAAAGTGGCATGTCTCTACAAAGCTACAAACGACTGCGGCCACGATACGCTTACATTACCAGCTTGATCGATTGATTCGATCATATAGTAGTAAGTGCTGCCGGGTATCAGATTTACAAGTCCGAGTGAGTGAAAGTTCGACTGATAAGCTGTATTGTCGTTGACAACCTGACCTAGTATCAGAGGAGCTGTCTTTGGTGTATTTGTCTCAAAGAATGTCAGTGGTTGTGTACTGTAATAGACTTTGTTTCTCGTCAGTTCGTTTGTGTTCCATTGTATCGATGCAGTGTTGGATGTTCTGTTTATCACTACTCCAGATATGATGGGTGCATTGATATCGCCTGAAACACTGCCAGTAGTTCCAGTACCAAAGGCCAAGTTGTTGAGTTGGTTTATAGTGATCGGTCCTATTCTGCCGACTGGAGATATGCCATATGCAGATTGAAATCTAGTAACCGCTGCTCTGGTAAGCGGTCCGAAATATCCTGTCACCAAACCTTCTGGATATATTGCGCTATTGCCAGCAAGAAAAGTTTGTAACTTTGTAACTTCAGAACCACTGTCGCCTTCATCCATCTGTATCGAGAACGGTGCACTTATGGGGCCAAACCCACCCGACTGTGCCTGTGTCGTAGTACTCCAAAAGACTAGTCCGGATACAAGCAGACTCACTACCAAAGCAAAAGATATTTTGTTGTTTTTGTTTAATTTTTTCATATTTTTCGTCTATTTTTGTAGATTTAAGGCTAGTAATGACGACCTATACTTATATAGACGATTTGAGCGACCTATTCTTTTGTTTACATAGCACTTTATGTGTCCCCTGCTTTGTTTTGGAGTATGTCTAAGTTGGGCTTGACAAATATTCTATACTATATTAGTATACCCCCCGGACCCCGAGGTAGCGATACCGAGGGGCCGAACTCTCAAAACTGAGGAGAAAGAAACTTTGAAAATCAAGACAATGTTGTTGGCGGTGTTAGCCGTCTTTCTGATGCTCGTCTCGCCCGCCGCGGCGGGGCTGATCGATGGTTTCGACGTATCTCAAGCCGAACTGACCACGACTGGTTGCAACGGACCTGTGGCGATCGGCGGAGGTGTGACTCGGGGGATGTGTCTCACGTCAAACGGTGGCGTCCCGCCGGTGGATCACCGGTCTGTCATCGACTTTGGTGTCCTTGAGATCAACAATGGCACCGGCGATGACAGCGATGTTGTATTGACCTATTCCGGGCTATCCCTGCCGTCGGGTGGTTACTTCTACATCCAAGCCTCGCTGGATGGGAATCCGGCAATGATCACCTTTGGAGGTACGGCGTCGGGGGTCATCAACTTGGCTCCCAATACCACCATGGCGTGGTATCAAACCACGGCTCAGGGGGCGATTACCAGCGATGTGACACTAACCTTCACTGGTGCGCGAGGGTACGATTTGCAGGCTGATAATTTCGGCCATCAGGCCGTCCCCGAGCCGGGGACGACCGCACTACTCGGCCTCGGCCTTGCAGGCCTCGGCCTCGCGCGGCGGCGCGATCGGATCGTCGCCGCAATCAAACGGGAGTGAACCTCCCACAACCTGCCCGCACACCCAACGGTGTGCGGGCAGTATTCGTTTTACATTTTCGTATTTATAATTTTTTGCTACAATTAACCTTTAATCGCAATAATTTCTCAAATATTTTTTAATGCAAAGTATCAAATCAAAGTTTTGGAATTATTTGCCAGAGTTTGTTTATGGCTCTATCGACGGTACTGTCACTACTTTTGCGATCATAGCTGGCATCGCAGGGGCAGAGCTCAATTCAGGCATTGTGCTTATCCTAGGATTTTCAAATGTTTTGGCAGATGGTTTTTCCATGGCTTCTTCGAACTTTCTGTCCGAAGAGTCGCACAAAGATCAGTTGGCAAATAATGGTGAAGTCCACGAGAGCAACCCATGGAAGACAGCTCTTGCTACTTTTTTCTCTTTTATCATAGTCGGGTCTGTGCCTCTTGTTTCTTATGTACTGAGCTACTTATCTCCCGGTCTTATCACAGATGAATTCAAAGTTGCCTCTATTCTGACTCTCCTAACCTTTTTCTTTATAGGTTTGATTCGCGGCGCAGTCTCTCATAAGTCTTCGCTAAAGACAGCCCTTCAGACTTGTCTTATCGGTATCATTGCCGCCCTTGTCGCCTACTTTGTCGGCGCTGCTCTCAAAAACCTAGCCTAAACCCGACTCCCTTTTGACATAATAGTACTCTTATATATAATTAACCCCTTGTTTTGCTGTGGTCGGCTTTTTGAGGTCTAGATCTGTGGCGGACAGGGATAAAATGGAGAGTGATAACCAAGACAAAGAGCTCGGTCGGCTTATTCTTTTGCGAGAATCATATAGGCACAAGGCTTTTCTTATGATGTTTGAAATACTGGTGATCTTTGGTCTCCCAGCCCTACTCGGGTTTTTCTTGGCCGACTATCTTGCTGCAAGATATGCTTTGCCAAAGATAGTAGAAGTTTTGATACTCTTGCCATTTTTTATACTCTCTTGGGTCATACTTATATTCAGGTACAAGATAGTAGACAGAGAACTCAAAGATGTGAACAAAAAGATACAAGAAATAAAAAACAAACAAACAAGTTAAAACTAAAATATGAATCCCCTTTCAATACAATCAGAAATACCAGATGTGGCTCCAGATATACTTTTTGATTTGTATTCTTGGCCTATAAGCAATTCTTTTCTTCTTTCTGTTTTGATAACTATATGCTTCTTAGTATTTGGTATTTTGATAAAAAAAATATTGACCGAGAGAGCTGGCAAAGTACAGACATTTATAGAGATAGTCTACGAATGGATTGTTGGCCTCATCGTCCAAATCACGGGCGATAGAGAGAGGGCTGAGACAATTCTTCCGCTTGTCTCCTCTATATTTTTGTTTATAGCTGTGTCAAACGTCATAGGGGTAGTCCCCGGACTTTCTAGTTTTACTTATGAAGGCACTCCCCTCTTTCGTACTCCTACTACTGACTTCAACACTACTTTTGGTCTGGCTTTGGGCATGATAGTTATCATAAACATCATAAGTATCAAAGACTATGGATTATTTGGTTTTATCGGCAAGTTTGTCCAACTCGGAGAAGTGTGGAAAGGTTTCAGAGGTGGTTTGGGTAGTGGGCTGATGTCGCTTGTAAATTTTGGTATTGGTCTTCTAGATATCATTTCTGAACTTGCAAAGATAGTGTCACTTTCTTTGCGTCTTTTTGGCAATGTCTACGCTGGTGAAGTGCTAGTGGTAGTTATCTTCGGAGCTATAGCCTACGGTGCTCCAGGATTGTGGCTTGCAGTCTCTATGTTTTTTGGGCTAGTGCAAGCCGTAGTATTTAGCGCTTTGGTTACTGCTTATTATTCACAATCTAGAAAACCGAAAGAGATGATTGTATAGCAGATAGAAAACAGGAAGTACCTAGGGTATCGCCTGTTCACTGTCAGTTATTAAAAGTATTAAAAGAAATTAATTACAAAAAAATGGAACAAGCTTTTCTAAGTCCGGAAGCAGCAAAGTATATCGCAAAAGGTATCATAGCTATATCGATGCTAGGTACAGCTATCGGTGAAGGTCTAGTGGTAGCCAAGGCTCTCGAGTCTATGGGTAGAAACCCTGAGCAAACTGACTCTCTCTTTAGCAAGATGATCATCGGTGTTGCTATGTGTGAGTCGACCGCTATCTACGCTCTCGTTATGTTCTTCGTTATCTAGCACTTTAAATGTCTGCATTTAATTTTTAAAAAATATTATGCTTGAGATCTTGGGTAAAATCGGCTTTGACACCAAACTGGCCATTGCCAACATGGTGAACTTCATCGTGGTTTTTCTTGTCTTGCGTAGTCTTGTTTTTAAACCGATAAGGGAAGCTATAGAAGAAAGACAGAAAAAAATAAACGAAGGGTTGTCTTTTGCTGATGACGCCAAAGAGCGTATGGCAGAGGCTATGGCAGAAAAAGAATCTATATTGCAGTCTGCAAGAGGTGAGGCGGATACGCTGATCAAGTCTTCAACACAGAAAGCTAAGAACATCGAAGATAGCGCGGTCCAAAAATCACAAGAGTCTATCGAGAAGATGAAGCAAGAGGCTATACAAGAGATAGAAAGGAAAGAGAGTGATTCTATGAACAAACTCAGAAGTAAGGCTGGTGAATTGGCTCTAGATATGGCAGAGAAGATCATCAAGAGCGATGACTTCTCTAAAGACCGAAAGCAATTCTCAGAAAATATGTCAGCAAGATAAATTTCCAAGTATTATGTTGAATTCTAAGAACATAAAAAAAGCCATTGCTGAGTTGTCTAGTAGAGGTGTTTCTGACAAAGAGATTTCGAGCTCTGTTATTTCTTTTCTTTCGAAACATCACATGCAGAGCATGCTACCTAGGGTACTATCTCTTTTGGATCATGATAATGCAAAAGAAAAAAAAGATAGCACACTGAAAATAAAAGTTTCTGCTAATAGCGAAGTCAGCACCAAGACGATCGATGCTATAAAGGTGAGAATGGACGCAATGAAAGCAGAGACTGAAATAGAAGAGGACCCCTTCTTGGGTGCCGGATTCTTGGCAGAGTATAGAGGTATGGTTCTTGATGGTAGCGCAAGTAACCAGTTGAAGAAAATGAAGGAAACATTTAATAGAAAATAAAAAAATTATGAGTACCGAAAAAATAATCAGCGAACTAGAGAAATCAATAAAAGACTTCATAGTCTCTGCAGATTTTGTATCTGTAGGTAAAGTAGTAGAAGCCAATGATTCTATCGTCAAAGTATCTGGTCTTTCTGGATGTGGTGCCGCAGAAATGCTTGAACTGCCAAACGGAGTCAAGGCTCTAGCTCTCAACCTTGAAGAAGATTTTGTCGGAGCTGTTGTTTTCGATGCAAATGCGGAAGTGAAAGAAGGTGATGAAGTTCGACGCACAGGGAAGATTCTTTCGGTACCTGTAGGAAAGGCTTTTCTCGGTAGAGTGGTAGACCCTCTACTCAGACCAGTCGATGATAAGGGTGATATAAAATCTGACGCCGAATATTTGGTAGAAAAGAAAGCTCCTGGGGTGATGGAAAGACAAGCTGTCAGCGTACCTATGCAGACTGGTATAAAGTCTATCGACGCTATGATCCCGATCGGTCGTGGTCAGAGAGAGCTTATTATCGGCGATAGGCAGACCGGCAAGACTACTATTGCTATAGATACGATCCTAAACCAAAAAGGTAAAGATGTTGTCTGTATCTATGTTGCTATAGGTCAAAAGAAATCAAAGGTAGCACGCGTAGTAGAAACTCTACATGCAAATGGTGCCCTAGACTATACCACTGTGGTCCTTGCTGGAAGTTCCGATGGAGCTGCATTTTCCTACATTGCTCCTTATTCTGGGGCAGCTCTGGCGGAGTATTTTATGGATCAGGGCAAAGATGTGCTGATAGTTTATGACGATCTTTCGAAACACGCAGTTGCTTACAGAGAGATTTCGTTGCTCTTGCGCCGCCCGCCCGGACGCGAAGCTTATCCGGGAGATGTTTTTTATCTACACTCTCGCCTACTAGAACGTGCAGCTAGGAGAAATAAGGAAGCAGGAGGCGGTTCTATCACAGCCTTGCCGATCATAGAGACACAAGCCAATGATATCAGTGCTTATATTCCTACAAATGTCATTTCGATCACTGATGGGCAGATATTCCTAGAGTCTGCACTGTTCAACAAAGGTCTAAGACCTGCGATAAATGTCGGTCTTTCTGTGTCTCGAGTTGGGGGTGCTGCTCAGATAAAGTCAGTAAAATCAGCGGCTGGAAAGGTAAAACTCGATCTTGCTCAGTACAGAGAACTCGAAGCTTTTGCCCAGTTTGCAAGTGACCTAGATCCAGATACTAAGAAAGTTATTGAACGCGGTAGAAGAGTGACTGAGCTTATGAAGCAACCGCCGGGTAAACCAGTAAGAGTGGGTGTGCAAGTGGTACTCTTCTATGCAGCCAAGGATGGTAGATTGGACGCTTTGAACGTGGAAGATATCGGTGCTTGGGAAAGGCAAATAACAGAAAGATTGATCAGTTCGGAAGAATCTATGCTCAAGGAGATCGAATCAGGTTGGAGTGAAGAGATAGAAGGAAATATAAAGAAGTTTCTAGATAATTTTGTATTTTCTAAATAATCAGGAAATATGGCTGAAAACATCAAAGAATTAAAACAGAAGATACGCTCAGTAGAGTCCATAGGTAAGATAACTAAAGCTATGGAGATGATCGCTCGTTCCAAGATGAAACAAGCGGTAGACAACGCTCTTGCTACTCGTACATATGCTACCCTAGCCTTGGAGCTTTTGGTCAACATATCAAGCAAAAACGGAGATGAACCGCATGTTCTTCTGTCCAGACCTAAATCACCCAAGACTCTTATTATCCACATCGCATCAAACAAAGGGCTTTGTGGCAGCTTCAATGCCCAGATGAACAAGGTTTTGCATTTGGTAATAAGTGGAGGTGGTTTGGAAGAGGTAGATTTTATAACTATCGGCAAGAAAGCAAGAGAACAAGTAGTGAGACTCGGTAAATACCCCATTCTTACATTTGACGAAACAAACGATTCTCCAAAGTTCGAGGATTATAGGATGCTTTACGATGAAGTCATATCTAGTTTTATGCAAGAAAAGTATAAAAGTGTAGTTATGCTATACTCTAACTTCTTGAATGTCTTTAGTCGAGAACAAATCGGCCGAGAGATTTTGCCTGTATCTGCTCAAAACGTAAAAAACCTTATCGAGCATTTGGGAAGAATAGAAGATGATATAGAAATAATAAACCTAGAAAAACAGCAACAATTTTCTGAATATGTTTATGAACCGAATGTAAATGTTATTCTTGAAACGGTCTTGCCAAAATTGGTAGCTGTGCAGATATTTCAAGGACTTCTAGAATCTAGAGCTAGTGAAGAATCTGCTCGTATGGTTGCTATGAAGAGTGCTACTGACAATAGCAATAAGTTCAAAAATGATCTGAGTGTTCGCTATAACCGTGCTCGTCAGGCTAGTATCACCAATGAAATCATAGAGATATCGAGTGGGGCTAGTGCGGTAGCAACCGGATAATTATAAATTTTATTAAATTAATTTAAAAAGGATGAAAGGAGAAGTAATACAAGTAGTTGGTCCAGTGGTAGATGTCAGGTTTGAGGGTGATTTGCCACCTATAAAATCTGCTCTCGAAGTGGATGTGGAAGGTGTAAATACTTTGTTAGAAGTAGCCCAACATCTTGGGCTCGGTGAAGTTAGAGCCATTGCCCTCTCTAGTACTGATGGACTTTCAAGAGGTAAAGAAGTGAAAGCTCTCCTTGCTCCTATAAGTGTACCTGTCGGGTCAGAGGTGTTGGGCAGAATGTTTGATGTCTCGGGCAATCCGATCGATGGCGGACCTGCGGTAAAAAGTCAAAAGAAGTACTCTATTCACAGAGAATCACCTGTCCTTAGCGAGCAAAGTACTGGCAGTTCGATACTTGAGACAGGTATCAAGGTTATCGACCTCATCTGTCCATTTCTAAAAGGAGGAAAGGTGGGACTTTTCGGTGGTGCCGGTGTAGGTAAGACTGTGGTGATCCAAGAGCTTATTCGCAACATTGCTACTGAGCACTCTGGTTATTCTGTTTTTGCCGGTGTTGGTGAGCGAAGTCGCGAGGGTAACGACCTCTATCATGAGATGAAAGAAAGCAAAGTACTCGACAAAACTGCTCTGGTCTTCGGACAGATGAACGAACCGCCCGGAGCTCGTGCTCGCGTGGCTCTGAGCGCTCTTGCTATGGCTGAATATTTCAGAGATGAAGAAAACAGAGATGTGTTGCTGTTCGTGGACAACATATTTAGGTTTGTACAGGCTGGTTCTGAGCTCTCTGCTCTACTTGGCAGAATGCCATCTTCTGTCGGTTATCAGCCGACTCTTGCTAGCGAGATGGGTGCGCTCCAAGAACGCATTGCTTCTACCAAGAACGGATCGATCACTTCTATACAAGCAGTCTATGTACCAGCGGACGACTATACCGACCCTGCTCCTGCTACTACTTTTACTCACCTAGACTCTACTGTGGCTCTTTCTAGAAATCTCGCATCTCTCGCTATTTATCCTGCGGTCGATCCCCTATCTTCTACAAGTACCATCCTTGAGCCGAGCGTAGTCGGCGATGAGCATTATCGAGTAGCTCGGGGCGTGCAACAGATACTTCAGAGGTATGAAGAACTCAAAGACATCATAGCTATTCTTGGTATGGATGAGCTTAGCGAAGAAGATAAGTTGGTAGTAGAAAGAGCAAGAAAAGTCCAAAAATTCCTCTCACAACCATTTTTCGTGGGCGAGCAATTTACCAATATCCCGGGCAAGTACGTACCACTTTCTGAAACCATTAGAGGCTTCGACGAGATACTCAAGGGTATGCATGACGATAAGCCAGAACAGAGTTTCTACATGAAGGGCGGTATCGATGATGTTAAGAAGCAATAAAAATAAAAAGAGTAATAAAACAAGTGAGCAAGAATACTCTAAAACTAAAGATCGCTACTCCCGATGGTATCGCCTACAACGACACAGTTTTCAGTGTAAACCTAAAGACAGAGATGGGAGAAATAACTATTTTGCCAAACCACATTCCCCTAGTCTCTGCTCTTGCGGCCGGACCGATAAGGATCATGGCGGAAAAGGAAAACAAAGCTTTTCTATCTGGTAGTGGTGTCATCGAAGTCAAACGTGGTAGCGAAGTCACTATCCTTGCCGACCACATCGGGTAGGTGAAGAGAGGGGTCTGGTGTTTGATTCCCGTATTTGCCCAAGTAGTTTTCATGTAGCAGGAAAGGTGATGGCTACCAAGTCTATTTTATCGTTAGAGTGTTTATTATCTGATGGAATGAATTCACACAACTTGAGGATATAGCACTCCCTCCGATTGGGGATATCTCAAGGGTGTTTCCAAGTGTGGGAAAATCAAAGATACCAGCCCAGACAAGATTTATACCTGAATATATGTATCTAGATTGAAATTTATTACCACTTAAATCAATGATTTTATTCTCTGCACGGTATTCTGCTCCCTCAAAGTCCCTACCTGTGCCGTCATGGGAAAATGTCACCACACATTTTTCTCCTCGAAATTGAGTTAGGTCATCACTGTATTCAGGGCTTTCACCTAAAGGAGGACCTCCCAATTTCCAATTAGAAGGATATTTGATTGCGAAATTGTGCTTATTGTTGGTGTAAGTATTCCAGTCCGAAATACTTGTCAATGTTTCTAGATTATCCAATTCTGTATTTTCTGGGGCCAACCTATTATCGTATAAAAATTGGACTTCGACATACATACCATTGGCCACTGCATCGCGAGAGCCTACTCTCAAGATCAATGGTCGGTTATCCTTTTTATAAATATAATCATTGTAATAGCTAATATCATCAGGTTTTGCTATAACCGACCAATCATTATTTGTGAGAGCTTCCTTTATTAAATCAACATCGCTATTTAGTCTTTCATGCGCTCCATCTACTTGAGATCCCCCCTCATTAAAAATTTTTAACAGACGGAGTATTCTTCCTTTTTGTAGTTTATCCAACACACTCATATTGGCGCTATTTATCTGGTTTACTTGCCAATCGGAAATATATTCACTAGATTGCCAATCTATGGCTCTACTCAATAAATTGTAATCTTCCTGATATGGGTTGCTTATGTATTCAGCTGTAGAAGGTAGATTATTATTCCTCTGTGTCAGGCCTAGATTTTTCTGGGTTATTTCTTTATTTGTGATAAGAAAATATACCAGTACACAAAATGCCAGTATTGCCATAAATACTAATGTTGCATTCCTAACATTTTTGTTTTGATCCATTTAATTTTAATTACTCATTATTAAATTTAGGTATAGTTTATTTTTTAATCGTAACAAAGTTGATTACCCAAATCAACAACCACCGCGGCACACAAGGTGCCGCGGTGGTTTGGGTCAGATTCGATCCAGCCTCCTTCCTCTCACTGCCTTATCACGGAGTTTCTGAACTTCCTCCGTTGTTATTTGGCAATACGTTGCGACTCCCTTGAGAAATTGGAAGTCGTCTATTAGTCTATGGTGCACTCGGTTCATTTTATGGGGGTGCACCACACTACCCTCCGAGACTAATTTTATCAATTCACCAACTTCGTGTACGTGCATATCTACTGAATATTACACAACAATCCCAAAAAAAGTATATATAAATATGGCACTTTATTCTACATTACAAAACCAAACTACCTATCTATTTCGCTATACGAAATGTTATAATAAGACCAAGTTATTATGAACGAAGATACCAAATACCCAGAAGTTATAGCCCTTTCTTGCTCTCCTTCTCGAGGGAGAAATTCTGACACTATGCTCGATAGCTTTATCGAAGGTTTCAAAGAAAAAAGTAATCATAGTGTAGAAAAGATATATCTCTATGATATACCGATAGATGATTTTTGTTTTGAAAATAGATTAGGGGCTTGCGGTCATGAAGAAAAATTTAAAGAATTGTGCGACAAAATTTTACACGCCAAAGCTCTTGTCATAGCTACCCCTACATACAACTTCAGTGTCCCTGCTAGGCTCAAAAATTTTATAGATAGAATAAGGTTTTTTGCTCTCGATTTTGAAAACAAGAGCCGACTCGGTCAGCCCGGTGGCAAGCTCGAACACCTGAGGGTCTACTTTATTGTTTCAGGTGGTACTCCTAGTTGGGCTCAAAAAATGTTGTTTTTTGCCTTCCCTCCTTTTTGGCTCAGGGGTGTTTTTCTTTACTATGGCGCGCATTGTTTGGGTGCTATATATAGTGGTGATATCAATACTTTTCAAAACCAGAAGATATTAAACTCTTGTAAAAGGAGGGGGGCTCGCTTTGCAGTAAGACTATACAAAGGTCATGAAAATGCTTTTCTTGAGAGGTTGTTCTTCAGACCTCCAGATCATTCAGAACATTTTACAAAACAATAATTTTTTAGTTTTTTGATACTAAGCCAGTTTTTGGAGCTCGTCTTTGTACTTTTGCATTACACTCATAGCTGCATCCATCTCGCTTTTACCTTTTTTCATCTCTTCTTGAGTTTCTAGAGCTATTTTTTGAAATAGTTCTGGGTTTTTCTCTACCATATTCAAAACCATTTCTTGTTGGTCTTTGGGTATGTCTTTCATCTTAGACTCAAGCATCTTCCTCATTAAAAAGTTTTTTATGCCCATATTTTTATGTTTATTGTGTTATGTTTCTCATAAAAGCCAGCGCCCCATACAATCCTCCGACATCATTCAGTTCTGATTTCTTGAGTATTGGTATTTCCGGAAATATTTTTAGAGTTTCCTTTAGGTATTCTCTGGTTTTATCTACCGATATAGCCGGATCTCCAGTGATCATGGATCCGCCCAGGACTATACAATCAGGCGACCAAAATATACAAACATTACAGAGTCCAAAGGCTAGCTTCTTGGCATAGTCGTCCCAAAAGCTTGGGTCTGTTATCTCCCTCGGTTTTTTACCAAGTCTATTTTCTAGTTCTCGCCCACCTATCAGTTGTTGTAGGGTCTCATTTTTTTCAATATTTAGCAATTGGTGACCGGGTTCGAAGCCAATGAGCTTTTCATCCACCTTTCCATCTACAAGGCGAGCTCCTCCTACACCAGTAGATACTGTGATGTAAGCTACTATTCTGTTCCCTCTGCCAGCACCGAAGACAGTTTCGCCCAGGCCCACCATAGCCGCATCATTTTCTATATATATATTTACACCAAGCTCTCTCTCAATATCAGCTTTTAGGGGCCTGCCTATCCAGCCTTGAAGATTTGGGCTGCCTACTAAGCTCCTTTTTTTCTCGTCAAATGGTCCTGCAATGCCACCAACTACCATGTCTATTTTTTCATTGCCGGCCACCTTCTTGGCTGTTTCGACAAATTTTGCCACCCCGACATTGTAGTCTTGTGGCGTTTCTATTATTTCTGGTTGCTCGAAAGATATGCCATCTTTGCTGAAGGCCAGACGCATCTTACTTCCACCTATATCAAAAAGTATGGCGCTTTTACTCATATTACGTATTTATGTATTCTACCTCAAATTAGCCTTATATTCTTCCACAGCTGGTTGGTTGTACGGATCGACCTTAAGCAGTCTACATACAGATACCGTAAGCAGCATCATAAAAGCAAAATACCTACCTATATTATATTCGTCTACTTTTTCAAATATAAACTCATAGTAAGGTATATTTTTCTCCATGTATGCTGTAAGGATCTCTTGGTAGGAACTTGCTTCTATGCTGCCTACAGCTTCTTCTTGTGTGTACAAGAAAATAGTAAAGCGCTTTTTCTTGCCCCCCAAATCGAGCTGCAACATAGAGTGCAAATCTCTAGGGCCTATGGAGACTATGGGCGTCAGGTCTATCTTCTCCCCTTCTTCTGATGTTTTACCTATACTTTCTGCTATCAGTTGTCGAGTCCAATCACCCAATGCTTCGAGTTGGGAATTGAATGTAAAAAGGTCGATAATGTCGGTGCCGCTTTCATATAAGTGTCTTATTTTTGATGCCAAAACTTCTACCTTATCTAGTAGCTCACTGTCGTTGACTACACTTTGCCCTCCTTCTTTTAACTGTTTTGTTTTGGTGCCTAGTATCTCAAGAGGTAAAGTGTGAGCGACGCTAAATGCACTGTATCTACCACCTATTTCTCCATCCCAATCAAGTATTTTAAAGCCGTATCTTAGGGCAATTTCTCTGAGTGCTCCATTTTTACCTGTTATCACAAGAGTCCTTTGGTTTATCTTGTCTCCAAATTTTTCTGAGAGTAATACTTCAACTTTCTTATATGTGTCCAATGTCTCTCTTGTATTTCCAGACTTGCTAGACACTATTAGGCAAAAATCCTTTGGATCAGATATTTTATTTATAACCTCTTTTATTTTTTGTTGTTCGCGGCCGTCTAAAGATTCTAAAAAGAATACTTCTTTATCTTCTTTCCACAAAGCTTCCCAGACTGCTTTCGTGGCCAAATTTGATCCACCTATACCAACAAGAAAGACAGTGCTAGTACCAGCAAACTGTGAAGCAACTTCTTTTATTTGGTCTATCTTACTATTATCAAAAAGGGGGGACAGGAATCCAGAAGGCTTGGTTTTATCTCTAAATTGAGCTATGTCCATATGTCTCCATTATATCAAATTGTAGTATAATGCCTCTAGTTCTAATCTGACACAAAGCATGTCAAAAATATTGGACAAAATATTTAGTATCAGGTCTTATTTTGAGGGCTTACCCCTCAGTGTCGGGTCTTGGTTTGTGGGTGTCTCGGCTGTTTTTATGGTCCGCTTTTTCCTAGAAGCTATGACTAGCCCATCCTCTACTCGTATCCTAGCTACAGACGCTTCCTCACTACTACACTACTATGTATTTTTCATGGCTTTTGCTTTTGTTTTTATGATCTTTCTTTTTTATGCTCTACCAAGTTGGCGCAAAGCAATACCAGGGTTTACCGTAGCTGCTCTTGCTAGTATCTTTATCGCTCCCATTATCCATTTTGTCATGAGTCCTAGTTATGGAGTGGCTATTGCCTATGTATTTGAGCCACCGCTTGAGACTCTTATTTCCCTCCTAACTTTTTTTGGGCCACTCTCAGGTAGTGGTATATCGCTTGGTATACGTATCGAAGTGGTTATTATCTTGCTTAGTATCTTTGGTCTTGTGTATGTAGAAAGCAGGAAAATATCAAGAAGCCTTCTTTATACAGCGCTTCTTTATCTCATCATTTTCTTTTTCTTGGCGTTGCCCAGTATTATCAATATAGTTGCAGTAGGTTTCGGGGTTGGAGGATATTTCGGTGTACCACTAGACTTTTTTGCTAGCAGTGTGAACAAGTCACTCACTGTGACAAACCACATACACCAGACACTTTCCTATGCTAGCGAGACAAGGTTTTTGGAAGTCGGGTTTAATTATCTTATAGGCAAATTTTTCTTTATTATTCTTGTTGGAGCTGTGTTTGTTTGGTTTTATAAGAATAGTAAAGAGAAGCTTTTTACTGTTCTCAAAAATTCTCGGCTTGAGAGGGTGGCTCACTACATACTGATGATACTTATCGGAGTCTTTGTGGCCTACAGATTGTTTCTAGCAAAGTATGCTAGCCTCTCTGTACTTTTCGGGCTCAACGATACTCTTTCTACCCTGATGCTTATACTCTCTTTCTATTTTTCTTGGATGTTTGCTGTGGCTATAAATGATATTGTGGATGTGGAGATCGATAAAGTGACCAATGCCGAGCGACCTCTTTGCAAGGGGTCGCTCGGCCCCTCCGACATGAAAGACTCGGCTCTCATCTTTGCGCTCCTCGCTCTTCTTTCTGGCTTTCTTGCTGGTTTGGTCCCCTTCTTTATGCTCCTTGCCTTCAGTGCTCTCTACTACATATACAGTGCTCCTCCTACCCGCTTCAAACTGGTCCCTTTTTTCTCTTCTTTTCTTATCGGTCTTTGTTGTCTTACTGCTGTTCTTGCCGGATTTTTCCTTTTTGCTCCGGTCAAAGATTTTTCTCTCATCCCGACAAATCTCACTATCGGCATAGTAGTTTTCTTCTTCCTTTGGTCACATATCAGAGATATGAAAGATATCGAAGGGGACAAAAAGGAAGGTGTCATGACCGTGCCCGTACTTTTCGGAGACGCTTGGGGACCGAGAACAGTAGCTATACTCTCTTCCCTCGCATATCTCCTCGTGCCTATTTTTACCAACAACTCTGCTCTCTTTTTGCCGGCCGCTGTAGCGGCTTATGCCAATGCCCGCTTCATATTACGCAAGCCATATCTCGAAAAATACATCTTCCGCACTTACTTTGTTTTTGTCATAGTCTCTCTCCTCTTTATCTTTCTGCTTTAGACTTCTAACTTTATAAACTTTCTACTTTCTAACTTTGTACTTTTTACTTTATTTTTTACACGTAAAAAGGACTTACGGGAACCAGCGCATCTGGGTGCGCATTGCTCTCGTAAGTCCTTACGGCCACTACGGGCCGCTCAATGTCTTCTTGTCCCTTTTCCGTCTTCGCGGCTTTTGGGGACGTATCATGCCTAAGCGAACACCTGCAACGGTTTCCTTGAGGCGACTCCTGTCCTCTTTCTTTGGGCGGTTACGATGTAACCGCCTTCTTTGTTTTTTCGCCACGTCAGCTCGTGGCCGCAACCATGCTCGCACATTTGGATCGTTGTTTTTCCTTCCTGTGCGAGTGCCGGAGCCACATGGTAGATGTGGCAATTGGGGCAGTGAGCCCCATTGTCTCGAAACATTTTCTTCTTCTTTCTGTCGTGAAATAGGACTCGGGAGGGTGTGACCCCTCTCTTACTGCGTCCGGTTATCTTTATACTCCTCATTTGACAAAAATGCAAGTCAAAGGCCCCTGGGGATAAGTGAGGTGTACTCTTCCCTATTCTACTCTATATATTGTTGATAAAATTGAATTATTGATTACAAAAAATATGCAAAAAGATTTTGATAGTTGGAACAAGCTTAAGCAAACGCTAGATAATAAGAAAGAAGAAGAAAGATTGTATTTCAAAGACGCCGAAGTGCGGTGGGTCAATTTAGGTATAAACGTGGGTTTTGAAATGGATGGCAAAGACTCGTACGCCAATCTTTCACAAATCAGAAATTTGGATAGTAAAAGATTGATAAATAAAGTCGGTCATATAGAAGAAGGCTTATTTAAGGAGGTAAAGAAAAAAGTCAGTGAAGCAAACTTGCACTGACTTTTTTCTTTTATTCTCCCCACTATGTGGGGCGAGCCCGAAGGCCATCTATACTACCATTATACACCCTCTAGCCAAAAATGTCAAAGGCCCCTGGGGATAACGCTCTATGGCGTTTCTCCTTCAGGGGCCGGATATGATGGCCGTCTGCCACGTCTACTTTTTCTTTGATTGGGAACGACGCTTGATCTGCCTTGCGGCCGCGGAACAACAGCGCGGTGCCAGACGTGTAATAACTTTTCTCTTTTTCGTGAAATTTGTGCGCGTTTTTCTCGCCTCTCTCTTTTGGGGATTCCTGTTGGGAGAAAAACCGAATTGGGTCATATGCTTCTTTCCTTCTTTCTATTTTTATCACTGCGTCGTGCATCAGCTGGTGCACGATCTGATGAGAATAATAACTCCAAAAATAAAAAATGCAAGAAAGAGAGTTAAAAGTAGAAAGTCTATAAAGCTAAAAGTCGAAAGGTCTATAAAGTGAAAAGCAGAAAGTCAAAATTTTTGTAAACAAAAACCCCGCTAAGCGAGTCTGCTAGGCTCAGGTAAGAGCTTTGCAGACTGCTAGCGGAGTGTTTCCCCAAAGGACGCCTCCTCTGGGGTGCTGGAGAAATTATTCGCGGAGCTGTCGCCGCCGCCGGCGTCTGGCTATGCCAAGACCGAGCAGTCCAGCGCCGGCAAGGAAAAATGTTGTCGGCTCTGGCACTTCTCCGCCGGGTGGCGGACAGTGTCCCCCGCGACACTCGTACGTGGCACTTAGTGCCACAGAGATCGCGAGGGGGTAGGCCTCAAACCCGTCGTTTTTGTAGACGTCGAAGTTGAAGCTCTCGAAGCCGTCCTTCAACCACTTGGTGACATCGAAGGTCGATATGGTTCCCTGTGGGACCAAACTCCCGACTCCTCCGATGTTGAACCATGTGCTCGATCCCGTCGGAGAGTCGACGATCAGTGAGGCGCTGAGGATTCTGCAATCCTCAGGTACTTCATAATCGAGGTATCCCCAGAACACTTTTTCTTGGACGACGCCGTTAAATACAGCACTGACGAAGTCGGCCCCGTACGGGCCGCCTCCGCCTTGGTTGAGTATATCGGCCTCGACCATCAGATGTTCCTCTGGCATCACGAACAGTAAAGTGTTGCATCTCGGGTCAGTTTGACCCGTTCCGCAAAGCTCCAAGAATGTCGAGTCGTGACGCGGCGCAGGGCCGAGGTGTGGCCCATCGGGCGGATGCCCGATGACACCGGCGGAGACGGTGGCTGGCGCGACGGCCAGCGCGAGCAACAAAACGGCCAACAGCGTGGTCAGAAGATGGGGGCCGAAGCCCCAGACTAGACCTTTTGCGGTCATGTTTTTCTCCTTGTATTGTCTAGAACTTCTCTCGTTTGCCCCGACTGATCGGGAACGAGAAAGCCGTTTTCAACCTAGCACGAAAAAAGCTCTGTGTCAATCACAATTTATGTATGGCTAAGAAAAAACTTTAGACAGTCGTGTGGAGAGTCCGAGTACTACAAATCTAGAAAATTAATACCACTTGGAAGTTCAAATATCGTGAGGTTCTGGTTCCAAGGCTTGCACTCGTAGTCTTGTTTGTCGTTTATGCCTACTATCTGAGCCTGTTCTTCCTGAGAAGCGTTTTTGCTCGCACTCTTTGCTACTCCTGCTTTATAACCTACAGGTTGAAGCGAGGTCCAAGTATAAGAAGTGTCATCTTTTATTATGAAGTGAGTAGCAAAACTTCTGGGCGTTTCTTGGTTTGGCGCATCTTCCGGTATCACAAGTTCTACATCAAAATCCCCCCGCAAGTCCCCCTCGTCTGATAGTCGTATCTCACCTATTACTCTAGAAGTTTCTCCTATTTTTATGAAAGTACAAGAAAATGGTTTCTTCTGATCGAGCACGTCTTTCAAGCTATATGTACCGACTATCGCCCCTTCGTTGTTTGGCAAAGGTAAATCACTTGAGAACACGTTTATCTCTTCTTTAGTCTTATTTAGAGCAAAATATGCTCCTATCGCCACTATCACTATGATCAAAAACAATACTTTCTTCATTTTGAGTTGTTAATTTCTAACAATATTCCCTATTCCCCATGATATTACCTATTTTGGTACTCTGCAAGGATGGCTGCATTGCGTTCCATCTTTCCTGCTTTGCGTAGGTATCTAGATGTTTCTTTGGGAACGATCTCTGTATGTTCGTACTTATCTAGCGCTAGGGCTATATCGTCCAAATCTTCTTCTTGTGCTATCCAACTGTAGCCAAAATTTTTCCATACATTGTACGGTTTTGAAAAAGATTTAAGTGTCTTTTCTCCGCTATCTATAAAGTATTCGTGGTAGTAACTGATAGCGAGTTCACGCGCACTTTTATAAATTGGATCACGATAACGCAGGACTGCATGATTGGTTTTGCTTATCGCTCCCCAATGTTTTCCGATTTTGAATGCGCAAAGCGTATGATCGTCATCTTTTTTCAGGTCTTTTACTTTTAAATCCATGAGAAAGTTTGGGTAGCCGTGGTACTCAAGACACAAAAGTCCGAATAAAGCTCCTTCAAAGCAGTGCATTTTGTTTGCTTTCAGGGCTCGACTTGGCGACATATAAGTCTCACCACTGTTTTCGAAATTGAAAGGCACACTATCCAAAAAGTCTTGGACTTTGCTTGGAGTATTTAATTTCCTGATTATATTTATCTGCTCTCTGGGCAGAAACTTCTCAATTGTTTTCTTGCTGTTTTTTTTCATATCGTATTTTCGTCTGGCAAAATAATTGTTCCGCTAGATACGGAAATTTTGTTGAAGAAAATTTCCTTGTCCTCGGCCCGTCGGCCTGCGGAATCTCGCTACACAATTATTTTGCCAGACTAGGTTATCGAATGCCCTCCAAACTGATTGCGCAGAGCGCTAAGGACTTTACCAGTGAAAGAAGGCATATCTCCCGAATGGATACGAAACTCAAGCGAGCCTTCTATGATCTTGGCTTCGAGCCCCATCTCCTTGGCCGCTTCGATTGTCCACTTACCCTCTCCTGTGTGAGCGACAGTGCTCGATATTTGCTCTAAATCATTGCCGTACAGTACTAGAGCTTTTTTGAGCCAACCGACAAGCCGCGACTCGATGACGCTGCCGTGGTTATAAATATCAGCTACTTCAGTCAGGTCTAGTTTGTACTCTGAATTTTTCATTATATTAAACCCCTCGGCTATAGCCTGCATCATGCCGTACTCGATACCATTGTGGACCATTTTTACAAAGTGTCCAGCTCCGGCTCCATCGAAAAATTTATAGCCGTTTGGTATGCTTATGTCTCTAAATACTTTTTCTACTTTTTCAAACACTTCTCTTTCTCCTCCGATCATGATCGAAGCTCCGTTTCTAGCACCGCTTGGACCACCAGAGACTCCTGCGTCTACAAAATATATACCCCCCTCTTTCAACTTCTGAAATCTTCTCTTGCTATCGTTGAAGTTTGAATTGCCTCCGTCTATTACGATGTCTCCTTTTTCCAAGCTATCCGAAAGTCCTTCTTCGAACAATACTTTATCTATGGTCTCTCCGGCAGTGAGCATCAACCATATAATTGTGGGAGATTTTTTTTCTGCTTTTATTTTTTCTACCATATCTTTCACACCTATCGTCTTTAGCATGCCTTCTCTTGATAACTCTTCCACTATTTCTTGTGATCTGTTGTGGCCGTATATCCTATAACCTTTCTCTAGTAATTGTCTAACAAGTCCAGCTCCCATTTTGCCTAGACCGACAATACCTATGGTATTTGTTTTTTCTACTTCTATAATATTTTTTTCTATGTGTGCTGATTTGTCACTTGCTTCGAATGTATCTGGTTTGTAGCTATCGAGGGTTACTAGATCATTCTTCCAGGCAGATACTATGGGGTCCACAAATCTCCACATGGCCGCCACTTCTTTGCTCGATACGAAGAGGGTCTGGTTGCCAGCTATACAGTCTAGAAGCAGTTTCTCGTATTCTTCGGTATACTGACTTCTCTCGGTCAATTCTCGGTATGGCAATATGACCTCTCTTTTTTCTGTCTCATAAGTCAACCCAGGCTTTTTTGACCAAAGTTCTATCACTATTTCTTCTTTTGGTTCTAGTTTTATGATTACTTTATTTTTGTGGTGACCACTATTGTTGCCGCAAAGACACGGACTCGGATGTTTAAATGTGACCACGATTTCTTTTATCTGTTCTTTCATCCTTTTTCCAAACTCCATGGTTATGGGCACTCCTACCCATTTATCATGTCTCAGTTCTGCCTTTACCTTGAAGTAGGTTTCGGTCTTAGAATCTTCTCGTACCCCTTCTATTTGTCTGAAGCCTATATATTGAGACCTGTATGTATTTGAGACTATAAAATCTTTTTCCGGTGTCACCAAAGTTTCTAGTATCTCCTCTCTTTTTTTTATTATCGAAGACGCTTCGAAACTCTTTGGGTGTTCCATGGTAAGTAACGCAAGGATTTGAATCAGGTGGTTTTGACCTACGTCTCGGAAGGCTCCTATTTTGTCATAGAAGGCGCCGCGTTTTTCTACCCCCAGTGTTTCCCAAAGTTTTATTTCTATCTTCTCGATAAATCTGTTGTTCCAATTTTCTTCAAAAATATTGTTTGAAAATCTAAAAGAAAGAATGTTTTGCAGCATTTCTTTTGCTAGATAGTGATCTATCCTATATATCTGTTCCTCCTTAAACAATTCTCCGAGTTGGGTATCCAATTTTTCTGCTGTTTTCATATCTTCACCGAATGGTTTTTCTACTATGATGCGAGTCCAACCTTCGAGCGGCCCACAGCCGTCGGCAAGACCAGATTTTTTTAGATGGGTGAATATGTTTACATACAATTCTGGGGGCACGCTAAGGTAGAAAAGCTTGTTAGTGCATATACCGACTTTCTGATCGAAAGACGAAAGTAATTTTTTAAGTTCTAGGTAAGAAGCATCTTCATTCAAATCACCTCTATGGTACTCAAACAGTTCCAAGAAATCATGAAGATTATTAGAATCTTTGATTTTTTGACTATGTCTTATAAGTGCTTCTCTTGCAAATTCTCTGTAGCCTTGGTTGCCTAGATCTTTTCTAGCAAAGGCTACTATTTTGAAATAATCAGGCAGATTACCTTTGTTATATAAGTGAAAAAGTGAGGGTATTATCTTTCTTTGAGTTAGGTCTCCAGTAGCTCCGAATATAGTCAGAGTCGTAGGTATATTTGAGCGAGCTTCCATATTGTGCAGCATTATAGCATAACCAAAAGCACCCACTAAAGGGTGCTTTTGGTTAGACGGAAAGACTCTATCTATTTAGTCAGGTGGGCTGACACAAGCTTTGTCATCTTGAACATATCGACAGATGACTGACCACCGAAAACCACTTTAAGCTTTTCATCAGCGTTGATGACTCGCTTATTTTTCTGGTCTTGCAGGTCATGCTTCTTAATGTACTCCCAGAGCTTTTTTACTACCTGAGATCGAGGCATAGGTCCTTTGCCCACTACTTCTGCAAGTTCGTCACTTACATTGAGTGGTTGCAATAATGCAGGATTTGCTTTTCTTGGCATTTTTACAAAATTAAATACTAAAAACCTCCACGTCTCTGATTATACCTTATTGTGTATAGTAAAGTCCAGTCGAACAGTCTTGTCGATTATTTGACAGTACCAAGAAACGGTATACCCAAATGCTTCCGTCTAGTTTCTCCTTTCAGTAAATTTCCAACTCTTTGTGTATTTTGCCCCCGTGCACCAGTGTGTTGGGGTTTCCTTATAGCTCCAAAACTCGAGCACAAAAATACAGTGTGTTTACCAAACTTATCTGCGAGCAAATCTACTTTTTTGTATATATGAGCAATTCTCTCTATTTTGTCGCCTAGATCAAATAGGCTCTTAGTTATAGCTTTTTCTTCCACAAGATTTAGAAGGGTTACCCCCGTGGCTCTGTACAGCTTTTTTTCTTTGAAAATACTGTCAAAGTACTTGTCTACCGTGCTTATTATTTCTTCTGGGGTACAAACTGATTGAGATAGCTCTAGCTCTATTCCATGATAATCAAACTCCTGAGTCTTAATAAAGAAGTGAAAGCGTTGAGTCCAAAGCTCATGTCGGCGTAGCTTGATACAGGCGTTCTCTATGTTTTTGGAAAGCTGCGAGAATATAAAGGCCCTATCTCTACTTGGGGGAGTGAAGGTTTTAGTCTTGCTTATCGAAGCATAGCTCCTTTTTTTCTCCAAATTTAGGGGCAAGACAAATTTGCCATTGAGTTCAAGCCAAGTTTCTATTGTAGGTTTGGTAAAATTTTTTAAGACCCAGTTTTCATCTTTGTTTGCAAATTCAAATGCAGTTGGCACTCCAAGTTTTCTTAGTTTTGCACCTATGTTTGTACCTATGCCCCATATTTTTTCGACCTCTGTGTCTTTCAAAAAGTATTCTCGTCTTGTTTTTGGTATACAGGTGAGACCGGAGGGTTTTTCCCACTTCGATCCTACTTTTGCTAGAGTTTTATTTATAGATAATCCCACCGAAAAGGATAGCCCGAGCTCACTTTCAAGAGTTTGCTTTATTTTCTCGGAAATCTCTTCGTAGTTCATTCTTAAAATTCGTCGAGAAGCAGTTATATCTGCAAAACATTCATCTATGCCGTACTCGTCTACTTCGTCTGTAAAACGCCGTACGATGTTATACATGCGCTGTGAGTACAAACTATATGTCTCATAATCAGAGGGCAATATTATAAGCTCTGGACAAAGTTTTTTTATCTCGCTTATTTTCATTCCCCTTTTTGCACCACGAGCTTTGGCCTCGTAACTCAAAGCAGAAGCGATACCTCTCTCTGCTCCAGTGATAACACACTTGCCACGAAGTGCTGGGTTCTTGGCCACTTCACAAGCTACGAAAAAAGCATCCCCATCGACGTGCATTATAGCTTGTGGGAATTGTTTGTTTTCTCCCCACATGATGTTAATGATATTTAGGAATCAATATTTGCGTATCACCCCCTTCACTACCGCTGCTATCTTTAGATCGTATTCAGGGTATATCGGTTTGTATTTTTTGTTGGCTGGTTCGAGATATGTTTTGCCATTTTTCTTTCGCAGGTATTTCATCGTCCACCCTCCATCTACTTCTGCTATCACTATCTCCCCTTCTTTGGCTTCGGTTCTTCTTTCTACTATGACCAAGTCTCCTTCTTTGATCCCCTCCTCGATCATGGAGTCACCTTTTACTTCTAGTATATATGTAGATTCTTTGTTTTTGATCATGTACTCATCGAGGCTCATGGTGTCAGAAAGCTCTTCTTCTGCTGGGCTGGGGAACCCCGCTTCTACTAAGCCGAGCACTGGTACCTCACCTACAAGTTGTTTTGGAAGTATTTTGCCACTTCTGTCTTTCTCTACTACTCCAGCTTCTACAAGTTTATTTATAAGCTTATAAACAGCATTTTTGGATTTGAAACCAAGTAGTGCCATCATCTCTTTGTAGCCGGGCATCCGTTTGTGATCTTTGTAGAATTTTATGATTTTGTTTTTCTGATTTTCAAACATGTTTCTAGAGTATCAGATCTTAGGCTCTTGCAAACTTGCTTATACTGAACACTGATGAGATACGAGAGAGGAAGTTTTGTGAACTGTGTCGATTTAGGCTGACCAGTCGAGCAATGAGCGCCTTGTGTCGTTTGGCCTCTGTGGCATAGGAAAGGCCGCGCAGGATCTTTTCATCAATACGCTTGTTTAGCATATCGAGTTCTTTTTGTATCGCTTTTACTATTTGATTCTTGCTCATGGTGTTTGTAGTTAGTTATTAATGCGCTCTACTAATATCTTCTTTTGATACAAAGAATTATAGGTGAACCACAGTTCACCTTGCAACTCCTAGTTGTGGATAACTGATAACAAGCCAATAAAATGTACACAAAATTTGCAATTGATTTTACATTATGTTATAATAATCTTTGGAAAAGAGACCTAAGAAGGTCTCAAATACCGAAGGGAGATAACCGTGACAGCACCGTATGATGGAAAAGTTTTGGTTGTCGATGGAGGAGATGAAGTCTCTTCTCACGTGGTGAAATGGATTGAAGGGGCGAAGATTGGAGGCACAATGCCTCTCGGTACCCTTCTCGAATCGTTGCTCGTGGAATTCGGGCATATCAACTGCCATATCTTGCCGATGGATGAGTTCTTGCCGCTCTATGAGGCTAATCAGTTCTATCTGGCCAACCTCTTCTTCTTTGTGGGCAACAAGATCCTCACTCACGAAGAGCGGTCCATGACCACTCAAACCCTGTAACAACCCGCTCCTAGGCGGCAGGCAGAGCCTGCAGTCGGAGGAAGCGGGTTTTGTCGTATTGAAATTTGTAAAACAAATCCGCCTAAGCTTCTTTCTCTTTCTTACTCTTTGATTTTGCACGCTCGGATTCTGTAAGTAGCTTCTTACGCAAGCGTACGCTCGAAGGTGTTATCTCCAAGTATTCATCGCTCGACATTATCTCGAGCCCACTCTCTATTGAGAGTCTTTTTGGTGGAGTAAGGTAGATGTTCTCATCGCTCCCCGATGCTCTCATGTTGGTCAGCTGTTTGCCTTTTGTAGGGTTGACCGCTAGTTCGTCTCCTCTCGATGTGTTGCCTATGACCATGCCTTCATACACTTCCTCGCTCGCTCCGATATAGAGCTCACCTCTGTCTTGTAGGTTGGCCAAGGAAAAGCCAAGAGCTTTGCCGCTCATCATGCTAGTCATCGAGCCGACGGCTCTCTTTTCTATCTCTCCTGCATAGGCCTTGAAGTCTATGACTCTCGATGCAAATATACCTTCACCTTTTGTATCTATAACAAACTGGTTGCGATAGCCCAGAAGCCCCCTTGTCGGTCCTTCAAATATCATGCGCACTCTATCGCCATCTTGCTTCATGTTCATCATGATACTGCCGCGTTTTGAAAGCTTTTCGATCACTGCACCTTGAAATTCGCTTGGTATGTCGACAGTTACTTCTTCAAATGGTTCACTTTTTACCCCATCTATTTCTTTTATGATGACTTGTGGTTCTGATACCTGTACCTCATAACCCTCTCGTCGCATATTTTCTAGAAGTATAGCTATATGAAGTTCTCCTCTACCTGCAACTCTCATGTCATCTCCGTCGAAGCGCACTTTCAAACCGACATTCACCTCAAGTTCCCTCTCAAGTCTTTCTCTTATTTGTCTACCTGTTACAAACTTTCCTTCTCTGCCAGCAAATGGCGAATTGTTAACTAGGAAATTGAGTTCAATAGTGGGTTCATCTACTTCTATAGATGGCAAAAGTTCACTGTCTTCTTTTTCACATACTGTATCTCCTATATAAATATTAGGAAGGCCGGCAAACATCACTATATCTCCTGCTTGTGCCTCGGCTACTTCTACTCTCCTCGTACCTTCAAATGTAAATAGTTTGGTGATGCGACCCTTTTCTACTTTCCCGTCTTTGTTTTTTGCAAAAATACTAGCTCCGTTTTTCATCACTCCTTTATAAATACGAGCGATACCTGCTCTACCCATGAAGCTGTCATAGCCGAGGTTGAAGGTCTGAGCAATAAGATCCTCAGAAGCCGCGTCACTATGTGACGCGGCCGGCACCTTCTCCAATATCGTATCCAAAAGCGGATCTAGATTTTTCCTCTCATCGTTTAGATTTCTCATAGCCACTCCCTCTTTGCCTATGGCATATATAGTGGTGAAGTCGAGTTGATCGTCTGTCGCTCCAAGTTCCAAGAAAAGTTCCAAAAGCTCCTCATGGACTCTTTCTGGATCTGCTGCTGGCTTGTCTATTTTGTTTAAAACTACTATCGGGTGATGTCCGAGTTCTAGAGATTTTTTGAGTACAAAACGTGTCTGAGGCATTGGACCTTCTTGGGCGTCAACGACGAGAAGTACACAATCGATTGATCGCAATACTCTCTCTACTTCACTTCCGAAGTCTGCGTGGCCGGGGGTGTCTACTATGTTTATTTTAGTGTCTCGATATCTAACGCTAGTATTTTTGGCATAAATAGTAATACCGCGCTCTTTTTCTAGCGCGTTGTTGTCCATACTTGTGCTCTCGTCTGCCATACCTGTCTGTCGCATCAGGGCGTCGGTTAGTGTAGTCTTACCGTGGTCGACGTGAGCTATTATTGCTATGTTTCGTATTTCCATATTTGGCATGTCGCAAAATAGCTTTTTTCACTCGAGAACTATTTTGCTTACTTTGTATTTAGAATAAAAAAGGCCTCCTTCCGGCCGCAAACACTATAACATAAAAAGTATAAAAGTTAAAAGTTACCCCAAACACGTCCTAAGCTCATTTTTGTGAGAAAGGTAGCAAGAGTTGCAGCAGATCACTTTGCGCGAAGGTTTGTAAGTATCGTTGCTGTAGTATGTCTCGCACTTGTTGCCACAATATATACACTCTCCCACTACCTCTTTCTCGGGGGTATCTACAACATCAGTGACCATCCTATTGTCAAAGACGAAGAGCGTACCTTTGAAATGCTCCCCAGGGTATTTGGCCATATAAGTATGTATGCCATCTTTGAGTTGGTATAGGTTTTCGAAGCCTTCTCGTTTGAGCAGACATGTGGCCTTCTCGCATCTTATCCCTCCGGTGCAGACTGATACTATTTTCTTGTCTTTGATATTTTTCAACTCTGCTATTTTGGCACTCAAATCACGGAAGTTTTCAAGTTTTGGATCGACGGTTTTTTCAAAATATCCAGACTGTATCTCATAGTCGTTGCGCAGATCTAAGACTACAAAATCTTCACCACTCTCATACATCTTGTGAAGTTCTTCGACACTCACTTCTGGGGCAGTTTCTTTTTTGACATCAAACCTTCCGGCCCGCAGTGTCACTATCTCTGGCCTTACTTTTACCTTCAGTTTTGTAAAGGCTTCGCCGGTACCTTCGCTTTGTTTGAAAGGCATGTCAGCAAAAAGCTTGTGTCGGCCCATTGCCTCTATATACTTGTCTGTAGCTTCTAGTGTGCCCTCGAGTGTGCCGTTTATACCCTCTTCGGCTAGGAGTATCCGCCCGAGTAGCCCAAGGCTCTTGCAGAGCTCTCTCTGTTCTTCCATCACTGCTTTTGGATCTGCTATGTCTACAAATTTGTAGAAAAGTAGCACTTTGTATTTTTGCTGATCATTTTTCACAGCTATTTTATAGCATATTTAGGAACTTTGTTCTATGGTACAATCTTTATTTATGGAACAATTTGATATCAAAACCATAGCCACTATCATACACGTCTTTGGTGCTGTGCTCGGTGCCGGAGGCGCCTATCTCAGCGACGCTATGTTTTTCAGCTCAGTCAAAGACGAAAAGATAAGCCGGACTGAGCTAAGGTTTTTGCGCATCGGTTCGCGCTTTGTCTGGATTGGGCTTTTGATTCTTGTTTTGTCCGGCTTTGTGCTTTTCTTTCTCGATACTCAGAAGTATCTGGCCTCAAGCAAATTCCTTGCTAAAGCTACTATAGTGCTCATTATCATAATAAACGGTATTATTTTCCACCGAGTACATCTGCCTCGCATACACCGCCATGCGGGGCACCATTTTCCGTCTTCAGATGAATTCATGCGTCACCGCCCACTCCTCCTCGCAAGTGGTGCTATATCTTTCTTGTCTTGGACCACCGTACTTATCCTAGGCAAACTCAAATCAGTGCCGCTCTCATATAGCACCATCATGCTCGCCTATCTTATTCTCATCATCGGCGCATCATTTACGAGCCAAGTTTTGTTTAAACACAAATCAAAAAGATAACTAAGATCTCCATTCCTACCACCCCATCATTCCACGGCCAAACCAACCATCACTACGACTTCTATTACCTCTACCAGTGTTCGATCCTATGATTGCTGTATACTCTTCTTCGCTTATGTATTGTGGTGTGTAGCTACCTCCTTTAGCTTCTAGTTGCGCTACAAAGGCTCTCATGTGGTTTTCTGACCCTCTTTTCAAGTTGTTATATACAAGATTAATATCCTGATTGTCTGTATCTTTTATATAATTATTCAAGTCTTTTATATCTAAGTCTTCGATCGTAGCGCCCACTTTCAGAGCTTCCTCTAGAGATACGGAACCCTGATCGGTCAGTTGTTTGTATAAGTCAGCAAGTTCTCGGTTTTTGAATACCCCGATCTCATCGTTTGTCACTGGGTCAGCTATCTTATATTTTGACAACAGACTCTTTACTGCATTTGTATGAACCTCTTCACTTCTCGATATATTTGAGAATATCTGTGTTCCCCACTTTTTGTATAAGGTTATGTATACGTCGCGGGCCAGCTTTTCTTCTTCTCTCATATATAAGAGCCCGGCTGATTCAGCACTTGATATACTTTCTGTCGGGAGCGATTCTACTTCTGGGCGCATCGATACAAAGTCGCTCATCACTGTGTATCCACTACTTCCATATTTTTCACTATATCCTCCCATCATGTATCCGTTCTTGTCTCCGTCGTATCTGTGTAAGAAATCCTTACCTCTATTATTGTCTCCGCTTAGGAACATGCCAAGAGCCAAGCCGACCACCACAAACGTTATAGCAAATAATGTCTTGTTTTCTTTCCACTTCTCCATTTTATTGTTATTAGATATTGATAAACAGATCAAAATGAGTGCTTTATTGAGCGTATTTACTCCTAATATCGACCAAGTTTGCCCTTCTCTTGAAGGGCATTTTCTCTTATTATATCACTTTATACTCTTTTCAGCAGATTGCTCGCGCCAGAGAGCGGCGTATAGGTTGTTGTTGTCCAGCAGTTCTTCGTGTGTGCCGCTCTCTATTATCCGTCCTTTTTCAAACACAAATATTCTATCAGCGTGCACAATAGTCGATAGTCTATGAGCTACAAGTATTTGTGTCAGATTTTTGTTGGTTTTTTTGAGATTTTTGATCGTATTTGTTATGTGCGACTCTGTTATCGAATCAAGGCTTGAGGTAGCTTCGTCGAAGATGATAAGGTCAGGGTTACGCAGTAGCGCTCTTGCTATGGCGAGGCGCTGCTTTTCTCCGCCAGAAAGCTTCAACCCTCCTTCACCTATCTTAGTTTCCAGTCCCATGTTTGTACGCTCAAGTATGGTATAAGCTTGAGCAAGTTTTAGAGCTTCTATACATTCGCCGTCTGTCGCTTTCGGCTTTACGAAGAGCAAGTTTTCTCTTACTGTCCCAGCGAAGAGCTGGGTGTCCTGAGCTACTAGCCCCACTTTTTTTCTAAGAGTGTTGGGGTCGATGTCTTTGATATCTACATCATTTATGAGTACCGATCCTTTCGTTGGTGTGTACAATCCAAGCAAGATTTTTATCATTGTACTTTTGCCAGATCCACTTGGTCCGACTAGAGCCACCGACTTACCAGCGCTTATCTCTATACTTATATCCCTCAAAGCTTCCTTGGCTCCAGAATCATATGAATGGCTAATCCCCTTGTATTCTATTTTATCTACCCTCTCTACTTTCTTAGCATTTTCTGGTACTTTTATCGGATCAAGTCTGAAAAGCCCTTCAAGTTGTTCGAGGCTAGCTCTGGCTTCTTGGTAAGAAGAGACCAGTTGTCCAATCGAAGCCAGTGGAGCGAAGATGAAAAACTGGTATATCCATAGTGTCAAAAATTGACCTATAGATATTGTTCCCTCAAATATAAACCAGAGCATCACAAACAAAAGTGTACTGCGAAGCGCGTTGATCAATGTGCCCTGAGTAAAATCTAGTTTCCGTACAATCTTTACTTTGTGTATCTCGAGCCCAAGTATTTTTTCGTTTACTTTGTTGAGCCTCTTTATCTCTTGCTCATCTAGTCCAAGACTTTTGACCAGCTCTACGTTGCGCAGGGTTTCAGTCGTAGATCCAGAGAGAGCCGCAGTCTCCTTTACTATAGCCTGTTGAGCTTGCTTTATCTTTTTGCTCAATATAAAGATGGCTGTGCCTATGGTCGGTATGATGAGTACATAAGAGAGTCCGATAAACCAATGTATCGATACCGCATACCCGACTGCAAAAAGTATGCCGATCAGAGAAAAGAAAAGTATGTTTATAGTGTTGCTTATGAGTGCTTGTGAGTCAGTCCTAGCTTTCTGCAACTTATTAAGTATCTCACCACTTCTTTCGTCTTCGAAAATAGAAAAAGGCAAAGAAAAAGCATGATCGACACTTTTAGAGTACAGATTTGTGCCTACTCTTTGGGTGATGACGTTTACATAGTAGTCCTGAAAAGCTTTTGCCACTCTCGATACAAGTGCTACTCCGACTGAGCCAAGGAGTAAGATAAGGATACCCGAAATAAATACACTCTTATCCAATTGATCTGCTTTTGTGGCGAAGTTGTCGATGATGAGGCGAAATAGCTGCGGATCGAGCATGCTAAATATCTGGTTTATGCTCGCGAGTATTAGAGCTATTATTACCAAACTTTTGTATCGTAAGAGTTCTCTGAATAGTAGTTGCATTTCTATTATTTTTTAGATTTTGTATCATCGACCCCCCCACTGCCAACGAGGCTTCTCGCCCTTTTTGTAGCAGATAAATATGAGTATAAAAGTGAGCGCTGCAAATGGTGCGACTATGCCGATAAGTGTGTCGCTTACAGAGTGTGAGGTGTTGTCAACATCTTTGAAAATCTGGATCAAAGCAAGCATATAGAGTAGTATCACAAGTACCCCTTGCCAACGCACTGGTGTCCAGCCCCACCCGAAAACTTTGCGCTTAAACCAGTATCCTTCTGGGTTGTCTTTGAGATAATCGATGTATTTTTTCACGAAGCTCATCCTTTGATTTTATCACAAAATAGCTTCGAACAGTCTTGGTCACCCTCCGAGAGTCTCTTGTGTCTCCAGTGTGCTCTACATTATTCTACTACGATCGTAGCAAAATAATGGGAAGAGATTTTTAAAAAATCAAAAGCCCGGTTCGCCAAGAGGCGAACCGGGCTCGGGGGCGGGGGTGGCGCGGCTTGTTCTGCCGGACACGGCGCGGGCCGTTTTTCCCACAGATGAACTGTCCCTCCGCCCAGCATGGCCCCGGTGGCTAGCAACATAGCCACCACGAGCCACGCCTTTGTTTTCGGATGCATGGGACCTCCTACCCTATATTATAGCACGTTTCGTACCAAAATGCAAGTAGGTTATAAACTTACTGCAGGCTATGCTTGTGGGTCAGGTTTCTTTATATTGAGAACCAAAACAATGATGAAGAGCAAGAGCTTATATACAAAACTCAAGGCTTGTATGCCGAAAAAAGAAAGTACGGTCTCAATCACCAATGCGGGAGCTAGGGCAAACATCGATATTGTGTAGCTATCGCTAAATGTCTCTGGCCTGCTCTTAATGCGCAGCATGATCAATGTTATTATTGCAAAAACAATCAAGCCAACCATCGTCCAGAGCATCGTTGCTGCCGATACAAATATAGATGCAGCTAGCACAAAAGGTATCACAAGTATTTTGAGCCACCCGAATAGTTTGGTTGCCCACTCAGTCACCTCTTGTTCGTTTATTATAAGATCTTCGATGTCGTTCAATTGGAAAATTCTCTGCTCGTTTTTCTGATTTAGTACCAGCCCGCTCTTGGTGAGTATCAGAGCAGAGTCGAAGTTTGCTATGTCAGAAAGGGAGAGTTCTCGGCTATTGTCGATGACTAGTATGTTCGATGGGTCGCTATTTGTTTTTATTTCATTAGGATAAGGTATCGTATAAGGCACTTCTACGTTTGTCTCTACCTCACCTTTGGAGATATGTATCACTAGGTCGTCTGGATAATATTTTTCTACCGTACTTTCTATAGAAAAATCCCTCACACTCTTTAGGCTTTTTATGGCGCTTGGAAAAAATGTCAAAGCTACATCTATAATGACGATTACAAACAAGAACCAAAAACCATTCCAAAAAGTTCTGCTCTTTGGTAATGAGGCATAGAACGATGGGTTATAAAACGAAGATCTCAAATTTTGCCAGAAGCTTCTAATGATACTATTCATATTACCTACTATTATACCATATCTGGCTTGTTTAGTACATTTTTTACTCTCTTTGCCTAATCATCTTTGCTTTTTTCGCTAGATTCACTCTTAGATTTTTCAGATTTTTTGTAAGCCTTCTCTTTATTTTCTTTCAATGTTCGGATGCGCTTGTCTATGTCTTCTCTAGCCTTCTCGATTCTTTCTTTTACCTCCTTCTCTATCTCACTCCTTCTCTTTTCATTTTCTTCTGCTATCTTCTTCTGCTCTTTAGCAATTTCTTCATTTTGTTTTTCTATTTTACTCCAGACTTCGGTATTTATTTTTTCTGCCTGCATATCTGTGCTAGTAGCGTTACTGCCATGTGATTTGTTTCCTATATCTGATTTTTTCCTAGTCTTGGTTTCGAAAGCGTCCTCTTCGCTTACACTTTTCTTTGCTTCTTTTTCTATTTCTTTCTCTGCATTTCTTACAAATCTTTCTGTGTGCTTTGTAAACAATATTTCTACTTTTTGTTTTTTATCTTCATCAAATTTTTCTTTCGATATAAGGGCTTCCACCTCTTCGATACGTCGATTGGCTTTTTGTGCTTCCCACTCTACTTTTTGTTCGGGCAATATCTGGACAATATCCCTAATAGGTTCTGTTATGTCTACCTTCAGAGGGTAAAGTAGGTCTCCAGGCAAAGAACTTTCTGCTGCATAAGACACTCCTCCAGTGGCGAGGACCAAAAGGGCTACTAAAGTGACAAAAGCATGCGTTCTTACAGCTACAAATGATCTTGTGAATATATTTGAAGGTATGCTTGCATATGGCGATCTGGTCAAAATACGCTGTAGCAAAAAACTCTTCTCTTCTCTGCTGAGATTTATTTTCTTCAGATCTTCTATTCCTTTTTGCCACTTCTCATTCACTTTGTATCGACTTCTTTTCTTTCTATTATTATCTCTCTCAATTTTTGTAAAGCGTGGTTGATCCTTAGGGAGGCTGCGTTTGCTGATATCTCAAGTATCTCTGAGATTTCCTTTGGCGACAGATCATCCATATATCTCATCCTTATTATATCTCTATATTGCTTAGGTAGTTCTTCGATCTTTTCTAAAACATATGAAGCTTCTACCGATATCTCTAGTTTGTGGTGCGCATCAGGGTCGGCAATATCTGTGCTGTACTCATCTTCCTCGTTGTAAGTCATTTCCTCAAGAGAGACCGCCTTCCTTTTTTTATAGGTGTCTATTACCCTATTTCTTGCTACTCTGAGCAACCATGCACGAGGGTTTTCTATGGCCTCACCTTCTACTATTTTTTGCCACAATTTGTAAAATGATTCCTCTACTATATCTAGAACTTCCTCTCTATCAGAGAGTCTAAACATAATGTACCTGAAGACCCTATCAGATTCTTGATGATATATTTTTTCGAAAATATTTCTTTTTTCATCTTGGTCCATATATGTAGACGATGTAAAGTATCAACTCTTTCATCAGCGAAAAAACACTGATATTTCTTACAAAAAATACAACATAACCATGAAAAAGTCTATGAAAGAGGGTCTCACTGCTCTCGTCTATCATACTATCAGTCTTGGTTACTTCATACTTTAGCCTAGACTGACATTATAAAGAACATACTATATGAAAAACCTAAAAAACATTTTATTTGCAAGCTTTATTATCGGTTCACTTGTACTTTCTCCTGTCTTTGTTGGGGCCCATAAGGACGATGATGATTCTGATTCAAGAAAAGAAGACAGGATCGAAAGGCGTATCGCGAAGCAAACAGAAAAATTTGAAAAGAAACAACAGAACCTTGCTGAAAAGTTTGAGAAAAAACAACAGAAATTAGAAGAAAAGTTTGAAAAGAAATTTGGCAGAGTGAGCGATGATGATGGAGAAAAGTGCTTCACAAGCTGGGGTCACCTCATAGCTTTCGGTTGGCTCAAGAAAAATTCTTCTTCTGAGGTTGAGCTCAAAGATTGCCGTTTCCCATTTGGCATCTGGAAAAAGTTTGGTCACCACAAAGCTACCACTACTCCCCCTCTTATCTCTGCTACTAGCACTACTGTAGGTACTTCTACTATCAATGTCAGCTGGACTACAAACGAAGCGGCTACATCCAAGGTTTACTACTCTACTACTACTCCGATAAATCTCTCTCTAAGCAATTTTGTACAGAGTGGATCGTTCGTCACATCTCACTCACTCGATATTACGAACCTTGCTACCAGTACCCTATACTACATGCTTATCGAGTCCAAGGACGCTGCTACCAACACTGCCACTTCATCTGAGTTTGCTACTACTACATTATCCGAATGATCCAAAGTGTCTGCCTGATCTTTAGTGTATAGTCGCTAAAACAAGTGAAAGTGGAATAAGTGTAAAATCGATTGCTACGATTTGCCAAAAACTGCCCATCGACTTCGCTCAGGGCAGTTTTTGGTATATATTATTCTTTGCTCATTATTTCAACTTGTCGATCTCAATCTTTTTCATCTCAAGCATTGCTTTCATCGCGCTTTCTCTTTTTTCTTTGTCTTCTGAGTTTAGTATCTCTTCCATCCCCTTTGGTACGATTTGCCAAGAGACTCCATGCTTATCTTTGAGCCAGCCACATTGTTCTGCCTCTGGTACTGCAGAAAGGGCCTCCCAATATTTGTCTATCTCATTCTGGTCTTCGCACTCTACTATCAAAGAAAAGGCCTCATTGAAAGTAAACTTGTGCGGGCCGCTGCTGTCCATGGCCATAAAGCTGTTGCCGCAAAGGGTAAATCTAGCGTGTTTCAAGTTGTCTTCGCTATCATCATCGTCTGGGTCATAGGGTAACAACAGATCGATTTTTGAGTTATCAAATATTTTTGTATATGTCTCTATGGCTTCTCTTGCCTTACCTGTTACATCCTGAGTAAACATAAACAAAGGCGTTATTTTTTGCCCTTCCTTCACTGGCAGACCCCAAGATAATTGCCAAGAAAGACCATATTTGTCATTTAGCCAGCCGTACTTTAAAGCCCATGGATAATCTCTAAATTCCATCAACACTTCACCTCCTTCTACCAACTTGTTCCATGCATTAGTTATCTCTTCTTCGTTTTCAAATTGTACAAACAAAGATATCGAAGGGTTTATCTTGAACACTGGGCCGCCGTTTAGTGCGAGCATCCTTAGACCTTCGAGCTCAAACGACACTGTCATAGTACTGCCCGGGGTTTGTCCGTGTATTTCATTTCCAGCTTCTGGGTATTTTGTTGTACTGAGTATTTTGCTGTTTTTGAATACAGAAGAGTAAAACTTTGCAGCATCTTCTGCTTCTCTGTCGAACCAAATATTCGGTATGATTTTTTGCATCTTATTGTTTTTTAAATCCTTCAAATGCCTTCAATATCTCAAGTGGGATTGTAAATATTACTGTATTAGACTGATCTGAAGAAAGATCGTTTATGGATTGTAGAGTGCGCAAATGTAGTGCTCCCTCGGTGGTAGTAAGGATCCTGGCAGCTTCTGCCATGTTTTGCGCAGCAGCAAGTTCTCCTTCAGAGTTTATGATCACAGCCCTCTTTTCTCTTTCTGCTTCTGCTTGCTTTGCTATAGTACGCTCCATGTCTGACGGCAGGCTTATGTCTTTGAGCTCTACGTTGCTCACCTTTAGGCCCCAAGCGTCTGTCTCTTTGTCTACTATCTGCAATATACGATCAGCCAGCTTTTCTCTGTTGGCCAGAAGTTCGTCGAGTGTCACTTCGCCGACTATGTTGCGCATAGTTGTTTGAGCGTATTGCGATATGGCGTATTTGAAATCTTCTACTTCTAGTATGGCTTTTTCTGCGGACTCTACTTTGTAATATATAACTGCGTTTACTTTGACCGACACGTTGTCTCTTGTTATTCCTTTCTGGTCGGGCACATCTACTGCCTTTACACGCATGTCTACTTTGCTTGCACTCTGAAATATCGGCAACACCAAGCGCCACCCGGGGTCCATAATTCCCGAAAATCTACCCATAGTAAATCTTACCCCCCTTTCATATTCGTTGACCTGCCTCAGGCTGGAGAGGAAGATCATGAGTAGCACAAAAAACAATAGGTAAGACATGGCTTTAGCGTTAGCTTCTAATTTCCCCTATTATACCACAAAATGAAATGGCCGCCCCTCCGGGGCGGCCGTCTCTGCGTGCTGAAGTTCAGATAAGATCGTGCGTGAACGGCAACGCAATGAATACCGATCCGCACTTACACCGAAAATCGGTTACCGCCTTCGCCACGTCTCGAGTTTCTTTGTTACAATCAGGGCAACGGATATCGCCCCATATGTTGAACGCGTAGAGCTTTCTCGTCTCTGTTGGCTTGACTGGCTCCGGCTTCTGAAACATCCCCGCTAGTGAAGCGGGAACGACCGATGAACCAGTTGGTGCTACTGCTAGGTAGCACATCATGACTCCTGGTCTACTTTCCACTCTAATTATTGGCATTCATGCCTCCTTTTGGTTTCTAATCCAACCCCTAAGATATAACTATCACCCAAAAAGTCAACGAAAACTGCCCGCGAAAGCGAGGAGCTTTCGCGGGTAGTTTTCGATTGTTTGTTTCTTAAATAATATCACTTAGCTCATTATTTTATTGTTTCTTGTCAGACTTTACTTTTCTCCCGCTTTAGTTTATTATGCAAGTTACTTGCATTATGAGAACAAACGTATACAAAGAACATATACTGAAACTGCTCAAGAAAAAGCATCTTTTAACCATTGCCAAAATCCACAAGGCCATACCCGATGCCGACTATTCGACCGTTTTTCGTAATGTCGAACAACTTCTTAAGGACAAGGAGATTAAGAAAGTGATGATAGACAACAAATCTATTGCCTACGAGGCCTCAAAAGACAGCCACGATCACTTCATCTGTAATGACTGCGGTACGGTTGAATCTATTCATATTCCTCATAAATCCATCAAAGGTAGAAAGGTTGATGATATTACGGTACGAGGTTCATGTAATAAATGTGCTGATTAATATATGAGAATTGCCTTTGTTGGAAAAGGCGGATCAGGTAAAAGCACCCTTTCAGCCTCATTCGCCTCATATGTAGCACAACAAATAACTAAACCAGTTGTTGTTTTCGATGCGGATCTCAATATTCACACACCGGAGCTACTCGGTTTTGAACCTATTCCCTTTGAAAAACATCTCTCAAGCCCTCAGACAACAAAGACCATTCAGAAGTGGCTCATTGGTGAAAATGATATACAAAATCTCGGCGCTTTTCGTAAATCTACACCACCAACCAGAAAATCTAATATCATAAAGATTGAATCAATCAAAGATACTCCTGTCGGATCATTTGGATTACACAGATACAATCTCTCCGTCTTCGCCGTCGGGACCTATCAAGAAGAAGATATCGGTGCAAGTTGTTACCACAACAACCTTGCAATCTTTGAAAGCATTTTGAACCATACCGACGACAAAAAAGGATATCTCATTGCCGACATGGTGGCGGGTGTGGACTCATTTGCCGGAACACTTCATGCACAATTCGATCTGACGTATCTCATCGTCGAGCCAACAATGCGAAGTATTGATGTATACACCAAGTATATCGAGCTTGCTACTGAGGCTGGTGTTGCTGATGGTGTAAGAGTTATCGGCAATAAAGTGCGAAATCAGAAAGATATCGATTTCGTCAAGAAACACATCCCATCTGGAAAAATAATCGGATTTTTTACAGATGACGAGCATATTCGAGATATTGATCAGAACGGCGCAACACTCTCTGTCTCAAAAATTCATCCTGATAATCAAGAACTTTTGAAAATAATACTAGAGTTTACTAACACACTACCTGACACTCGTAATGTACGACTCAAGAAAATTTGGGAATTACATAAAAAATATGTTAACAGACCCCTTATAACAGAAAGATTTGGGGACCTGACCGGTCAAATCGACGAAGAATTTAGATTTTAACTATGAAAACTGTTTATAATAAAAAAGTATTTGCTGGCGAAAATTCAATGCTTGATTTTGTAAATCCAGCAAATTCCATAACTCCCTTAGTCGAGATACATAAGAACATAAACCCATTTTATACAGATGGGGTCAGATTTTACGCAAAGCTGTTGCAGTTTTCCCCGCTTGCTCAAGTCAAATCAATACCTGCCTACGAGATGCTCATCCAAGCAAATGCACGCAATGAGATCAATGGAAAAGATACCATTATCGAAGCATCATCTGGGAACACTTCTTACGGCCTTTCCGTGATAAGCAGACTTCTTTCAATAAATAACATAGAAGCCTATGTATCTCACGAAATAAGTGACAAGAAAATTAGCCTGCTCCGTCTTTTTGGAATCAAAGCAAAAGTATTTGAAGATCCTCTTTGTGCGGACGCTACTGATCCAGAAAGTAGAATATATAAAGCAAGAGACGCCGGAAAAATAAAAAATATCTATAACCCAGGACAATATTCAAACATAGACAATCCTTCCTCACATTACAAATATACCGCAAAACAAATATGGGAGCAGACGAATGGCGAAATTGCTATATTCTGTTGCGGATTAGGAACTAGTGGCACCTTCTCAGGATGTAGCATGTTCTTGAAAGAAAAAAATGAAAAAATACACTGCATTGCTGGTTTACGAAGTGAAAATAATATGGTCCCCGGGCTTAGAACCGAAAATCAAATGAGAGAAATAGACTTTCCATGGAAGGAATACTTGGACGCATCAATAAAAATCAGTTCGATAGATTCATATGCTAACAGTCTTGATCTGATACGCTACGGAATTATTGCTGGACCTAGTTCAGGCTTGGCATTTGCTACCGCAAAAGAATATATAGGGATCCTAAAAAAAGATAATAAATTGGAAAAACTAAAAAATCAGGAAGGCTATATAAATGTCATCTTTATATGTTGTGATTTTCCCTATTTATATTTGAATGAATACTTCCAATACCTCGATCCATCGAGTTTCCCCAATATAGAGAATGAGCAGTTGCTTAGAGAAAGAGGAGAACACAATACTCCTCAAACGATTCCAACAGTAAAAGAATTATCTTCTCATGAAGTGTTTGATCTTGCATTCAATGAAAGTCCTGAGAAGGTTTGGGGACAAATAAAGCACAAGGAGAAAATTGAGCTAAAGAAAGATGTTTCGATAATCGATGTTCGTAATGAGAGCGAATATGAAGATCGCCATGTTCCTGAATCAGTACATGTTCCATTTCATGATCTGGATACATTCCTACAGAAAAATAAAAAGGAGCTCAGTAAAAATAATGCTGTGATATTCGTATGTAGGCGTGGAAACACCAGCCGTTTGGCGGCGCACAAAGCCGAACAACTAGGTATCAAGTCTATCAGCCTCAAGGGCGGTGATGCCGAGTGGAGTAGACTCAATCTTCCACGTATTCGTCCAGAGAAATGTATTTTAAGGTTTGATCTATAAAAAAACCATTTAGGACTCGAACCATAGAAATGGCTTAAATTAAGAATATTTTGATATCGACAAAAATAGCAAAAGTTCGAGTCCATGACTCGTTTTTAAAATATGTTGCAAAATATAGCTATTTTACCCCTCTCGGTAGGGGTCACATGACTGCTGGCCGTCTGGGACGGTATTAGAACAAGTATAATCCTAAAGACATGAAAATAGAACCGCCGGACTCGAAAGCCCGGCGGGTGTTGGTCCTGCTGTTAGGCAGGAGTTGATGTGTCAGCGAGTTCTTGTTCGCCTTTCTCTTCTTTCTTCGACTTCTCCTTGGGGTTGTCCCTAAGGACATCACCCATGTTAAAGACGATCAGAGCCAAGGCTACAAGTCCCGCCAAGCGGAGAGAGCTTTGAAACTCAGGGGTCCGAATCGGTTGAACCCACCCAAATTCCACAGCGCCGTTCCACAGTAGAGGAACAACTACGTAGAGAACCAGTCCGACGACGAACAACAGCATCCGCGTACGCTTACGACGCTGGTGCTCCTCTGCTCGAAGCCGGCTCTGTTCCGCACGTTCTTCTTTAGTCAAGGTACACCTCTTTCTACCTACCACAGGTGCGAATCGCTACTAAGGGCAGGCTTAAGTATTATATATTATATAGATGGATATGTAAATATCACCCGTTTGTCCACCAAGAACCAATACTAGAAATCATGAGTTTTCCGAAACCTAAAATTATTAAGAGTACTCCAAAACCTCTTAAATCCCCTCCAAGCATCATCACCCCAATTATTATAAAGGCAACACCCCAAAGACTCTTCTTTTTCCATTTTTTGCTAGTCCTTTCAACTTCTACCACCTCCACTTTTTGAGAATTTGTATTTATAGGGTTGCCACAATGAGGACAGGATTCAGCCTTGTCTGATATTTCTTTTTGGCACTCACTACACTTTACTAGAGCCATATTTGTTAAAGATAGCTAATAAACATATGCTAACTATAGTATGTAGAACCATTGTTAGCAAGTTTCTATGCTTTTAGTATTGTGAACAAGCAAATACTAAAACAATTTGGCAAAAGGGTGCGAGAAGAAAGAGAAAAACAAGGTATTTCTCAAGAAAGATTGGGAGAACTAGCCAAAGTCCATAGAACTTACATAGGCATGATTGAGCGTGCCGAGAAAAATATTACTCTTACCAATATGGAGAAAATCGCTAGAGCTTTGGGTAAAAAGGTGAATAATTTGGTAGACTTTTAGACTCCTCTTATTGCTTTTATAATATCTGTTATTTCTCCGAGACTCATCTGTTTTTTTGTCTGTCGATAGATACCCGTTATCTTGGTTTGCATAAATCGTCTGTGCCAATTCTTTTATTACGTGATCTCGCGTGTCTTTGTGATCAGTATTAGATATCAATATATCAAAAGATTGCAAAGCATTTTGTCTGTGTAGGTTTAAGTTATATAAATGCATATTAGGGGAAATGGGGTCAGGAAATGGGGTCACAGGAAATGGGGTCAGCCACCTTTTTTCGTGGAAATGGGGTCAGCCACCTTTTTTCGGGGAAATGGAAATGGGGTCAGCCACCTTTTTTCGGCCTCCCCACATTATGGAGTACTTGTTCAATATCAAATTTCCTAACTATTCTATCAATCCATGTGGAAATGGGGTCAGCCACCTTTTTTCGGCCTCCCCACATTATGGAGTACTTGTTCAATATCAAATTTCCTAACTATTCTATCAATCCATGCATCCTTTCCAAAAGGTATGCTCTTTTCTTCAGATTGTTCCAGTCTTTCCAACTCTTTTATGGTGATAGGATCATTAACCATTCTTAGATAATTCTTTGGCATGTCAGTTGGCCAAACTGAAAGAAACACCTTCTGCTTTTCTGTACCGAATTCCCTCCTCCAAAGGCTCGACCACTTCCAGTTTTCTGCTTTCTTAACCAAATTCGCTGTCTTAGCATTCCTCTCTACATACCGGAGTACTGTAAGGAGGTGTTGGTCTTGTTCGCAGATGAATGATTTGTATCGACCTTGATACAGGTGCCCTTGCCCGACTGTAGCTTTAGCAACATGCCACCGACGGGTATGAGTGTTGGTAAGCCAACTCATGAATGTCTGCAGATCACCATCCTTTTTAGGATACAGAACCAAATGCCAATGGTTTGGCATAATGCTGTATGCCAATAAACGCATGGCAAATTTTTCAACGGCCTCCTCAAGAATTACCACAAATTGTTGATAATCTTTGTCCTCGTCAAAAATCTGCACTCTAGCATTGGCACGATTCAGTATATGATAAACTTCACCGCCAACGTCAACCCGATTTATTCTTGGCATGATCTAATTATATCACAAATGGTGGCTGACCCCATTTTCACTTTAGTAGCTTAGTAGGCATTTGCTTCTTCTTAACACTTTGAGATTTTTTTAGATCTTGCCAACCATAACGAATGACTTTACCGTCAGAAGTTACGGAGAATACATAGAGTAGAAGCTTCTTTGCGACTTGCCACGGTAAACGCCTCAGAGCAATCTTTGCTGATTTTTCAGGTAAGCCAAGCCCGTAATAATAACGTGTTGTACCGCCAGATTTCATACGAGAGATAATTTGTCCAAGAGAGTAGATAAAAGCCACTTCACTTGATCCACGATTAATGCCTTGACCCTTACACTCGATCAAAAAATAACGAGAATAGCGATTATGTCGCACCTTTATATCTACTCCCTGTTCATGAAGTCTGCCAAACTGAAGATTCGTACCCCATTCATTACGAGATAGATATTTTATTATTGTATTTTTTACAAATTCTTCAGACATATATTTATATCAGATTTCCGCTAAAAGCATTCGATAAAATTGATCGTTCCAGGACATCAAATTCATCCTTGGTCGTTTCATGTAAACCCTTAACAAATTGGATTTTTTGAGAAATTGAATCAAGATGAGCAACAACTTCCTTTTGTTTGGTAAGAGGGGGGAGAATAATTTTTATACTCTTAAGTATTGTTTGATTTATCCCAGACTGTCCAACCCAGCGACTACAGACACTCTCAAAGAATTTATCCCGCCAATAAGTATTGAAAGCATGAACAACCCATTTGGGCAAAACTGCTCTTGTGTCAACCTTGATTCGCGTGAGGTGGTTACTAAAGGCATAAGGAAAGTCCTCCTTTACAAATGCTGTTTTTCCAACCAGCTCAGTGCTGTTTGTGTTATTAAATAAAATATCTCCTTTCTCCAATCCAAAAGCGTTCTTGTCGATTAGCTGTTCAGGTATTTTCGTAATTTTGTCAAAATTGAGGTTTCCTTCTACATCAATATTGTGCGTTCGTAGATGAACAACCCCATCAGAAACCTCATTTTTCTTTGAACACGCAAAACCTGACTTTATATCAGAAGAAATTTCCACAAGATTTTTCTCGTCCCAACCTTTCTTTTTTCCTTCGGCAAAGATTTTGTGGAGTTCGGCAGGAAGAAGGTTGTTGGCAGCTTCTCGCGCCTCGGCACGAAGTTTTTTCGCCTCACCTACTTTCGCAAGCAAGCCTTCAAGATTTGCAACAATCTTCTTCTGTATTTCAAGCGGTGGGTATGGAATCTCAATATTCTTTGCTGTTTTGATGGTAAAAGTTTTTACTGTTGCTCCACCTGCGCGTTCTCCGACCTGTTCTTTAAACATCCTGGACTGGAAATAAAGTTCAACAAATCTTGAATCAACCCCAGAGATATTTTTGAACCAAATTATGTTTCCGTCTTTAAAATAAAACTTATCATCTTTCTTAATTCTGTAACAAATGCCTAGTGTACCCACACCAGTTGCCAAAAGATCTCCCACTTTAGGTACTCCATATTTCTCTTTGTACTTCTCATACATCTCCTCAGTTATAAAAATAGGAGTCTTAAATTCTTGCCCTTTAGACAAACTTACGATCTCCCTTGCCCTATAAAATGGAATTCCACTATCGACCCACTCGGATTTAAAAACTCTTTTGCTGGAGGTAATTTCAAACAACTCACCTAATTTTTTTGTTGGCCAGTTCATTTTCATGTTTAATTCCAACCTCCTTCTCTTTTAATATCTACCAGCCAACCATTTGCTTTTTGTGTTAACAGAGTCATTGAGCTATCTGCTCTTCCGGTAAAAGTCTCGAGATACTGAAGCGCCAGGGGATAATTATTTTGTTTGAAGTAGTAATTAAAACCAAGCCAAAAATACAGAGCGGGCTTGTCTGTAACTGTATGCAGAAGATTTTCGTTAAACTCAGTTACCTGTCGAGAAACATCGGGATCATTGGGATAATTTTGATTTTTAATTTTCTCGCACTGCTTCCACGCAGAAGGGTATTGCCCCAACCAGAAGCGAACAAAAGCTTCGTTATATCGCCATGTCGGATCAGCAACGTTATGACATTTTTTGAGTGCAGTAAGAGACTTTTGAGGATTATTTTCCCAACTGAAAGAAACTATGGATTCAACAATTAAAGCTTGGTAGCAGTTAGGATTCAGGCCAAGCGCTAATCGCAAGTTCTCATACGTTTTATTCTTGTCTTCTTTGTTGAGATAGTAAGCTGCAACCACTGCATATTCATCAGCCAAGAAACCATTGACCTTTCCTAAAATTGCTTTGTCTCCAGGAAGTTGGCTGCCCGATGATGAGATTTGGTTCTTAAGATCGGTGTGTAATCGTATTGCCAAAAAAGGATTGCCAGAGATAGCAGCAGCAATTCCACTTATGTATTCAACGGATCTTACAACTATGTCTGCTGAAATTTGGAATCCGGCAAATGCAAAGGCTTCTTGAAAGTTTATGCTTTTAGGTAAAGTGGCAAGAAAATCTTTAGACAGCTCCTGACTAACCTGCTTCGCCACAGGTCTGTGCAATACCCATCCATCAAGAGAAAGGAAATAGTGTTCACCACCGTGTTGTCTTTTCTTTGTCTCACCAAAGATGTATATGTGTCCCCTGACCCTTTTATGGAGCTTCTTGATCGAAGAAAAATTGTTGTATTTCTTTGCAAGATGGTTCTTCACAACAACAATGTTAAAAACCTCTCCAACCTCTCCATTCGTAAATTTTCTCTTTACTGTTTCAATAAAATCCTTCTTTAACGATTGCTCTACCTCATCGGTGTCGGCATGAATACATATGACCAAACCTGTGTGTTTTTGATTGTTCTTTGGTATCCAAAAAGTATAAATCAACCAAAAAAGCAATAACGCAAGTTCAAACCCACCAATCACATACAAATATGAAATGAACGAGATTGACTCTTTTGGGAACAAACCAAAAAGAAACAGGAAAGCAACTATAAGCAGAAAAGAGGCGGCTAAAAAGCCATACAATCTATGAAAATGCCTGATTACGATAGTATTTGCTTGTTTTAAAAACCATTCCATATTCTTTATAACTCTTTCTTTATCTCCCCCAGAAGTCTGGTTATCTCCCTTTCTGCTTCCAAGATATTCTGGAGAACTTCCTTCGGATTCTTGTGATTAACTTTTGAATTGCCGTTTGGATTTTTTAAATCCAAGTTATAACCACGATCTTCAATCTCATTTATTGAAACTCTCCAAGCATTATCAGTTTCGGTTCGCTTTTTCCACCACTTACGGACAATGTCAAATTCATCGTGAGTAATGCCACGATTTTTTGTGTACTGCTTCATCCCTTCGGGAAGTGGCAATTGGTAATACCAGACTTCCTTTGTTGAATTTCCTTTTTCAAAGAAAACCAAGTTCGTATTCACACCAGCATAAGGGTTGAAAACACCCTGCGGCAAACGGACGATCGTGTGAACGTTACATTCTTTAAGCAGTTTCTCTTTTACCTTTGTCGCAACTCCTTCGCCAAACAAAACACCATCAGGCAGAACAACACCTGCTCGCCCTCCGTCTTTTAGCATATGCACAAAAAGAACGAGGAATAGTAATGCTGTTTCTTTAGTCCTTAGATCACTCGGAAAGTTTTTCTCTGTTCCGTCTTTTACCGAAGCTCCAAAAGGTGGATTGGCGACAATCACATCCACCCTGTCTTTTGCAGTGTATTCGGTAAGCGGACGAGATAACATATCGTCACGGCGAATATTGTCGGGAACTTCAATGCCGTGAAGGACCATGTTTGTTAATGCGAGCAGGTGTGGTAGGGATTTGAGCTCAATACCATGAATTGAATCATGGAGCTTTCTTTCATCTGGTTGTGTTTTTACATAATTCTCACGGACATACTCGATGGTGTTGACTAAGAAGCCGCCAGTGCCACAGGCAGGGTCAAGCACTTTCTCGCCAAGCTTCGGATCAATCATCTCCACTACAAAACGAGTAAGCGGACGAGGAGTATAAAACTCTCCATAATTTCCAGCACCCTGAAGTTCTTTGAGCAACTTTTCGTAAATGTCATTCAAAAGGTGGCGGTCGTCCTTTCGATTAAAGTCTATTTCGTTGATCCTATTTACTACCTGACGAATAAGGGTTCCCGATTTCATGTAGTTATAGGAATCTTCAAAAGCCGAACGTACAAGCAATCCTCGACGATCATCATAATCAACAGATAGGTTCTTAAGTCCTGGGAAAAGTCTTTGGTTGATGAATTCTAAGAGCTCATCCCCAGTAATTCCTTCTGGATCTTCTGCCCAATTTCTCCAGCGAAGTGCTTCTGGAATTGGCGAACGATATTTTTTATCCCTTAGTTCGTAGTACTTCTCCTGATCATCAAAAAGCTTCAAGAAAAGCATCCAAACGATTTGCTCAATGCGCTGACCATCACCAGCAACACCCTGATCTTTGCGCATTATGTTTTGAATTGATTTGATGAGATTATCGATTGGCATATGTTTGTCTAATTAAACGCATACAGCTTTTCTTGCAACTCCTTGAGAGCGCCGAAGTACTGTTCTCGACCACCAAAGATTTCATTTACAATTTCCATCGGCGTGCCGATTTCAGAGAAAGGAGAAACCTCAAGATCACCAATATCATCAATAGCGATACTTCCCTGATCGGCGTACTTATCAACCAATGCCTCAAGTACCTCTCGAGCTTTTCCTTCATACCTTGCAAAGTAATCGTTCTTTCGGAGTTCTGCCACACGCTCTGATCTGGTAAGCGGTTTTTTGTTGTATGCAACGTGCAAAATCAGATCAAACAAATCGAGATTAAGCCCGACTTCTTTCTGAAGCTCCTCTAGTGGCACACCCTTGCTCTCAAGTTCTTTTATGATGGCATCTTTGCGTTCGGTGTCCGACCATTTCTGGATGAATTCATCGAGAGTGGGCATTGTGCCGAGAATTTGCTTGCGAGAATAGTCAGTGAGATTTTCGGCGATTAGTTTTCCTGTCTTTGGATCAATGTAGTGAATCATCTTTGTTGCTACATTGAATTCAACTCCGTCTGCCACAACTATTTTCTTTATCTTTTCTCCTTCTTCATCTGTCGGATCAATGATGATTTCTTCCTGTGGATTTTCCTCGACAATATCTTTCGGATTAACTGTTTCTTGTTCAATATGTTCTTTTATACTCTCTTTTTCTTTCGGCTCATAAACTTTTACGGGCTCGCCGTCAAAGTCTGGGTCGGCAAAAAGACGAGTTACCCCTCGAAAGTCCATGATCGTGAAATAGTACTTCTCAAACTCCTCATTTATACGGGTACCACGGCCGATGATCTGCTTAAATTCGCTCATTGAGTTTATGGGCGCATCTAAGACAATGAGTTTGCAGGTTTGAGCGTCTACACCCGTGGTCAGAAGCTTTGAGGTTGTAACTAAAACAGGATATGGAGACTCGGGATTGATAAAGTTCTCAATCTCTTTCTTTCCCTCATCATTATCGCCCGTAATTCGCACGATATAGCGATGATTTTGGTTCACTTGCTCGGCATTGGCATTTACCAGCTCCTCTCGCATTCGCTCGGCGTGGTCGATATCAACGCAAAAGATAATGACCTTTTGCATTTGATCGGTGTCTCGCATGAATTCGGTAATCTTTTGAGCTACCAGCTTTGTGCGGTTTTTGATGACAATATTTCGATCGTAATCAGAGGCGTTGTAAACACGATCTTCAATCGGGTTCCCGTGTTGATCTCTCACCAGCTCGTTAGGCCTCCATTCGATATCCTTATCGAGAACATAACGAATCACTTTGTACGGAGCCAAAAAGCCATCTTCGATACCTTGTTTAAGAGAGTAGGTGTAAACAGCATCACCAAAATACTCTTGAGTGCTAATATCTTTAGTTTCTTTTGGTGTAGCAGTTAAACCAATCTGGGTTGCCGATGAGTAATACTCCAAAATCTCACGCCAGACAGAGTTTTCTTTTGCGCTACCACGATGACACTCGTCCACGACAACCAAATCAAAGAAATCAGGAGAAAATTGCTTGAAAAGTTTGCTTTGTTCCTCTGCGCCTGTAAGTCCTTGATAAAGTGCTATGTAAACCTCATACGACGGGTCAGCAATCCTTTTTTCAATCTTCGTCATCTTGTCTCCAAAATGGCGAAAATCACCTTGCATGGTCTGTGTGGCAAGTGCCGTGCGATCAACTAGAAAAAGGATCCTTTTCTTTTTGCGAGCTTTCCAAAGGCGCCAGATTATCTGAAATGCCGTGTAGGTTTTACCCGTACCAGTTGCCATGACGAGTAAAATTCGATTCTGTCCACGAGCAACCGCCTCAACCGCACGATTGATAGCAATTTGCTGATAGTAGCGAGGAGAACGAGATGTAAGTCCTTGGTAGTAATCTTGAAGAACGGCTTCTTCTATCTCCTCGGTAATCTGTTTCTGCTCTTTGTATCGCTGAAAAAGCTCCTCTGGGCTAGGAAAAGTATCGAGAGAAATTTTCTTCTCAATATCTCCATTGTCTTTCAATCGATCGTGCTCAAGAAAACCAGAACCGTTAGAACTGTACACAAAAGGAATATCAAGTGTTGCGGCATAGTTAAGAGCTTGCTGCATCCCATCACCGACGGAATGATTTCCGTCTTTGGCCTCAATGAGTGCTATCGGGAAATTGTTCTTGTAATACAGAATGTAGTCGGCTCGCTTCTTTTCTCCTCGAGAAATGGTTTTGCCCCGAACATTTATCCTCCCCGCAGTGAAAGTCACCTCCTCACGAATTTGTTGTTGTAAATTCCACCCCGCCTTTGTAAGACTTGGGGTTATAAATTTTGTGCAAATATCTCGTTCTGAAAGGTTTTCGCGACTCATTTTATTTTCTTTTAGCAATATCTCGACCTAATGGACCATCTATTAATTTTATAGTCTCTTTTACAAATTGTTCCCAGGTGTAGTCACCTTTGTACCAAAGAAGAACAACATCAGTACGCTGACGAAGGAGCTTTAGGAATTTTTGCCACGTAAACCCTTGTGGTTTTAATACACCCTTCCATTCAGACCAAAGATACTTTGGTAATTGATTGCCGTACCAAACATTAAGGTTCTCCCATTTCGCGACAGGAGTTTTACTACTCATCTGTTCAATAGAACGGATCCAGTTTTTTACCTCTGTAGGTTCTTTTGGTAAATGTATTTTCATACCCCAAGTATATACCATATTTGCAAAATATCAATCCAAAACAAAAAATCACCCAAACGGTGATTTTTTGTTTTGGATACTGCTCTCAGCCGGTATGCTGTGTCAGAATAGTTCTCGTTAGTTATCGACGCATCTCGAGCGCAATAACCTATCACGAGTTGGCTGCCCGGCAAGGACTCGAACCTCGATACCGTGGACCAAAACCACGTGTCCTACCATTAGACGACCGGGCAATGCCTATTATTTATAACCTAATTTTCAGTATAAATCCAGATAAAGGTAGACGCCGGCGGAACTATTCCGCTGGCTTGGGTGCTGGCTGGCAGCACTGTAGGACTGTTTCCCCATGGGGGGGCTGTGTGGCAAGCTTGCTAACTGACACAGTCCAGAATAACAGTAGCTGAATGTAAAACACTTGCCATAACAACTGCTATATTAGAGTATTGGTTGTGCTTTAGTCGATATCTTTACAACTCTCTATAAGAGCCAGTTCGATAGCGAGCTCAGGTACCGATGAATACCTGATGGTATTGGTGGCTTCGAGAAATATGAGAAGGGTTTTGGAATTTATTTTTTTAGCGCTTTTGGCTAGCTCCACAAGGATATTGTATGTCTCCTCCCCCACTTCAGACTCTATGTCCTTTCTCATGTCTTTGGCAAAACGCAAAAGAAGTATAAAACGCAACAAGCGCAAGATCATAGCAAGAAATATTTGCATGTCTGCATTTTGTTCTGAAGCTTTTTTTATAGCTTCAAGACCTTCGTTGGGGTTGTTGTTTGCAATCGACTGGACAATTCTCACTACAAGAGACTCTGGGGGAGCTCCAAGAACTCTCTCTACCTCCTCGTGTGATATTTTGTTGTCACTGCTTGTATGTATAGCTTTTTGTAATATAGAAAGAGCATCTCTGAAAGACCCATCAGCTAGAGTGGCAATAAGGGAGGCAGAACTTTTTTCTATTTCGATTTTCTCCGTACGGGCCACTTGCATTATTGTAGATGTAAGCAAGTGTTGTCGTGGTTTCCTGAATTTGAAAACCTCACAACGAGATACGACTGTGTCAGGAAGTTTGTGAATCTCTGTAGTGGCCAAGATGAAAATAACATGAGCTGGAGGCTCCTCAAGGGTTTTTAAAAATGCATTCCAAGCGTCCCTAGTCAGCATGTGGACTTCATCTACTATATAGACTTTGTATTTAGAAGAATAAGGAAGCACGTTTACCGCTTCCCTTATACTCCTTACATCGTCTATACCTCTATTTGAAGCTGCGTCTATCTCGTATATATCCTCGTCGTTTACACCGACTTCTCTTGCTAGTATTCGGGCTACGGTAGTCTTGCCTGTGCCCCTACTCCCAGAAAATAGATAGGCATGAGAGAAGTTTTTATTTCTTATCTCATTTTTTAGTACATCTATGATATGATCTTGCCCCAGTACCTCACTAAAGTTCTTAGGGCGGTACTTTCGGTACAGGGCAAGATCACTCATGTTTGTCTTTTTCTCGTCGTTTAGAATATACGCCTTAGGAAGTTGAATACTCTATTTAGGATACCGCTTTTTTCTTCTCCTACTGCCGCCATATTTTCTGTGTTTTCTGTAGATGCACCAAGTACAGAACCAACAGCTGATGTAATCTTGATACTGTTGAGTTGAGCGCCATCGACCCTGTTTACGAAGTCTAGTTTAATATAACCATTTGTCACGTTTACGTCGAATGACCTTGTAACCAGAATAAATCTCCCCTTAGCTTCTTTGTATATATCTAGGTTGGTAATGACTGTATTTCCATTCGCCACAACATCGAAAACTCTCTGATTTTCGCTTGTTTTTGAAGATTCTACAAAACCTAATTCGATTGTATATGAGCCATTTGCACTCACGGGTATATTGTAGCTGAAGGGTACTCCATACAAGCTCTGAATACCAGAATTGTGTATCAATGATTCACCACCCGACACAGCATTACTTGTATAAGTACATCCTCCTCCGGATCTATAAGAATCCTTGCGCCACTTATTGCCCTTACTGTCCGTTTGATCTGATTCAACGCATCCTGGGTTAAGGTATACAGTTGTGCTATTCATTACACTACCAGTGTTACTTGTCCCTGTATTATTGCTAGATGTATTAGTTGAGCTTCCTGAAGAATTACCAGTGTTGTTCGTATTTGAGGTGTTAGAAGATGTATTTGTGGTGTTCTGAGAGTCATTGGCGGTATTGGTATTTGTATTGCTACCTGTACTTCCGCCTGTAGTGTCGGCATTAGAACTACCTGTATTTCCATTGCTTGCAGCTGTACCGCTATTTGTGTTGCTGTTGGACGTACTGCTGTTGGACGTACTGTTTGATGAGGTCGATGCACTATCTGAAGGTTTGACAGCGCTAGATGTTATAAATATACGATCGATGATCGAATTGGCATCGCGTGTTGTGAACTCGATAGTATTTGTCCCTTTTGATAGTTGGAATCCTAGAGGGTTTATCGCAAGTGGAGAAGTGCCACCTCCTCTTCCGTTTACCAAGACCCACTGCCAATTCGTACTCCAGACATTTTCGGCTGTGTCAAATATATCTTCAGCTCCGCCATTTGATTTTACGTAGAATGAGTCAGAGAGAAATGAGTCCGCTTTTGTTCTGATCCATACGTAGTACTTACCGTCTGCAGGTGCGTTGAAATTAAACTTCACAGTTCCTTGCTTTGCTACAGAGCTACTTATGTATTTACCACCTGAAGCAGAGCTATCACTTTTAGTAGTCATAGGAGCTATCAAGACAGCATTCTCCGCCTCAATATACGTGCCGGTGTCGCCGTTTGAACTTATACCTATCTTGCTAAAGTCTATAGTAGAGCTCGTTATTGTACTACCCCCAGTGTTCTGGATCGTAGTAACAGTGCCCTGATTTGATGTTCCTGTATTGTTTGGAGTAGTGTTAGTAGATTGAGATCCTCCAGTCCCAGTAATTGTTTGTGTGCTTTGAGGAGGCACTGTTGTTATGACAGTTGGAGGTACGGGTATTATTTGACCAGATCTGCCAATAGATTCACCGGACAGAAGCACAAAGACACCGAATTCTGGAGCAGTATGCTTAGGATTAGTGTTCGGTACTGTCCAGTTTGGGTTTGCTACTAACGGAGCGGCAACTGTAAGGCCTGTCATAGGTATTGTGACTTTACCGCCATTGTATGTACCACTTGCTACTGGTGATCCATAATAGTTGTTTACATCTCTAATCTCAAACTTTTCTCCATTTTTTATACCAGAAGAGGAGATGTCTACGCTTACCGTAGGGTCTTTAGGATAATTATATACGATGATGTTTGCACGCCCAGTTTCGTACTTGTTTGGCCTTACGAATATCATCCCATCTTTCGGCTTGCTATTTAGGTATGTATTGTTTGGATAAAGAGAGGAATTTAGGGCGATACCAAGTATTGTGTTTCCAGAAATATCCGCACTCTTGTTTCTGTTTTCCCAGTTTAGAATGACGCCATTTGTATTTTCGCCCATCATAAAGTAGTTGCCTGTAATAGAGGCTCCATCAAGCATTCCGAACTGTACCCAAGAATACCTGTGGGGTGGATTGTAAATAAAGTTGTTCTTGAATGTAGTGTTTTGAGCGTATACTCCAGCCCAAGCGCCTATAGACGCTTCACCGCCTGCTTGGTTTGATAGCTCTGCTGAGCTAAAGAATACATTTCCTTCAAAAGATGTATTGTTCAGAAATGCATCTCCAGATCCATACAGCTGAGCATTTTGGTTCATGTTTCTGAATAAAATATTGTCATTAAAGTATTGTGGACCAACCTTAGATTGTATGTATAATCCATGACAATATGAACGGTTAGAACCCTGATACCCATTATTGAATGACAGGTTACCGTAAAATTCAGAATTTTCTGACCCTCCCCAAGATGACATGCCAACACAACCGTTGTCGTGGATTATGTTGTTTATTAGTTTTATGTTTTGAGTTTTTTGAGCACTACTTGCAACCTCGATCGCAGGTACAGTAGTGAAGTTTATACCGCTAATTTTGCTCTGCCCAAGTTCCCTGTTTGTCATCTCAAGACCCCAAACCCAAACATCGTGGTCGCCCTTTCTACCGAGAACTAGGTGACCTTTAAATGTCGCTCTTTCTCCAGGGTATGCTCGCAATATTATTGGTTTTCCTGGTTCACCGGTCAGATAAGAATAAGTAATATAGTCATGATATTCGTAATTTCCTCCTCTGACCCAAATCGTGTCTCCAGGTTTTACAGAAGCTGGGTGACTTAATGCAGTCGCAAGATCCCACGGGTTGTTGATACTACCATCGCCAGATGGGGTGCCGGATGTCGATACATACCATGAGCTAGCTGCCTGCGCCTTTATCGGACTTAGGTCAGCTGCAGCAAAAACAAAAAGCACTGCGAGTGAAAGTATAGTTGCAAATCCAGATTTCAGAAGATTCCTAACTCGCAAAATGCGTGGAGAATTTTTAAATTGAGGCATAATAAAAGTTTTGTTAATAATAAAACTATAAAATCCGCTCCATTTACTATTTCACATGGAGTTTTTTTTGCAATCTTATTATCCACACACCATCAAATGATCTTTGTCTGATATAATCTAGTTGCGTGATGTCTATGAACCATAAAAGAATCGCTGTTCTTCGGGGCGGTCCCTCCCCAGAATATGAATCTTCTCTTAAAACTGGACGTTTTATAATAGATAATTTTGGCAGTGTTTGCTCTCCTGTCGACGTTGTTGTCACGAGAGATGGGGTTTGGCACGAAATGGGTTTTGAGAGGGAGCCTATAAAAGTATTAGAGAGGGTCGATGGAGTCATAAATGCTATACACGGCACATATGGAGAAGATGGTACTTTGCAAAAATTGCTAGACAGTGCTGGATTGCCGTACTCAGGTTCAAATGCTGTATCTTCTGCTCTGTCGATCAACAAAGTATTGTCCAAACGTATCCTCTCTAATCATGGCATCAAAACTCCGTACTCTACTGTTATCCACAAGACAGATAGTGACAAAGAGGTGGTGGATAAACTCTCCAGATCCATGCCCTTTCCTATAGTTTTGAAACCTGCTAGATCTGGTTCGAAACTTGGTGTGTCTATGGTCCCAAATATGCAAAATGTAGGCCTCTCTCTTGAAAATGCTTTCAAGTACTCGGATAGTGTCTTAGTCGAAGAATATATAAACGGCACTCCTGTGACTACTGGGGTTATAGAAGGTTTTAGGGACAATTCTCATTACTTGTTGCCAGCTATCTTCGATATAGATATTGGGAGCAAAGAAGAATTGTCGAGAAATACTTCTGCTATATTCAAAACTCTTGGTTTGCGTGACTACGCTACAGCAGACTTTATTCTCCATCCCAAAAGAGGTTTGTATTTTCTGGAAGTCAATACTGTACCGAAAATATCTGACGAATCTTTTTTCAAAAAATCACTTGAGCATGTCGGCTCTTCGGTCAAAGAATTTGTCTCTCACTTGCTCGGTCGGGTTTTCCATAGAAAGGCTTGAATAAAATAAAAACTACCAACGGGCTAAATATCATACAAGATATCGCCTATCGGTAGTTGGCTGTCAACGCGCTGGTTTGCCAGTTCCAGTGCGTTCCGGTGTCTTATGGCCGATAACCGGATCAGGTGATTGTGGTCTAAGCCTAACAATTAGGTTCACCTGCCGTCTAAAATATAAACCATTGTATATAAACTGTCAAGATTGACGTTATTATTACCTACTTATACTATAGTATATAGTTGTGTACCATTGAGCATCGTTGCGAAGCCCCGCGTTGATCTTCTAGATTGCGCGGGGCTAAACTTTTTTATTGATTTCTGCTATATTACTCAAGCGATACATATAAGGGCCGTTAGCTTAGTTGGTAGAGCGCCCGCTTTGCAAGCGGGAGGTCGGGAGTTCGAATCTCCCACGGTCCACAAAATTGATGAATAGAGTGATTATATTTTTATAAGACACTGAGTATGTCGAAGTACGCTACCCACAATTTTTGTATAAAAAAACCGAGCTAAGCATAATGGGTACATCTTTGAAAATGTACGCGACTTTCATGCTTGGCTCGGAAGTTCCCAGAGTTGGCCCCTTAGGTGCGATGGACGGGGGTAGATGCGGAACTCAAGTTAATTATAGAACAAAAAGATTTTTTATGCAAGTCCAAACTGTGGACAAGTTACTTGATTTTGTCGCGTAATTTGCGGTGGTATTTGAGGCCAAAACGGTGAGCTTCGGCATTTGCAAGCAGTATCTCGGTCCCGTATTTATTAGCTGCATGTTCTCCTGCCTTGTCCAAATACTGTATTTCTTTTGGTTTGTGGTGCTCGTCTTTGGTTACGGCTACTAAAACTACGGTTTTGGTATTTTGCGCCGCTTCAAGCACAGCTTTGGCGGTGTTGAGTTGGGCGATGGCGCCATCTACTACTAGTATGTTCGGTAGTGGCCACTCTGTGTGCTTGAAGCGGCGCTCAAGGATTTCCTTAAGTGCTCTGGTGTCGTCTGCACCACTCTGACCCTTTATCTTAAACATCCGATAATCGGATTTTTTTACTTTGCCTTTTTCTACTACTACCATCACTCCTACTATATCCTTACCGCTTGTGTGAGCGATATCATAAGCTTCTATCCGTATTGTTTGGTCTTTAAAATTTGGTTCTTGGTAATTGCTTTTGCTAAGGAGTGCTATATCGTTTATATGTTCCAAGGCAAATATCTTCTTTTTTACTTTATCAGCTTGTTCGAATTCGCGGGATTTCGAAAAAAACCTCATTTCCTTTTGCAATTCAGAGATAAGATTATTGGTCTTGCCTTCAAAAAACCTTTCGATATATCGTATATTTTTAGCATATTCTTTTTCTGACACAGCACCTGCACAAACACCGGGGCAGAGTCCTAATTCATAGTTGAGGCAAGCTCGAGTGTTGGGTTTACACCTGTCTCTGTACGGAAATATTTTTCTTATTATTTTCAAAGCTTCTTTGAGTTCTCTGCTGTGAGGAAAAGGACCGAAGGAAGATTTTATCTTCACCCCACCCCCCACCCCCTCCCCTTGATCAAGGGGAGGGGGAAAAGAAGATATCGATCTTCTTGGGGGTGGGGTTATTTCTCGTTCTCTCATAAGTAGTACTCTCGGAAACTCTTCATCTGTAATCACTACATAGTTCCAACTTTTCTGGTCTTTCTCGGCTGTATTATAAGGCGGTTGAAGCTTTTTTATCAGCGCGGCTTCGAGTATCAGTGCTTCTAGTACAGAATTTGTCTTTTCTATTTTTATATCTTTTATCTCCCCTATCATCTTTGCTATCAGAGGACTGCGTTTCTCTGCTATGTCATTTGTAAAGTAACTTCGCACTCTGCTTTTGAGTGATGTAGCTTTGCCGACATATAGCACTTCTCTGTTTTTACCAATGAAAAAATAGACTCCAGAAGTGGTCGGGAGTTTTTTGATCTTTTTGTCTAAAATGCTATCGATTGACACGTCTAGACTTTAGCATATTTCATCTTGCTCTGGGACCCTTTCTCGATTACCTATTTTAGTGTAAAATTTGACCATGTTTAGTTTTGGCAATAGGAAGCTTTCGACCGAAGGCTACAAAGGGGTGCGGGACTTTTTCCCCGATGATTGGGCTCTAGAGCAATACTTTTTTGACATCATGCGCAAAGTTGCCACTAGGTGGGGTTATAGCGAATACAATGCTTCTCCTCTAGAACCAAGCGAATTATACAAAGAAAAGACTAGTGAAGAGATAGTCTCAAACGAGACGTATACCTTTAAAGACCGTGGGGGTAGAGAGGTGACTTTGAGGCCAGAGATGACTCCTACAGTTACTCGTATGATAAGTGCCAGAGCTCAGGAAACCCCCTTCCCTGCCCGCTGGTTTTCCATACCAAACCTTTTTCGTTACGAGTCTCCGCAGAGAGGCAGGTTGCGCGAGCATTATCAGCTCAATGTCGATATTTTTGGTACTGACTCACTAGATGCAGATATAGAAATAATATCGCTTGGATATGATCTGATGAAAGAATTTGGAGCAAAAGACGAAGATTTTGAAATAAGGATAAATGATAGAAAAGTCTTGTCAGCTCTTGCTCGCAATATGGGAGTGCCAGAAAAAAAGCACAAGGACTTCTTTCGCCTGCTAGATAAGGTAGAAAAATTAGACAGAGGTGTTTTTGAGAAGGAGCTTAAGAAGCTTCTGGGCGAAGATGTGGCAAAGAGTGTAGTAGAAAAGCTCTACCTTGGAGAAGCGGCCCTGCTGGAGTTGGTCGAAAAGGATGTGGTGGACAATTTTGACAAAGTACTTTCTTCTCTTAGGTCTTCTGGGATAAACAATATAGTTTTTAAACCTAGTCTGACACGCGGTTTCGATTATTATACCGGTACAGTATTTGAATTTTTTGATACCAACAAAGAAAATTCCAGATCACTTTTTGGTGGTGGTAGATATGATGGACTTGCAGAATATTTTATAAAAGAAAAGATACCGGCAGTCGGTTTTGGCATGGGAGATGTTACCCTCAAAAATTTCTTAGAGACACACGGCCTACTACCAGAGATAGAAGTGGGACCAGATGTTTATGTAGCACTTGCAGGACCGATACATTTTGATGGTTACAATCCGATTGTTGCGAAGTTGCGTGCAGTGGGGGTGAGTGTGGCTGTCGATATCTCGGGCAAGAAACTTTCTGCCCAACTTTCGACACTCGAAAAGCGAGGTGCAAGGTTTGTCCTAACTCTCGGAGAAGATGAGTTACAATCAGGACAATTCACTTTGCGCAACGTTTCTACCAAAAAAGAAGAAAAGGGTGACCTAGAGACACTCATAAATACTATAAAGAAATAATAGATATGAGTAGTAGGATGAGGAAGATAGTTTTTGATATAGAGACTAGCAATGTATTTAGCGAGGTGGGTAGCAACGACCCACGCGACCTTTCAATATCTATTGTCGGTGTCTATGATTCACTTACTGACAAATATTCTACATATACCCAAGAAGAACTCAAAAACCTTTGGCCGATACTAGAGACAACGGATATTTTGATAGGTTATAACTCCGAGCATTTTGATATACCCCTGCTCGACAAATATTACCCAGGAGATCTGACGAAAATAAAAAGTATAGATATTTTGAAAGAAATCCGCGATAGTGCCAACCGTCGGATGAAACTCGACCAAGTAGCTGAAGGTACTTTGGGCCTAAACAAAAGTGGCAATGGGTTAGACGCTATCAAGTGGTGGCGCGAGGGTGAGGTGGACAAAGTCCGCGAGTACTGCTTGCATGATGTGAAGATAACAAAAGAAATATACGAGTACGCTCTCAAAAATAATAAAATCCTATTTCGCGAAGGTGGCAAAGACAATGAAGTGGTGCTAGACACTTCTACTTGGGAATCTCTCCCCGAATCCGCTACTTTGAACCACACCCTACCATTCTAATTTTTATAGAATACTTAGTATTACTACTGCAAGGAGTAGGCGGTAGATGATGAAAGGGGTGAAGGAGTTTTTAGATAAATAGCGGACTAGGAAGCGGGCGCTGAAGAGGCCGGAGACAAAGGCGGCTAGAAAACCAAGAATGGCGTTTAATGAAAGGGAGGAGTTGAAAAGTATATTGGGGTTCCCTATGTCGATGGTAGTTTTGAGGGCGGCCCCAAGGATAATAGGTATACCTATTAGGAAAGCAAATCGGATCGACTCCTCTCTAGAAACACCAGTCAAAAGTCCTCCAGAGATAGCGCTACCAGCACGAGACATGCCGGGTATCAGCGCAAGTGATTGAAAGAAGCCGATAATAAGTCCACGCAAAGGTCCGACGTTGCCCCCCGTTGCCATCTTTGGGAGCCAGATATTTGCTTTGTCCGCTATAAAGAAAAGAACACTTCCAACGATCAGTGCTACAGCTACAGATTCAGCAGATCTAAATATGCTTTCGTCCATATAATATCCAAATAGTGCCGCGGGTATGGTGGCGAGTATTATGGCATATATCAATTTGCTACTTCGAGTCGACGCTCCCTCAGTAATTATATCTCTAAACAATCTTGCGATATCGCCCCAGAAGCAAGTTATTATGGCAAATACGGTAGCCAAGTGTAGATAAACATCAAAGGCCAGAGAGTTGTCTAAAGGTAAGCTAAATAACTCTCGTGCAAGTATGAGATGTCCAGAAGAGGATATAGGTAAAAATTCTGTTATTCCTTGTATCAGACCTAGTATTATTGATTCGAGCATTTGAGCTTTTGTTTTAGTTTGGTATTATTTTAATATACTTAATAATAACACCTTATTTTATGTCAGAAAAACTATCTCTACCCATTTCTATAGTACTTGCAGGTCTTTTGATAGGTGGTGGTATATATTTGAATGGCAAGATAAATAACAACAAATCAGGCAATAATATAAATAAAAATGGCAACAGTGTCGACCTCACAACTGAAAATCTTAAAGATGCCCTTAGACCAATAGATGCAAACGATCATATTCTTGGTAGTGCAGATGCGAGGATTGTTATTGTAGAGTATTCAGATACAGAATGTCCATTTTGCAAGATGTTCCACTCTACTATGCTAAATATCATGAAGGAATATGGTAGTAAAGGACAGGTAGCGTGGGTGTATAGACACTACCCTATTGCTGAGCTCCACTCTAAAGCACCTAGACAAGCGGAGGCTTTAGAGTGTGCAGCTGCTCTAGGTGGTAATACTAAGTTCTGGGAGTATACAAATAAAATATATGAAGTTACACCTTCAAACAATGGTTTGGATGATGCAGAACTACCAAAGATCGCAGCTCAAGTGGGGCTTTCTGCCTCTGCTTTTACTACATGTCTTGATAGTGGTGAGTTTAAGAGCAGAGTAGAAGCAGATCTGCAAAATGCATATGAGATAGGTGCAGGAGGAACACCTTATAGCGTGGTTATAGACACAAAGACGGGCGATTATTATCCTCTAAACGGAGCTTATCCTTACAGTCAGCTTAAGACGGCTATAGATATCATATTGAAAGATTAGAAGTCCTAGGGTTTATCTTTGATCTGAAAGAATGGTGCAGTAATTGCAGGACTTATCTGCGCATTTGGTGTCGAGGATTTTGTCACTCCATACAGCTTCAAGAAGCAGAGATATTTCGGACCTCAGGTTAGCGATGTCTTCATCTGCAATGATAAGGTTTAGAATTTTGCACTCACCACTAATGGTTGGTTTTAGGAATACAAGTGAAGGTAGGACTTCTTTGTCCCTATATTTTTTCTGAGATTGTATTAGAAGCTTATAAAACACTAGCTGTCTAAAATAGCTACCCTTTTCTTTTTCAGAAGTGGCAGTTTTGCCTCTTATAGCGTTTTCACTCATGGCTTCTTTGGTTTTGTAGTCATATACATAGACTTGGCCTGCTTTTTCTACGACAGAGTCTAGTTTGCCATGCAGTCTGATTTCCAAGTTGCGACCATCTATACTTTGTATTTCATTGGTCTCAAACCAAATCTCTGTTTCTATTTCTCCAGACTGATTGAAGTGCTCAAATAGTGATGCGGATACGGCTTCTGACTGTTCCGATATATCTTCTAATATTACGAGAGATTCATTTTTTGAGAGCAAAGATTCTCCTAGATAATTTTGCGCCTCAGTATCTATTATTTTTTTTATCTCTTCCTTACTTAGATTATCTCTTTTCTTTTTTTCTTTCCAAATCTCTGAAATGGCAAAGTGCATAGCGCTCCCTTTTTCAGACACTAGCGTTGGAGCTTCTGGGACCTTCAATATACTCTTGAATACGAATCTGCTTGGACATATCGCATAATGGTTTAATGCCGTCACCGAAAGGCCGTTTGAAAGTATAACCTCTTTTATGTATTCGGTGAGGGCTTTTTTATCAATGTTTTCTATCACACCTTTATCAAAGACCTGATCTTTCGGCTCCTTTTTTTCTATATACTTTTCCTCTATTGTATTTGGATCAAGTTCATCAAGAAAACGCAGTCTTTCGGTCGCATTCCCTTCTGCGTTTATCATATGTCTACTCAAAATGAGGTGTTGTTTGGCTCTTGTGGTAGCGACAAAGAAAAGTCTGCGTTCATCCTTTATATTACCCTCGTCTTCCTGTTCTTTTGGCATTATAAAAAAACTTTGGTTGCGCGTTTTTATCCAAGTGTCTTCGTTGCAAAATGGTATGAACACGTAGTCGTACTCCAAGCCCTTGGCGCTATGAGCGGTTATGAGTGTGATGTTCGATCGGCTAAAAGTATTTGTTATTTTTATTTGCTTTGTCTCTGAGCTCTTTTTGTACTCAACCAATTGTTCTAATAAGACTCTTGTATATTCAATATTATTTTTTTGTATCAAATTACATGCTATGTGTGTTATGTTTCTCCATACTTCGACAGATATTTTGTCTGTTATCAAATTGATGAGTCCTGATGTATGGGCAAGTGCAAGTATCGATACATAGGGGCTCTGATTTAGTAGCTTTTCAGCTTCTTGTATTTTTATATAAAGGTGTGGAGTTTCGACCAAACTCCCTTTTTTAAGAGCCTTCAGGGCACCTATCTGGTTCTCAAAGTCTAGTCCCCACAACCTAGCTGCTACAGTAGTAGATAGTGAATGTAGGTTTTTATTTAAAAAAAAGTCTATAAGCTCAAAAAACAAGATCCCTACTTTATGGGAGAAAATATCTATCCCTCTTTCCATACTATGTTCTAGGTTTACCAGATGAAGGGTGTTCGAAATATCTACGATGTCGCTGTTCTTTCTGCATATTATAGCTACTGTCTTTTCTTTCTGATCGGTTATGATGGATTTGATCATATCTACCAGATTTTGCTCCTCTGACTCTCTGTCATGAAAGTTCAGCACATCTATCTGCTTACCGTTTTCGCTATTTGAGCTAAGTTTGATGCGTAGTTCTTTATGTTCATCACCTTCATAATTTTGCTCAATCATACTAAAGGCGCTGTCAAGGATATTTTGATGAGACCTATAGTTTTCTTCTAGTGCGATCAGCTTTATGTTGGGCCATTTTTTCCTAAAACTCAGAAAGTTCTCTATCGAGGCGCCTTGAAAACGAAATATACCCTGCTTTTCATCTCCTACTATAAATATGTTTGGACTATCAAAATAATCTGCGATACTTGAGACAATCTGGTTCTGTACATCATTTGTATCTTGATGTTCGTCGATAAGAATATATAGATAATTTTCTTGTAAGTTTCTGAGCAACAAGTCGTTGCTTCTTAAGGTCATAAGTATTTCAAACAGAAGATCATCGAAATCCATTTTTTTCGATTCCTTTTTCCTATCCTCGTATTCTCTGTAGACTTCTGAAAGCAGTATAGTGCGTTCGCATTTTTTTATCTTTCTTTCGACTTCTGCCTTCAGTTTTCCAACTTCTGATTTATCAGTCTTGTTTTTCTGATTTCTCTTGGAATATGATAATGGATTGTCTAGGAGGCCTTTTTTTAGTTCTTCAGCGTTTGATCTGAGCATTTCTGGTGTCCAAGCCTCTCTTTTGCAATCACTTATTGCGTTGATTATCTTCTGTACATAAAAGTCGCTATCTCCCAAAGGTTTTAGTTTTTTGTACGCAGGGTTTTCTAGTACATCTCTTATGATTCCTATAGCCTCTACCTCGCTTAGCGGAGTTCGGTCCGATAGCTCTTCGAGCAAGTCGCTGTAGTTATTCAAGATACTTCTTGCAAAACCATGAAATGTAAATATAGGCACTTCCAAAGCTCTTTCTCCGATAAGTTCTCGAAGTTTGTTTTTCATATTCTTTGCACCCGATTCGGTGAATGTGAGCGCCAGTATTCCAGAAGCTGGGGTATCGGTCTTCAAGAGTATGTTTGCTATGCGCAGGGTCAAAATAGTAGTCTTGCCTGTCCCTGGCCCAGCTATGACCATCACCGGCCCTTCTATGGTATCGACCGCCTCCTTTTGCTTCGCATTTAGCTTGCCATAGGCCTCTATAAAAACATTATTTGTCATGGGCTGATTATATCACTTCTTTGGGTCTCCTTTTAACATACTCATGTTTAACATAGACATGTGGTACATACCCTTAAATACTCAAGAAATCTTATTAAACAACCAAACAGCAATACATAATATCAATACATTATTTTGCTACGATCGTAGTAAAATAATGGGAGCAGAATATGCGAGTTTGATTAGAGCCTTACTGAAGCTTGAAATGTTTTCGCAAAGCCTCGTCTTCTTCTATGGTATCGACCATCATATATAAAAGATCTTTACCAAGTTCGAGATCGGCTTTTAATAGTGTTACCAAGTCTTCGCAGTTGTACGGATAGACCCAAACACTATTTTGAAGACGTACAAACCCGATATTTAGAAGTGAGATTCTGATTTGGTCTCTAGCGAAGCGATGCTTTTCTGGTATGTCAAATATTAGCACTCTCCACTTCTTATCCCACTTTTTAGATGATTTTTTGGATGCGTAAAAAGCATGTCGAAGCATGTATGCCCTACCCTTCTTAGTCAGTTCAAGGTTGTCATTTTTGAGACGCAGATGACCATCTCTTATAAGTTTCTTCTTAGATGCTTCTATAGATTCAAGTTGTCTAAAGTGTGGAGTAAGACCAAGTCTTTTCATTGCTATAATTACACCCGGAGCGACTGCGGCTACTCCTATCAGTCCAGCAATGCTGGCTACTTCAAGTATCAAGGACTTGATGTTTGCTTTCTTGCTTCTCCTCTCAACCCCATCTTTTTTCATGGTTTTACTTTGTTCTTATGATCTCTCTATCATCCTCTTGCCATCTCATATCATAATTATTATACATTATTTCACTACGATCGTAGCAAAATAATGGGTACAGAATAAGTATAACAAGTATCACGAAACTAGTTAGAAATACCGACTGTCAAGAAAATATAATTTCAGAAAAACAAAGTGTGATTTCAGAAATAATACCAAAGCTGTTTTAGATGATTACAGAAAATGCTGGAGGCGTTGGGCTTTTTCGTGGGAGCGCATTTTTTCGAGAGCTTTGGCTTCGATCTGGCGGATGCGTTCGCGGGTCACTCCGAACTCTTTGCCCACGTCTTCGAGGGTGTGGTAGACACCGTCTAGTAGCCCATTACGCATCTCTATGATTCTTCTCTCTTTTTCAGGAAGCTCATTGAGTATTTCCATAAGCTGATCTCGTATGATACGGCGGTTTGATTCTTGTTCTGGTGAAAGCATCTTCTCATCTGCCAAAAAGTCACCGAGGGTTGAGCGGCTATCTTCCGAGTCTTCACCGATCGGAGTTTCAAGAGATACTGTCCCTTGGTCGATCTTTTCTATCATATATATCTTCTCTGGCTCGATACCCATCTCTAGAGCTATTTCCTCCGGTAGTGGGTCGCGACCTAGGTCTTGTGAGAGTCTCCTCACTACTTGTTTGTATTTTGCTATAGTCTCCACCATGTGCACGGGCACACGTATAGTTCTCGATTGGTCGGCCAATGCTCTGGTGATAGCCTGTCTTATCCACCAAGTGGCATAGGTCGAGAACTTATAACCCTTTGTATAATCGAATTTTTCTACAGCTTTATATAAACCTATATTTCCTTCTTGTATCAGATCAAGCAGCGTAAGATCAGAGCTTCGACCGACGTATTTCTTGGCTATCGATACCACTAGACGCAAGTTTGCTTTGGCAAGTACATTTCGAGCTTCTTCGTCACCATTCAGTATTCTTTTGGCCAATTCTTTTTCTTGTGCACCAGAGATGAGGGAGTGTTGGCCTATTTCTTTTAGATATATTTGTATAGAGTCGTACTGGACGTCATCTTTAAAATCATTTTTACCCTTAACGTCGGATATTTCCCCAAGCAGATTTCCTCCTTCAAGGATTTCTATGCCAGCAGAAGCACATTCGTCGTACAAGCTTTCAAGCATCATTACATCATCTTCTATAGTCGGGAATTCTTTTAGGATTTCATCATATGTAATAAAACCCCTCTCTTTGCCTTTAGCCAGGAGTGCATCTTTTTTGTCTACCCATTCATTTGCTTTCTTAATACTTGTTTTGTTTGCAGGTTTAGATTTTGTAGCAACCAATTTCTTTTTTGTCACTTTCTTAGGTTTACTCTTCTCCAATCTGGATTTTTTTACTTGCTTCAGTTTCTTTATTTTAGATATCGTTGCTTTCTTTGCATTTGACGCGCCTGTATTCCTTTGTGCTTTCTTTGTTTTTGGCATTTTATTTATTGGTCTTAGAAGCTTGTAATTCTTTGATTCTTGTATAAATGTTTTCGATAATTTTTTCTTCACTCTTACCTCTGTCCATCTTGGAGGTAGCTTCACTCAGTTGTGTTCTTAGGTGTTCCAACTCAATACGTCGCAATAATTCTTCCGCCAATTCACCCGTCGTTTGTTTACTGTTTATGGCGTATTCTTCAGCTTCAAACATTAGCTTTTCCCTGTCTGGCTCGTAATTATTTTTAAGTAAATCTACGGCTTCTTTTCCAAGAATCAAAGTCAATTTTTCTTGTGTTGGAGATTCTTCGCCCTCACTATATATAATGCCTGAAAGTATAGCATCTTTTTTGACCGTGAGTGATTCTTTTTTTGACTCGTCATAGTTACCTTGTTTGTCGATTTTTCTCAGATCGTTACTTATAGCTTCTTCTTTTATGTGTATTTTATCGGCGATCCTTTTTATAAAGTGAGCTCTTTCTATATCACTTTCTATCCACAACAAGTACGGCAAGATATTTTTCTCTACTTCTTTGATAAGATTCATACCACTATAGTTTGTTATCGCTTTTCCTAGCATATAATCTATGACATGTTGAGCTTTCCTAAGAGATTCTTTCCATGATTCCGCATCATTTTTTATAAGAGAAGCCGGGTCGTCACCGTCATTTATCGATGCTATCTTTACTTCCATGCCTATAGACAGAGCAAGTTCAGTTGCCCTAAGTGCGGCTACCTCTCCTGCTTTATCGCCGTCATAAGAGAGTATGATACGGTCCGTCAGCCTTTTTATAAGCTTCAAGTGTTCCAGTGTAAGTGCAGTACCAGAAGATGCTACAGTGTTTGGGGTCCCGATTTGATGTGCTAGTACCAAGTCGAATTGACCTTCGACTAGCACTGCATAATCTAGCTTCCTTATAGCGTTTCTGGCTATGTCCCATCCATAAAGTGTTTTAGATTTTTTGAAAACCTCTGTCTCCGGAGAATTTAAGTATTTGGGGGCTTTGTCGTTTTCTCCAAATTGCCTACCAGAAAAAGCTACTACCCTGCCATCAGTATCTTTTATTGGGAATATTATCCTGTCTCTAAATGTATCGTATTGCTTACCACTAGTTTCTTTTAACAGCCCAGCTCGTCTCATTAGAAGTGGGCTGAAACCTTTAACTGTCAGGTGATCATAAAGATTTCTCCAACCATCTCGTGCGTACCCTATTTCCCATTTTGCTATGGTCTCAGGTGTTACTCCTCTGTTTTCGAGATAATTTTTTACCTTCTCAGCTGTTTTCAAACTTTCTGCAAAGAAACTGGCAGCTTCCTTCATTACTGCGTATATATCATCCAGAGGTTTTTTGTCTGTATAGCTCCCAGACTCTCCTATCTCTACTCCACATTTGTCTCCCAACTTTTTTAGTGCTGAAAGAAAATCAAGTCCTTCAAACTTTTCTACGAACGTGAATATGTCCCCTTTCTCTCCACACCCAAAACAATAAAAGTTTTGACGTGAGGCAGATACATAAAACGAGGGTGTCTTTTCGTTGTGAAATGGGCACCTAGCTTTATAATTGATACCAGCTTTCTCCAATTTTATGTACGAACCAATAAGCTCTACGATATCAATCTTGTCCTTAATTTGTTCCGTATGATTCCTCATTATTCATGAAGGATTCTTGAAGGTCTTTTATCATCTTGTGCTTCTCGCTTCCTGGGAAACCGCTACCTGCAGGGATAACTCTACCTATTATGACATTCTCTTTCAGACCTTTTAGTTTATCTTCTGTTCCTCTTAGTGCGTTTTGTATCAACACTCGTGTGGTGTGTTGGAATGAAGCAGCAGAAAGGAAACTGTGTCTCGATAGAGAAACTTCAGTAATGCCGAGTACTACTGGCTCGGTCTTTGCCTCTTCTCCGCCTTGCCTTTTTGCTTCATCATTCGCTCTTACTACTATAGACTTTGCCACCAAGTCGCCTCTTGATAGAGTGGTTCCTCCTACATCTTTCACTTTTCTTCTCGAGAACATTTGGCGGATGATAACCTCGATGTGCTTTCTAGAGACTGGCTCCCCCTGCATTTCATATATTTTGGTAATTTCCTGAATGATATAGTTTTGGGTCTTTTCTTTACCTGCGTACTTGAACAACTCCTCAATATCGAGCGATCCGTCTGTCATGACATCACCCTTCTTGACACTATCGCCCACTTTTACAAGTATCATACGATAGTGGTTTACAGGATATTCAGTATTTGACTTACTCTTTGTCTTCTCCTTCTCATCAGGTAGTACTATTATCACTTTCTCTTTGCCGTCATTTCTGATTTCAGTGATTGTCCCATCTACATGAGCAATAACACCAGGGTTTTTTGGTTTTCTGTTTTCAAATATTTCTTCTACACGAGGTAGACCGCGAGTAATGTCGCCACCTACAGAAGCTGCACCTCCAGCATGGAATGTTCTCATGGTAAGTTGAGTTCCCGGTTCACCGATAGCTTGGGCTGCTACTGTACCGACCGCTTCTCCAAGATCCACGATCCTGTTTTTACCTAGGTCAGAACCATAACACTTTATACAGATACCCTCTAGAGCTTTGCATGTGAGAGGAGATCTAACCATAAGTTGCTTCACACCTTTTTCTTCTAGTACCTTTACGTCATCGCGCGTCAGATAATGATTTCTCTTAAATATCTCAGTGCCATTACTGTCTACGACGTCTTCTGACAAAAATCTACCTTTGGCCACTTTGGATAGAGATACTTCTATACCAGAAGAGCTTGTTGTTGATATTAGCACCCCTTCTTTTGTGCCGCAGTCATCTTCGTTTATCACTATATCTTGAGCAACATCGAACAATTTTCTTGTCAGGTAACCAGCTTTTGCTGTGTTTAGTGCAGTGTCTGTAAGACCCTTTCTTGCACCGTGGGTGGTAATGAAGTATTCAACAGGGTTTAGGCCCTCTTTGTTTGAAGAAATTACTGGGAAGTCGATTGTCTCGCCAGCTGTATTTACGATCAACCCTTTCATTCCTGCCATTTGTGTCAGTTGACCCATAGAACCTCTTGCTCCAGATTTTACCAAGTCATAGACTGGACCAGACTTATCGAGGCCGTCTTTCACCATAGATTCTATTTTCTCTTTTGTGGCTGTCCAAACTTCTATGTTCTTTATTCTTTTCTCGTTGTAAGCCAGAAGTCCGCTGTTGTATTCATCTTCTATCTGAGCCACTTTTTTCTTGGCTTCATCTATTATGTCGTATTTCTCGTTTGGTACTAGGATGTCATCGATACCCCAAGTAACACCAGAGACGGTAGCGTATTTGAAGCCGAAGTTCTTTATTCTGTCCATTATCGGTGGGATAGAATCTATACCGTAGTGTTGTACCAAATCATCGATCAGGCTTTTTATTTTTTTACTGTCAATCTCTGCATTAATAAATGGATAATCCTTCGGCATGACAGCATTGAACAAAAGTCTTCCTACTGTAGTTTCAAAAACTTTACCATCGAATTCTTTGTATTTTGGTGTGTCTGTTCCAAGGACCTTTACCTTTGCTCTATAACCAACTAATCCATAGTCTACTGCGTTGATAGCAGCATTTGGACTTTCAAACATCATACCTTCACCCATCTCTCCGTTTACATCTTTGGTCATCCAGAAACAACCAAGGATGATGTCTAGCGGCTTGTTAGAGATAGTCGGGTCTCCACTTCCTGGTTTAAGAATATTTTTATCCGAAGCCATTATCATCTGGGCTTCTTTCTGAGCTTCGTCTGAAAGCGGTACATGTACGGCCATCTGGTCACCGTCGAAGTCTGCGTTGAATGCGTTACATACAAGAGGGTGTACTTGTATAGCATTACCTTCTATAAGTATTGGCTTAAAGGCTTGTATACCAAGTCTGTGTAGAGTAGGAGCTCTGTTTAGTAATACGTATTTATTCTTTATAACGTCTTCAAGGATAGCCCAAACTTCTGGTATTTCTTCGTCTATCAATCTTCCCGCCCCTCTTACGTTGTATGCAAGCTCGCTTCTCAATATTTCAGAGATAACGAACGGTCTAAACAATTCTAGCGCCATTTTTTTAGGCAAACCGCATTGGTCTAGGTTTAGTTCTGGACCAACCACGATAACAGATCTTCCAGAGTAGTCTACACGTTTACCAAGAAGGTTTTGCCTGAAAAGACCTCGCTTCCCTTTCAAGTTGTCTGAAAGACTCTTTAGCTCTCTAGCTTTTGCAGTTTGAGCAAGGTTTTGGTCTTTGTTTGTGCGCATCGAATTATCAAGAAGTGCATCTACTGCTTCTTGTAGAATTCTTTTTTCATTTCTCAATATCACATCCGGAGCATTGATCTCCTTTAGTTTTTTCAAGCGGTTATTTCTGTTTATCACTCTTCTGTAAAGGTCGTTTACATCGCTTGTAGCGTACCTACCACCATCAAGAGGCACCATAGGTCGCATGGCTGGAGGTATCACCGGTATTCTAGTCAAGAACATCCATTCTGGTCTTGTGTTCGATCTTATCATTGCCTGTACCAAAGATAGCCTCTTGGTTATCTTCTGAGCTTCAAGAGACTTTGAATTCTCTAGGTCTTTCTTTAGTGATTCCTCAAGCTTGTTTAGGTCTATTCTTCTAAACATATCGAACACTGCTTCAGCTCCTATTTCTGCCTCAAATAGACTTCCGTACTTTTTTGAATATGCATGATATTCTACTTCGTCTATTATCTTCCCAAGAGAAATGCCCTCTATTTCTCTTTTTGTAGCAAGAAGTTTTTCTTTAAGTTCGTCTTTGCCTTTTTCGTCTGTGATTTGTTTGATCTTAGATTTAAATTCTGTATCTAGATCTCGAAGCAAAGAAGCTTTTTCTTCGTCAGATACCTTGGTGATGATGTAGCCTGCAAAGTAGACCACCTTCTCAACGTCACTCGTAGTCGAATCTAGCAGTAATGCGATCCTCGAAGGCATGCTCTTTAAGAACCATATGTGAGCCACTGGAGCTGCAAGTTCTATATGGCCCATGCGCTCTCTTCTAACTATGGATCTTGTGATTTCAACACCACACTTTTCACAGACAATGCCTTTATACCTTATGCCTTTGTATTTTCCACAATAACATTCATAATCTTTGTCTGGTCCGAATATCTTTTCATCGAAAAGACCGTGTCTTTCTGACCTTTGTGTACGGTAGTTTATGGTTTCTGGTTTCGTGATCTCTCCAAAAGACCACTCCTTGATAGTCTCGGGAGAAGCAAGAGAGAGTTGCATCAGATCAAAATCGTTTGGGTTTTGAATTTTATTGTTCATTTTATTCTTGATTTATATTATCGTCTGCCATTTGACTCTCCATCTCTTCAGATCTTAATAATTTTATATCCAAGCCAAGACCTCTTAGGTTGTTCAAGGTTACATTGAAAGCTGCTGGGATATTTTCACTCCTTATCTTTTCACCCTTTACGATGGCATCGAAAGCGGCACTTCTACCGACAATGTCGTCAGACTTTATGGTCAGTATTTCTCGCAAAGTATATGCTGCTCCATGACCAAGTAATGCCCAGACCTCCATTTCTCCAAATCTTTGACCTCCGTTTTGAGCTTTACCTCCAAGTGGCTGTTGGGTGATAAGTGAGTATGGTCCAACGCTCCTCATGTGTATCTTGTCTTCTACCATATGGTCTAGTTTCAAGATATACATGTAACCCACTGAAGTTTTTTGTTTAAAGGTTTCTCCGGTTCTTCCGTCGTAGAGCTGTATCTTGCCATCTTCGCTTAGGTTTGCGCTCTTTAGTTCTGCTCTTATTTCGTCCACTGTAGCTCCTGCAAAAGGTGGAACTATCGCTTGGTATCCAAGAGTCTTTGCTGCAAGACCAAGGTGCAACTCAAGAATTTGTCCCAAGTTCATACGGCTAGGTACTCCAAGTGGTGTAAGTATCATATCTATTGGGGTACCATCTTCTCTAAATGGCATATCTTCAATCGGCAATATTTTTGAAATAACACCCTTGTTTCCATGTCTACCAGCAAGCTTGTCACCTACCGATATGTTTCGGAGTTGGGCTATCTCGATATGGATCCTCTTTATGATCCCTGATTCTAGTTTGTCACCTTTTTCTCTTGAGAAAACTTGTACGTTTATGACTCTTCCTCTCTTGCCACCTTCTACTTTCTTGGATGTATCTTTCACATCGCGAGCTTTTTCGCCGAAAAGGCTTCTCAACAGGCGTTCTTCTGGAGTAAGCTGGGTCTCTCCTTTCGGTGTTATTTTCCCTACCAGTATATCTCCCGGTCTCACCTCAGCACCGATTCTTATTATGCCGTCCTCTGCAAGATTTCTGAGTTTGCTTTCTCCTACGTTAGGTATGTCGCAAGTAGTGACTTCTGGTCCTAGCTTCGTATCTCGAACGTTCACCACTACTTCTTCTATGTGGACGCTTGTAAACTTGCTTTCTTTGATCAGTCTTTCTGAGATGATGATAGCGTCTTCGTAGTTTGATCCAGACCATGAAAGGAATCCTACAAGAATGTTTTGTCCGATCGCCATTTCCCCGTTGACACTAGTAAGAGTGTCTGCGAGTACGTCACCCCTCTTTACTTTGTCGCCTAGGTTTACTATTGGGCGCTGGTGTAGGCATGTTGCAGAGTTGGTCTTTGAGAAATTTACGATTTTGTATTCAGTTTCTTTTGAGCCTGATTTTATTATTATCTTTTTACCATCTACGTGAGAGACTGTCCCCTCGTGCTCCGCTATAATCAGTCTTCCTGTATCTCTCATAGCTGGTTCTTCTACTCCAGTTGCTACAAGTGGCGCTTCCGGATCAACACATGGTGTAGCTTGCTTTTGCATGTTGCTACCCATGAGCGCTCTGTTTGCATCGTTGTGATCTAGGAATGGGATCATAGATGTAGCGATAGAAAATGCTTGGTTTGTAACCACATCCATATATTCTATTTTTTCTTTAGATACAATCTCAGGTCTACCAGCTTTTCTGCTTTCTACAAGCTCTTTTGATATTTTGCCACTTTGGTCATAGGGTGTGGCAGCATGGGCGATAGTGTATTGCTCTTCTTCTAGGGCGTTCATGTATACTATTTCGTCTGTGACTACCCCATTTTTTACTTTTGCATAAGGGGTTTCTATCATTCCGAATTCATTGATCCGGGCATACATAGAAAGGTGAAGTACAAGACCGATGTTTGGTCCTTCTGGTGTGTGTATAGGACAGAGTCTCCCGTAGTGACTAGGGTGTACGTCGCGTACTTCAAAGCCAGCTCTTGATCTATTTAGACCACCTGGTCCGAGTGCCGAAAGTAGCCTTAGGTGCTCTATTTCAGAAAGAGCATTTTCTTGACCCATAAACTGTGAAAGTTGGTTTGTTGTGAAGAATTCTTTTATTCTGGCTTGGAGAGGTTTAGGAGCAATCAGGTTTACAGGTAGAGTAAGGTCTGTGTCCACTGTCGACATACGGTTTTGCATGTTGCGCTTTATCTGAGCCATACCCATTCTAAATTTCTGCTGAAGCATCTCACCTACATACCGCACTCTTCTACTACCTAGGTGATCTATATCATCTTCCATAGCGCCTGGAGTTTCGTTTAGTGTGATTATATGAGAGGTGACCAATACAAGATCGTTTGTGCTTAGAGTTTTGCGTTCAGAATCCTTGCCTGTTGTTGGTAAGTTAAATCTTGAGTTAAATCTGAAGCGACCGACTTTTTGAAGATCGTATCTTTCTTCGTCAAAGAGGCTTCTGAAAAATTCGCGAGCGTTTTCTGGTGTAGCTAAGTCGCCATCTCGCAGTCTTCTGTATACTTCTACAAAAGCTTCACCGCTTGTCTTGGCGTGATCCTTGGCCAAAGTGCTTTTTATGTATTCTGTAGCTTGAGGATAGTCTTTAAATAGATCAAGTATGTCTGTATCAGTCACTTCTGCTCCATTTTTTTCTATCGACAAGAATGCCCTGATGAGAGTAGTTGCAGTCAGTTTTCTCTTTCTGTCTATCCTTACATATATGACCTTGTCGTAGTCTGTCTCCATCTCGATCCACGCGCCTCTCGATGGTATTATTTTTGCACCAAAAAGATTTTTACCCTTCATCTCAACCTTTGAGAAAAATACACCGAATGACCGTGCAAGTTGAGGTACGATTACCCTTTCTACACCGCTTATGACAAATGTCCCATGAGGAGTCATGATAGGGAAATCGGTCAGAAAGATTTCCTGTTCTTTTTCTGAACCAGTTGTCTTGTTCACAAGTTTTACTCTTGCTTTGAGGGGGGCTTCGAAAGATATCTTTTTCTCTTTAGCATAATATTCGTCATATCTTGGCTTTTCTAGTTCGAAACCAAGAAACTCGAATCTAAATTTTTTGCCAGAAAAATCGTTTATCGCCTTGAATTCGTCGAACACTTCAGCTATGCCTTTTTTGACTAGCCACTCGAACGAATCGAGCTGGTCCTTTACCAGATTTGGTACCTCGACTATGGGCTTCTTGTACTTACTGAAATACTTTTTCTGCGTTGCTACTTTCATATTTTGATAATTTTTATTTAGACATAAAGCAAAAACGCACCTCTATACACTAGAGTGCTTTGGCACCGCTCTTGCTTTAACTATTATTAAAATGTGTCAAAACCGATGTTATAAAAAACGCTTGTAATTTATGGCTGTTTTCGGTATTCACAGCCTTGCCATTGACAAGCCACAACTCAATCAATCAATGTTAGAAGTCAGTATAATCCAGCTTTCAAAACCTGTCAAGCAAGTCAATACCCTGCTGGGGATAAGAAATAGGGCTACTTTCCAGCTCTTAGGAGGGCCACGATGAAGAGACTTTCGGACCAAGCGAGGGGTATGTTGTCGTTGGGCTCAGGTGAGTCGGAGAAGTACAGCTCTGGCACCTGATCGTTTTTGATAATAGAGAAAGATTTTTCGAGGTATTCGTTGGCCCGCTTGCGGTCATCGGCGTCGGTGATATCGCCAAATTTTTCTTGGTCCTTGCCCCACTTGTCATAAATTATCGAAAGCCATGGGAAACCAAAGCACCACTCGGCCTCTTCGCTATAACCATCTTCGTTTTTGTTGTAATACCTATCGTTTTTGTAACGTATCACTCCTCTATCGCGCTCGAGGTGGTACTCTACTTTGCGGACTATATCTCTGGCGATATTTTCTGGTACTACATCAAATGGATAAATAAGTGAAAGGAGGGCGAGGTCAGAAAATTTACTTACGGACTCTCTTGGTAAAAGTTTTTTTAGCGCTTCTTCCCCTTTCTCTATAAGGTCTAACGGTACATTTACAAAGTGTAGTTTGCTCATCTTCTTGAGCCCAGCTAAGCAAGCACCGATGGAAGAGGCGTGCACTTCTTCGTATTCTTCCCAGATACCATTGTCTGGATCGTGCCAATACTGTATCGATGAGAGATAATCTACAAGAGTCTGCAATATAGCTTTTTCTTCTTCGCTTTCTGCTATCTTCACCCCTTTTTCTTCTAGTTCCCCCACTTTAAAAAGTATTTCTCCGACGCAGTCGTTTTGCTTGTTGCCCCACTCTTCCCAAAATTCTTCAAATGTTTCTGGGTTATAGCGAGCGTGGATGTATTGGTAGGTAGCGTATGGCTTGTTCTCGACTGCCCAGTTTATCTTGTCTTTGTGTTTGATAAAGATACCCAAAATAGCCTTCCAGACTTTTTTTACCCTATCCCAATCCTCGATCTCCTCGAAAGCCATGCATGTATAAAAGTTGTCGCGAAGCCAGGCTTTGTTGTAGCCAGTGCCTACATTTTGTCTTGAAGCCATAAAAAGCCCACTGTCAGCTTGCAGTGCTCGCAGATTGTTTAGGTGTCGTTCGATTATGTCGTTTGTTATATTCATACATTTATCAAGAACCAGTGAAATTGTATTAAGTATTATGTATTAAGTATTATGCATAATTCTTGATTCATATTTCATGATTCATCAAAAAAATTACTGGCTACTCTTCAATGATTCTTCATGCAATCTCTTTGCTTCTTCTAACAAGTCTTTCAGATAAGGCCTCTTATTCTCCATCAGTTCTGCCAGTATTGGGTAACTCTGCTTAGCTTCTACAAAGAGGGTGATAACCTTCTCTTCTTGTTTGAAAAAGTCGAGCATCTTGAGAGCAAGTTTTTCTTCATAATATTTATTAGCACCACTCCCCTCTCTTATTTTTTCTACTATGCTTTGCGCTATATCAGTCTCGAGTTGAGCCTGACCAAGCATATAGTCGAGAGGGTTGTTGATAGGGTTTGGCATCAGAAGCTCAAATGAAGATTTTAGATACGTTCGCTAGGATTTACTACACTCAGAACTTCTGCACCGCTAGCCGCTTCATTAAAAGCGTTTACAACATATTGCTCTGCATTTGCCATCCTCTCACTCCTCAATAACTTCCCTTGTCCTTCTCTTGGATTGATCGAAAAATTTTCCATAGGTTAATTATACCAGCCACACAGACTCTGTTTGTCAAAAAAGTGGAAAACAAAAACCCTCGCGGAGCATGTAAGCTACGCGAGGGGTTGTGGGGTCTGCATAACCCTACTCCTTGAAGTAAGTAAACCGTAGACCCAGAATGACGTTCGGCCGCGCTCCGCTTTCGCGCGACCACAGAATTGCCGGCCGGATGGAAGGAACGATGGGGCCGATTTTGCCGAGCCGGAGCTCGGCGCGCGCCCCATGGCCGACGAAGGCTTGGCTATGGCTACCGACCGACCAGCGCTTGCTGACGCTGTAGTCGGTAAATACCAGATACCAGTACCCCGTGGCGCCGAAGTTCTCATAAATGCCAAACAAGAAGTACTTGCTCTTGTTGGCAAAAACGAAACTCCCAAGACGAGGAGTCTTACTCCTCTCTTCTTGGCCGGTGGCGGCGCCGACTTGGAACCAGCTCACCGGCTTGACGTAGAGACCTCCGTAGGTCTGTTGGTACGTCTTGCCGACTTGGCCCCATCCGAAAACCCCTAGACGTTTGCCCAGACTTTGCTGGGCCCAGAGCACATTGGTCTGGAAAGATTTCTTGGACTTGATGGTCCGATACGACTCTCCGAAGACGAACGTCTCTGCGCTGGTTTTTCCGACAAAAACCAGTAAAAAAACGAAAAGTGCGACGTGTTTCAAGTTGCCTCCTACTCCATATTATATCACAAAACAACAATTTACGCAAGGCCTGAAATGTCGTCTAATTTTGATACGAAAAACCGGACGCCCGCGAGGGGGCGTCCGGCAAGATCTTGATCGGAGATGGCATTTTGGGTCTTTTGCGGACCTCTTTCACTACCCACCCGTGCCATGTCCACTGAAAGGTGATCTCGAACGCTTCAGTGTCCGGAAGAATGGCCGGTCCGTTCTCGGAGACGATGACGAGTGCCAGTCGCGTATCTTCTCGTGGTCTGTAGACCAAGAAGCACGTGTATTTGATGGACGGGTCAACCACTTGACAGCCGAACCGTTCCTTGTTGGCCTTGCATTGGTTCAAGAACGCCTCAGCCTTATCTTTCAATATTTCCTCAGCTGTGGGGCTCACTAGCCGAGGTGGTTGGTTGATGATGAGTATTGGGCGCTTCCAGCACCCCACGCAGATCATCAACAAAAAAATCAAAAAAACGAAGACCAAAGCCTTCTTCATCATTGAGATAGCCTCCGCGGCAACTATGACACAAAAGCCCTGTTGTTGCAACAGGTTGCTTAATATCCCAGTTTTTAATAGCATGATTACCGGAGGTCGTAAGAGATGACAGTTAACTCAGCAGACATAGTTGCAACTTTTTTTTCGGATATTGTCAGAGCGACTTTGACCGATCCGGATGTTGCTCCAATTGCTAAGATGTACCGTCTTGATGAAGATGTTCCCTACATTGCTACAACTCTTGGTTCGGGTGCAACTGCAAAATTCTTGTCGTTTACTGAACCAAGCTATTTACATGTTCTGTCGCCGACTCCTTTGGCGGCGATCCTGTGCAATGCCAACAGTGTTGACCCGGTTTTGCTGCAATGTGCTGGTGATTCAGCACTCATTGGGTTGGCCTTGTTTGGGCGAGCGCCACATATGTTTAGCCGGGAGGTGTTGGCTGAGCAGGTACGTTTTCTCTACGACAAAGCTGCAGTCCGACATCCAGACGCTAGTTTGCGAAGTGTTCTTGAGTCCGTAGCTCTAAATATGGAAGGGTGGGTTCAAGTGTTGCCGCACACCAAAGCTCACATTTCCCGCATCATAACGTGATCGTCATCTGAGAAGATACCGCACCACGAAGTTGAGTGGTGCGGTTACTCATATAATTTTTCTTCTCACTTTCCACTCCTCTATTTTCTTATGATCTCCAGATAGTAAAACTTTTGGGACACGGTATTTTTTTGATCCACCATTTTTCGGATACTCTATCACCTCTGGCCGAGTATATACTTCGCTCGAAGATACCCGTTCTTCTTCCCTAGAATCAAAGTTGCCCAAGACTCCTTCGATTTGCCGAGCGATACTGTCGATCATGATCATCGCTGGCAATTCCCCACCAGTGAGGACATAAGGCCCCACCGACAATTCTACAAGGTCTAAGTTTTTAGCTTTTAGCTTGTAGCTTTTAGCAAGATTTCTGATTATTTTTTTGGCTCTTTCATCTATCCCCTCGTATCTACCACACACTATTATTATGTCACTATATTTTTGGGCAGATTTTTTTGCCAGAGTTGTATCAAACTGCTTACCGCTTGGACAGGTGAAAATAATTAGTACATTTCCCCTCCCCCTTTGCCCCCTCCCCTTGGGGGAGGGGGTTGGGGGTGGGGTTATCCTCTTGATTATTTTCTCTACCGCCTTCACTACCGGCATAGCTTCGATGACCATGCCAGGGCCACCACCATACGGCCTTTGATCGATCCGCCTATTTTTGTCTGACACAAAATCTCTCGGATTATAAAACTTGATTTTGATATCTGCCTTCTTCGCCTTCTCCCCCTTCTTTTTTTTTGGCAGAGTACCACTAAGAGCTCGTCCGAGTACGGACGAGCTAATGTATGAATCAAAGCTTTCTTCAAATAATGTAACTACATGAAAAGTCATTTACAAACAATACAACAAAAACAAAACCATGTCGAGTGACATGGTTTTGTTTGCATAATACCTAATACTTAATTCATACTACAGTTTGAGGTCTTCCATCACTTCATCTACTGACTGTACTGAAGCGCTTGGCATGCTCTTCCTGCCACCTTCTGGTTCGTTGATTTTGAGGTTTACTCGAGCGTTGTTCTTCATACCTACAACTCGAAGCAATATTCTTATAGCCTTGGCAGTGTTGCCGCTTCGGCCTATGATCTTACCCATATCGTCCGGATGAACGTCGAGAGTTAGGAGTACCCCCATCTCATCTACTGTTCGGCCTATTTTTACAGATTCTGGGTGATCTACGAGTGCTTTGATAACGCTGTCTAGAAATGCCTGATCTCTTTCCATATTCTTACTTTTAACTAATAACTAATCTTACGGTAATAATTATATATGAAGTCTTTTTTATTGTGAAGCTGTTTCTTCTACTGCTTGTTCCTCAACCTTTTCAACTTTTTCTTCCGCGACCTCTTCTGGCTGCGATTCCGGCTCTACCTGAGTTTGTGTCGGAGTTGTTTCTGGTTCTGGAGCTTTGGTTTCTATTACTGCTTCTTTTACTTCCTCTTTACCTTTTTGCTTGGCTTGCTCTATCACACCCTTTGGCAATACATTGCGCTTCTCTCCCTTTACTACACCTTTTTGCAGAAGTACGTTGTGAGCAGTGTCAGACACCTGTACTCCCTTGGAGAGCCAATAACTCACTCTCTCAGAATTGACTTCAGCCTTCTCACCTCTTCTAGAATCATAAGACCCGAGGATCTCGAGGAACTTACCACTCTTTGGGCCGTTTTTTGACTCAGTCAAAACAAGCCGAAAGACTGGCTCGTGCTTCCTACCTACTCTTTGCATTCTTATTTTAAGCATGGGTAAAAGTCTAGCAGTTTTTGGCTGAAAGTCAAATACTTTGTGCGCGCACTAGGATTTCCCGCCTGCAACGCTTTGCGTAGCATTGCGGGCAGGGAACCTAGGACTACAATTATACTCAGTGTGCGCGCACTAGGATTTGAACCTAGGACCTTTCGAGTATCAGTCGAATGCTCTACCAACTGAGCTATACGCGCGCGAAATTTTAACGAACGAAGTGACTATACAATTTCAGCGCCCCGAGTGTATCGAGGGGCTAAAAATACATAAACCTAGACCAGCAAAATATACCAGAAATAGCAATGTATGGAAAGTATAAAAAAGCGAAACCCCGCCGCTTGCGAGCGACGGGGGTGGTTCGGGGTGCAGGGTCAGAGACGAGAGAAATGTCCCTGCACCTTCCCCCTTTCTTCCTGCTGCCCCAGTTTTTTGTCCCGGGGCTTGTTAAGCTCTTTCCACCCGTTGCCAATCGTGGCGTACAGAGTGAAGAAACCAACCATGGCAAACCCGGACAGAATCGTCCAGGCTAAAAATTGTTCGTTGAAGTCTGGTTCCGACCACGGAATCAGACCCTGCCTTTTTTCGTGCATTGTCATTCCGGCCTCTGTGGCCGTAAGTAAAACAAAACACAAAAAGGCAGAAACCGATAGAATCCATAGCTTTTTAAGCACTGTAGGCCTCCACTTAAAATTATATCACAAAACAGAATATTGCGCAATAGGGTGGCTGGGGATATAAAAATATGGCTATAAATAAAAGGTAAAGCCCCGGCGGTGTGGCAACACGCCGGGGCAAAATTACCGACAGAGGATTAAAACCACTATCCCAATCAAGATCACTGCCGTTAGGGGTAGTGGCCATTCATTTCGTAGCCATGAGATCATGGTGCCTCCCGTGCTTATATATATAACTAAAATCTGATAAACGCAACAAAGCCCCCTAAGGGGGCTTTGTTTTCAGGCATTCTTTGTTTTGTTCCGTTCGCTACCCCGAAGGGCAGTGCCTCACTTTTATGCGAAATGAGGTGCTCGCTTTGCCATTCTTTCTTGGCAGTCAACTGATTTAGTGATTCAGCAATCAATCATACGCTCTATAGAGACGCACGATATCGACTCAATCATCATGGCAGTCGCAGTGACTAACACGAGTATTGATTTTGAAATATTCCACGACCAGCTTCCGCTAGCCGTGCCTTGTTACGACTTACTCCCTGTCAATGAGTTTACCTTAGTACCTCTAATGAGATGCTTTGGGTACTCCCATCTCCCTTGAGTTGACGGGCGGTGAGTACAAGACTTGAGAACGTATTCACCGCGGTATAGCTGACCCGCGATTACTAGCGATTCCAACTTCATGGGGTCGAGTTTCAGCCCCCAATCCGAACTGGCGCCGGCTTTCTAAGGATTGGCTCAGCCTTGCGGCGTCGCGACCTGTTGTACCGGCGATTGTATTATGCGTGTAGCCCAAGGCGTCAAGGGTCATGCTGACCTGGCGTCATCCTCGCTTCCTTCCAGCACTTTGTTCGCGAAGCGAATAAAGTGCAGAATTAAGAATTATGAATCAAGAATCATGGAATAACAGAAACCATAATTCATAATTCAAGCTTCATGCTTCTGCACTTTGCGCTCGTGCGCAAAGTGCTGGATAGTCTCGCCAGACACTTGTAACTGGCAATGAGGGTTGCGTTCGTTACCCCACTTAAGGGAACAACTCAAACCACGAACTGACGACGGCCATGCAACACCTGTCCTACCGTCCTTGCGGACTCCAAATATTTCTACTTGGATTCGTTAGGATTTCTAGCCTTGGTAAGGTTTTTCGTTTATCATCGAATTGAACCGCATAATCCACCGCTTGTGCAAGTCCCCGTCTATTCCTTTGAGTTTTAAGCTTGCGCTCGTACTACCCAGGCG
>CAZJPJ010000002.1:0-136196 GCA_964548205.1 uncultured Candidatus Saccharibacteria bacterium
CGCCGCGACCCGGATTTCGCCGCCAGGTTGGCGGCGGCGTCCCAGGCCGCGCGCAAGCGCGCGGCCTAAGGTTCGAACGGTTGTAGGTACTCCACTGAAATCTTCATGAGTTTTCCAAAGTTTTCTCATAGTAAAGAAAAACTTTGGCTCTCCCGAGACCGGAACGGAGAGGGTTGGTTTACCCCGAGTTTATCGAGGGGTAGAAGCAAGACCGGTCCTTGTTTCGAAAGAGGATCACTTATTGGTTTACGTGGTCCTTTCTTCCAAGCAATCGACCTAACCCCAACCCCTTCCCCAAGGGAAGGGAGAAAGGTGGAATGTTTGGAAGACCACATGATTCAGAAGTTTAACAAAACTGAAGAATGGTGTGGTATGAATAGTTCTTTTTTATCTCGTTCTTCTCATTGATTTGAGACGACGAGGGATGATCAGAAACCTGCTCACTCTGAAAGGGGTGGGCGCAATGCGGGCGATATGCCCAAGGAGATAAGACCATGATTGGGTATTGGGAAGGCTACGGATACACAAAAAAACAAGCGGATGAATTGTCTGCCCTAATGATAGGGCAAGACCGTCTGAATATCAGCACAAAGATTGCTTGCCAGTATGTTGGGAGATGTCTCGAGTTTCGGGACTTTCCCAGTATCCGCCTCATTGCCTATGAGGCGGTCAAGCAGGATGGTGTGCCCGGCGCAAGAGAATTTTGGAATTGGGCGCACCAGTGCTTGAGCGCCGCCGGGCAAGGGGGGACGATACCCCTCAGCAAGGAGACTCAGAATGCTGAGAAGGAGTATCTCCGGTTGGCTGAGCAAGATGGCCAGTTGACTGAATCCAGTGTGCATGTCGAAAAGGCCTGACAGGCGCCGACTAAGTCCTGTCACTCGCTCGCCGACGGTACGTCGGCGAGCACAACCCCCGCACCGATTGTGGTGCGGGGTATCGGGGCCGAGTGGTGGTTACCACCGTGCCCAACATCCCGAGGCTTGCTTGCAAGCTGAGGGATATCTTCCAAGTTTGCGATTTGATAATCGTTAGTTTGGAAGACGTTGCAACTATAGGTTGTTGCGTTTATCGGTAAGAATCTTTGCGATGACCGATGGAGACAAAGAGAGCTTCTGTCTTTGAAACAAAGATAAAAAGCACTCTGTACCTTCTGGTTATTCGAAAAGAGTAGGTGATCGGCTCGCCTTTGAGTTTCTTGGTGTGGAGACGAGAGTCGAGAGGATTGTTTCTAAATACCTCTTCTTGTTCTCTATAGAGTTTTTGTATACTACTTGGCAGTTTGGAATAGTTTTTCCTAAATTCGCTAGTATACAGGATTTTCATGGATTCAGAGTGACGAAAAGACTCGACCTGCTTTGAGGTCAGAGAGACCTTTTTTGAAAGAAATTTTGCTGGGTTGAGTATATGCGTCCCAAGAATCTTCTGTGATATCGCTTGATACCTCCCCGATTATCTTTGAAGCAAGAGTTTCAAGAGAAAAGCCAAAACGAAGAGCTAACCTTTCAAGCTCCTTAGCCTTTGTCTTCTTGATCTTTACTGTGATTGTTTCCATGTTGTTATTATAGCAGAATTACACATTCTTCCAAGCGTTCAAGCCTAACCCCAACCCTTCATAAAGGGAAGGGGTAGGAGTTGAAAATTTGGAAGACCACACGACTAGTTCGTGTGGTATGGATAGTTCTTTTCTCTCGTTATCTCATTGACTTGAGACGGCGAGGGGTGACAGTGGTTCTGCTCATTCTGAAAGGGGTGGGCGCAATGTGGGCGAGAGGCCCGGAAGGAGAATGAGTATTATGACTTTTGAATCAGGCTGGCACTGCGGATTTTCTATCCACCCGGAGAGTAGGAAAATCGGTCCCGAGGCGTGGGACAAGGATGTTGTGGTGATGGAGAATGATGTCGAGGTTTTCCGCGCCATTGGCGCGACGCGGGAGTCGTCGAACGCCGCTCTCGAATTCATTCTTCGGAGTATTCCGTTTCGGATTCTATCGAGTCCAGGTGTATTACCGTCGGTTATGGGTTCACTGACTAACCTAAACCCCGAATGGGGAGGGAAGCCGGTTACGGACGGTTTCAGGATTAGCACCACCTGGGGCTGGTTCTGGGTAAGTCCGACCGCGTTGCCGCGGTTGACGGTCTCCGCAAACTGTGGGACGGGCGTCTACTGGGCGGAGCTCCCACTCCAAGAGGAGGTGGTTAAGCTTCTGCGCCAATTCGCGCGCGATGTTCTACGCAATAGTCCTCCGAACAACCCAATGGGGAAATACCCATTTGTGACGGATGCGCGGATTGAGGACTGAAGGACTGACCTTACGCCGGCGCGCCGGTGACCAACTCTGCCGCGGTTACTGGCGCTACCCGCTCGCCGACGTGGTTCGTCGGCGAGCACAACCCCCGCACCAGTTGTGGTGCGGGGTATCGGGGCCGGTGGTGGTTACCACTTCGGCCCAACATCCCGAGGCTACACGATGTGTATGCCGAGGGATTTCTTCCAAGCAATCGACCTAACCCCAACCCCTTCCCCAAGGGAAGGGAGAAAGGTGGAATGTTTGGAAGACCACATGATTCAGAAGTTTAACAAAACTGAAGAATGGTGTGGTATGAATAGTTCTTTTCTCTCGTTATCTCATTGACTTGAGACGGCGAGGGGTGACAGTGGTTCTGCTCACTCTGAAAAGGGTGGGTGTAATTTGGGTAGGAGGGCCAAGGATGAAGATAAGAAATGGAATGGACGAGGGGGCGCCATGGAAATATACTTAAGTTTTTGTCCTGTGGGTGAAATGCCCAAAGCTTGGCACATGTCGGTCGAGGAAGCCTTTGAGAGACGCGCAGGCAGCCAGGTTTGGGTGATGAGTATCAGTCCTATCCGCTTCCCCTATGAAGGCAGGGACTCTGGAGTAGAGGGTTGGTACACGATCGACGATGCCCCACGGTTGAATGAAGGCTTCTTTTTAAACGGGTCGCATTTCTATGCAGAGCCTGTCTTCAGACATGCTTTGCTTGCGGAACTGAACTTGTACAAGTTGAAGGGTCTAGATGATAAACTCAGAGAGGTGGTTTCCAAAATCTGGGATGACAATGTACCGGCAAGGCAGATCCGTTGCTCTCGACCAGAATTATTCGATCCGTTGCCTTCTCTTCTGTGCAATGTTTGCGAGCGTTCATCATGGGCAGACCGGTTCGAATTGATCGCCAAGGCGGAACGAGCCGATGGATCGAGAATGTTTCCGAGTGCCCTCTCGACCCTTCACCACATTTTGATTAATGTCTATCACGGCACTAAAGAGGGGTAATCAGTGAGTGGGAAGGGACGGTATGCGCTTCTCCTTCGAGTGGTGCGGGGTATCGGGGCCGGTGGTGGTTACCACTTCGGCCCAAACTGGCCGACGTATGTGCGAAAGCGCGGACGTCGGCCATCTTATCTTGATCTTGTCTTCTAAAAGACGAGTTCAAGTAGGATGCAAATATATACTAAATCCGCCTATGAAGCGGGGAAGACAGTTGAGACTTTCCGAGCACCAAATTTCTTTTTGAAATTTGGTGCTCGGTCAAAACTCTCTCCTCTAAGCTGTTTTCTCCACTTTAGGGGCGGATTTTTGATTGGTTTGCTATAATAAGCCTCGTTCTTGACCCAGAGGGTTTTATCTGTTAGCTTATAGGAGCCCCGATAGGGGTGCTTATTTGTAAAGTTGTCGCAAATATAGCTTCTTTCGCTAAACTTTTATTTTAAAAGATGGCAAAAACAAGTGTAATAGCAAGATCACTCAAAAAGCCCAAGTTCAGCACTAGGGTGGTTCGACGTTGCTTCAAGTGTGGCAGAAAGAAAGCATACATGAGAGACTTCGATCTTTGTCGTATCTGTTTCCGAGAACTTGCAAACGAAGGAAGGATACCCGGGGTGAAAAAATCTTCTTGGTAGTTCGACTCCGCTCACTATAAATAATTAACAAAATGGATCCGATAGCGAATTTCATAACAAGTATAAAGAACGCAAGTATGGCACGAAAACAAAGTGTATCGGTGCCTTTTTCTGCTTTGAAATGGAAGATAGCAGAAGTATTGAAAGACAAGGGTTTTGTAGGTGAGATAGAGAAGAAAGGTAAAGATACTCAAGGTTATCTAAATGTCGCATTGAAATACGAAGAAGACGGTAGCCCTCGCATAAGAGATGTAAAGAGAATATCAAAGCCTTCAAGAAGGTTGTATAAAAATGCAAAGAGTATAAGAAAGTTTAAGAATGGTCTTGGTATGACTGTGATATCTACTCCCAAGGGGGTTATGTCTGATAGCGATGCAAGGAAAGCAAACCTAGGAGGAGAGACTATGTTTAACATATGGTAGTTCTACTAAGCTCACTATAAATAATATAAAGTTCAAAGCTAAAAGTAAAAAGCATAAAGAAAAAGATGAGTAGATTGGGAAAAAAAGGAATAGCAATACCAGAAAAGACTGAAGTCTTGGTTGCGGATGGTATAGTTACTGTAAAGGGGGCAAAAGGTACTCTTAGTAGGAGTTTTAGACCAAATATCGCTATAAATGTTGAAGGTGGCAATGTGTCTTTTGTACCTAAAGAGAACAACAAACAAAACGCAGCACTCTGGGGTACATACGCTTCTCATGTCAACAACATGATTGTCGGAGTAAACTCTGGTTTTGAGAAGAAGCTTATCCTAGAGGGTGTTGGCTTTAAGTCTGAAGTCAAAGGCAACAAGCTTGTCTTGGCTCTCGGTTTCTCTCACCTTGTAAATGTCGATATACCAGAAGGGCTGTCTGTCAAAGCAGAAAAGAATGTCATAACAATCAGTGGTATAGACAAAGAATTGGTAGGATTCTTTGCTGCAAAGATCAGAGCTATGAAGAAACCAGAACCTTACAAAGGCAAAGGCTTTAGATACGAGGGTGAGGTTATAAGAAGGAAGCAAGGTAAGAAATCTGTATAGTAAAATGTAGAAAGCAAAAAAGTATGGACACAAAACTAAAACAAGAAAAGAGAGACAGGAGAAGAAAGCGTATCAGAGCCAAGGTTTTTGGCACAAGTCAAAAGCCTCGCGTGTCTATTTTCAAATCAAACAAATACATTTACGCACAGATTATCGATGATGAAAGCAAGAAAACCATCGCTTCTGCATCAAGTAAGACTGCTACTGGCAAGACTTTGAGTGAGAGGGCAAACAATGCTGGTAAAGAACTAGCAAAAGCGGCCCTTTCGAAGAGTATTGATTCTGTAGTTTTTGATAGGGGTGGTTATGTTTATACAGGTGTTATTCGAGAGCTTGCCGAAGGAGCAAGAGAGGGTGGCCTTAAATTTTAATAAAGATGACAGACACAAACGAAAAAGAAATAATAAATACTGAACAATCCGGAGAGACCGAAGCTCTTGTTGATAGTTCTGTGCCAGAGAGTGGGCAGGTATCTCCTGTGGTTGTCGATGAGAGACCTAGAGACTTTAAGCGAAGAAAAAATGAACGTCGTCCTTCAAGACGAACCGAAAAGCCAAGACAAGAATTCGACCAGAAGATATTGGAAGTCAGGCGAGTCGCTCGTGTTACTTCTGGAGGTAGGAGGTTTAGCTTTAGTACAAGTGTCGCTATCGGTGACAGAAAGGGTAGGGTAGGTGTAGGTTTGGGCAAGTCTGGTGATACTCCTCTTGCGGTAGAAAAGGCTGTAAGAGCTGCAAGAAAAAATATGGTTTCAATCAGTCTTAAAAATTCTACTATCCCTCACGATATAAAATCTAAGTTCGGTGCTAGCACAGTCGAGTTACTTAGAGCTCCGGGTAAGGGTGTTGTGGCTGGAAGTGCAGTCAGAACAGTTCTTGAGCTTGCAGGAGTAAAAGAGGTATCCGGTAAGATATTGTCTCGTTCAAAGAATAAGTTGAACATTGCTCGTGCTACAGTCAACGCTCTAAAATCGCTAAAGGGCAAAAAGGCAGATAAAATCGATAAAAAAATTGAGGACAAGAAAGAATCTAAATAACTTTTAACTTTATACTTTCAACTTTCAACTAAATTCATGCAATTACACAATGTAAAAAGAAATAAAAGCAACAGAAAGTCTCGCCAAGTAGGTAGAGGTGGTGCTAAAGGCAAAACTTCTGGTAGAGGTACTAAGGGTCAGAATGCTCGTTCTGGCAGAAAGAAGCGCCCAGAAATGCGTGACTTCATAAAGCGCATACCAAAACTCAGGGGTCGTGGTAAGAATTTCCTCAAATCTATCAAGCAAGATAATCACCCGATAAACTTGTCGGCGATAAGTCAGAAGTTTCTTAAGGGTGAGGTGGTTAGCAAAGCTACTCTTATGGAAAAGGGTTTGATAAATAGAGGGGAGGTAGCCAAAGTACTTGCGGCTGGAGAATTGGACAAAGAGCTAACTTTCAAAGGTCTAGAGTTGTCAAAATCAGCAATAGAGAAAATAACTAAAGCTGGTGGTAGAATAGAGTAAATTAAGTAAATAACAATGGGTATAGGGAGAAAAATAAATCTAATTTTCAGTGACGGTAGACTCAGAAGCAAAGTCTTCTTTACTCTAGGTATACTAGCGCTATTTAGATTGCTAGCTTCGATACCGATACCAGGTATCGATCCTCTAAGACTAGAGCAATTTCTATCTAGCAATGAATTTTTTGGTTTGCTGAATATCTTTTCTGGTGGTGGGCTTTCAAACCTTTCTATCATCATGCTCGGTGTTGGACCATACATCACCGCTTCTATCATCATGCAACTTCTTACTGTTATGTTTCCAAAAATTAAAGAGATGTATCAGGAGAATGGAGAGGCTGGCAGAAGAAAATTTGCCCAATATTCTAGACTCCTCTCTGTCCCTCTTGCTCTGATACAAGGATTTGGCTTCATGGCACTTCTTCGAAGTCAGGGTGTTATTGGAACCTTCACTCCTCTTGAAACTATCTCAAATCTTATAGTGGTCACAGCGGGTTCTCTACTTCTTATGTGGCTTGGAGAACTGATAAGTGAGTTTGGTTTTGGTAATGGTGTGTCCATGATTATTTTTGCTGGTATAGTATCTGCTCTTCCAAATGCTCTAGTAAGACTATTCATAAGTTTTGATCCTTCGCAGCTGCCAGCTTACCTAGGTTTTGCTGCTGTAGCTTTGTTTGTGGTGTGGGGTATAGTGGTAGTAACAGAAGCAGAGAGGCCTATTCCTGTGACTTATGCAAAGCAGGTCAGAGGTAACAAGGTTTATGGTGGTGTCTCTACCTACCTTCCTCTAAGGTTGAATCAGGCCGGTGTAATACCGATCATTTTTGCTCTGTCTATACTCCTATTCCCTCAGATGATAGTGAGGTTTCTAGTCAATGTAGCAAATCCTACAGTCCAAAAGATATCCTCTTTTATTCTTGAGGCCTTATCAAATCAGATCGTCTACGCCGTCCTATACTTTTTCTTGGTATTTATATTTACTTATTTCTACACCGCTATTACTTTCGATCCTGATACTTTGTCAAAAAATCTTCAGCGCAACGGCGCCTTTATTCCGGGAGTAAGGCCTGGAAATCATACTAGCGATCATATATCCAGTATCTTGTTTAGACTTACTATGGTAGGCGCGCTATTTTTGGCTATCATCGCTGTATTGCCTATAATTCTACAATCCATAACTCAGATAAACGCGGTCACTATAGGGGGTACCGGTCTATTGATCGTCGTAGCTGTGGTCATAGATCTTATCAAGAAGTTGGAAGCTCAGATTTCGGCTCGAGAATATTAATAACTAAAAGCTATAAACTAACAACTAGAAGCTAATATAATGCAACCGCAGACTTTTATTTTTTGGGGACCATCTGGTTCAGGGAAAGGTACTCAAGCCAAACTGCTCATAGACAAGTTGAAAGAAAAAAGTGATATGAAGGTGTGCTACCTAGAAACTGGACAAAAGTTTAGGGAGTTTGCACTCGAATCATCTTTTGCTTCTAAGCTAACTAAGAATATTTTAGATGAAGGAGGTTTAATGCCAGAGTTTATGCCCATATGGATATGGACCGAATATCTAGTAAGGCATGTTTCTGGAGAAGAGCACCTGATTCTTGATGGTGTATCAAGAAGAGCTCCAGAGGCCCCAGTGCTTGATTCAGCCATAAAATTCTTTCAAAGAAAGAACCCGATAGTTGTTTCTATAGAAGTGTCTGATGATTGGTCTAGGGAGAGGCTCTCAAATCGTGGTAGGCATGATGATAATAAGCTTGATATCGATAGACGTATTAGTTGGTTCCACGAAAACACTAAGCCTGCGATAGAGTTTTTCAAAAATAATAAAGATTACACTTTTCTAAGTATAAATGGCGAAAGGTCAATCGAAGAAGTGCATGCTGACATAGTATCTAAACTTGGGTTATAAAAATGATCAGATTAAAATCAGAAGAAGATATTGCGATCCTAAGGGAGGGGGGTAAAATACATGCCAAGATTCTTGCAGAAGTAGCGAAGAAAGTAAAACCGGGAGTAAAGACAGAAGAGCTCAACGACTATGCAGAAAAACTGATCGACGAAGCTGGGTGTACCGCATCTTTCTTGGGTTATAAGCCTCAAGGTGTCAAAAGACCATATCCAGCTTCGCTTTGTGTGTCAGTAAACGAAGAGATAGTGCACGGTATACCAAACGGTGATAACAATAGAATATTATTCGAAGGAGATATCGTAACACTTGATCTCGGTCTTACTTATAATAAGATGATCACTGATGCCGCTATCACCGTGCCGGTAGGTAAGATCAGTGAAGAAGCTTCTACTCTTATAAGAGGCACAAAAGAGGCGCTCGATAGAGCTATCAAAAACATGAGAGTCGGAGGACATATAGGCGATATAGGAGCAGAAGTGATGGAAGTGGCAGTCAAGTATGACCTAGGTGTAGTCGAAGGTCTTGCTGGGCATGGTGTAGGATACAAAGTGCACGAGTCTCCCTTTGTACCAAATAGGGCAGAGAGGGGCGAGGGGCCAGAACTTGTACCCGGACTGGTCATAGCTATAGAGCCTATGTTGAGCTTAGGGAGCAGAGAGATAAAGCTTTTGAGTGACGGGTATACTTATATCACTCGCGACAAGTCACTCTCTGCACACTTCGAGCATACAGTAGCGGTCACCAAAACTGGCATCGAGGTCCTCACTCGTATATAATAGCCGTCTTATTAAAAATGATTTTATAAATTTAAATATAAGTAATATGGATCATCCAAAATCGGAACGTACATTGGTAGTGATAAAACCAGATGGTATACAGAGGGTCTTGATGGGTCAAATAATAGGACGGTATGAGAGAGTTGGCCTAAAACTCTTAGGTATAAAGATGCTTGTGCCTACCACTGATTTTATCGAAAAGCACTATACTCTTGATCCAGAATGGAGAAGGGTAACGGGAGAAAAGACTATCAAGGGATACAAAGACAAAGGTTTGACCCCTCCTTCTGAGGACCCACTTGAGATTACGGCAAAGATTTTGGAAGGACTAAAGAAATATATGACTAGTGGGCCAGTTGTGGCCATGGTTTGGCAGGGAGCTCATGCTGTAAAGATAGTCAGAAAGATCACTGGCGGCACTGAACCGCTCTCGACTGATGTTGGAACAATAAGAGGAGACTATGTTCTAGATTCATACCAAATGTCAGATAAAGATGGTAGAGCGGTAAGGAATCTGATCCATGCTTCTGGTTCGGTAGAAGAGGCTGAAAACGAGATCAGGCACTGGTTCAGTGATGAGGAGCTTATAGACTACCGTCTCGTACAAGAGCAGATCATCTATGACGTAAACATTGACGGCATTTTGGAGTAATTTATGCTATAATTTAAGTAGGTCATTCGGGTTTTTCTAACCTAAGAAAATGTCAGGGAGGCTAACTTTCCCCGTGAGATAATACGTTCTAATTACCTCTGTGTAAATAGAATTCATATCTCACTGGGGTCGAGGCCACCCACCTTAGCTAAATGTTAGGGAATACCCCCGAGTGACCACCTAAAAAGCCCCATAGGGGCTTTTTAGGTGGTCGGATTGAGATATAGAGCAAAGCGACTTTGGCTATGATAAAATTCTGTATATGCATAGGCAAAAACTTTTCCTAGAATTCTTTGTTTCCATAGTTGTTCTAGGTGTTTTAAATTTTTTGGCTACAAAATATAATTGGTATTGGACCAATGATTATTTTGATTCGATGATGCACTTTCTTGGAGGGGTTATGGTGGCGCTATTTTTTATGTGGCTGTATTTTTATTCTGGCTGGTTTGTGCCTCCTTCTAGGAATCTAACACACTTTTTTTGTGCCACATTGCTTTGTGTTATTTTTGTAGCCGTCAGTTGGGAGGTCTACGAATTGCTTTTGGGAGAAGCAAAGTTTAATGCAAAAAATTATCGTCTAGATACTACGCTCGATTTTATAATGGATACATTGGGGGCATTGGCTGCAATATTGTATGGTTATCTGAGCGAGATAGGGCTTAGTGCCAAAAATATAAGAACTGGCATATGAAAACCCGACAGATCGGAAACGAGATTATTTTTTACGGTGGAGTCGGTTCTACCACAGGTGCCAATTTTATGTTTACCAATGGCAAAGTAAAAGTTCTCATAGATTGTGGTCTGCGACAAGGTTCTAAAAAGGAAGAAGAAGAAAATTTTTTAGACTTTTCTTATGATCCAAGCGAAGTAGATTTTCTGCTTATAACCCACGCCCATATGGATCATATTGGGAGGGTGCCAAAACTGATCAGAGATGGTTTTAGGGGCAAGATCGTGTCTACTGCTGCAACCAAGCAACTGTCAGAACTTGCTCTGCAGGATGCTCTCAGGGTTATTTCTTCAAAATATCCAGATAGAGTGTTGTTTGAAAGTGAAGATGTAGAAGTCGCATTGCGTATATGGGAAACAAAAGAGTATCACGAAGTTTTTGAGTTGGGCGAGGGTTTAAAATGTGAGTTTTACAACTCGGGACATATTCTAGGTTCTTCTATTGTGGTTATAGAAGATAAGAGTGGGCGAGTAGCTTTTACTGGAGACTTGGGTAATTCGCCATCCCTTCTTTTACAAGACGTAGAATTGCCACAAAATATTGATTATTTGGTTATAGAGAGTGTGTATGGAGACAGGAATCATGATAATAAAGCAGAGAGACATGGGAAGATGCAAAATCTTATAAGAGAGGGTATTAGGCGTGGCGGGGCTATTCTTATACCAGTCTTTTCTATCGAGAGGGCTCAAGTTCTCCTATATGAAATAAATAACATGATAGAAGATGGAGAAATCGATCAGGTGCCGGTTTATCTTGATTCACCTCTCGGAGCTAAAGTGACAGAGGTTTATAGAAATTATAAAGAGCTATTCAATAAAAATATTAAAGCCGAAATATCAGGTGGAGACGATATATTTGATTTTCCGAATTTTAAGATCATAGATAGTTTGCAAGACTCAAGTTTGATTCACAAAGAAAAAGGCCCCAAAATAATTTTAGCCGGATCTGGGATGTCAGAAGGTGGGAGAATGATAAGTCATGAGCAGTTTTATCTGGAAGATCCAAATTCGACACTCATCTTTGTCGGTTATCAAGCAGTAGCTACTCTGGGTAGAAGATTGGAGCAGGGAGAGAAACGTATCGAAATATATAACAAAAACAAGGAAGGGAAAAAAGAAAAGAAGATAATAAATGTCAGAGCCCATATTGAAAAAATAAATGGTTACTCCTCACATATGGACATGGATCACCTAACCGAGTTTGTCGACAATCTCAATGCACAACACAAGCTTAGAAAAGTTTTTGTGTGTATGGGAGAACCAAAATCCTCGCTGCATTTGGTACAACGTCTGCGAGATTATGTCGGTGTCGAAGCTGTGTACCCTGAGATAAATAGGGAATACATTGTTTGATTACCTAGCGAATTCGATGACGCGGGATTCCCGGATGATGAGTACTTTTATTTCACCAGGATATTTTAGTTCGTTCTCTATCCTTAAAGCTATGTCTCTGGCTAAGTTTTTAGCTTCGAGGTCTGTAACATCATTGGGGTTTACAAAGACTCTTACTTCTCGGCCAGCTTGTAAAGCGTACGCTTTGTCTATGCCTTTGAAAGAAGTAGCAATGCTCTCTAGTTCTTCCAGACGTTTCAGATAATTCTCTACAGTATCTCTTCTTGCTCCTGGTCTAGAGCCAGATATAGCGTCTGCAGCTTGGACTATATAAGATTCTAATGTTTCATAAGGGTATTCTCCGTGGTGAGCCTCCATAGCCTTTACTACAAGCGGATCGGCTCCAAATTTTTGTAATATTCTTCTACCAATCTCTACATGAGTGCCTTGGATTTCGTGGTCTACAGCTTTGCCTATGTCATGTACCAGAGCCCCAGTCTTTGCTATTGCCACATTTGCTCCGATCTCAGCTGCGATCATACCCGCTATATGAGACATCTCTATAGAGTGTTGGAGTACGTTCTGGCCATATGATGTTCTAAAGTGCAGTCGACCGAGTATCCCAATGATACGTGGATCTAAGTTGAAAACTCCGCACTCATATGCTGCTTGTTCTCCTTTTTCTTTGATTATCTTATTTATCTCTTGCTTTGCCTTTTCAAGCATCTCCTCGATCTTTGCTGGTTGGATGCGACCGTCTTCGATAAGTTTCTCAAGAGCCACTCTTGCCACTTGTCTACGCACAGGATCATGAGACGAAAGGGTGATAACACCCGGAGTGTCGTCGACAATTACTTCTACACCACTAGCTCTTTCAAAGGCCTTGATGTTCCTTCCTTCTTTGCCGATAATTTTACCCTTGATTTCATCAGAAGGGATCGAGACTGCTGTAGCAAATATATCTGAAGAGACTGAGTTCGCTAGGCGATGAATAGATGTGGTCAAAATACTTTTGGCTTTTGATTCTAGTTTCTCAGCACCTTGTTGCTCAAGTTTCTGCATCCTTACTAACAGATCTTCTTCATAGTTTTTCTCTGCTTCAGAGAGTATGATTTTTTTTGCTGATTCTGGATTTAATCCAGATATCTTTTCTAGGTTCTTTATACGCTGTTGTTCTAGGGCTTCTGCTCTATCTTTGATCTGCTTTATTTCTGTTGCTTTTTCCTTTATCTGCTCAACTTCTTTGTCTATGTCTACTTGGCGTTTATCTAAGAACTCCTCTTTCTTTATAAGGCGCTCTTCTGTTTTTGTTATCTTTTCTTCTCTTTCTTTGAATTCACTACGAAGAGAAGTTTCCATCGCGGCTACCTTTTTTTCGGCCTCCTCTAATATCTTGGTCGCTTCTTCTTTGGCATGAAGTTCCATTTGCTTTATTCGCAGCTCCACAGAACCTCTTTGGCCGAGAGAGATGATCCATCTGAGGAAATATCCAAAACCAATACCCAAAAGGGCTGCGAAGCCTGCGAGTATTATTGCTAATTTTAGTGACATGTTCTAAAAGGCGACTGGTTTCCTAGTGCTGTTTAGAGAGTATTGTAAGTATCGTATCGAAAACATTAGTTTATAAAGTTTTTCGGTTTGTCTCAGTGTTTCTCTCGAAGTGGCAGTATCAGAAAACAAATCACATTAATTAAAGTATTAATGGTTACATTATACTTAATATTATTGTTTTGTCTATGCCTTTATGTATTAGAGTACTTTGTCGATCAGGCCATACTTTTTGGCTTCGTCAGAGGACATGAAGAAGTCGCGCTCAACATCCTTTTCTATAATAGACATAGGTTGGCCGGTATTTTTAGACAATATCTTGTTTAGATTCTCTTTAGTTTTCAGTATGTGTTTTGCTGTTATGGCTATATCAGTGGCTTGGCCTCCTATACCGTCTATAAGTGGTTGATGGATCATAACTTCAGAGTTTGGTAGGGCAAAACGCTTGCCTTTAGCTCCGGCAGATAACACAATAGCAGCCCCACTTGCAGCTATACCTACGCATACAGTAGAAATATCGGGCTTTATGTGGTTCATGGTGTCGAGTATGGCAAGTGTAGAGGTGACTGAGCCCCCAGGAGAATTTATGTATATAGATATGTCTTTCTTTGGATCTTCTGACTGGAGAAAAAGGAGTTGGGCTATAATAAGGTTTGCCATGGTGTCTTCGATCGGGCCTCCTAGGAAGATAATGCGTTCTTTTAGTAGGCGAGAATATATGTCATACGCCCTCTCTCCTTGGTGAGTCTTTTCGATAACTGTCGGCACTAGTATTGAATTGTATTCTTGTTTTTTCATACCGGACAATGATAACATGATTTTATGCGTCTGCATAGGTTTTATATAAAAGAAGTATCGATCGATAGAAAACAAATCCAAATCTTGGGCTCTGACCTTTTGCATCAGTGGAGAAACGTTTTCCGATATAACACTGGGAGTAAGGTGGTTATTTTTTGCGGAGATGGTTTTGAATACGAATGTGTTATTTTGCAGCTAACAAATAGAGAAGCAGTACTCGAAGTGGTAGAGAAAAGAGAGGGAGAGAGGGGATTTCCGGGTCTAGTCCTCTATCAATCGCTAATAAAGAAGGGCAACATGGAGTGGGTGGTAGAAAAGGCTACAGAACTCGGAGTCGTTCAAATAGTACCTATCGTTTCAGAGCATAGCGAGAAAAAGGGCTTCAATATGGAGAGAGCCAAGAAGATAGCTATAGAGGCAAGTGAGCAGTGTGGTAGGGTGGATGTGCCAGAAATCAGTAGCATCATGGAGTTAGAAGAATGTATTAAGGAAGTTTCTGGAAAAGCTGTGGCTTTTGATAAATCCGGTGCCTCTTTTTCGGAGGCCCCACCCCCAAACCCCCTCCCCCAAGGGGAGGGGGCAGGGGGAGGGGTGAGTATCTTTATCGGACCGGAAGGAGGGTGGTCAGCGGGCGAGATTGAAAAGTTTAAAGAGGTTAATATCAAAATACTATCTCTGGGTAACCTGACCCTCAGAGCAGAAACTGCCGCTATTGTTGCTCTAACAATCTCAAGACTTCTTGGTTGATAAGCATGCTCTCTACGTATATTCTCACGTTTTCTTCGTTTGCTTCTCTATAGTGTTCAAGAATATTTTTGACCTCATTTTCTAATATGGTCTGGTCTGGTTTGAGGTTTTCTGCTTTGGCTATAGCGTTGAATATGAGTTGGATTTTTGCCTTTTTCTCACCTTGTTCTCTTAGTTCTTCTCTTAATTTACTCTCGTCTTTATTTATGTGAGATAAATACTCTTCCCATTTACCTTTCATCCTTGCTATATCATCTTTCATCTGGGCCAATGACTTTTCGACTTCGCTTACGACCAATATTTCTGGCAACTCAATCTCGGTGTTTTTGATAAGCTCTTCCATCAACGTCGCTCTTTGCTTATCAGCTTCTTTGTTTTTCTTCTCGTTTTTTATATTTTCTCTTACTTTGGTGCGTAGTTCTTCTAGATTGGCAAAATTGCCAGCAGCTTTCGCTAGTTCGTCATCTAGGGTAGGGAGGTTCGCTTCCTCTTCAAAATTTGGATGACTCGGGTCATCGTGACCTTTGTCTTTATTCTGATTATGCCAATCGTGGTGAGCCTTATTTTTGCGTATCTCAAATAATACATCCTCTACTTCTTTCTCCGTAACTTCTGGTTCTTCCTTATTATTTTTGTTAGCCAAATCAGTGCCTATCTTTTTGTAGTCTGGGAGTTTAAACTCTGGCAATGTGGCCACCTTTATCTTAAATTCAAGTGGGTTACCAAATGCTATCTTTGTGATGGATACATCAGGTCTACCTATAGCATCGATGTTTGCTTCAATTAGTATTTTGCCATAATGTTCGTTTATAGCTATTTCTGCAGCTTCACTGAGTATAGTCGATTCTCCGAGTTTGCTTACGACTATATTTTCTGGAATATTTCCTTTCCTAAAACCATCTACTGATATTGTTTCTCCAAGCTTTTTTATAGCTTTCTTGCGGGCCCCATCGAGTTCGGAGCTTTCTATAGTGCACTCTATCTCTACTTCTGATTTTGGTAACTTTTTTATTTTGAAATCGTATTTCATGGTAGGGGGAGTTTAGCTAAACAGCGGATAATTTGCAACAAGCCAATCAGAAAACAGCTTCGAGCAAGCCTTGCGAACGCGACGACGTGAGCACGAGCAAATTTTCAGCAGAAAATTATGCGTGCGAGCGAGAAGCTGTTTTCTGATCGAAGTTTTATTGTAGTTCTGCTTCTATGACTGCGGCACCTTGGTCTAGGTTGTTGAAATCGCTCGCATTTAGGTCTGCTTCGATTGATCCTAGATCATCATTCTCGCTTTGCATGTTTAGAGATTCAACCACCGAGTCATTTTGTGGGCCTGCCTGTTCATTGCTAACTCTGTTTTTCAAGAAATACAGGCCACCGATAATGATGAGAGCGAGTATGATAATGACAGCTAAGAGTGGACCCATGCTTTTTTTATTCTGATCTACAGACATACTACTCACTGGTGGCATTTGGTTTGGATTCATATTGTTGTCCATTTTTTTATATTCTTAATCTTAATTAATTGTCTGAAGAATTGTTGTCTTCTGATGAAGAGCTGTCATCACTATTGTTGGTGTCGCTGTTAGAAGGATTGTCAGCGTTCTCTTCTGCTACTTTTTTCATGCTGTTTATTACATCTACAAGTCCAGCATGTGCTTCTTTGATACTCTCTTTTGCTACGTTAGCTACTTCTTTCAGTTCTGGATAAAGTGCTCTGACGTCTCCAGCGAGTACCTCTCGCGCTTTATTTTCTAGATCGTTGACGCTTTGCTTTGCTTTTTCTATTAGTTCTTGAGCTGAAGCAAGCTTGTCTCTACTCTCGGTCATATCTAGACCTCGCTCTTCCATCTTTGCGATTCTAGAATCGATTCTCTCAGACAATTTTTCCAATCTTTCTATTGCAGCATTGTATCTCTTGCTTAACTGGTCTACGAATTTTTGCAACCTTTCGGCTACCTTTTCAGATATTTCAGCCTTTCTTTCTTCTACTTTTTCTTTTAATTCTTCTCTCTTTTCCTCCACCTTTTGTCTGATGGTATCTTTTCTGTCCTCAATTTTTCCTTCCATTTCGGTACGCTTTTGTTCCATCTCTGCTGCTCGATCTTCTTGTCTATCCATCATCTCTTGCTTCCTTTCCTCGACTTTTTCCATCCTGTCGTTCATCCTATCTTCAATTCTTGTAGTATCCGAATCTTGCGCATGAGACACCAAAGGTATTGCAAGGCTCATTGCAAGTGTGGTGATTAATAATCTTTTAGCTTTCATTTTTTCTTAAGGTTAATTCTAAGAGCCAGAAAAGTAATCTGGTTTGTTAGATTATACACCTTATGAAGTTATTTGCCGAATTTTTTTGTGTAGAGTTCCAGACCTTCTTCAAAAGCCTTTTGGGCCTCTTCTTTTCCTTTAAACCCCCTTACCTCCACCTCCTTTTGTTGTAGTTTTTTGTAGGTCGAGTAAAAGTGCTCGATTTCCTTCAGGGTATGTTTGTTTATATCTGCAAGATCTTTCGTGTCTTCCCATCTTGGGTCGTCTACTGGTACTGCTATTATCTTGTCGTCACCTTCTCCAGAATCAATCATGTTCATTATAGCAATGGGTCGCGCTCTAACTAAGATGCCCGGCTGTAGGGGGTATGTTGTCAGTAGTATAACGTCCAGAGGATCTTCGTCATGCCACAGACTTTTTGGTACAAAACCGTAGTCAAAAGGAAAATCTTGGGCTGTGTGTGCCACTCTATCAAGTGCTATTAGGCCAGTCTTTTTGTCTATCTCGTATTTGTTTTTGGAGCCTTTATTGATCTCGATGATGACGTTCATCTCATCTTTGGATCCTGATTCCACTTCGTGCCACAAGTTCATAAGTTAGTTAAAAGTTAAAAGTTTTTAAAGTTATACAAGTCTGGTTATTTTAATCCAAAGAATGGACTATTTCAATGTCGCTATTTTATCACATTTCCTAACGAGGTTTATGTTTTCACTCTTCTCCCTATGCGCTACCCAAGTCTTCTCCTTTGACTGAGCTTATGTCGATACGCCAACCTGTTAGCTTGGCTGCCAAGCGTACATTTTGTCCTCCCTTACCTATAGCTAAAGACTGCTGGTCTTCGGCTACTACTACACTTGCTTGTTTGTCTTCTTCTTTTATATCTACAGATACTATTTTTGCTGGAGAAAGTGCTGCCTCTATAAACTCTACTGGGTCTTCTGAATATTCTATACAGTCTATCTTCTCACCTCCAAGCTCACTGGTGACTGTGGCTACACGTACGCCTCTTTGACCAACAAGAGAGCCTACTGGGTCGATATAAGCATCATTTGTAGATACTGCCACCTTTGATCTAGAACCAGCCTCTCTGGCTATAGCTCTTATTTCTATTGTGCCGTTAGCTAATTCCGGAGCTTCATTTTCAAACAGAGCAGCCAAAAAGCGGGGATGCGAACGAGAAAGTCTTAGCATCACACCTTTCGGACCATCTTCTACTCTGTATAGATAGGCTCTGACTCTCTCTCCTTGGCTAAACCTCTCACCTGGTATTTGTTCGTCATAAGACAATATACCTACAGCTCTCCCTATGTCTACAAAAACATTACCCCTTTCTATGCGCTGGACGAAGCCAGATACTATCTCTCCTTCTTTGCTGCCAAATTCTTTTAAAACAGAACCTCTTTCTGCTTCACGGATTTTTTGCATGATAACCTGTTTTGCAGTCTGGGAAGCTATGCGGCCATAGTCGCCCTTGTCTTCAAGAGGGAAGTTTATCTCATCACCGACTTCTGCATCTCTTTTGATTTTCTTCGCATCTTCTATGAGTATGTGATGTTCGCTATTGTAAAGCACTCTTTCGTCTCCAGATTCCTCGGCATCTTCTACTGCTTTTTCCATTTCGCTACGGTCCATGAATACCTTGGTATCATCCACCACTATCTTTACTTGCTCCATCTCTACTTGGCCGGAGTTTTTGTCAAAATGGGCTCTTATTATCTGCCCCTTCTTGCCATATTCCTTCTTGTAAGCGGTAGCCAATGCAAGTTCGATCGCCTCGAGAACACTTTCTCGGGGTATGCCACGCTCTTCTTCTAGTTGGTCCAGAACAGAATTTATAACTTTGAGGTCAAACATATTGGTAAATTAAAATTAAAGACTAAAAATTTAATGAATAAAATTTAAAGATTTGTTAAGAATAATCTCTATACTTAAACAAGAAAGCCCGCTTTCGGGCGGACTCTCGATCATTCAGTATTAAAGCCATTATATTCTTTTGTACGCATTTTGTCAACTCACACTTTTGGATTGATAAAAATGTTGTGAGCCCTTAAAATTTGTTATATGAGTAATCCAGGGTTGGAAATTGATAAAGGAATCAAAAGGTCCCCGGTAGATAGTTTGAGGTCTTTTGTAACCGATCATGGGTATAAGGTTGAGTTCAATAGTGAGTTTTCAAACCTTGGCGCTGAAGAAAAGAACAGAGTTGCCGATATTTGGTTAGATTATCTAAGCAGTTTATCAGAAGATGGTTTAAAAAGTTTTTTCTCTGGCCGTCAAGATAACATGCAAGTTATATCCGCCGACACTACTTACATTACACATCAATTAAGTGATGGCGATACTGCTGAGACAGAACCAACAAGGAGAATCACTTTTGGTTTAAACCCAGATTTTAAAAGAATATCAGATTTGTTAAATAGTTTAGATATAGGATGGAACACTTCGGATAGTTTTGCTTTAATGAATGATCGAGCAAGAAAGAGAATATTAAGGGAAGTTGCTGATCGCTTGACCGAAAATTCTGATTCAGATTTGGTTGTGGCTCTTGGTGAGTTAAAGAAAAGAGAAGTGAGTATAATGTTGGCTCCAAATTCTCCCGGTGGTCACAATGGGGTGTCTTTGTCTGAAGATGGAAAAATTTTAAATATAGCCAACCATTTTTTTACCGGTGCGGATATTTTAAGAGCTCTTGGTTTGGGCAATTTGATTAGTGTCAAGCAAGAGAAAAAGCAGGAACAAGATGCAGAAATAAAAGGTCTAAAACTAGACATTTATCAGAAATTAGCGGGTGTAAATGTAGAGTATGGTCTTGAAGGAGATGAATTGGCAGAAGGTCTTCATAATTTTCTTAAGGTACTCAAAACCTATAGTTTATCTGAGTTGCAGACGATAAAAGAAAGATTTTCCAATATCTTGATAACAAAAGGTGTAGATATGTATTCTGATCTTGATTTGTTATTAAGAAAAGAAAGACAGGGTAGTTTGAGAGTTGATGCAACCCTTCCTTTCGAGGCTTTGAAACGGAACATAGATATTTTGGTCAATCCACTTCTTTTGTCAGATGATGTGCCAAGTCCTGATATTCCTGTACCGGAAATAGATGCTGAGGATGCAAATCCAGATCCATTTAAGGAGGGCGTGTTCGATCAATCTGAAGAAGTCAAAACTGGTATCGAAAAATTTAAACAAGATCTTTTTGAAGCAAGTAAAGATCTGGCGCGAGCCGAGTTTGATTTTAATAAGAGTAAAAGTCCCGAGGATAGAGAAAAAATGGATGAAGCCCAGACAAGATTGTACCAAAAAAGAGCGGAACTTGACCAAGAGGTTTTGAAAAATGTTAGTTCTAGAGCCAAAGATGAAAACATCGACGGTGCTAATTTGCAGGATGTAGATATAAAAATCGGATCTATATATAGGCGTATACAGATGGAGATATTGGCAGAAGAAAGAAGAGTCTTTCTAGACGAATACAGAAGTTATAGTGAACAAAATAGAGAAAGGGGAGCCAAAGATTGGCTTATAGAAAAAGCCAAAAAAGCCTTAGGTATAAAGGGGGTACAGTGGTATCTGGGTCTAAACAAATACAAGAGGACTGCTATAAATGTTGCCATATTTAGTACTGCTGTGACTGTAGGTACTTTTGCTACGGGAATTGGGGCTGTAGCGGCTGCGGGCACAGGAGTTTCTATGGGAGCAATCAGAGGGGTCAGAGCTTTAGGAGCTTTGGGGACGGGGTACCTTACTAACTCTCAGGTAGAGAAGAGAGGTATTAAAACACTAAATATCCTGTCTAAAGATGCTATAGATACTCTAGAAAAAGAAGAAAGAGAAAAAATAGAAAATTCAGGTATGGATATAAATGCAAAAGCAAAAGCTTATGAAGAGTTAGAGAGACGTCTTACAAGTGAAAAGAAAAAACTGAATATATCAAAGATAGTCGCAACTCTTGCAGGTGGTGTAGGTGGAGGTGTGGGTACTGGTCTGTTGCTAGATGCGTTTTACGGAGGAACAGGAAGTTCTTCTTTGCTGAACAATCGTTCTGGTCGCGCTTCTTTTGATCCCTCTTCTCAAAATGGAAGAAATTCTTTAACAGGATTATCGCCAAAGTCTCAAGACCAGATCCCTGTTGCGGGCAAAGGTGTTACAGAAGAGGTTGTCAAACCTATAGAACTTGTACCTCCTGCACAAGAGATGATGCCGCAGGTTGCTATACAGGAAATGTTTGGAAATACTGAAGCGGTGAAGCATATAGTGGAAGCTGGAGATTCTCAATGGAAACTTCTCGAAAAGACTCTTGAAAACTATGACAAATACAAACAGCTCTCTTCTGGAGAGGGGCAAAGTGCAAATGCTGTACTGGAGGCAAAGAGAACCTATGTAATCTCAATGCTAAATCAGGAGATTCAAAAAGACCCTTCTCAATATGGAGTAGATGCTGATGGGCTAAAGGTTGGCGATAAAGTTGATTATACAAAGTTGTTTGAAAACAAAGCTTTAGTGGATAGGGCTATAAATGAAGCAGAAAATCTAAAACCAAATCAGATAGAGAATATTATTAAGAATAATGCTCAAGTAAAAAATTGGGTAGAAAAGCATTCCGGAGAAGCTCTTGATGAGAGTAAGGTAAGCGAAATTATTTCTAACGACACTTCTAAGACTTCTGGGGGTATAAAATCACTATATACAGAATCCAGTGGTTCTACGGGCGCTGAAGGTGTTGATAATGAAGATGTGAATGCTCGTGAGAGCACCACAGTTGCCCCAGATAAGGGGGGAGTAGAAGAAGTTGCAACTCCACAAGCAGCGGGTGCCAATGCGACGAAAGAAGCTGCTAAAGAAGTAGAGTTGCTCAAGAACAGTGAATACTTTGATGTATACAAGAAAGATATTGGTGAATCGTTGGTCCAATTCTTAGAATTAAAGGAACAAATCTTAAAATTGGATTTACCGCAAAATGTTTCTAAGAATCTTGTAGCAAAAATTGATTACCTAACAAACAGTATAGAGGTTTTAAAAGAAAACCTGAATACATTGACGACAGAATCGTATAATCAGCAAATTGAAAACATAGCAAATGAGTATGAACAACTTATCAATGAAGCTCGCAAGGCTATATCTGACGAAACTAAGTCAAGAGGTCTAATGGAAGATTTATCTAATGAAAAAAGATTACTTGCCAATCTAATAGACAATAAAAAGCCTAGTGTTGGTAACAGCGGTTTAGATGAGCAGAGAAATATGATTCACAATGAAATAGCTGCTGCAAAGGAGAGATTGGTCGCTTTGCAATCACAGACTAAAGACAATGTAGTAGAGATGCCGACGAGGAATGCAAATCTTGAGAGGACTATGTATGGAGATATTAGTGATATAGAAAGAATAGGAAAAACATTTGAACAAGAATTTAGAAATATATATGACCAAAATGGTTGGTTGAGACGTACGTCTGGAATTGATACTAAGGAGGGCCGATGGATGCTCTCTCAGAATTTTGACAAGATTTTGAAATTTGCCACAACTGGTGATGCACAAAAATCTGGATTGGCAGCTGAAGCTATAAACACCATATCTGGATCTCCCAAACATCAAGCTTTTCTTAATGAGATAAGAGATTTGCATAGTATGGCAAAAGAAAATGGTATTGCAATAACAGTAGCCCCCAACACTGGTGTTCGAGAAGGTATGATGAAGTTGGTCGAATCTATTATGAGATTCCAAAATAACGCATCAGCTACAAATGTGTTGCCTAAAGTGGCATAATAAATAAAACCAAAGATAAAATGGATGAGAATTTAAAGAAAAAATTGATAGAGGATTTCAACCTAAGCAAGATGAGCAAAGGCGAGCAAGAAGAGATGATAGATAAGATAGGCACTATGCTCTTTGAAGCAGTGCTCGAGCGTTCGCTCGATGATATGGACGAAGATACTCTCTATAAGTTTGAAAATGAGCTCTCTGACCCTAAGGGTGATTATGACATCGTTATCGCATTTCTAAAGAAGAATGTTAAAGACTTCAATGACATCGTCTCAACTGAGATGGCTCGCCTCAAACGCGCCACTGCCGGCATTTTTGCATAATATACAGGGCTCTGTACGCCTTCTGTACCTATTTGACTAGGTATTTATCATTTGATACAATGTCGCTACTCGAAATTAAGCGGCTTTTTTATGCTCAACAAGACTTTTTAAGCTTTTGGAGAGCTAAGGCTGGTCGCAAAATTATTTAATAATAGAATTTTAACAAAAATATTATGGCAGAATTTGATCGAAGCAAGCCACACGTAAACGTAGGTACCATAGGCCACGTTGACCATGGTAAGACAACACTCACAGCTTCTATACTTCGCACACTTGACCTAAACAAGGATAAGGGTTTTGGTGCTAGAGTAGAAGCGGTTGACAGTATTGACAATGCTCCAGAAGAAAAGGCAAGAGGGATAACCATTGCTCTTCACCACAGCGAATACTGGACACCAGATAGACACTATGCTCACATCGATGCTCCAGGTCACGCCGACTACATAAAGAACATGATCACTGGTGCTGCTCAGATGGACGGTGCAGTACTTGTAGTAGCTGCTACAGATGGTGTGATGCCTCAGACAAGAGAGCACATCTTGCTCGCAAAGCAGGTGGGTGTACCTAAGATCATTGTTTTCCTAAACAAGTGTGACATGGTGCCTGACAACGACCTTATCGACCTAGTGGAAGAAGAAGTAAGAGAGCTTTTGACTAAAAACGGATACGATGGTGCAGGTACTCCTGTCATAAGAGGTTCTGGTCTAAAGGCTCTAGAAGCAACAAGTGCAGATGACGAATGGTCACAAAAAGTATTAGAACTTGTAAAGACTCTTGATAGCTATATCCCAATGCCAGAGCGTGATACAGAAAAGCCATTTCTTATGCCTATTGAAGACATATTCTCTATCGAAGGAAGAGGTACTGTGGTCACAGGTAAGATAGAACGCGGTATCGTAAAGGTAGGTGAAGAAGTAGAAATAATCGGTCTTAAGGACGCTCAGAAGACTACAGTTACAGGTATAGAAATGTTCAACAAGAATCTTCAGGAAGGTCAGGCTGGAGACAACGCTGGTATCTTGCTCCGTGGTCTTAAGAAAGAAGATGTCCACCGAGGTCAGGTTATCGCAAAGACTGGCAGTGTTACACCACATACAGATTTTGAAGCAGAAGTGTATATCCTCAAGAAGGAAGAAGGTGGTAGACACACCCCGTTCTTTACTGGCTACAAACCACAATTTTACATACGAACTACTGATGTAACGGGTGAAGTGACTTTGAAGGAAGGTGTAGAAATGGTTATGCCTGGAGACACTGCTCAGTTTAAGGTAAAGCTTGTAGCTCCTGTAGCTCTAGAAGAGAAGCAAAAGTTTGCTATCCGCGAGGGTGGCAAGACAGTTGGAGCCGGTGTAGTAACAAAAATCGTAGCATAATCTAAGACAAAAAAGATGGCAGAAGGTACATTAAAAACAGAAAAGAAAACAAAAAAAGGGGCAAGGAAGGACGACGTCATTTCTAAGCTTAGAATAAGAGTAAAGGCTTATGAATACAAAGTTCTTGATTTGTCTGTAAAGCAGATCATAGATACTGCGCTTCGTTATGATGCTCAGATTGTAGGCCCCGTGCCTCTGCCAATAGAGATAAAGAAATACACTGTAAACAGGTCTCCGTTTGTTTACAAAAATGCTAGAGAACAGTTTGAGATGAGGGTCCACAGAAGGGTTATTGATATAATAAATCCGTCCCCTAAAATCATGGAATCTCTGACAAATTTATCTCTACCAAGTGGTGTCTCTATAGATGTGAAGATTATATAGTCAAAAGTTAGAAAGGGGAAAGTTAAAAAGGAATAAGTTTCATTTAAACCAAAAAGCCCTAAGCATGTTGAAGGGCTTTTTGGTTGGGGTGCTTGATTAAAAAAGTGTAACCTGTTATATTATCCATCAAGCCAAATGGCCTTTTATTTTGCAAGATTAAACACGGAATGAAGTTTCTTTTAGCTAAAAAAATAAATATGACCCAAGTCTTTGGGGTAGACAACAAGGTACGAGCTGTAACGGTTCTTCTTGTTGCTCCTAATACCGTATCTCAGATAAAAACTAAAGAGAAAGATGGTTATAATGCTGTACAGTTCGCTGCTTTTGATCGCAAAGAGAAAAATATCAAAAAACCACAAAGGGGACATCTTAAGGATATAGGATCTTTTTCTCATATGAGAGAAGTTCGCATGGAGGCTGGTGAAATGAAAAGAGGAGATAAGGTTGGCGTCGATATTTTTAAGGCTGGAGAGACGGTGACAGTCAGAGCAATTTCAAAGGGTAAAGGTTTTCAAGGTGTAGTAAAGAGGCATGGTTTTGCTGGAGGTAGGAGAACACATGGTCAGAAGCACTCCGAAAGAGAACCGGGTTCCATAGGCGGTGGGGGTAGGGCTGGAGGCAGGGTGGCAAAAGGTATGCGTATGGCAGGAAGAATGGGGGGAGACAGAGTCACTGTGAAAAACCTAAAGGTAGTAGCTGTCGATACTGATAAGAATGAAATACTAGTCTCTGGTGCTGTGCCTGGTAGAAGGGGGACTCTTGTAGAAGTAAAATCAAGCTAAAAGAGGGTAATATTTGATATAAAAAATGGAAGCAATAGTTTACAACCAAAAAGGAGTAGAGGATGGCAAAATAAAATTGCCAAAGAGTATCTTCGGATTGCCAAAAAATGATGCGCTGGTACATCAGGTTGTGGTTTCAATGATGGGCAACGCTAGGACTCCGGTAGCTCATACAAAAAACAGGGGGGAAGTCAGTGGTACAGGCAAGAAGCCATGGAAGCAAAAGGGTACTGGCAGAGCAAGACACGGTTCACGCAGAAGCCCTATATGGGTAGGTGGAGGTATAGCTCATGGTCCTAGAAACGAACGCGACTATTCTAGAAAGATAAACAAGAAGATGAAAACCAAAGCTCTCTTTACCGTATTGTCTCAAAAATATGAAGATGGAAAAGTCTTGTTTGTGGGTCCTATGGACTTTAAGGCTCCAAAAACAAGCGAAGCTAAGAAGATGGTAGGAACTCTTGCGACAATAAGTGGTTTTTCTGGTTTGAACAGTAGGAAGAATGCTTTTATACTAGCGACTCCAAACAAGTCTGAAGCGTTGAGTAAGAGTTTTCGAAATTTTGGCAACATAGAGACCGCTGCGGTCAAAGATCTAAATCCTGTCGATGTTTTGAAATACAAATACGTATTGTTCGGGGATGCAAACGGAGCTCTAGAAGTCTTAAAACAGAGATCTTATAAGAAAGAGGAATAAATAACATGGCAGATAAGCAAACCAAAAAAGCTAAATATGCAGACATACTTATAAAGCCACACATGACAGAGAAGGCTAACAATGCTGCCTCTAAAAATGTTCACACTTTTGATATTGCCCCTTCTGCAACCAAAGGTGATGTGGCAAAAGCTATCGATGCTTTTTATGGAGTTGCTCCTGTCAAAATTGCTATAGTAAATCTTCCAAAGAAAAAAGTTTTTGTTAGAGGTAAAGTTGGCTTTAAAAATGCTACCAAGAAGGCTTATGTATATTTGAAGGAGGGAGATAAGATAGAATAAAAATATGGCTATAAAACACTACAAACCAACAACGAAATCTAGACGCCACATGAGTGTGGTGAACTATAGAGGTGTCACTACTACGAATAAGCCCCACAAAGCCCTTACTGTAGGTGGTAAAAGACACGTAGGTAGAGATGGTGCTGGTAGGATAAGCGTAAGACACAAAGGGGGTGGTCACAAGAGGCTTTTCAGAGATATAGATTTTAGATACAACAAAATAAACATACCTTACAAAATAGCTTCTGTAGAATACGATCCAAATAGAACTGGTCTCATAGCTCTTGCTGTATACAAAGATGGAGAGAAACGATACATCTTGCTCCCAAGAGAGGTGAAGGTTGGGGAAACATGCATCACGGCACCTGAGACAGAGGTCAAAGTTGGCAACAGAATGAATCTGGCCAACATACCACTTGGAACGTTTGTATACAATGTGGAATTGAAGCCGGGAGAGGGTGCAAAGATTGCAAGAAGTGCTGGAAATTATGTCCAAGTTATCGCCAAAGATGCCGGATTTGTCGACCTTAAGATGCCATCGAGTGAAGTAAGAAAAGTTAGAGAAAATTGCTTTGCGTCTATAGGTGCTGTTTCAAACGAAGAGAAAAGACTAGAAAAGTATGGGAAGGCCGGAAGAAGTAGACATAAGGGTATTAGACCAACTGTAAGGGGTACAGCCATGAATCCAGTAGATCACCCACACGGAGGAGGTGAGGGAAGGCAAGGCAGAGGAAGAAGGAGAGCCATCTCTCTTTGGGGTAGGCCTACTGGTAAAGGTCAGAAGACTAGAAAAGCTAAAAAGTATTCTGATAAATATATTGTTTCTAGGAGAAAAGTCGGCAAGAAGCGATAAGCAAGAAAAATAAGATCTAAACCATGACAAAAGTTATTTCATCAGTGGACATAAAAAGTAGACAAACTCTCGATATCCGTTCGGGAGATACTTTGAAGGTTACCCAAAAAATAATAGAGCGTGACAAAAAAACAGGAAAACCTAAAACTAGGCTCCAAGTCTTTGAAGGCATTTGTCTTGCACTTAAGCACGGCAAGCAAGCAGGATCTACTTTTACAGTCAGAAAGACTGCAAGCGGGGTTGGTGTAGAAAGAATCTTTCCTCTTTATTCTCCAATGATCGAGAAGATAGAGGTGACAAAGCGATCCAAGGTTAGACAAAGCAAGCTCTACCATATACGCGACAAAGCAGCCAAAGAAATCAGAAGGCAAATGAGAAATATTCAGGCAGTTCCGGAGCAAGAAGAGGTGAAAGCAGAAGAAGAAGTGGTGGCGGAAGAGAAAACAGAAGAAAATAAAGATCAAATGACAGAAAGCTCTGAAAACACAGAGACCACGGAAAAGACAGAAGAAACAAAAGAATAATAAACCAAAAGCCCCCAAGGGGGCTTTTGGTTTATGTAATTGAAAAAAGTTGTTATTTAGCTATACTTGTCTTTATTGCGCAGGTGGCGGAACTGGTATACGCGTACGCTTGAGGTGCGTATGGAGCAATCCTTGGAGGTTCAAGTCCTCTCCTGCGCACCAGATTGATATTTTTGCTTTGCAACACTTTATGATTAAGGGTTTGTCGGTGGGGGACCCGCGCTTTTGATTGTAGAATTATTAGTAAAAGTATGTCACAATACATTACCTGATGGTGGTACTAGCTCAGCTGGTAGAGCGCCGCTCTGTGGAAGCGGAGGTCATGGGTTCGAACCCCATGTATCACCCAAATATAAATTCTAAAAGTGACAAATTACTTTCAAAACAAGAAAGATCACCCTCAACATATTTCAGTCGGGGCGGTGGTTGTAAATAGCAAGGGCGAGATAATGGCCCACTATTTTAGTGAACGACTTTCTCATGGATATTGGCCAGACCTAGGGCTAAAAGACTTTTATATTTTGATGAGGGAGACACTGAATCCAAACGAAACTCTCGAACAAGCTCTACACAGAGGTCTTATGGAAGAGTTTGGAGTAGAGGCAGAGATTGTCGATTATATCGGATCACAATGTACAAGTGTAAATAGCGCGAAACATGGCTGGAAGATCGACAAAACGACTTTGTATTTCTTGTGCAAATTTATATCTCAAGATGTATCGAAGAGAAGCAAAGAAGACATAGAGGGTGAGACTGATATAGAATGGCGAACCAAAGAATTTCTTATTTCCAAGATGAAAGATCAAGCAAAGAAATATGGCAGAGGCGATCTAGACGAATCAAGCATCTTAGAGAAAATATAATCCACACTATTTTGGATATTAATGTGGAGATTACTTTATAATTATTTGTAATGGAAGGGGGGAAAGATGCTTACAAAAAGATTCTTACTGAGATCATAAAAAAGCAATCTGTGATACTAGGACCTCAGATCGCTGTCTTGAAGGCCCGAGCAGTACCGGGTCTCAAGATTCTTGATGATGGAACCGTGGTTGATTTGTCAGGCAATGAGCAAGACATTCTGCACAAACTAGTAGAGCAGTACGTAGCTCTTTCTGGTGAGATTGTGAAGAATGCGGTCAACTCTGTTTTTGATAAGTATCCTAATCTACAAACATAATGAAAAAAGTATTAATAATGTTTATGTTCGGTTTGTTACCCACTATGTCGTTGGCACAGACTGTTAGTATAAAAGACGTTGACGTCGAAGATGGCGTTGCTTATGCATCGTTCTTTACTAGCAACTTCTCCTTTCTCTTGTCTATAATAATAGGTCTTTTCGCTACCTATTTTGTATATAGGTCTTCAAGAAAGATGGGTGGAGGGCTGTTTGGAGACGTTTTGAAATATGTTTCAGCAGGCATGCTACTTATAAGCCTTGGTGCATTTGCTTTGGCTGCACCGATACTAGCTAATATCCAGTGGGTTTCTATTATTTATAGCGCGCTATTGTCTCTAGGTTTCGTGTTTCTTGTTCTCGGGGCTGAAAAGCTACTAAAAGGTATAAGCGAAAAGTAAAATGCAATCTGCTCTATTCGTGAGCAATATATTTTTTTTAGTCTCATCGACCATATTCTTGGCACTCATAGTAGTGTCATTTTTGCTGATGCGTTCACTAAAGAAAAGGGATAATGAAGTCAAAAAAGAAAAAGAACTTTCAGCCAGAAGATTGTATGAGACTACGGTCGCCAAAGAAATAGGAGAACGCATCGGCTACTCCCTAGATGTATCTGAGATACTGAGTGTCATAACAGGAAGCCTAAGGCAGTTTATCGATTATACCAGTGTCGCTTACTTGGTACTTGGAGGCACTGAGATGAAATTTAACATCCATTTTGAAAAATCAGTCGATCATACATATTTTTCTGATGTTAAAAAAAGAACAGTCGATTCTTTGTCTGCGCTTTTGAATGAAAATATCAACAATCAAAAAATTTCTGATGTTGTATCAGGGGCAATAGAAATAGATGTCGGGATGCAGAAAGTTGGATCGTTTTTCAATATCCCTCTTGTTGTTGGGGGCAAACTCTCAGCTGTGCTCAATGTTTCCAGTATTGAAGAAGGTAAATACAAAGAAGACGACATGACTATACTTTACAAGATTGTGTCGCAAGCTTCCGAACAGGTAACGAGGTTGCAAGAGGTTGTAAAGACTGAGCAAAGCAAGATAAACTCTATGGTATCCAGTATGGGGGAAGGGGTGATGATGGTCGACAAAGATTATCGGATAATAGTCGCAAATCCTGCCGTCAAAGAAATAATCGGGATCGATGATGATAGGGAGCTCAGCATATTTGATTTTATCGATAAACTGGGAGGTAAGTTCGATATAAGGGGTAGACTAGAAGAAAGTGTTGTAAAAAATGATTCATATGTGTCCGATAGAATCGAGATAAATAAATTCTATTATGCTATAGGTGTATATCCTGTTACTTCAGAAAAACTGAGAGGAGGGAGCGAGATACTAGGTGCGGTAGTCGTGTTCCACGATATGTCTAGAGAGGTGGAAGTAGAACAAATAAGAGAAGAGTATACTTCTATGATAGTACACGAATTGCGTTCACCGCTCGATGGGATAAAGAAAATTATGGAGCTGGTTCATTCTGGTAAGGTCAGGAAAGGAGGAAAAGAGTTTGACGATTATCTCTCTATGATGCTCAACAGCTCTTCTTCGATGCTGGAGTTGGTAAACGATATTCTCGATATATCAAAGATCAGAGCCGGTAAATTCGAAATACATAAGACAGAAACTGATATCAAATCTCTTTTTGAAGACAGATTTATGTTCTACAAGCCTAGTGCAAAATCAAGAGGTGTAGATTTATCTCTCTCTATAAGTAACAATGTTCCCAAGACCATAAATCTTGACGAGAGAGCCATAAAGCAAGTTATAAACAACTATGTATCAAATGCTTTGAAATTTACAAAAGAGGGAGGCAAAGTGTTGGTATCAGTTTTTGTAGCAGAGAAGGGTCGTGTTTTGCCAGATGATCTTGAAAGAGCAGACATGAAAGTTTTCCCATCCATCAAGGATATGAACATAGAAGGAAAGACTTTGTGTATAGTGGTTTCAGACAATGGTTCTGGTATAAAGGATGAGTATATGCAAAATCTGTTCCAGAGCTATGTGCAGGTTGGGAATGGATCAAACAATGAAAAAGAGAAAGGTACTGGTCTTGGGCTTGCTATCAGCAAAGGTATAGCTCAGGCTCATGGTGGAAATGTGGGCGCTATATCAAGAAGCGAGGAAGGTTCAAGTTTCTTCTTTACACTACCGCTTGACGCAGTATAATTAGTATATGAAAAAGATATTGATTGTAGATGATGACGAATTTTTCCCAAAGACTTTGGCTTCTGCTTTGCCTGTTGGTAAATACAAGATTGTCATGGCTAGTGACGGGGCTGAGGGTATGGAAAAATTAAAAACAGAGAATCCAGATCTGGTTATCTTGGATCTGCTGATGCCGAAGATGGATGGTACAGAGTTTTTGCGAGCGGTAAATGCAGACAAGGATATAAAAAAAATTCCTATACTAGTTTCTTCAAATTTGACCAGTATGAAGAAGGTGGGTGACTGTTTGTCTATGGGTGCGGCTGGTTATATATTAAAGTCCGATGAGAGCCTCGATACTATAGTTCAAGATATAGAAAGAATCTTGGGATAATTTAAGACAATACTTCTAGTAGTAGAGTTCCAAGGTACACTGTAATGGTGTTGCTAGGTAGGAGCCCTACAAAAGTCCCCAATATGTAGTTTGTCAAACTTATTCTAGATAGACCCATAAGAATATTAAGAACATTGAACGGCATAATAGGAAGAATACGTAAAATAACAAGATCCGCCACTCCGCTATTCTCCAGTCTGTGATTGTATTTTTTTATAGATTCCAGATACTTGCTGTTTAATATACTCTCAACCCACGATCTACCCATCATTCTAGATATATAGAAGGTGATAAGTGAACTCATTAAGCCTCCTATCATTGTAAACACCAATCCGTGAGCGAACCCGAACAATATGCCGCTTATAAGCATGAAGGGAGTAGAAGGTATAAATATAGTACCGATTGCAAGTATCACTATAAAGACGATCGGGGCCAGTATACCCAACTGATTGATGTACTCTCTAAAATCGTCTATATTTACTTGGTTTTCAAGTATGGGGGATACGATCAAGCCTGAAATCACAAGGCAAATGAACAACCAGAATAGATATTTTTGAAGCTTTTTAAATTTCATTATTAAAATTATAATAGCAGTTATGGTTCATGTTTTGTATGGAAAACCAGTTAGAGATAGTATCAAGGCTAATTTGGTAGAAAGGATTGGGAGGCTTTCTTTTGTCCCCGAGTTGGTTATTTTCCAGGTTGGAGATAGGGATGATTCAAATATCTATATAAATAATAAAAAGAAATTCGGAGAAGAAATTGGAGCAAAGATTAGGCATATAAAATTGGACGAGTCAGTAGAAGAGAGGGTACTTATCGAAGAAGTGAAGAAAATGAATAATGAAGAGAGTGTTTCCGGTATCATAATCCAGCTGCCTCTACCCAAAAATATGGATACAGAGAAAATCCTTTCTTTTATCTCCAAAGAAAAAGATGCTGACGGTTTGAGAGAAGTAGGAGGGGAAAATGAAGAAATTTTTGTTACTCCTGCGACAGCGAGGGCTGTAGAAAATATTTTGGATTTCTATAATATTGAGGTGTTGGGCAAGAAAGTTGCTGTGGTCGGTCGCTCTAGGTTGGCTGGATCCCCCATTGCTAGTGTTTTAAGAAAACGGGGGGCTCAGGTAGAGGTTTGTCATAAGGAAACGCTAGATACGGAAGCGGTTTGTAAAAGCTCTGATGTATTGGTATCTGCTGCAGGCCAGCCTAGTCTTATAACAAAAGATTTTGTAAATAGTAACCAAGTTGTTATTGATGTGGGTATCAATAGGGTGAACGCTTCTGTTGTTGGGGATGTGGATTTTGAGGAAGTGGAGCCTATTGTTAAAGCAATTACGCCCGTACCGGGGGGTGTCGGCCCTCTTACAGTAGCTTGTCTTTTTGAGAATTTGCTTGATCTCTGTTATAATAAGAGCTAAGGTTTCCTTTATAAAGTATTTTAATTTATTAACTAATTAATTTTTTATGTTCAACCAAATTATGGGTAGCGAGTCAGGAAAAATAGCAAAATGGGCAACAATAACATTGATGCTATTATCGGCGTTTCTTTTTGTTCATGTAGTATCTGGACTATGGAGATTGCCAAATATAGACAGAGAAACATATCCGCAGAGTACCATAACAGCTACTGGAAAGGGTGAGGCCTACGCTATCCCAGATGTCGGGTCATTCAGTTTTACAGTTACTGAAACTGCAGAATCGACCGAGGCGGCCCAAAAATTGTTGAATGAAAAAGTTTCGAGTGCAATCGCAGCAGTGAAGCAGATGGGAGTAGAAGAGAAAGATGTGAAGACTATAAACTACAATGTGTATCCAAAGTATCAATGGAGTGAAATAGTATGTGTCACTTACCCTTGTCCTCGAGGTGAGAATAAGCTAATTGGTTATGAAGTCAGCCAAACCATTCTTGTGAAGGTTAGAGACTTGGACAAAGCTGGGACTCTAGTAGACGAAGTAGGGGCTATCGGTATTTCAAATATTGGTGGGATCCAGTTTGAAGTAGATGACCGAGAAAAGTATGTAGCAGAAGCTAGAGAGCAAGCTATAGCCGATGCAAAAGAACAGGGCAAGATTTTGGCTAAGCAGTTAGGTGTAAGACTTGGAAAGGTTTTGTATTTCAATGAAAACGGTGGCTATCCAACACCATATTATGCAGAAGGTATGGGCGGAGGAGATATAACAATGTCTGCTTCTATGATGAAGGCCGAAATCCCTGTGGGTGAAAACAAAATAGAGTCTCAAGTCTCAATAACTTACGAAATAGACTAGATTTGACACTTTTGGTGTATCTGGTAGAATAGAAACCAAAGGACCCGGGTAACGGGTTTTTTGGTAAAATAAACATATGTCTATAACAAACTATATAAAAGAAACAAAAAATGAAATGGCTCATGTTAGTTGGCCTACAAGAAATCAGTCGATAAATTTCAGTATATTGGTGGTAGTAGTGTCGGTACTTGTATCCTTATTTCTTGCCCTGTTCGATCTTATCTTTACAAGAATTTTGTCTCTAGTTGTCTAGTTTTTAAAACTCTTGCTTTCAAATTTATAGACTTTAAACTTTTAACTAAATCTCATGTCTAAACAACAAATACAAGAGGGCAGAAATTGGTACGCTATACACACATATTCTGGTTATGAAAATGCTGTGGCAAGAAACTTGAAGCAGCGTATCGAGTCTTTGGGTATGGAAGATAAGATTTTTAACGTCATTGTACCTACTGAGAAGAAGATAAAGATAAAAGGTACTAAGAGGGTGGTGGAAGAAGAGAAGATATACCCTGGATATGTGCTTGTGGACATGGTGGTGTCAGATGACTCTTGGTATGTAGTGCGCAATACTCCGAGAGTGACAGGTTTTGTAGGGAGCGGGGTGTTTCCAGTACCGCTTGATAAGAAAGAAGTAGAAAGCCTCTTCTCAAGGATGAATTCTGACACACCTAAGCACAATATTGATTTGGCTCTTGATGATGCTGTGAAGATAATGGACGGACCGTTTAAGGACCTTGAGGGTAAGGTTGGGGAAGTGGATGAGTCTAGGGGTAAAGTGAAGGTGCTTGTGCCTATGTTTGGCAGAGAAACACCAGTAGAGTTAGATTTTCTTCAGGTGAAGAAAATCTAACCGTATCATGTATTGAGTATTATGAATTATGCAAAGAATTGACTTTTTATAAAAATCAGATAGTCTATAGGTCACAAAGTTATGGCAAAGAAAGTAAGTAAAACAATAAAATTGGTTATACAAGCAGGCAAAGCCACACCAGCTCCTCCTGTCGGTACTGCCCTTGGTCCTGCTGGTATCAATATCGGTGAGTTTGTCACCAAGTTCAACGATGCTACCAAGCAAATGAGTGGCCCTGTGCCTGCTCTCATTTCAATATACGAGGATAGAACATTCGACTTCGTGCTGAAGACCCCTCCTGCTTCAAGTCTGATACTCAAGGCTATTGGTGCCGAAAAAGGTGCTGGTAAGGCTCCTTCTCAAAAGATAGGCACTATAACTAGGAAACAACTCGAGGAAATAGCTACTACTAAGATGGTTGACCTCAATGCAAATGATATAGAGGCGGCTGTCAAAATCATCGCCGGCCAGTGTCGAAGCATGGGGGTTGAGGTGAAGGGGTAGAGCCTGTATCAAGTATTATGTATTAAGTATTATGCAAAAAAACACCGAGTGGTGTTTTTTGTTTTTAGAGTTAGGTTTTCCAAATTTTTCAGAGTGTGATGGGTGGGGGCGGACTCGACTTTCTTAGGAGGGAATCATGAAAATTTACGTTGGTTGTGCGTTGACTCAGGCGTCAGCAGAGTTTCGTCAACATGTTGACGGTCTCAAAGACCAATTACGGTATCTCGGACACGAAGTACTTGATTTCGTTGGCCTTGAAGCTGGTACACCTGAAGATGTGTACGCAGGGGACATCAGATGTGTTAGAGAGTGCGATATTTTTATCGCGGTTTGTGATTACCCAGCCATTGGTCTCGGCTATGAGCTTGGGGTAGCGGTGGAAGTACTGGGCAAACCAGTACTTGCTGTAGCTCACAAAAACGCAGTTGTTACAAGACTGGTGTTGGGCATCACTCACCCTAATTTTACTTTTCGTCGATATCAACTCTTGGCTGATGTTAAATATTTTCTTGCCGAGATGTTAGTACGACCGCAACAGCAACAGCTTCCGTTTCCGCTTATTCTCTAGTTTGACTCGGTGCGAAGATTTGGTCTCGTACCGAGTTTTCGCGTTTATGGAAGTTGCTTTTTGGGGAACCGAGTAATATTATGATGATATGAAAGACAGTAGGCCGAGCTGGGATGAATATTTTTTTGAGATAATGGCGGCTGTAGCTAAGAGGGCTACGTGTGATAGGGGGCGAAGTGGGTGCGTTGTTGCTCGGGATAAGCGTATATTAGCTACTGGGTATGTAGGTGCTCCAGCGGGTTGTAAGCACTGTGATGAGGTTGGTCATGAGATGCACACAGTTCTCAAGGATGATGGTACAGAGTCAAAACATTGTATAAGGACAGCCCACGCTGAGCAAAATGCTATAGCTCACGCGGCAAGAGTTGGTATATCTCTCGAGGACGCTACCCTCTATTGCCAGATGACACCTTGCTATGCATGTGCCAAGATGATAATAAATGCTGGTATTACAAGAGTGGTGGCAAAGAATGATTATCATGCAGGGGGCAGAAGTAAAGAAATTTTTAAAGAAGCAGGGGTAGCATACGAACTATTAAATGATGTAACAGAAAAATACGAAAACCAATGAGTATAGATCTAAAGGCTCTCCAAAAGGAGGTAATGCAAAACAAAATAGATAAGGGCTTCAACACCACTGACGTGGCCCTTGAGTTTTGTAGAGCGCACGAAGAATTATCTGAAGCGTTTAAGAAATATAACCAAGGGTCAGATGGAGTAGCGGAAGAGTTTGCGGATGTGGCTATTTTTTTGCTCGGTATGTGTGAGATATTGGGCTTTGACCTCGAAAAAGAAATTGTTGAAAAAGTTGAAATCAATAAAAAACGAAAGTACAAGAAACATAAATCTCCAGATGGCAAAGATATCTTTATACGTATAGAAGAAGGAGTAAGCTAATCTTTTCGTACTATATCGTGTTCGCCACGTTTGACATCAAATCTGTCTGGGTCTTTGTCTAGGTGTATTACTAGATTACAATCTTTAAACTTTTGTTCCAAGGTTTTGGCCATTTGTACAGCTCTTGCTCGTAGGGTCGGGTGTACGAAGCGAGTGGCACGTAATTCTACTAGATATACTAGAGCTGACAGATTTCCCGTAAGTTTATTGGGTAAGTTGTACCCCATCGGTACGTAGTATTGCTTGTCTTCTTTGGACAGTTTTAGTGATTTTATTTTCTTTTTTTGGGACACTAACAATTTTTCTGCTTCTTTTCTAAATTCTTTTGGTAGCTCACTCAAATACCATTCTCCAAATCCATGTTCATCGGTAACAAGCGGCATTCTTTGGTGCACTGCCCTGTGGCGTTGGATATCTCTAAACGATCCAAAGTCTAGCAAAAATTCAAATTGTAGCTGACCACATTCTGCCACTTCTCTAGGGAGTTCGGTTTTAGAGGGTCTCTGTTTTAGAGATTGTGAAAAAGATTTTAATGTATTTTTGTCGATGCTGTTTTTTGATAACCTAAAATCTGAAACTTTTTTATTTGTGTAGTAGTAATGTTTTTGCATCCAATCTTTATTGAATTTTTCTGTACTGTCATACCTTTTGTGTCCGAAAGAGCTGGGGTAGGCTTCCTTCAGAGCTTCTTCTATCTTTTCTCCAATCTGTCGTACTTCTTCTAGTGGATGGTGGCGAAGGGTGGCGATATGGTCTGCAGCTTGTCTCAGATTGGTGTGCCAAGCAAGGTTGGTGGTAGCTCCTGCAGGTAAGAAACTTCTCATGATATCAAAAGCCCTGGCCATAATAGCTTTCTTGTAGATGTTCTCTAGCTCACCTTCTTTTATTGGAAATCTTTTTTGAAGCTCTGTTTCTAGAATCTTTAGTCCTTTCATGTAAAATTTTCTCCAGGTTTCCAATACCTCTTTTGAATTTTTATTTTTTGCTGGATCTAGAAATTTTTGTTTTGCAAAATCTATATAACGGGTAGAGGCTTCTTGACCGGAATACAGTGGCCAATCTTGTATGGCTTTGGCGGCAAGCATTGAAACTCCTTCTATGAAAATAGTGCAAGTACCACAATCACCGATCGATTTGTGGCCATAGCCGACATAAAAGGTCGACATAAACTTTTCTGAACCTTTGTTTATAAGAACTTCTAGGTGGCTTTTTATACCCCCTATAGATCTAGAGTGTAGAGCTTGAAGCATGGCCTCGGATTCTGGGCTTATAAGAGCTCCATTATTGAGTATAAGCACCATGCCTCCACCTGGTAATTTCTTTTCTGTATGTTGTAGGGATTTGATATCCATTGATATACTGAAGTGGTCGTGCTAAATATAGCATAAGAAAATAATAAACAGTATGAAAAAGGGCAAGTTTATAGTGATAGAGGGAACTGATGGATCTGGAAAAGCGACTCAGTTGGAATATCTCACAAAATATTTGAAAAGAAATAAAAAAAAGTTTGCTACTGCAGATTTCCCCCAATACGACAATTTCTCAGGGGCGTTTGTTGCCAAGTATCTAAGAGGTGAATATGGAACCGCTGATGAAGTTGGTCCGTATAGAGGCTCGATGTTTTATGCAGTAGATAGATATGACAAATCTTTTGACATAAAGAAGTGGATAGATGAAGGCAAAATAGTTTTGAGCAATAGATATGTCTCTGCTAACATGGGACACCAGACGGGAAAGATAAAAGGGAAGAAAAATAAAGACAAATTTCTAAAATGGCTTGATAATCTAGAGTATGAAATATTTGGTATACCTAGACCCGATGCTACAATTTTACTTTTTGTATCACCAGAAATTGGTCAAAAACTTGTAGACCAGAAAAAAGAAAGAGCTTATACCAAAGGCAAAAAGAGAGATATACATGAGGCAGATCTCAAGCATCTTAAAAATGCCGCTCTAGCGTATGTGTATGTGGCAAAGAAATATAAATGGATCGTGATAAACTGTACAAAAAACGGAGAGATGCGTACCCGTGAAGATATACACAAAGAAATAGTGAACGTGCTTGAAGGTAAAAAACTAATATAAACACATGATCTAACCTTCTGACAAAAGAATAGTTTTAACAGATAAGTTTACTTATATGAAGGCAAAAATGAAGGACAAAAAAGTTGAAAAATTGATCAAAGGAGAAGAAAGGAGGCAAGCCCTAGGCCTTGAGCTTATCCCCTCAGAAAATTATGTTTCAAACGATGTGCTTGCAGCAAATGGTAGTGTGTTTACAAACAAATATTCTGAAGGTTATCCAGGCCGAAGGTATTATGGTGGTCAAGACTTTACCGATGAGGTAGAAAGGCTTGCTATAGAGAGAGCTTGCAAGCTCTTTAAGTGCAAATACGCCAATGTCCAACCTCATGCTGGAGCTCCGGCCAATGTGGCTGCATACTTCGCTCTCCTTGAGCCCGGGGACACTGTCATGGGTATGGACCTTTCGCATGGTGGGCACCTTACACATGGCCATCCTGTCACCAGCGTTACAAAAGTTTTCAAGTTTATACGATACAAGATGAAAAACCCTGATACAGGGGAGATAGATTATGAAGATATGGAGAGAGTGGCTATGAAAGAAAAGCCAAAGATAATTTTGGCAGGATTTTCTGCCTACACTCGAGAGTTGGATTATGCTCGTATGGCAAAAATAGCAAAGAAAGTAGGAGCTATAGCTATGGCAGACATTGCTCACATAGCTGGGCTTATAGCGGGGAAGGCTCACAAGAACCCATTTGATTATGGCTTCGACATAATGACTACTACTACTCACAAAACTCTACGCGGCCCGAGAGGAGGCATGATACTCGTAAGAGATAATGAGGAGATAGCCAAGAAAATAGACAAGACAGTTTTCCCCGGACTTCAGGGTGGGCCACTCATGCACCATGTGGCGGCAAAGGCTGTCTGCTTTGGCGAAGCCCTCTCACCAAAGTTTAAGGTTTATGCTAAGCAGATCATTAAAAATGCCAAGGCTATGGCAAAGGTGCTAGAAAAAAATAAAATCAGGATGATAGGAGGCGGTACTGACAACCACTGCATACTTGCTGATATCTATGGTTCGCTCGGGGTCACTGGCAAGGAAGCTCAGACTGTACTCGATGAAGTCGGCATCACTCTCAATATGAACGTCATTGCAGACGATCCTAGGAAACCTCTTGACCCATCAGGTATCAGGTTCGGCACACCTGCCATCACTACCAGAGGATTTAAAGAAAAAGAGTGTGCGAGAGTAGCGGAGTTGATGATCGGTGTACTCAAAGATAAGGAGAACAAAAAACTGAAGGCAGAAGTGAAGAAAGAAATCCAAAAGTTGGCCAAAAAATTCCCTATACCAAAGAGTTTTGTGTAAGTCGTGAAAGTGTTACAATAAAGCCATGAGAACTAAGTCTAAAATAACAAAATTGAAGAAAGAAAAAGGGAAGCTTGTCAGTTTGCCAGTGCTTATAGAACAAGATGAAAGGGGTATGTATATTGGTTCGGTGCCATCGCTTCGGTCTTGCTATACCCAAGCTCAAACACTAGACGAACTTTATAAAAATTTACAGGAAGTTGTAGAACTGTCTATAGAGGTAGAAAAAGAATTTTTTGGCAACAAAGTAGAGACCAATCGCATTGTTGGATTTCAGAATTTATCTTTTGCGCTACATTAAGATATGCCCCACTTATCTCCAGTCTCTCCAAAGAAACTTTTCAAATTTTTGGAGAAAGAAGGTTTTGAGTGTATTAGAATAAAAGGAAGCCATCATTTTTTCTTAAACCCAGTTGACCAAAGGACGACTTGTGTACCCCTCCATGGCAAGAGGGATATTGGGGTCGGGCTTTTGCGCCAGATTATAAAGGATATAAATATGTCAGTTGAGGATTTTAAGTCGAACCTATGAAGTTAAAAGTAAAAAAAGTGCACTCTGATGCTAAGTTGCCGCACTATGCTAATGCACATGACGCTGGTATGGACCTTTTTGCTCTAGAAGAAGTAATAGTAAAGAAAGGGGAGATAGCTAGGATAAGGACGGGGATATCGCTTGAAATACCGGAAGGGTATGTAGGGCTTTGCTGGGACAAGAGCGGGCTCTCGATGAACCACGGTATCAAGACTTTGGCTGGAGTTATAGACTCTGGGTTTCGTGGGGAGCTTGTGGTAGCTGTCATAAACTTGGGCAATGAAGACTATACCTTTGAAAAAGGGCACAAAGTAATGCAGATGCTTGTGCAGAAAATTGAAACTGTAGAAATAGAAGAAGCAGAAGAACTGTCTGATTCAGATAGAGGAGAAAAAGGCTTCGGCAGCAGTGGGAAGTAGGTATATATGTTATAAATATAGGGATGTTGTTGAAAGCAATAATAAAGAAATGGGTGAAGGAGACTTTGGAGACAGAGGCAGATTTTGCTATCGAAGAGCCTAGGGACATAAGCTTTGGTGACTACTCGACCAATGTAGCCATGGTTTTGGCTAAAAAGGAGGGTAAAAACCCAAATGAGCTGGCAAAAGAAATAGTGAACAAACTTGAGGCAAAGAAAATGGCAGATGTGGAAAAAATAGAAGCCGTAGGCGGGTTTGTAAACCTTTTTTTAAGCAAAGAAGCGGTGAGCACTGCGCTTGTAAATACAAGCAAGGGCGCCGACCTTCCAGATAATCTTAAAGGTAAAAAAATATTTATAGAACATACTCAACCAAACCCATTCAAAGTTTTCCATATCGGCCACCTGATGAACAATGCGATCGGTGAATCTGTGTCTCGACTGATAAAAACTTTGGGGGCTGAAGCAAAGGTGGTGACATATCATGGGGATGTTGGTCTACATATCGCAAAGTCTATATGGGCTGTAAGTACAAAGAAGACAGTCAATTTTGCAGAGGGTTATGCTTTAGGTAATGATGCTTACGAAAATGGTGAATCTGCAAAAGAAGAAATAATAGAAATAAATAAGAAAATATATAACAAGAGTGACGAAGAGATAAACAAACTGTATCAAAAAGGAAAAGAAGAAAGCCTCCTGAAATTTGAGGAGTTGTATAGAAAACTGGATAGCCATTTTGATCACCACTTTTTTGAAAGCGAGGCTGGGCCTATAGGTAAACAGATAGTAGAAGAAAATATAGGCAAAGTGTTTGAAGAAAGTGAGGGAGCAGTAATTTTCAGAGGAGAAAATTTTGAACCAAAGACTCATACAAGAGTTTTTCTAAACAAAGACAAATTGCCTACTTATGAAGCCAAAGAGGTGGGCTTGGCAAAGCTCAAGAAAGAGATGTTTGATTATGATGCTTCGATAACCATCACCGCAAACGAACAGGATTCTTTTTTTGATGTGGTAGAGGTTGCTATTGGTGAAGTGATGTCTGACAGAAAGGGAAAGCTCATGCACCTCTCTCATGGGATGTTGCGACTCCCTGAAGGTAAGATGTCTTCTCGTACTGGCAATATTGTAAGTGCCGAGCAGATGATAAGTGATGTAAAAGAGAGGGTGATGGGAAAAATGAAGGATAGAGAATTAGATAGTAATGCAAAAGAAGAAATCTCGGAAATGGTAGCTATAGGGGCGATAAAATACTCGATACTGAGGCAGGCGATAGGTAAGGACATAATATTTGATTTTGATAAGTCGCTTTCTTTCGAAGGAGATTCGGGTCCATACCTACAATACAGTGCAGTCAGGGCAAATTCTATAATAAAAAATGCTACTGAAGCAGGGCTTGAAGCGAAAAGTGATGTTCCAGAAAAATGGGCCACCACTGTGCTGGAAAGAAAACTGACAAAGTTTTATGAAGTGATTGAACGTTCTTGTCTTGAATATGCCCCCCAACATTTGGTCACATATCTTACGGACCTTGCTTCTGAGTTTAACGGATTTTATGCAAAGGAAAAGATAGTGGACAAAGAAGATAAGGCAAGCCCTTACAAAATATTCCTAACCCAAGTCTTCAGAGAAACGATGCAAAGCGGCCTCTGGCTTCTCGGCATCAAAACTCCCGAGGTGATGTAGGGGGTTCACCATATCTATTTTATAAAAAACGTGTAAGGCGTATAATTTGGGTTATATATTATTAGTCCTATCATAAACTATCTATGCAAAATCTTTTGAAAAAATCGGCCACGCTCGCGATCGTTGCCGGTGTGATACTTGTAGTCGGGGGAGCGTGGGGTATTTACTTCACATACACAAATGTAGCTAGAGAAAATATCACTACTCCGAGCGACGCCTCGATACCGAATGCTCCGGTAAGAGGGCCATTTACACTTATGTCGCAAGCAGACATCATACGACACCACACTCTCGAGTCGACTGGAGGTCAGACTTATGCACAGATGCCTCGACAAGTGGAGAAGAAAGATGAGAGTGGCAATGTCGTTTTGGGTGAAGACGGCAAACCAGTCTTAGTAGCAAACGAAGCTAGGAACATATGGGTCACTGCTACTACTCTTACTACTGCACTCAATCTGGCCATCATCTCCTATGTCTTCTCGGCTCTTATCGCACTCTTCGGACTCATATCCATATGGACGGGCTTTGTCTTCAGAGCTCTTGGTAGAATGCAATAATGCAATACAAATTTAAATCTGAAGTCTGGCTTTATCCTAGCGATGTGGCCTCTTGGCACTTTGTAACTGTGCCAAAAAAAGAATCGGCTGATATAAAGAAAAAGAAAAAGGGCCCCAAGAGGGGATGGGGGGCTGTGAAAGTGAAAGTGAATATCGGTAAAACTTCTTGGACTACTTCAATATTTCCTGACAAAAAGTCAGACTGCTATATCTTGCCACTCAAGGCTGATGTAAGAAAGAAGGAAGATGTCTTTGCGGGCGATAGGTTAGGTCTAGAGATAAAATTGGTGTAAAAAAACAGGCGTTGGCCTGTTTGGAGAAAAATGTAAAAAAGGAAAAACCGGCAGCGTTTTGGTATGACACCGCCGGTTTGCTCGGCCTGGCAAATCTGTTGCGAGACCAGACCGAGTCTTTCACCCAGCGCCGCGCGTTTCATGCACGGCAGCGGCGGGTGATCGCGGCGCTGACAAGACTCCGACTGACAGAGTCTCAGTCCCAACCGCGCGAGATCGGGCAATCAAACCCGAATCTTCCTTAAGTATAGCACCTTTATGGGTGACTGTCAAGCGTTTTGAGAATTTGTTGGTATTTTCTTTTTATTGCTACCAAAATACGTTGCAAAATAAGGATAAAATTGGACAAGGACAAAAATGAGGCCGATTTTATAGGGCTAGAGCTATATTTGCCATAAAGGCGCGGTCTGGCTTGTCGGGGTATTGCGGGGTGTTTGACAATAAGCTGTTATTTGATAGTATATTCGGGTCCCGCTCTGCGGGTTTAGTTTTATAAAGAGTTATGTCAAGATCACTCAAAAAAGGACCTTACGTAGATGAGCGTGTGCTCAAAAAAGTAATGGGCAAGAAACCTCAGGAGACTGGGGTTATAAAGACGTGGTCTAGAGCATGTGTCATATCTCCTGAGATGGTCGGCTTCACTTTCGGCGTACACAATGGCAGAGCACATCTAGAAGTTTTTGTCAGTGAAGATATGGTAGGCCACAGGCTTGGCGAATTTTCACCAACAAAGAAATTCATAAAGCACGGAGGTAAGATGCAGAAGGAACAAGAAGCTAAGGCTAAAGAAGCTGAGATAGCAGCAGCCAAGGCCGCCAAGACAACTGCCGATTCTGCCACAACAAAGAAAAAATAATTTTGTATGAAAGAAATAACTGCACAGCTCAATAGCTACCGTCAATCACCAAGAAAAGTGAGACTTGTTGCTAGTAGCTTGCGTGGCAAGTCAGTAAACGATGCGCTCTCAACTTTGCGATTTACAGTCAAAAGAGCTTCGACTCCGCTTGATAAACTATTGAAGTCTGCTATCGCAAATGCAAAGAATGCAGGAGTTGAGAAGGATAATCTTTTTGTGAAGTCTATTTCTGTAGATGGTGGTAGAATACTTTATCGTAGGATGCCAGTAGCTCACGGAGCAGCACATCCTATAAGAAAAAGGACAAGTCATGTGAAGCTAGTGCTTGGTGAAAAGTCTAAAAGTCCAAAGGTCGAAGCCAAGAACAAGAAGGAAAAGAAAGAAAAATCAAAATAACTTTATAGACTTTTAACTTTAAAACTTTTAACTAAAATGAGTCATACCGTACACCCATATTCACATAGACTAGGTATCATCAGAGACTGGAAGAGTCGTTGGTTTGCTCTTGGTAATGACTACAAGAGCAATTTGCGTTCTGATGTTTTGATCACAGAGTTTTTGAGGAAGAGGCTCAAGGGTATGCACGTTAGCTCTATAGAGATAGAACGCAATGTAAAGACTTTTAGGATAATTATCGAAACTGGCCGTCCTGGTCTGATCATAGGTAGAAGCGGAGAGGGTATGAACAAGCTTAGAGATGATCTCCTAAGCTTTATGGTAAAGAATAAAATTGCAAATAAAGCAGAGCTGAAGATAGATGTAAAAGAGATAAAATCACCCGAATCAAACGCCATGATCAGCGCTCAGATGGTAGCAGAAGGACTTGAAAAGAGGCTTCCTTTCCGTAGAGTAGTCAAGCAAGTAATAGAGAAAGCTTTTGCAAATAGAGATGTAAAGGGTGTAAAGGTGACACTCTCTGGCATTATGGGAGGTTCCAACATGGCTCGCGTAGAAACAAGAAAGCTTGGTCGTATCCCACTTCAAACTTTGAGAGCAGATGTTGATTATGCTTTTTATGAAGCTCTCTTGCCTCTAGGGAAGATAGGTATAAAGGTGTGGATATACAAAGGCGATATCTTTAATAAGAAAAGCTAGAATATTATGTTAGTCCCAAAGAAAGTAAAATACAGAAAATGGCATGTAATGCGCAAGAACCCGCTCAAGGTCGGGGCTGCTACTCGTGGTACTACAGTTTCTTTCGGTTCTCATGGTCTAAAGTCTACTAGCGCTTTTCGGGTGACTTCAAACCAAATAGAGGCAGCTAGGAAGGCTATATCAAGATCTCTTGGTAAAACTGGAAGAATCTGGATTCGCATTTTTCCTGACAAACCTTTTACAAAGAAGCCAGCTGAAGTAAAGATGGGTAAGGGTAAGGGTGATATCGAGGGTTATCATGTGCAAGTGTTGCCTGGTCAGATCGTCTTTGAAGTAGACGGAGCAGTCGACACTGTAGCCGTAGAGTCGCTGAGAAAGGGTGGCACCAAATTACCTTTGAAGACTAAGATAGTTTCTAGGCACTAATTTCACAAATTGTTATGAAGAAAGCTACAGAAAAAAAAGATATAGAGAAAATAAAGAAAGATTTGGAAGAGAAGAATCTAGAGCTTTTTGATATAAGGTTTGGCAAAGCCGGAGCGGGTGCTAAGAATGTAAAAAAATACGGCACTCTAAAAAAAGAAATAGCGAGAATAAAGACAACACTGAATAATCAATAATATTTGAAATCACAATGAACACGAAATCTGAGACAAAAGAAAAAGACAACAAGGTAGGAGCAAAAGTGCTCAATGGAGTTGTGGTATCAAGTAAAATGAAGGACACTGCAGTTGTAGAAGTGGTGAGGTATGTGAAGCACCCAAAGTATAAGAAATACTACAAGGTGAACAAGAGGTACAAGGCACATGATGTCGGCAACAAGGCAGAGGTTGGGCAGAAGGTAGGAATAAGGTCTGTAAGGCCAATATCAAAAGACAAACATTTTGTTATAGTTCATAGTTAAAAGTCGAAGGTTAAAAGTAAAAGAGATGATACAGCCAAGAAGTATAGTAAAAGTAGCGGATAATTCAGGAGCCAAGATAGGGCGTATTTTCAAAGTGCTCGGCAGTTCCAAGAAGAGGTACGCAGAGATCGGAGAACTTGTTGTTTTCTCTGTTCAGAAGGCCGAGCCAAGAAAAACTGTAAAGAAAAAAGATGTCCTTCTCGGATTGGTGGTACGTCAGAAAAATCCTTATAGGAGGAAAGATGGTTCCTACATAAGATTTGACGAAAATGCAGTGGTTTCAGTTGAAAGAAAAAAAGGAGAGATAATACCTAAGGCCAATCGTATCTTTGGTCCTATAACTAGAGAGATAGCAGAAGCGGGTCATCAAGCTATAGTCTCTCTTGCACCAGAAGTAATATAAACACTATGCATATAAAGAAAGGAGACAAAGTAATAGTGCTAGCAGGCAAAGATAAGGGCAAGAGCGGCTCTGTGGTTAAAGCTTTGCCGCAAAAGGGTAAAGTGGTAGTAGAAGGTATAAACAAGCTCAAAAAGCACATGAGAAAAAGAAAGCAAAACGAAAAAGGTAAGGTGGTAGAAATGGAGATGCCTATAGATGTTTCTAATGTAAAGAAAGCAAAATAAACTAATATGATCAGGTTAAAAGAAAAAACAAAATCAGCATACAAAGAGCTCAAAGAAAGCATGGGTCTTAAAAATGTCATGCAGTCTCCTAAGATACAAAAGGTGGTTATAAGTGCAGGTGTTGGCTCTTTTAAAGATCCAAAGAAAGTTGAAATAGTAGAAGACAGGCTATCAAAGATTACTGGCCAAAAGGTTTCAAAGCGTGGTGCCAAACAATCTATCGCCACATTTAAGACTAGAGAAGGTGATACTGTAGGTCTTCAGGTTACTCTAAGAGGAGAGAAGATGTGGAGTTTTCTAGACAGGCTTGTAAACATAGCTCTTCCTAGAACCAAAGACTTCAGAGGTATACCGACTACAGGAGTAGATCTCATGGGTAACTATACTCTCGGTATAAAAGAAAACACTGTCTTTCCTGAAACAGCTGACGAAGATCTAAAAGACGTCTTTGGTTTTGCTGTGACAGTGGTCACAAATCAGAAAACTCAGCAAAAGGCTCGTCTTTTCTTCGACTATCTAGGCTTTCCTTTCAAGAAATAGTTTTAAATATCAATGGGCTAGAAATAGTCCGAAGACATGAATCCCGCCGCGCCCCAAAAGGGCGCGGCGGGATTCATCAAAGGTAGCTCCTGTTGTATAGACATCATCTACTACCACAAACAATCTCTTTTTATCGATATCTGCATCCATCGCACCTATAATATTTTTTAATCTCAAGTCTCGGCTTAGTTTGTTTTGTTTCTCTGTGTCTCTGATCTTCTTCAATATGTCGTATTTAATATTTATATCTTTGTGCTTATTGACTTCTTTTAGTAACTCAACCATGGGATTGAATCCTCTCTCCTGTTGCTCTTTCTTACTCATGGGCATCGGCAAGACTATGGCGTCTGATCCATAAAACATGTTTATGTCTGAAAGAATCTCTAGAAGTTCTTGGTAAACCACTTTTGCAAAAAATTTTCTAGCAAATGGGTGGTTCTTGTATTTCAATGCGATCAACAATGATTTGGTCTTTGGATTTTGGTAGCTAAACAGAGATATGACGTCTTTTTTTACCAAATCAGATCTTGGTATAGACCGTGTTAATTCATCAAAATCAATTCCTGTAAATTCATCTAATTTTTTATCCTCAGGTATTGCTATACCTATAAAGATATCGAAGACTTTAACCGCAGTCCTACCTAAAAAGAGGGTACTCTTTTTTAAGAAATCCATTATGTTAAAATGATACCATGAGTTTTTTGGATAAAATATTTAAGAGTAAAACTAATAATGCTATAGGCATCGACATAGGGTCTTCCTCTATAAAAGTAGTGGAGCTAAAGAGGGATGGTGATAAAGCTGTTCTCGGTACGTACGGGGAGCTATCCTTGGGTCCATATGGAGGAGTTTCTATAGGTCAATCTACAAATCTTCCAACAGAAAAGTTGATTGAGGCAGTAACTGATTTACTAAAGGAAAAAGAGGTTGCCATAACTACTCTAAAAGCTGGTATCGCTATACCTTTCAAAGCTAGTCTTCTTTCGGTAATTGAGATGCCAGAGTTGAGTAAGTCAGAGCTTGATTCTATGGTACCTATAGAAGCTCGGAAATACATTCCAGTGCCTATAGCAGACGTTACTATCGATTGGTCTGTTATACCAAAGAAAGAGAATGAAGATGAACCTAGCAATGCTGTTTCAAAAAAGACAATGGAAATACTGCTTGTTGCTATACACAATAATATACTTAACCAGTACAATGAAATTGTTGAAAAAACTGGCTTAGAGGCAAAGTTTTCAGAGATAGAGGTGTTCAGTTCTATGAGATCGGTGGTAGAAAGTACTTCTGGCCCAATCATGATATTAGATATGGGCGCTTCTACCACAAAGCTTTATATTATCGATAGGGGTATTGTTCTTTATTCTCATACCGTAAACCATGGCTCCCAAGAAATAACTGGAAATATAGCCAGATCACTAAATATATCTGTAGAAGACGCTGAAATCCAGAAGAGGGCAGGGGACGTTTCTAGGACGATAGGAGGTGCTGATATAAAGGAAGCAGTTTCAAATGTTATCGATCGCATTTTTTCTGAAACCAACCGCTTTTTATTTGAATATCAAAAAAAACACAACAGGAATATAAAGTCGGTGACTCTCATTGGAGGTGGGTCAGCGTTAAAAGGCTTTAAAAAGTTGGCCGAGGATAATTTTAAGGTTGAGATAATATCAGGTAATCCATTTGAAAAAATTGTTGTACCAGCATTTTTGGAGGATGTCTTAAGACAAACTGGTCCAGAATTTGCAGTTTCTGCTGGTGTAGCATTGAGAGCACTGACCGAATTAGAATGATGGATAAGTAATTAACACAATTCTTCGACCATACAGCTATATTTGTTCTATAATTTAATAGTATGGCTCCAGAATTTAGATCTTCATTTATACCCAAAAATACTCAATCTGCCGAAGTCTTCCAAAAGAAAGGAGATGGTCCGTTTGGTTGGGTTGCTCTTTTGTTTTTTATATTGTCTTTGCTATTGAGTGGAGCGCTTTTTGCTTACAAAACTATTCTGTCTCGTAATATAGCGTCTCTAAAGAATGAATTAGAACTCAAAGAGTCGTCTATAGACTATAAAACTATTGAGACGATGGCTACTTTTAGTAATCAGCTCAAGGGTGCTAAAGATGTCTTGGCTAGACATATCATAGTATCTAGTTTTCTAGAAATACTTAACGACAGTACTCCATCGACTGTCAGATTTACTGATTTTCTATACAACATTGATCAAGAGGGTAGGGTGTTTGTGGTCATGCCAGGAGAAGCTAAGGATTATTCTAGTATCGCTTTGTTAGATAGAGAATTGAAGAAATCAAAATACCTGAAAGAAGTTAATTTTGGTCAGTTAGATTCTAGGAAGGGGATGGTAGCTTTTGAGTTAAATGTCTCTGTTGATCCTAGTATTGCTGCCTATAAAGCAGAGACGGAAGAGCCTGTAGATGTTGTTGGGAATAGGTCAGACGATACTTCGGTAGAAAATGCTGATGATATAGACTTATCAGAATTAGAGCAGAGCATGGATTTTTTACCAGAGTCATTTGATGATATATAAAAATAAATCAATGAGAAGTTCAAGTGCATTGTCATATCTCATACTCACCATAGCTGTAGTCTATGCTTTTGCTTTACCTCAATATCAAAATGTAAACGTATTGTCTGTAGAAAAAGAAGAAGTTACTAAGAAACTGGATAAGGTCGATGTGATTGAAGACAAGAAGAATGCTCTACTTGCTGAGTTCAATGAGATTAGTTCTAGAGAAGTAAACATGGTAAAAACTCTAGTTCCTGAATCTTTTGATTATGTAAAATTGGCTTACGATATTGATTCGGCCGCTTCTAGGTACGGTATCTCTATATCTAATGTCGCTACTCAAGACAATGAAGTTACTTCAGTTTCAGAGACAGAAATGGTAAACAGCAGTCCTTATAGATCAAGGGAGGTTTATGTATCTTTCGAGGCAACTTATGACGCTTTTGGCAAATTGGTGACTGATTTGGAAAAAAGTCTTAGGGTTTTGGATATAATTTCTCTGAAAATTACAACAAAAGAGGGATCGATTTATGACTATGAATTAGGCTTTAGAACTCATTGGGCCAACAATCTAAATGTAAATCAAGATGAACAATAATATTGCAATATCTATAATCATAGCTGCAGCCCTTATAATATACAAAATATTTTTTGTGGTACCTGTAGATGATAGTATCCCGATTACTTCAGCAAAAATAGACCAAGCTTTAATAATGATAGATAGTATAAACTTCGATCGTCAGGTTTTTAGTGATCCCAACCTAGGTTCCCTAAAAAGTTTGGAGATTCCTATAAATGAAGTTTCAGTAGGTAAGAGTAATCCTTTTGGATCTATTATAAAGTAATACAAAAATGAGCGTTCTTGATATCTTGGTAAAATCAGGTGTTCTCAGCCAAAGAGATGCTTCGATTCTTAAATCAAAAGAAGGGGCAAGAGAAGAATTGGACAAACAACTTCTTTCTTTGGGAGTAAGTGAGACTGATCTTTTGAGTGCAAAGTCAGAATATTTTGGTGTGCCTTTGAAAAAAGTAGAATACTCAAGAATTGATCAGAAGATCCTAGATTATATACCAGAAGAGTCGGCAGTTTATTATCAGTTTGTACCCGTTGGTCTAAAAGACGGCATTATAGAAGTGGGTATGGTGGATCCGGATAATATATCTGCGCGCGATGCTTTAAACTTTATATCTTCAAGGATAAATCTACCTTTTAAGATATTCCTTATATCTTTTGAAGATTTTGAAAAAACAGTCTCTCTGTACAAGGGTCTTTCAGGTGAAGTCACAAAAGCTCTTTCTGAGCTTGAGAACGAGCTTGTTTTGGAATCAAAAGAAATCAAAGGTGAAGAAAAAAAAGATAGTAAAGAAGCTGGGAAGGATGCTTTTGATGATAATCAAGAAGAAAATATAATAGGGGACACTAAAGATCCAACAAAAATAGAAAATGCCCCTGTAACAAAGATTGTGGCCACAATATTGCGGTATGCCACAGACGGTAGAGCGTCAGATATCCATATAGAACCCACCATTAATAATCTAAGAGTGCGCTTTAGAGTTGACGGCATTATGAATACAAGCTTGGTCTTGCCCGTAAGGGTACATAGCGCAGTCGTAGCTAGGATAAAAATCATGTCAAATATGAGACTGGATGAAAAAAGAAAACCTCAAGATGGCAGGTTTTCTGCGCGGTTGGATGAAAGGAAGATTGACTTTCGTGTCTCCACATTTCCTACTTACTATGGTGAAAAGATAGTGATTAGAATCCTGGATCAGGATAAAGGGGTTCTCAAACTTGAAGAATTGGGCTTGAGTAAAGAAAATCTCCAAAAAATAAAAAATGCTCTAGAGAGGCCCTACGGTCTAATACTCATATCTGGCCCTACAGGTAGTGGTAAATCCACAACACTTTATTCTATGTTAAACGAAGTTGATAAAGATCATAAAAACGTCCTCTCTCTTGAAGATCCGATAGAATACAATATCGAAGGCATGAGCCAATCGCAAGTAAGGGCAGAAATAGGTTATACATTTGCTTCGGGGCTACGTACTACATTGCGACAGGACCCGGATATTATAATGGTGGGTGAGATAAGAGATAAAGAGACTGCCCAGCTTGCAATACAGGCGGCCCTTACTGGCCACTTAGTATTTTCGACTATTCACACTAACAATGCTATAGGTGTCGTGCCGAGGCTTATAGATATGGGTGTAGATCCGTATCTCATCGCACCTACTTTGGTTCTTGCTATCGCTCAAAGATTGGGCCGAGCTCTTTGTAAGGGTGCAGGCAAGCCAATGAAAGTCAAAGGTACTGCTATTGGTGCTATGATCGAAAAACAGTTTTCTGATTTACCAACTGAGTATCTATCGAAAATCCAGTTTGGTGATGAGGTGTGTGAGGTTTCTCCAGGACCTGATTGTCCTAATGGTGTTAGGGGCAGGGTTGCAGTGATGGAAATACTCGAAGTCGATAAAGATTTGCAACAGATTATCCTGAATACACCCACTGAGGAGGCTATATGGAAGCATGCCAGAAGTAAGGGCATGTTGACTATGAAAGAGGATGCAATACTAAGAGCTTTCAACAAGCAGATCCCGTTCGAAGAAGTGAATTCTCTCTAAATATTATCAACACTAGTCAAGGGTTATGTTGCTCTTGGTAGTGTATAATTGTTTTCATGGCATCAGATAGTAAATCGAAAATCATGATTGTAGATGATGATGATTTTCTCTTAAACATGTACTCTCTAAAGTTCAGCAAGTCAGGTGCAGAGGTTCTAGTTTCTAGATCTGGCTCTGAGCTATTGGACCATTTGAAATCTGGAGTTGATCCAGATGTGATATTGCTAGATATTGTTTTGCCCGGTATGAATGGTATAGAGATACTTGAGGAGATTAGAAAAAATAAATTTGCACCAGATTCAAAAATAGTAATGCTAACAAATCAAAATGATGAATCAGAGATTGCGAAGGCAAACGCTCTTGGTGTTGCTGGTTATATTGTGAAGTCTTCTGAAACTCCGTCTGAGGTGGTAGAAAATGTTCTTAGTATTTTAAAATCAAAATAATATGGGTAGTAATATAGACACCCTCATAGACCTAGTGGTCAAAGAAGGGGCATCGGACCTTCACTTAGCAGAAGGTAGGCCTCCGTATATAAGAATATCTGGAGAGCTTTTGCCTCTGCACAAAAGTGGGGCTATGACTCATCAGCATATAGAAAAAATAATAGACAGTATGCTTTCTGATGCAAAGAAAAAGGACTTTATCGAAAGGCAAAGTGCAGACTTGTCATACAACCATGCAAATTCTAGATTCCGAGTACATGTTAGTGTCGAACAGCAGCGTCTCTGTATTACTTTTAGGCATATAAAAGAGGATATACCAACTCTCTCTGAATTGAACCTTCCGGATTCTTTGGCAGATTTTTCTCGCAGAAAGTCTGGATTTTTCCTAGTGGTAGGTCCAACTGGAAACGGTAAATCTACCACACTAGCCTCACTCATAAACTTGATCAATCAAGAGAGACTTGAGAAGGTTGTGACTATAGAAGACCCTATAGAATACATATTCAAGCAAGACAAGTCTTTGATTTTCCAAAGAGAAGTAGGTATCGATACTCCAAGTTTCTCTCAAGCCCTAAATGATTCTTTCAGAGACGATATAAATGTTATAATGGTTGGCGAGATTCGTAATCCAGAAACTATATCTACAGCTGTAACAGCCGCTGAAACTGGTCACCTTGTATATTCGACACTCCATACCAATAGCGCTGCTCAAACGGTAGATCGTATTATAGATGCCTTTCCTGCAAACCAGCAAAATCAAATTCGCATTCAGCTCGCCGCTTCGCTTGCAGGTATCTTTTCGCAAAGATTGGTTCCGAAAATTTCTGGTGGCTTGGTTCCGGTTTTTGAGTTGCTTATTAACAACACCGCCATATCAAACCTTATCAGAGATAAACGCACTCATGAAATAAATGCAGTTATAGAGACTAGTTCAAGTGAAGGGATGATTGATTTTAACAGGTGTCTAATAGAAAAGGTCCAAGCGGGTGACATATCTGTTGAGAATGCTTACTTGTATTCAAACAACCCTAAAACTCTAGAAAAAATGTTATAAAGATGAAATTTGTTTACAAAACAATTGACAAAGATGGAAAGTTTCAGTCAGGAGAGATTGATTCTTTTAGTATAGATACTGCTATAAGCAACTTGCAAAAGCGAGGGTTAGTTATATCTTCCATAAAACCAAAAGATAGTGGTAATTTTGTAGATAAAATACCTTTTTTGAACACGGTTTCAAACAAAGATATTGTGATTCTATCAAGGCAGATATCTACTTTGTTTGAGGCTCAAGTTTCAGCTTTGAGAGCGTTCAAGCTTATCGGTACAGAAAATACAAATCCAATACTTAGGAAACATTTGTTGCAAGTAGTAGATGATTTACAGGGTGGTAGCTCTATATCCAATGCTTTAGCCAAGCATCCGCAAGTTTTTTCTGATTTTTATGTAAACATGGTTCGATCAGGTGAAGAATCCGGTAAACTAGATGAAACGTTTTCTTACCTAGCGGATTACATGGATAGAACTTACGAAGTGACCTCAAAAGCTAAGAACGCTCTGATTTATCCCGCCTTTGTTATATTCACCTTCATTGCAGTTATGGTCCTAATGTTTACGATTATTATCCCAAAGATTGGGGTTATCATAAAAGATTCTGGACAGGAGATACCGATTTATACAAAAGCGGTGTTTGCTGTCAGCGATTTTATGATCAACAATGGCGTTATAATGGTAATCGGTATTTTGCTTATCGCAGGCCTTGGCTATTGGTATATAAAGACAGAAGAGGGGGGTAAACAGTTTTCAGTTATGAGGCTATATGTGCCGTACGTTGGTGATTTGTTTAAGAAACTATATCTGTCTAGGTTTTGTGACAACATGAGTACTATGATCAGCTCAGGTATTCCGATGCTCAAATCTATAGAAGTTACTTCTGCTATTATTGATAATGTCATATATAAAGACTTATTGAATTCTGCGTTGATCAAAGTAAAATCTGGTACTTCTCTTTCAGAATCGATATCTGATTCTGAGGTTATGCCGAAAATATTGACGCAAATGGTAAGGGTGGGAGAAGAGACTGGTGAGCTAGGTAAAATAATGAAGACCATGGCTAAGTTTTACCAGCGAGAGGTGATAAATGCGGTAGATACTCTGGTTGGACTTATAGAGCCAGTCATGATTGTATCTCTCGGTATTGGGGTTGGTATTTTGCTCGCTTCTGTGCTTGTGCCTATATACAATGTGGCTTCGGGTCTATAAAGTCATTATCCACATTCTGGTCATAAATTTCTCTCCACTTGTTTATAATCTATATTAGCTTAATAGCAAGTTTGGTCGATTGCTTAAGCTTCTCTCTCGAGAGGGACATTATAAAAAAATACTATTTTGAAAATGAAAAATAAAGGTTTTACACTTATCGAGCTCTTGGTGGTTATTGCGATCATAGGTATTCTATCTTCTGTTGTTTTGGCTTCACTCAATACCGCTAGAACTAGGGGTCAAGATGCCAAAATGAAGTCTGAGATGTCAGGTCTTAGAGCGGCGGCAGAGTTGTATTATGACTCTAACTCTGCTTCCTACTCTGGTCTCTTCACTACAAACAATACATGTAACGCAACTGCTGGTACTGCTCATGATCAGTATATAGACTCTATAGCTGCAGCTTCAAACTCTGAAGCTTGTTTCAGTGGCGCTGCTGGGTATGCTATGGTGGCTCAATTACCTAGTGGTACATATTGGTGTGTGGGTTATGATGGTGACTCTAAGTCTGTGGCTGGCACATCGGCGATCGGGGCATCAGATTTTGATTGTGATTAATTTTTGATTGCTACACGAAAACCCCTCTTTCTGTAATGGTTTGAGGGGTTTTGTGTTACAATTTTTCTGTGGCTTTATTACTTACAATTAAAATAATCATATTTTTTATTTTCGGCGCGTGTATTGGCAGCTTTGTAAATGTTGTGGCGCTTCGTTATGGGACTGGGTTATCTTTTTTCAGAGGAAGATCATTTTGTTTTTCATGTAACGAAAAGCTCGGGTTTATAGATCTTATTCCTATTTTTTCCTTCCTCTTTCTAAGAGGGAAGTGTCGATATTGCCATTCCGTAATACCGAAAAATCTACTATTTTCGGAAATCATAATGGGTTTTTTGTCAGTTTGTGCGGCTTATAAAGTTGGCTTTTTACAGACTGGCCTTCTAACTAATTTTAATGTTAGCTTTATTCTGGATTATCTTTCTCTTGTCTCGCTGTTTGCCATTGTCTTTTTGATAACCATTTATGATATAAAACATCTTATAATTCCTGATACTTTTTTAATAGCATTATTGCTGTCATCTTTTGTTTACTGGTTTCCTCTGTTGGTTAGTCTTGAACGTGTTGCCTCCGGCGTCTTATTATCCCTACCTTTTCTACTTATCTTTTATATTTCACGGGGACGTTGGATGGGGTTTGGAGACATAAAGTATATAGCCCTGATCGGGTACATGTTCGGCTTGTACCAAGGGGTATCTGTTGTCACTTTATCTTTTTGGATCGGAGCTCTGGTCTCTGTAATTATCTTATCTCTCCAGAAAATTAGAGATAAGCGCGGTTTGCATCCATATTTCAATAAGATTACAATTAAGTCCGAGATACCTTTCGGTCCTTTTCTATCAGTGGCAATTATCTTTGTGGTAATTTTTAATATAAATGTTTATTGATGAAATTTTCCAACCACAAAAGAGGTTTTAGTATCGCAGAACTTATCGTGGTTGGGGCGATCATATCTATACTTTCAAGCGTAATTCTGACAGGGCAGGTAAGATATGGAGATAAGGCAGCTACGTTTGAACGTGCATACAAGATTTCTTCTGATATTAAGAGGGCTCAGACTGAAGCTCTAGCAGCAAAGAAATGGCCCTGCACCTTGCCGGGTGTTCCTGACAGTTTTGATGTAAACATAGGTGTAAGTTTTTCTGTTAGTAATCTAAATCAGTACAATTATTTTGCAGACCTAAGTCCTGATAGGATTTTTACTTCATCTGAGCTCAATACTCCATGCTCTTATGAGACATTCTCGACCAAGATATATAAGATATGTGTGGATAGACCTTCTGGTTCTAGTAAGATATGCATGCCAGATAACCCTAACTTTACTCAGGTAAATATTATTTTTAATAGACCTGATCCAAGGCCTGATATTTATTTTGGTTGTGGAGCTAGCGTCAGTCCTTGTGGTGGTGTGAATATCCGAACTCCGATTTATCTGTATTTTGCAGATTCAAAAGGTGGTAGTTATGTGGAATTGAAATATGATAAGGGTGGTCAAGTGGCTATAAAGAGCGTAGGTTCTACTCCTTAAAATGAAGCATCTTTTAAAAAAAGAAAGAGGTTTTACATTGGTTGAGATGATTGTTGCTGTCGGCCTTTTCCTTATCTGTGTTTCTATTGCTACAGGAGCAGTCTCTATCCTCATTGATTCAAGTCGTAGAGTTCAAACCAATAAAAACGTACTAGACAATTTCAACCTTGCCATTGAGGAAATGACTCGTTTTATTCGTTATGGTAAAAATTATCATTGTGGCAATACTGGTACCTACAGCGTTCCTCAGGATTGTATAAATGGTAGCGATTTTCTCGCTGTTCAATTTAAAGCATATACTTATATATTCAAGAAGGTTGGATCTACTCTGGTCCTAGATGATCAGGATACCTTTGATAAGAATCTTTCTTCTGAGGATGTGGTTATCACAAACTTAACCTTCTACACCTATGGTACTACGAGTGGAGTTGGTGATACTATTCAACCGTATGTAATCATAAAAATAGCAGGATATATAAAATCTGGAGCCAATTCCCAAATAAATTTTGATTTACAGACTACTGCTTCACAAAGGGATGTCGATATATAAATGAATAAGGTGTATAAAAAAAATAATAAGGCTTTTGGTATCATAGAACTAATTATTTCTATAGCTATTATTGCGTCTGTCATAGCTTCCGTGGCTACAGTATTGAGAGATAGCATAAAGGCTTCTTCCTTGGCAAAAGACGAAGTTCAGGCTATATATCTGGCACAAGATGCCGTAGAGATATTGCGTCATGTGAGAGACAACAACCGCTTGTCTTATTTAAGGGGTAACAACACTAACTGGCTTCAAGACATAGCTAGAGTGTCAACAGATCCTTGTTATTTTGGAAAGACTTGTATGGTTGATGCTACTAAGAATAATTTTGGCAACCTTACTTTTTTTAGGTCATGCACTAGCACTTTCGAATCTTGTGATTTTCTGCGTCAAAATACCTCGACTGGCTTGTATGGATACGATACCGCTTGGACCCAAACTAAATACAAAAGGGCTATATCACTTACTCAAAATTCTGCAAATGATGTCTTGGTGACGGTAAGTGTAAAGTGGTCAAGAGGTATAAATGATTATGATTATACTTACAAGACCATTTTAATGAATTGGAAATAGGATTATGAATAAATTTTACACATCAAAAAAAGGATTCTCTATATATCTAGCTGTCATTATGAGTGCTGCTTTGTTGACTGTGGCAGTATCTGTCTCAAAAATAAGCTCTTCTAGTCTTAAGTATGTAAATATAAACAAAGAGTCTCAGGCTGCGTATTTTGCTGCAGAAGCTGGTCTTGAGTGTGCATTGTATTGGGACACTTATCCTTCTGTGTCTGCTTTTGATTATAATACTGCAAATACTATTACTTGTCTTGGTCAGGTGATGAGTGGGGGTATAGCTTTGCCAAACGGCCAGACTAGTCTAGTGGGCGGAGGAGGTGCCTCAAATTATATAAGTAATTTTCTTTTCTATATGGAGCCAGGTGCTAGTCAAACATCTAAACCGTGTGTTTATGTTACGGTATCTAAAGCCGGTTTTACTACAATAATAAAGTCGAGAGGGTACAATATATGTTCGTTTAGTGATCCACGCATTCTTGAAAGAGGTATCGACACCACCTATTGATACGCTATTACTTTGTAAGTTGGTTGTGATATATTGTCTTCATGAATGAAAGTGTCAGTAATGAAAAAGCGAAAGCAAAAAAGCGTATCGCAGATTTATCAAAACTTATAGAGAAGCACAACTACCTTTATTATATAAAAGATCAGCCTGAGCTATCAGATAGCGTCTACGATTCTTTGCTAAAAGAATTGATAGATCTTGAGAATAGGTTTATTGAATTCAAAAATCAGAATAGTCCTTCGCAAAGAGTTGGGGGTGCTTCTATAGATAAATTTCTGAAAGTGGCTCACAAAGTCCCTCAGTGGTCTTTTGCCGATGCTTTCGATGAGCAAGATATTATTGATTTTGACAAAAGAGTTAAAAGAATGCTTCTGAGAAACCTTGGAGGAGCTAATAAAGTTTCTTATGTCTCAGAATTAAAGATCGATGGATTGAAAATAGTTCTTGAATATAAAAACGGAGAACTCTTGCGAGCTGCTACACGTGGAGATGGTAAGGTGGGGGAAGATGTGACGGTAAATATACGCACTATAAAAAGTATCCCTCTTGTTTTACAAAAACCTATCAGTTGTATTGTCGAAGGTGAAGTGTGGATGAGCAAAAAAAGTTTGGACAATATAAACAAAGAGAGAGAAAGGTTGGGTGAATCTATTTTTGCCAATCCTCGCAATGCGGCAGCGGGTACTTTGAGACAGCTTGATCCAAAAGTGGTAGCCAAAAGGAATTTGGATAGTTATATATATGATCTTGCTTGGATAGATGATGATACTATGTCTAATAAATTGGACACCCAAGATAAAGAGCTAGAATTCCTTAGAACCCTTGGTTTTAAAGTTAACCAAAACTATCTAACCACAGACAATATAAAAGACGTAATAAGTTTTTGGAAAAAATGGCAGACAAAATCTGCAAAAGAAGATTATTTGATAGACGGTGTGGTGGTCAAGGTGGCAGAAAAAAAACACCAAGAATCTCTTGGTTTTACCGGTAAATCTCCCAGATTTGCCATTGCTTTCAAGTTTCCTGCGGAGCAGGTGACCACAGTAGTAGAAGATATAGTTCTTCAGGTGGGACGTACTGGAGTACTCACTCCTGTGGCACATCTACGACCAGTTCTTGTAGCGGGGTCAACTGTCTCAAGAGCTACTTTGCATAACGAAGACGAAATAAATAGGCTTGATGTTCGTGTGGGAGATACGGTGGTTCTCCAGAAAGCTGGAGATGTCATACCTGATATCGTAAACGTGGTCAAAGAACTGCGTGTTGGCAAAGAGAAGTCTTTTGTTTGGCCTAAGGTGGTGACTGATTGTGGTGGTAAGGGGGAGATAGAACGTATTCCTGGTCAGGCCGCATGGAGATGCAAGGATAAAAACTCATTCATCCAAAAAAGTCGCAGACTTCATTATTTTGTCGGTAAACAAGCTTTTGATATTGATCGCCTTGGTCCCAAAGTAGTCGATCAGCTTATGAATGCAAACTTGATATCAAGTCCGGATGATATTTTTACTCTCAAAAAAGGCGATCTGCTCACACTCGAGCGTTTTGGCGAAAAGTCGGCAGAAAATCTTCTGGCTTCGATCGAAAAAGCCCGTTCAATTACATTGCCGCGCTTCATTACTTCGCTCTCTATTTCACAAGTAGGGGAAGAGACCGCAATTTTGCTGGCGCAAAATTGCGGTTCAATCCAGAAACTACAAGAATCAAAAATGGAAGATCTAGAGAAAATAAACGGAATCGGTCCCATTGTTGCTCGATCAATAATAGATTGGTTTAAAGACAGCGAAAATAAAAAATTACTCTCTCGTTTGCTCAAACACATTAAAATCTTAAATCTAGAATCTCAAATATCAAATCAAGCACAAAAACTTTCAGGGAAAGTTTTTGTGCTTACAGGTACTCTTTCAAATATGACTCGAGATGAGGCAAAGGATAAAATAAGAAGCCTAGGTGGCTCTGTTTCAAGTGCTGTGTCGAAAGATACAGATTACCTTGTGATTGGTCAAAACCCAGGTAGCAAGTATGACAAAGCTCTTTCTCTGGGAGTAGATATTCTTAAAGAAGGAGAGTTTGAACAAATGGTAAAATAACGATAATATGCTTCTATGGTAAATAAGGATGATGTCCAAGAATTAGCCAATTTGTCTCGTATTGAGATAACTGAAAATGAAGCGCAAGAGCTATCAAAAGAGATAGAAGATATCTTGGGTTATGTCGGCCAAGTGTCGCAGATAGCTTTTTCACACAAAACGGATGACATTGTTTTTGGTAGTACTAGAAATGTTTGGCGCGAAGATGATGCTGTTACTCAAAGTGGTGAATACAGCAAAGAGCTTATAGAAGCTTTTCCTGAAAAGGAGGGGGATCTTTTGAAGGTTAAGAAAGTTCTTTAGTTTGGGTCAAAAATATGGATATAAAAAATCTAACAATCAAAGAAGCAAGAATTCTTTTGGATAAAAAAGATATCTCGGCAGAAGAGCTCTCAGGGTATTATCTAAAAAATATTGAATCCAAAAATAAAAAACTCAATGTTTATTTGGAAGTTTATGATGATGTCTTGGAGCAGGCAAAAAACGCACAATTGTTGATAGATCAAGGTAAATCTATGCCACTTACTGGTATCCCGCTTTCGTTAAAAGATAATCTTTTAGTAAAAGGCAGGAAGGTTAGCGCTGCTTCTAAGATGCTTGAAAACTATACTGCTTCCTATACAGCTACGGCAGTACAAAAACTGATAGATCAAGGTGCTGTTTTGCTCGGCCGAGTCAATATGGACGAATTTGCTTGTGGAGGTTCTACAGAAAATTCAGCTTTTGGTGTTACTTACAATCCCCATGATATAGAGAGGGTGGCCGGTGGTTCAAGTGGCGGTAGTGCTGCAAGTGTAGCTGCAGACATGGCCCTAGGTTCACTTGGGTCTGACACGGGCGGATCAGTGAGAGAGCCAGCGGGATTCTGTGGTGTAGTAGGTTTAAAGCCAACATACGGAAGTGTATCTAGAAACGGTCTTATGGCCATGGGTTCTTCTCTTGATATCATCGGTACGTTGACAAAGAATGTGGCTGATGCTGAGATTCTTTTCGACAGCATAAAAGGTAAGGACAAAATGGATGCTACATCAATCGAGCTGGAATATAAAAGTCAGCAGCTAAAAGCCAATACTGTTGGCATACCAAGACACTTACTCGAGATGGACGGTATCTCTAAAGAAGTGCGTGACAATTTTGAACAATCAGTAAAGAAGCTCAAAGACCTAGGTTTTGAAATAGTAGATTTGAAACTGCCTAATATCGAGAAAGCTTTGGCTGTCTACTACATCATAATGCCAGCAGAACTCTCGTCAAACTTAGCACGCTTCGATGGTATGAGATACGGACTAAGAAGTGAAGGAGATAATTTAATGTCGGTTTACAAAAATTCTCGTCGCAATGGTTTTGGTAGTGAAATAAGGCGCAGGATTATTCTCGGCACTTATGTTTTGTCAGCAGGGTATTACGATGCCTTTTATGGCAAAGCCATGATCGCTCGCGAAATTATCAAACAAGATTTTGAAGAAGCTTTTAAAAAAGTAGATGTGGTCATTACTCCGACTGCTCCGACTCCTGCGTGGAAGGTGGGGGAGAAGTCGAGCCCTTTGGAAGTTTACCTTGCAGATATATTTACAGTCTCAGCTAACATTGCTGGTATACCAGCAATGTCAGTACCGGGAGGATTTGCTAAAATAAATGGCAAGGATCTTCCCATTGGTGTTCAGTTTATGGCGCCAAATCTAAATGAAGATGCTTTGTTTTCCTTGGGTAAGAAATTCCTAGGCGAAAAATAAAAAAATGGACAAAGAAGAAGAAAAAAGTGATGGTTGGAATCTAGACCCTGTAGAAGCTATCTATGTGTTACTTATCATAAGTGTAATATTGGGGTCTTTGTTGCCAGCATTGTTTGGTTATATAAAGAGCGGAAGTGTTACTTTTTTTGGGATACCGATGGGTGAGTTGGGTAGTTCTATTTTGGGCATCTTCAAATACTCTTGGCTTTTTAAGATATTAGGTTTTTCTATAGCAGGTGTCGCGGCAGTTGCTACTTTTGTTTGGAATAAGATGGCTGATTCTGTGTTGCAAACAGTGCTCTCTGGCCTCTATCCTAGTACAGGATCTATGGCTGGTGTTTCAAGTGTGGTTACAAACAGGACGCTTTCTGGTTCGGTGGCTCAGAATGGCGGTATGGTCGTAGTAAATAGCAATGGTAACAGTAAGTCAGCCAAAAATAAGTGGCAGAAAATTATCGACCTTGTCGAATCAAATGAGGAATCAAACTGGAGGCTTGCTATTATCGAAGCTGACATAATCCTCGATTCTCTACTAGAAACACTTCAACTTCCGGGACAAACCATAGGAGACAAGCTAAAAGCCGTGGAACCAAGTGATTTTCTTACCCTTGACTACGCTTGGGAGGCCCATAAAGCACGCAATGCTGTAGCTCACAAAGGAAGTGAGTTTTTACTCAATCAACGCGAAGCTCGCCGTGTTATCTCTCTCTATGAAATGGTTTTCAAGGAGTTTTATCTTATATAACTTGTGTTTACATTGAGCTTGCCGAAGTGTTGCGGGCCGCTTCTAACGAGTCTCGCAAAATTTATTCCAAGATTGTTGCGGGGCCCAGACTCGCACTAGGATCTTTTGGTTATGAGCCAAACGAATTACTTTACTCTACCCCGCAGATAATGATGTGAAAAATACTATCATATTTTTCATAGAATGCAAAATATCTAAAAGTGTGATAGATTTTCTATGCAAAACGACGGAGTAGCTCAGTTGGTAGAGCACAGGACTCATAAGCCTGGGGTCGTGGGTTCAATCCCCACCTCCGTCACAATATGAAGAAAATCCAATACATAACCCTAAGAGTATTTTTTGTAACTATGCTCTTATGTGCCGCTATCTTTCTGTACATGGTATGGACAGCAGCTCCAAACGGGCCAGATGAATTTGGCCTAAAAAACCAAGTGGCTTTCACAAGTTTTGTAGTTGGCTTAGCCTCTTTCCTTATTTGGCTCACTACTATGATAGTGGATATCAGGGATAGGATGAGTAAATAGTTCTAAATTTTTTCTAAATACTCTACATACCCAGTGTGCTTATAGTGTCTACATAAGTACGCAAGAAGGCTGGTATGGCAAATACAAGGCCTATGACTGGCACCACGAATACTATTATAGTGATGATAGCTGTCCACTTTATATAATTGCGTATTTTTTCTACTGATATATGTACTGCATCGATCTTGCGCTCGAGCTCATCGAGCCTTTTTTGGATATCTGGTTGCATGAGTACATAGTAGCATTTTGAGGTTGAGATATGTAGAAGGGGCGTGAATTCATGCTTGACCATATAGTAAAAAGCCTCTTTGAAATTGTGTAATTTCATGTATAATAACCTTCGTTCTTCCAGATTATTTTTAGATAGGAAGAAACGCATTTTTGAAAGATTTATAAAAATGCGGGTGTAGCTCAGCTGGTTAGAGCGTCCGCCTGTAGATATGCAGCTTTTTGCCGAAAAGGCAAATTGAAACTCTTTGGGATATCGGTGAAGGCTAAGTCTTATTTATATATATAGGATATGCGAACACCGAGGGAACTCGCCGATAAGGCGAGAGCGCCGTAGAGACTAGATACCAAAGCACCTAAAAGGAAACTCATGGTGAAGATATAGTCCACTCCGCTATGAAAATAGCGGGTAAGTGCACGCGGAAGGCCGTGGGTTCAAATCCCATCACTCGCGCATCGATTTTTATACTGTGGTTAAGCCACAAAAACCACACACCCCTAAGGGATTAGAACTGTGGTAGTATTTTGGGTATGGAAAATGAAATTGAAAGAAAGTTCTATGTTAAAGAAATGCCTGATTTGTCTCTAACCAAGCCATTGCATTATGAAAGATTTTTCTTAGAAAGAAGTGAGGGAAGAGAGATTAGGATTTCGAAAGTAGATAACAGGTATTGGTATGAAGTAAAGAATGAGTTATCCGAATTGGAAAGAACACGAGAAAAGAAAGAAATAACAAAAGAAGAGTTTGATAGCTTAAAACGGGGTTCCTCAGAAGTTATTATGAGGGAAAGATACGATCTTTCGTCTAATCCTAAAATTTCAATACAGATATATCACGGAAGATTTGAAGGTCTAGTAAGAGCTGAGGTTGAGTTTGAAACAGAGGAAGAAGCTAAAAACTTCAAACCCTTGGAATGGATGGGAGAAGAAATGACGGGGTTGCCGATTGCTAGGGATAGTAAACTTATTGATCTATCGGATGCAGAATTTAAGACATATTTAAAATTGATTTAGTAAAATCAGTATTCATTTAATTGTTAGCGGGAGTTCCCAATTTACTACTGTTATGATAAAAATAGAGGGGAAGGATCATATGAGCGAAGAAAATGACTTATACAGAGCTCTTGTTGATGCCCAGGCGAGAAGAGCCTCAATGGCAACAGAAAGCAGTCTCTGCCCCACGTGTGGGGCTACTATGATAAAAAGCGGTGGGCATTACCACTGCGAAACTCATGGCTCTCCAAAAAAATGAGGACTGATTAAAACAGCCAGACACTCAGAAAGGAGGTATTGTGTCTGGCTTTCGCTTTTATAAATATAGAGTGATAGTATTTCGGGTATGAAAATCTACTTAATAAGACATGGTGAGACAACTGGTGATATAGAAGATAGATATGGTGGTAGTTATGACGACCATCTTACAGAGTTAGGAAGACAACAGATTCAAGAAACAGCCGATAAAATTGTAGGAAAAGGGATAGAAATCATTTTTACCAGTACCCTTATAAGAGCAAAGGAATCTGGACAAATAATTTCTTCAAAGATTGGTTGTGCGGTAGAAGAAAGAGAAGGTCTACAAGAAAGACACTATGGCATTCTAACTGGTCTTACAAAAGCTGAAGCCCTAGAAAAATACCCAGAAGTTGTGGAAGCGCATAAGGACTCAAAAAATACTGACCCAGAAGGGGAGAGTTATGAAGACTTTCAAAACAGAGTTCTGAATTCATTCAAAGAAATACAAAAAGAAAACTATAATACTGTTGCCATAGTCTCTCATGGTGGCCCAATTAAGCAAATCCTGGCTTACTTGAATATGGATATTCCTGAAAAACTGGGAGACGGAGAGATAATTGAGTTTGAACATTAGTTCTAACGTCGTACACTACCCCGCGCAAGACCAAAAATTGCTGGATTTTTTCCAGCAATTTTTGCGTCTATGCACGATGTAGAAGCAAGCCAACTGCTTGGCTTGCGTTGGGATTTGAAAAGCGCAGCCATGTTTTTGTAGCAACAAAAACAGGCGAGCTAGGGTCATGAAAAATTTTCTGCAGAAAATTTATTCCTGACCAAATCCCATCACTCGCGCTAAGGGACTTTTTCTTAAAATATGTTGATAAATAAAGCCCGTTGGGTTCTAACGGGAGCTATTGTTTTTTTATCATATCTATTATATAATTAGACCACTACTTAAACACGAGTAGTCGGTAACAACGAACATGTTCCCGCAATCCAAACAGAGGTGAAAATATGCCCGAGATTATTCTTTCTAGGCTGCAGTATGTGGCGGCGGGTATCGTCTTTCAGTCGTCGTTGTTTTCGTTTGACGATCTGGCTCATTTGAATCATGTCGAGGTCAAGATTGCACCGACGACGGTTGGAAAGAGGGCCTTGATTGCTTATGTAAAGTTGTACTTCGATCGTTGGACATATGTTCAACACGGACCCAGCGATCATCCTGCCCACAAAATGCCTGCAGAAGTCAGTGTTGTTTTCCTTCAGAACAGACAAAGGAAGCTGACGGGATACTACACTGTCGCCTTTTTCTACAACGGTGATCCTGGAGAACCGAAATTTCTCCATTCCATTGTTGGTTGGTAACAAACGCTCTGGAGAACAGCGTCCAACTTCAGCCTCGCGCTAACACCGTGGGGCTTTCCATTTTTAATGCAAATGCAGTTCTAACATCATCCCTGCCCGCAATGCTTCGCATAGCGATGCAGGCGGGCACTAGGTGTTCCGAATTATGCTAATATTTCACGCATGATACGTTGGTTGGTTGATCGTAAATACTTTAGAAACGAAAATCATGCCATATGGTTTGCATGTTCGCTGGCCATAATATTTTTCGTGACACTCACGTATCTGAGGCCAAGCAAATTCATTTTTCTTTTGACACCGCTCGTTGTACATATACCCGCTCTCATAAACTCTTCTATCTCCGTTTACTTTGCTAAGGAGAGCGACTTGTATTCTAAAGACTGCATTTGGTTCAATGCTCTTTTGATAATTGTTTACCTAATATTATTTTCACTTTTTTAGACTCTATAGAGTGTCTGGCTTTCGCTTTTATAAAGATAGAGTGATAGTATTTTGGGTATGGAAAAAGTAAAAATTGTTGTGTTTGTTCCAGAAACTCATGCTGATGCGGTTAGAAAAGCTGTTGGAGAAGCAGGTGCTGGAAAAATTGGAAACTATATCCATTGTAGCTTTTCAGTAAAGGGCAAAGGAAGATTCATTCCTCAAGATGGAGCTGACCCAACAATAGGGGAAATAGGTAGATACGAAGAGGTAGACGAAGAAAGAATCGAGTTTGTTTGTGACAAGGGTATGTTAGATCAAGTGATTAAAGCTATGAAAGAAGTACACCCATATGAAGAGGTTGCATATGATGTTTACCCACTTTTAATAAAATCCCAGTTCTAACATCGTACACTAGCTCGCGCATCGGTTTTTCTATTGTGGTTAAGCCACAAAAACCACACACCCCTAAGGGATTTGAACTGTGGTATATTGGGATAGGAAAGAGGTGAATATTGGAACGTGTAATAGAAATAGTTGGAAATATAGATGACCAAATGGCTGACATGTTTGAGGGAAAGATCCGAGAACTATCTGCTAAAGGAAATGATCCTATTTTGCTCGTGATTAGCTCACACGGTGGGTATGAAGCTCCCATGATAAGAATTATCGAGCAGATCAAAGCTTGCTCGGCCATTGTCAATGGGCGGGTTCGTGATTATGCACATTCAGCAGGATTCGTTATTCTGCAATACTGCAAAGAGAGGAGAGCGCCTAGAGACAGCAGTCTGCTTCTTCATCTACCAAGATATGAAGCGGCAGATATTACCAGAATGGTTGGCTTTCCAGCTGAGGAGGCCTGCGTAATCGAAGGTAATGAATTCTTCTATCGTTTTCTGGATTATCTAGGAGGAAGATCAAACCTTAACAGGTTTAAGCTTCGAGAGCTCGCAAGGGAAGATAGGGTGATTTTGGGGGCTGAAGCACTTGCCCTCGGTTTTCTTGACTGTTTGGAATAACACGCCGCCCGATGCGAGGCACGACCTCGGTCGGGCTCTCGCTTTTTATGCTATATTCTTGGTATGGAATCTCAGCCCAAACAATTTAACTATGAGAATAGTCTAATAAGAGAAGTTTATGAATTATTAGGAGCCAGCACTCCGCTTGAGCTCCATGATAAATATGTCATAGAAGAACAGAAATTATTTAAGTCTCATGAATGGGATTATGATAACCATGAGCAAATACAGAATAAGGTAAAAGATATTTTAGATAACGTAGATCCCACCACTCTTACTGAAGAGGAGCAAGAATGGAGACAGGAGATACTGTGGTTCTGGTACCACCATGCTATTAGCTGTGCCATCTGGAAGAAAGATAGAGAAAAAGCTATTGAGTACTCAGAAAAAGCACTTTCTCTACAAGATCGAGATCACCCTAATAAAATAACTAAGGTTCTTAGTTTGCTTGTCAACGACAAACTAGAAGAAGCAGAGGAATTTGTAAAAACTATTAATACCGATAAAGACACGGCCGAAGGGTTAATCGAGGATTATAAGAATGGAGGATTCCAGTTCTAACATCGTACACTAGCTCGCGCATCGGTTTTTATATTGTGGTTAAGCCACAAAAACCACACACCCCTAAGGGATTTGAACTGTGGTAGTATTTTGGGTATGGAAATATTGGAATTATCTGAAATAGGTGAGAAGGTAATAAAAAACAAGACAAATATTTTAATTGGTTTAAGTATAAACAATAGCTATTTCAAAGATGGAAACCTGGAGAAAATAATCCAATGGTCAGCAGAAAATGCAAAAAGAATATTCATAATGATACCTGATAAACCTGCCATTTTTACCTTAATGAGCTTTGGTTATTCTGAAGATAAGGCTAAGGCAAAGGCTCGCCTCGAATCTAATAGACTTGAAAATAAGTGTAGGAAGATAATAAAAGAAAAAGAACTTAAGGACGTAATAATAATTAGGTGGAGTGATATAGAATCAAATAGTTATTATATTGAATATTTAGAAAAGATAAAAAATCTTTTTAGGCAAAATGAGGAATTCAAGATCGATATAGAGAATACAACTCGAGGTGTACTAAAAAATAATGTTACTGATTTGGATGAGGGTAGGGCGATAGAAATCGGTGTTAATTTTTTGTTTCAAGAACTAGCCTTCATTTCTAATGCTGCTAGGATTTTAGATCTAGATAAAATAGCTTATCTCTACCATTCAACTATGCCAGTGTTCAAAAATATGGTTGAAGGTAGATATCCTTTGGATACCCATAACGTTGGCTATATTACAGCAGTATAGCTTACTGCGAACAAGAATCCCGGTCTGGTAGGGAGGTGGTAGTTGATCATGATGTGATGAGTGCAAACCAACAGGCTGCAGAAATAGCAGCAAACAAAGCTGTTGGTTCCCCCAACTATAGGGAGGATCAAAAATAACAGGTTACCAAACAAAACAACCCGACACGAAGCCTGTGTCGGGCTTCGTTTTTATTTACAGAACTATGGTAGTATTTTGGGCATGGAAAGTTTTAAAAATTATAGAGAATTAAGATTTGCTAACCTTGCTCCAGAAGTATGGAAAAAACTTGATGAAATTCCTAGAACGGGTTGGGTAAAAAGAGGTGTTAAAAACCCAGAAACAGTACAAGAACACACGGTTTCTTTGAGGGATTTGGCCATAAGTCTATTTTCAAAACTTACAGAATTTTCAGAAGAAGAAAAACAAGTGTTGATTGATATGTTAGAAATCCATGACTGGCCTGAAGCAATTGTTGGGGATGAGATTGTTTTAGAAGATGGAACTGAAGAGAAAAATAAACTAAAAGAAGAAAAAAAGATAAAAGAAACTAAAGCTATGGTTCAGATATGTAGTAGTCTTGGAGATGAAGGTAAAAGGGTTATGGAGCTTTGGTTGCAATTTGAAGAAGGAAAAGGTTTGGTGGAATCTTTTGCACGAGAATTAGATAAATATCAGGCAGTAGAAAAAGCTTTGGAATTTGAGAGAGATCAAAAATTATCTTTGTTTCAGGAGTTTAAAGAGTATGCCTCAAGGTTTATCAGACACCCTTTGTTGGTTGAGCGTATGAACGGACTAAATAATGGTGCAAACTAGTGATGTAGATGTGGTGGAGTATGGATCTGTTATTTATTTTCAATAATCCTAGTTCTAACATCGTCCACTAGGTTGCGCAGCGAGCAAAAAGACTACTGAATTTCAGTAGTCTTTTTGATTGCCTATGCAGGCAATGGATGAGATTTGAAAGCCGCAGCGCCCGAGCGTAGCGAGGCTGGACTTAGCAAAGTCCAGAAGCGAGGCAGGGTCGTGTGGCCAAAATTACGACGGTAATTTTGGAACACCTGACCAAATCCCAGCGTCTCCCTCTGTAGCTTTAGCGAAAGGGGATCACTCGCGCATCGAAAAAAACCATAGAAGTATGGTTCTTTTTCTTTATACTGACGGGACGGAGAACTGTGGTATATTTGAAATGTGGAAGAATTAAATCCAAATAATAACTTATCTGAAAATTCAGAGAATGGTGAAGGTTTAGATTTTCGAAAGCTAATCCAGCACGAACCTTATGAGTTGGAAATTGGAGGGGAGAAAATATCTATTCATGATGGTGTATTTGCTCCTGACTCAAGCCTTACAAATTCTCCTTTTATTATTCTAAATAATTTACCTAATGTTTCAGGAAAAGAGGTTTTAGATATGGGAACGGGGACAGGAATAATTGCCTTGGTATGTGCTAGAAATGGAGCTAATGTTGTTGCTGTAGACAGTGATGATAAGGCTATTGAAAATACTAAAGAAAATGTCCAAAAAAGTGGTCTAGGAAATATTGAAGTCGTTAAATCTAATTTATTTGAAAATATAAGTGGTAAGTTTGATTACATTTTTGCCAACCTGCCAATTTTAGATGAAATCTGGGATGGGACTGAAAAAACGGCATCTACGGTTGAAAGATTTTTAACGGAAGCAAAAGCGCATTTAAATACAGGTGGATCAGTGTATGTACCTTGGTTTTCAGTTTCGGATATTAGAGACATCCAAGATATTGCAAATCAGCTTGGTTATAAACAAGAATTAATTACTGAAAGTAAATTGGGATTTGATTGGTACCTACTGACTTTATCATAATCCCAGTTCTAACATCATCCCTGCCCGCAATGCTTCGCATAGCGATGCAGGCGGGCACTAGGTGTTCCGAATTATGCTAATATTTCACGCATGATACGTTGGTTGGTTGATCGTAAATACTTTAGAAACGAAAATCATGCCATATGGTTTGCATGTTCGCTGGCCATAATATTTTTCGTGACACTCACGTATCTGAGGCCAAGCAAATTCATTTTTCTTTTGACACCGCTCGTTGTACATATACCCGCTCTCATAAACTCTTCTATCTCCGTTTACTTTGCTAAGGAGAGCGACTTGTATTCTAAAGACTGCATTTGGTTCAATGCTCTTTTGATAATTGTTTACCTAATATTATTTTCACTTTTTTAGACTCTATAGAGTGTCTGGCTTTCGCTTTTATAAAAAACGTAGAGGCTTGATGTGGTATCATATAAAAATAAGAAGCTATAACTGAGTAGTTTATGAGAAAGTATAAAAAATGGTTGGTGTCAGGTGTTATCTTGATTGTAATCGGGTATGTCGTATATAGCTTTGTCGACAAAGGTCCAGGTGAAAATGCTTTTGATAATCAGGTGACTATTGTAAGCAAGGTAGACATATCTTGGTCTGAGAGGGATCAGCTAGCCAAGTCTGTAGATCAGTTTATGAATGAATACAAATTGCCTAAAGGAGTACAAAATACATACTCCATGACTATCGAAAAAAGATTGAATGATTCTATCGAGATAAGTACTATGGTTCTTGGTGCCGGGGCTGATGATAGTGTGGTTATCTTTGCAAAGAAAACTAGCGGTGTCTGGCAAGTGGATCCGAATGGAGGCCCTTGGTGCACCATAGAAACTTTTGACAACAATACTTGCTTTTAGTCTATGAAATAAGTGAGAGTTTGAAGTGAGTGTGGCAGTAGATGTAGGTGTTAGTTTTAATCACAATGTCAAAAATAATAAAAGTAAAAGTGGGCGCTGGGGCGAAGAGTGAAAAGGTGGAGGAAGTAGGAGATGGAGCCTTTAGGATAAGGGTGACAGAGCCACCAGATAAAGGTAAGGCCAACAAAAGGGTATTGGAGCTTGTGGCAAAACACTTCGATGTGTCGACCTTGAGTGTACGGCTAGTCAGCGGTAATACTTATAGGGAGAAGGTGATAGAAGTAGATGTGTAGCGATCTTGTGTTGTAGACTCCTATCTTGGGCTGTAACTACTAAGAAACTTTTTTGTATACAAAGTTTATTAATTTTGCGATAAGGCAACCGGCGATTGCTGCAAGGAGGGGGATGTAAAACAAGGAGGCTTTGGCGTATAGGTAAAATAGTAGCACTGGTGCTAGGAGTATTGCTGTCCACCAATTTTTCTTACCTCTACCAAAAAGTCCAAATACTAGTGGTGTGAAGAAGGTATAGGAGAGTAGGAAGCCTGAAAATTTTATTGAATCAGCTTTATCGTAAATCCATGAGCCATAATGTGGTACTAGATTTGCATACCAATTACCTACATATTCTGAGGTAAGATAACTCAATGCTATTGTTGCAATTAGTAAAATCAGATTTATATATTTACTCATGTTTTAATTATTATTTATTAAATATTCCAAATCAGATTTCAATAAGTTGTAAGCTTGCTCATTTATTTTACCTCTTCTCAAGAAAGAATCGAGCTCTGCTTCTAATAATTTTATTATTATCTTATCCACTTTTTGCTCATACTTACCATATCTCTTTTTCTCAAACTTTATTATTAGCTTAGCTTGCCTCAACAACCGGTCTCTAGTTTTTTTGTCTTTTATCCAGCCAAGATCATAAGCCCCATTTATATCTCCAATGACAATATCGAGTGTGGTTACTCGTTCTGTTTCCAGCTCTTCGGGATTGTCATTATTTACTAGGGCATTTATTTCTGTGATCTGGTCTGGCTCTGTTACTCCCAACACCTCTTTTGTAACAAAATCTGTATCAGAAATATAGCTTGTGGCTACTTTGTACTCTCCGCCATTATCAGTACCTATTATTTCTATTTTATATTCCCCATTTTGTGGGTTAGGGATGGTAATGAACTCGTTGTTTGTATCAAAGCCAGAATAGAATGCTAGGGGTATCTCACTATATTCCTCTCCTGTCGCAAAATTTTTGCCTACCCGCTTGCCATCAGGAGCAGTAATCACCACATCGATAGGTGAGTATAGTTGGATAACAAAGAGATTTTCAATAAGACTATTGTTTATATTTTCGATCGAATCGCGACCAGTTAATATTTTTACTACATCTCCTTCGGTTATAGTAGGTAAGGCTCTATGATCGGCAGAATAAGATACATTAGGAATATTGTCATCTAGTGTTGCACCAAATATAGTAACTGTGCCGTCTCCTTGTCCAAGTTCTAAAGATTCTACTTCACCGTGTTCCCACTTTTGTGTATCTGTTGTTGGGACAACTACAATATTTTCAATAGTGTTGTTGCCAGTATTGCCAGTTATATTTGTAATCTTTACTCCACTGCCTATGAGTTTGTCGGTATTTATATTTAAGGCTTCGAGAAAAATATTTCTAGGATAATTATCTGGGTATTGTCTTACTACGCCCGTGTCTTTATCCTCTATATAATCAAATGTTGGCAAAAGTTCCTGTATAGATACTATCGGTCTATTCCTTATATAATCAAATAAATTTGTATAATAATTATGGAATGCCTCAGCTGTGAAAATTAACTTAAGTATTTTACCAAGAGGGTCGTCTAAAAATTGACCAGCTTCCCAGTTTAGATAAGATTGTGGCGACCCCCTGTGTGGTGTTCCTAAGAAAATAAGTTGGTCGACATTATGTTGGTACTGACCAGATTGGATATATTCTCGCGCTACTAGGCCTCCCATAGAGTGTGCGACCAAGTCAACTTTGTTACAGTCTACCTCTGATAAATTTGCACTAGCACACTCAGATATCACATTGGTAATCTTATCTTTGAGTAGATTCGCCGTGATGATATTTGAATCTCTCCACTCATAAGGGAAGGTAAAGAGTGTGGAGCCTTTTTCATAACCATTGGCTTCGAGTGTGGCAATGAGGTTGTCGTATGTGTGGAGAAGTGGATCGATCAACCATTTGCCTAGTGATGCTTTGTACTGACTCCCCATAATCCCCGGAATTATTATGACGGGGTTTAGGGTGGGAGTAGGAGGTTCTGAACCAGGAGGGGAAGTGAGAAAGGGTATAAAGTTGGCGCTGCCTTTTATAGTATGGCCAGAGCCAGAGGTGTTGTCGGTCTGATGATAAGGACCATCGGGGGAACCCCACCAGTTGCTTGTGACATTTGGTATCTCGGTACCACTTTTGTTCCATAGTCCATAGAAGCTGATACTACTCTGATTTTCGCCTTGGGTGAAGAAAGAAGAATTGTGCATGGCAAAATATCCACCTTCGAAAACTATTCCATAATTGTATATACCGCTATCGATGGCTGAGTTTTGGATATCGGTAGTTCCCGACAGTTGATTGATGGCAGTATTCTCACCCTTTTCAATTTTTAAATTATCTACAACGATATTGCCCCCATTGTTTATCAATGCCCCGTAGTTGTAAGTATAAGGCGCTGGGAAAACAACACCCCTGGCATATTTCAAGGTTGTGTTCGATATATTTATAGTGCCACCATTTTCAGCAACAATGCCTCCTGTTAGTACATTATAATTGCTAGTAGCATCTCCATCGTTGTTGGTGTCACCTCCAAAGCTGTCGTCGTAGATTGAGGTGAAGATCACAGGGTTCTCTTTTGTGCCCTCGATACTTACTTCACCCCCTCTGGCTATGATACCGTTGTCTTGAGTACCTTTGAGTATAGTACCTGCAGTGACTATCAGCTTGTTTGGAGCTTCTACGGTGCTACCTAGAAAGACATATGGTTTACCATCTATAGGGCTTAGGGTTTTTGTACCTTTCGGTGAACCGTTTATAATCCATGTGTCGAAGTCGCCCCCAGTTATAGTCGTACCCTCTATGTCGAAGTCAATACCAAGTGAGACATAAGGAGCGTGTTGATTGTCTACAAAATCTACATTTCTTATGTATAAACTACTTTCATTGTTGCTTGTCTGAAAAATATTTAACCCATGCGATATCGTGGAGTTGGTAAGATGGAGAGAGCCGTTCTCCAAGCTTACAGCTCCGAAGTTGTTATCCATGGTTGTGTTGTCTATGTCGGTGTCTCCTCCGTCTAAGTAAAAAACTTGAGAATTATTTATGAAGGTAGAGTTTGTTACACTCACATTGCCTCCTAGGTTTGTGATACCAGCACTGCCGGGAGGGAATTGGGCAAACCCAGCCCATCTTTGGTGTAAAAAATTGATATTGCCCCTTGAGCCATCTCGGAAGACAAAACCACCCCAACGGTCAGTGAAGTTTGGGGCGGAATCAGAAGTGTTTCTAAATATTACTGGATCATCGTTTTGTCCTAAAATGTTGAGCGTACCAAAGATGTCGAATTTTCTTCCATTGCCCACTATCACCTCGACTCCAGCCTCAATATTTAAGACCCCAGTGTCTGTGATGGTTATATCTCCACCGTAAATATTTGGAATAAGGTAGGGGCTACCAGCAAGGTCCCAAGTGGTGTTGTCTTCTATATACAAATCAGTGACCACTGTTTCAGCCAGCGCGGCTGTAGGCCACAGTGCCGACAAAAGCAACAAGTATACGAAGCTTTTTGTCATCTTTTGATGAAAATAGTAATTGATTTATTTATATAAATAATTACCTTGGGTGTCTAGCAAGAGTGGGGAAAGTAAAACCGTTGTGCCAGGATGTGCTAATATTTTTATATGGAAGGTGATGCAAAGAATGAACAAATTCAATACCCGCAGATAGCGCAAGAGTTGATAGAAATGGCAGAAGCAGATCAAGCTATGAGAGAGCGAGCGGAAAATGAAGAAGGTTTTTGGGATGGCGAGGTAGATGAGAAAAATACGGCAAGGCTACAGGAGATAGTCGGAGAAATAGGTTGGCCTACTGTTTCAAAAGTGGGCAAGGAAGCTTCTTTGCGAGCTTGGCTTTTGGTACAACATGCAGATCATGACCCAGAGTTTCAACAACATTGTCTTGATTTGATGAAGGAAGCTCGAGATGGGGAAGTAGACCCACACGACGTTGCGTATCTTGAGGATAGGGTAAGAGTAAATACTGATAGACCACAACTATACGGCACACAGATGGATACAACTTTTGATCGAGAGGGTAATGTCATAAGTTACAAACCAAGGCCAATCGAAGATCCAGAAAATATTGATGCACGCAGAGCAAGTATGGGTATGGGCCCGCATGCTGAGTATGTACGAGAAATTTTAGAAAGCCATCATTCACATTTGTTAAAAGAATAACATGCAGAATTTTTGGCAATACTATGGTTTTGATTGGATTGCTCTGACATTAGGGACTATCGGCATCTGGAAAGTTGGCAACAAAAACAGAAATGGTTTTTTGTTTTATATAGCGGCGGCAACTTCAGGTCTCATTTTTTCTTATTTGGCACATTCTTATGCATACATGATAGTAAATATAATATCGATAACTCTCCAGACTCGTGCATATATTCATTGGAAGCAGATGGAAGCGGCTACTCTATAAAGCGTGTGTAGTAAAAGTTGTGCTAAAATATTCTAAATGCTCAAGAATAACGCTCTAGCTCATTTTGTCAAAGATGTTTTCATAATATGCGCAAGTATCATACTGGCTTATGTCTTGGCCAAGAGTGGGGCTGTGGCTAAACTTGTGGAGCTCGATGGGCCGTTTATGTTTGTCTCTTGGCTAGTGGCTGGAGCGTTTTTCACCTCTATATTTACTGTAGCTCCTGCAGGGGTGGCTCTGACAGAGATGGTCGATGGCAATTCTATGATTCTCATATCTGCTGTGGCTGCTCTTGGGGCCATGATCGTGGACACTATTATTATCTCTTTTGTCCGCAAAGATATAACCAACGACCTAAGTTCTCTTTCTGACTTTGCATTCCGCAAACACCTAATAGGAGCCTTTCATTTCGGCTTTCTCAAATGGGTAGCCTTGATATTGGGAGTCTTTGTTGTAGCTTCGCCTCTCCCTGATGAGCTTGGGTTATTCTTGATAGGTCTTTCTAAAGTACGCTCATCATTTTTGCCTCTATTATTTTTTATTGCAAACTTTATAGGTATCTTTGCTCTTCTTTCTATTGCTTCATCTTTCTAGTTGGTGTGATATTCTAAGAAAATGAAGACATTTGCATTTCTTGTAGTAATAGGGACACTTGGATATTTCGGGTATGAGACTTTTGTTTCTCCTTGTGATAATCCGATTCATTATTCTATCGGGGAGATAGACAGCCGTTTTGGTGTTAGTGATGAAAATTTTAAGAAAGGCTTACTGGAAGCTGAAGCGGTATGGGAGAGTGTCGCGCTTCGCGAGCTATTTGTTTTTGATCCGAATGCGTCTTTTAAGGTAAACCTGATATACGACGATAGACAAGCCGAAACAGATGCAAAACAAAAAGCATCCTTTGGATTGACTGCTAAGGAAGAAATTTTTAATAAATTAGACACCGCACTTTCTCTTGTACAATCTAGTTATGAAGCAAAGAAGCTTCAATATGAAAGCAACCTTAATATTTTTGAAAACAAAAAAACTAAGTATGAACAACAGGTAGATTATTGGAACTCTAAGGGAGGAGCTCCGAAAGGTGAATATCAAAAACTTGAAGACGAAAGATCTGAACTAAGCAGACAGGCTGATCTAATAAATGAAGAAGCTGCTGCTCTAAATGTCTTAGCTTCACAGCTAAACAAAGCTCTCGCTGAGCGCAATATAGCTGCGAATGATTACAATAAAGTGGTCTCTGAATACAATCAGAAATATGGCAAAGGTGTAGAGTTCAACCAAGCAGAGTATGTAGGCAAAGCAATCAACGTATACCAGTTTACAAATCATGCAGATTTGGTGCTTGCTTTGGCTCATGAATTTGGTCATGCGCTAAAGATAGGTCATGTAGAAGAAGAGGGCTCAGTCATGTACTATACTTCGGTCAGTGCCGAAACAGCCAAAATAACCCTTAGCTCTTCTGATATATTGGCTCTAAATAAAGTTTGTAAGTTTAAAGTAAATGAATAAATCAAAAATTGCTGAATTGTCTTGGATGTTTTTTCTAATAGTGTTATTTGTCTTTTCGCTAAAACTGACCAAGAGTGGAGAACTTGCATCGGTACTTTCATCATTCGGATTTTTCGCCCCAATAGCTCTGGTTTTTTTGAAAGCCTCTACTCTTATTATCGCTCCGCTCGGTGGCTCCCCCCTCTATGTTATAGCAGGAGCTCTTTTTGGTACCAAACTCGGGTTGGTTATAGTGCTTTTAGGAGACATCTTGGGAAGCTTGGTTTGTTTCTTGCTCGGTCGCCGTTTTGGGGAAAGGGTAGTCGGCTATCTTGCAGGAGATAAATACATCAGAGAAATAAAAAAGATAACCGGGCTCTTGGATAGCACGAAAGGTTTTATGAAGGCACGACTTGCACTCATAACAATACCTGAGCTTCTCGCGTATGCTGCCGGTCTCTCCACTATAAATGTCGCAAAATTCATGTTGCTACATTCGATAGTATACGTACCAGTAGATATTATTTTTGTCTTCCTAGGAGAAAAGGTTGCCTCTACTTCTAGTCTGTATTTGTTTGTAGTTTATGGTATCGTATTTTTGTTGGCCCTATCCGGTTTTGCTTCTTTGTATAAAGATTATCATAGGGTAGATAATAGTGAGTAGATTTTGGCGCTTTTTTTTGCTATAAATTTCTTACTACTGTTTTGCCGTTGTAGTGCAGCCCCGACGCTTGACTGCAAAGTGTTAGAGGGTTGGGGAGCCAACCGAAGCGTCGGCTTTGGTCCCATGAGAGCCGATATAGCTCAGGTAGTAGAGCATTCCCATGGTAAGGGAAAGGTCGTCAGTGCAAATCTGGCTATCGGCTCTCACGGGATAAATGTCGCACGCCCATGGCCTGCCCGACACGCAAGACGAGCTTGTGAGTCGTTGCGGGCGGGTAAGGGCGAATTCATCGGTCCAATCCCGATCAACGGTACTAGCGATCTAACCAAGATTAAGTTGGCGGAGATATTTTTTGAATTCTACCCCTACTTCTTTGTGTTTGAGACCGAGTTCGACTGTGGCTTTGAGAAAGCCTAGTTTGCTACCACAATCATAACGTTTACCTTCAAACAGCAATCCGTATATAGGTTTCTTTTTTAGGTACTCCTTTAGAGCATTTGCCATTATCACTTCGCCACTCTTGGTTCTCTTTTTTAATTTTTCTAATTCTTCAAAAATTTCAGGAGTAATAATAAATTTACCAGCACAAACCATGTCTGAAGGGGCTTCTGATACAGAAGGTTTTTCTACAATGTCGATTATTTTGTATACGTTGTCTGATATTTTTTTTGCTTTTACTACTCCGTATTTACTTACTTCTTTTTTGTCTATTTTTTCTAAAGCAATCACAGGTGTGCCAAATTTTTGATGGACTTTGACCAACTGACTTATGACGGGGGTCTTGCTGTCTACCAAATCATCCCCAAACATTACAGCCACGTTTTCATCTTCGCCCACCATGTGTCTTCCGCAAAGTATGGCATCGCCGTCTCCAAGGGGTTTGTTTTGTCTTATATAAGTAAATCTGGCTAGACTAGATATAGCCCTGACTTCTTCGAGAGTATTGTTCTTGTTCTTGAAAGAGAGGGCTAGTTCGAGTTCGGGGGAAAAGTCGAAATGATCTTCGATGGCTCTTTTGTTGCGGCCGGTTATAAATATCACATCCTTCATACCAGATTTTTTAGCCTCTTCGACCAGGTATTGTATTATCGGTTTGTCGATAATAGGCAACATCTCTTTGGGTTGGGCTTTGGTGGCGGGGAGGAATCTGGTACCCAAACCAGCTACTGGTATTATCACTTTCTTTATCATTGCCCATAATGTAGCATCTTATAGAAGCATGTCTGTGGAGCTGTGGAAAAGCCGAAGTAGCTTAGTTGGTAAAGCAATGCTTTCGTAAAGCAGAGAGCGTGGGTTCAAGTCCCACCTTCGGCTCATTTGACAAAAAAACTATTTGTATATAGTATTGAGTACGTTGGGGTGGGATCCTCAAAAGCTTACTAGATGAGCCTCTGGGACGTTGGGGACGCTCTGAGGCGCCATCTCAAGTTCCGAGGATCACCACCTCACACAAGCAAGTTCTTCCACGGCTGTGGATAACGGACTTGCTTTTTTTGTGCTTTTGTATATAGTGGAATCAAAGATTCTTAGTTCCCTTGGGGGAACTTGAGATGGCGCAGGGGCCGGACACATTACAGGTTCGGCCCTTTCTATTTGTTTGTTTTGTTTGTTGCCAATTTTGCCTATAATTTCACAACATATATCTGCTATACTCTCTAGTATGAATAATATGAGCAAAGAGGAGATTGGAAGCAGAATAAAAGAAATAGAAGGGCAGATGGAGAACCCGCGGTTTTGGGAAGATAAGACTCGTGCTCAGCTTATCGTCAAGGAATACCAATCTCTAAAGGCAAAGCTAGAAGGTAGTGGTGGGTACGAAAGCGGAGGAGCAGTCATGACTATATTTAGCGGTGCGGGGGGAGATGATAGCGAAGACTTCAGTGCCGTGTTGCTACACATGTATAAGAAATATTTTGAGAAGCAAGGTTGGAGCTTTTTTATTGTGCACCAAAACCAGAATGATCATGGTGGATATAGGAATGTGACAGTAGAGATAGATGGCAAGGGGGCATACGGCGCTCTCAAGCATGAATCTGGTGTACATCGACTGGTCCGTATCTCTCCTTTCAATGCCAACAAAAAGCGACACACCAGCTTTAGTATGGTGGAGGTAATACCAAAATTCGAGGAACAAAGCGAGAGCGATATAAAGCTCAAAGACGATGATCTGAAAATAGAACTTTCTCGATCGAGTGGTCCGGGGGGGCAAAATGTAAATAAGAGAGAGACGGCTGTCAGGATAGTGCATGTACCAACGGGACTTTCTGCTCATGTAGATGAAGAGCGCAGTCAGGCGGCCAACAAAGAAAAAGCTTTGGCCATACTAAAAGCGAAGATATTCAAGGCTTTGGAGGAGAAAAGAATAAGCGAAGAGGAAGGTATGTATATATCCAAGACTACTCAGGTGGAGTGGGGCAACCAGATACGTTCTTATGTGCTGCACCCATACAAAATGGTAAAAGATCATAGGACAAATACTGAAACTAGCGATGTGGATGGAGTGCTTGAAGATGGAGATATACAAATATTTGTGGATGCAGAGAAAAAACTTTGATAGAATATCTGGGTAATGATTCTTTTTGATAATGTTTCGAAGAGGTACAACGGTGACTTCCCAGCTCTCAGCAAGGTTTCTTTTGAGGTCGTACCAAATGAATTTGTCTCTATAGTGGGCTCTTCTGGGGCTGGTAAGACCACACTCCTTAAGATGCTCATAGCTGAAGACAGACCTACAGAAGGCAAGGTTTTGCTTGAAGGTACAGATGTCCACACTCTTTCCGGAGAAGACATCAATAACCTCAGAAGAAAAATTGGAGCAGTTTTTCAAGATTTTAGACTTATTCCACAGAAAAATGTTTTTGAAAACATTGCTTTTGCAATGGAGGCCGCTGGACGTAGTGATGAAGAGATCGAGTCCGATGTGCCGCATGTATTAGAACTTGTGGACCTTGGTCCAAAGATATGGAACTTTCCACACGAACTATCTGGTGGAGAGAAGCAAAGGGTGGCCATAGCTCGTGCTATAGTAAATCAGCCTGATATTATTATTGCAGACGAACCAACTGGTAATCTTGATCCGGCCAATACTTACGACATAGTCCAGATCTTCAAAAAGATAAACGATCTTGGCACTACCGTAATATTGACTACTCACAACAAAGGAGTGGTAGATTCGATAGGTAAGAGGGTTATAACTATGCAGGATGGTAAAATAATAAGAGACGATGTAAGTGGGAAATATATTTTATAGCTTATAGATTTTAGCTTTTGGCTTTTAGTCCGACTAGAAGCTAGAAGCTAGTAACTAAAAGCTAGATATATGGAGCAAGCAAGTTTTAAAACAAAATTTAATAGAGTTGTGAAGTCTGGTTTTTTCAACTTTTGGAGGAGTGGCTACGTCTCTTTGGCTTCTGTGGTCGTGATGACAGTCACTCTTTTTGTGATGGGCTCTGTTATCTTTCTTGGAGCGATACTCAACACTACTCTTGAAACAATAAGGAATAAGGTAGATGTCAATGTGTACTTTTTGGTTAGTGCGGATGAATCAAGTATTCTCTCGCTCAAAACAAAGATAGAAGCTTTACCAGAAATAAAAAGCGTCGAGTACGTCAGTCGTGAGATGGCTCTAGAAAACTTTATAGCGAGGCATGCCGATGATCAGGTAACTCTCCAAGCTTTAGAAGAGCTTGGCGAAAACCCACTTGGTGCTGTCTTGAATATAAGGGCAAAAGAACCTTCGAGCTACGAGTCGTTGGCAGATTTTCTCGGAGAGGAAAAAATACTTTCAACAGATGGCGAAAAAATAATAGACAAAATAAACTATTTTGAGAACAAAGAGGCCATAGATCAGCTTTCTAGGATCACTGATTCGGCTGGCAGATTGGGCTCGATGCTCTCTATAGTGCTTGTGATCGTATCTATTATCATTACTTTCAATACAGTCAGGCTTGCTATATATGTTTCGAGAGAGGAGATAAGTGTCATGCAGCTCGTGGGGGCTAGCAAGAATTATATTCGCGGCCCATTTGTGGTCACTGGTATTATTGACGGTCTTGTTTCAGCGCTTCTCACCATAGTTCTGTTTTTCCCTTTGCTATATTGGCTAGGGGGTGTGACAGAAGATTTCTTTATTGGACTCAATGTTTATAACTATTACCTATCAAATATCATACAGATAGCCGGCATAATACTAGTATCTGGTGTCTGTATAGGAGCAGTCTCTAGTTTCCTTGCAGTACGTAAGTATCTTAAGTTATAAATATGCAGTAAAGAAATCGTAAATGAAGAAAGATCACAAGTATATATTTGTTGTAGGTGGTGTGATGTCTGGTGTTGGTAAGGGGATAACAACTTCAGCGATCGGAACGATCTTGCAATCGAAAGGTTTTAGAGTCTCCCTTATAAAGGCTGATCCGTATCTGAATGTAGATGCAGGTACCATGAACCCCACTGAGCATGGGGAAGTTTTTGTATTGGACAGTGGCCTTGAGACTGACCAAGACATGGGTAACTATGAGCGATTCCTAAACAAGTCATTGCCGAGCGAAAACTATATGACAAACGGCATGATATTCAAGTATGTCATCGACAAAGAAAGAGCTCTTGGTTATAGGGGTAAATGTGTAGAGCCAGTCTATCATATTACCGAAGAGATCCTTAGACGTATCAAAAAATCAGTCGAGAAAAATAATTCAGAAATTACTGTTTTCGAAATAGGTGGCACTGTCGGAGAGTATCAGAATGCTATCTTCTTAGAAGCGGCGAGGATGCTTAAAATCAAGCATCCTAAGGATGTCATGTTTGTTATGGTGAGTTATCTACCTGTGCCGGGTAAAATCGGCGAAATGAAAACCAAGCCGACTCAGAATGCAGTGAGGCAACTAAATTCTTATGGGATAAATGCGGACATGATAATAGCGAGAAGTGAAGTACCTCTAGACCATAAAAGAAAAGAGAAGATTGCTCTGGCTACAGGGGTGATGGCCGAAAATGTTATCAGTGCTCCAGATATAGATAGTATTTATGAAGTGCCGATAAACTTCGAAAAAGACGGTCTTTCAGAACGAGTTTTAGAATATTTTGACCTCGTACCTCGACAAAAGGATCTGAAGGAGTGGAGGGCGATGGTGGGGAAGATAAAGTCCGCCAAGAAAGAGATAAGGGTAGCAGTAGTCGGTAAGTATTTTGATACAGGAGATTTCGTACTCTCAGACGCTTATATATCGGTGATAGAGGCAGTCAAGTTTTCGGCTTTTTCCCAAGGAGCTAAGGTTGTACTTTCTTGGATAAATTCTAAAGAATACGAAGTTAACCCAAACAAAGTCAAAGAACTCAAAAACTTTGACGGCATTATCGTACCCGGCGGTTTTGGTGAGTCTGGTATAGAGGGGGTAATATCTGCGATAAAATTTGCTAGGGAAAATAAGATACCGTACCTTGGGCTTTGCTACGGTATGCAGCTTGCTGTCATCGAGTTTGCTCGCAATGTTTGTGGCATGAAGGACGCGCACACAAGGGAAGTAAACCCAGAGTCGAAGCACTTGGTCATAGATGTGATGCCGGATCAGCGAAAGAAGATAGAGATGGGAGAGATGGGAGGCAGTATGAGGCTCGGGGCTTATGAAGCGATAGTAAAGATGGGTACAATAGCTGATAGTGCCTACAAGAAATTTTATAAAAAAGACTATAAGAAAAAAGGAATTTTCGGTATTATCTCCGAACGACATCGCCATAGATTTGAAGTCAATCCGGATTTTATAGAGGAGATAGAAAAGAACGGGCTTGTCTTTAGCGCCACTTCGCCAAATGGCAACCTGATGGAGATAGCAGAGTTGCCCAAGAGTAAGCACCCGTTCTTTCTCGGTTGCCAATTTCACCCAGAACTCAAGGCTCGACCGCTCTCACCTCATCCACTTTTTAGTGCATTTGTAGAGGCAATACTGAAGAAAGGGTAGTTGACTTTACAAAAGTCGGCGATTATAATTTTCTCAAATGATGACAATTCCGATCTCCCTGGTCGGAGGGAGTCGTAATGTCACAAACTTGAGGGGTGAAGCGTAGGATTCAAGCCTTCTGCACTTCACCCCCCAGGTTGTTTTTTTTATTCAAATTTTTTGAGATATTGGTATAATTTAACTATAGACGAGTTTGCCACTTAATGTGGCAAGGGGTGTCGGTATATCCCTGGGCCCGGCACCCTTATTTTTTTGTGTTTATTTTATCATTGTGTATTATGTACTTGTAGGCTTCTGTTACCGCAGAAGTTGTGCGGCTGGATGTGGTGACTCGAGGATTCTATCCTTCTCCTCCGTTTCGAGTCACCTGCCAGCTTTTTTGTTGGTAAAAATGTTTATCACGAACTGGCCGTCTGACTTGCCTGCCGGTAGGTAGGGATAATATTAGAACAAGTTTAATATTAGACTGGTCTATTATAAAACTCTAATCTATACCCATTTGGGTCATCAAACCAAATAAACTCTTTATTCCCGTACTTATCTATCTGGATACCACTATTTTTAATATTTGCTTGGTTAAGAGCGTTTTCAAATTCTTTTAGTTCTTCAGTGCTACGGACGCCAAATGCTAGATGGTTGAGTCCAGTCATGTCTTTATCAAAAGTAGCCCATTCTTTATAAGGAAGTCCAAAGAATATTTTTGTTTCTCCTATTTTATAAGAAACTGAATCTTCTCCGATGTGTTCTGGCTTACCTAAAAAATTAGTATAAAACTTTTCAGTTTCCTGAACGTTTTTAATTATTAAAACTATGTGATCTATAAATTTTGGTGTCATATTTGTTAGATTTTAATTTATTTTTTGTTATTTTATTAATTATTTTTTGTGAAAAATTAAAAAAGGTTTCTCTAAATGACATATATTCATCGTGAGTAAGCTTGATGCTTTTCTTATCAGTATAATTATGACTTTTTATATCTCTTATTTGATTTAAAAAAGCATGATCAACTTTGCTATTGTTGTGTATTATAATATTTCTTAAGGCTTGTCCTAAAATTATTAAATTTTTTTCTTTTTCCAGCAAATCAATATCTAATTCAAAATATTCTCTTAAAAATCTTAAGGTTGCTTGTAGGTCTTGAAAATTAACCTCTCCTCTTAATGAATTAAGTACTAAATCTCCCACGGTTGGATTTGAGTAGCGAAGTAAAGTGACATCAACATGCAATTTATTTTTCTTCTCAGGCCATTTAATCAGATGAGGATATTTATCTATAATTGATTTTGTTAGATCATTTAAAAAAGACTCAAAATTTTCAACTAATAAAACTAATGCTTGGTTATAGATAACCTGATATTTTGCTATTAAAGATGAATGATTCTTTATGTTTTTAATCGTTTCAATTATGGTATCGAGCTTATTTTTATATTCAAGAAACGCTGGCATCTTTTCATATTGTGTTTTTAAATTTTCCAATATGGATACAACCAAACCTCCTACATCACTACCGATATTAACGATTTGATCTACTAATTTTAGATTTTCTTCAAATTTTTCTTTTATGATTTTTAAATCGTCCATGACATTTTATGGCAATAATTCTTTGTATTTTTTTAGTACTTTTTTAATCTCTTTATCATTTAAATCTCGCATTTTGATTAATGAAAGCGAAGCAACAATAACAGAAAGTATAGCTGAAATTAAATCTATGCCGGTTAAAGATATATTGATAGCAAAACCAGAAAGCCATTGAAAGATAGCTTTTAGAACTGGAAATACAACTACTAGTGTACCTATAGCAGTAAGAGCCATCATTATTAGTTGGATCTTATAGTTTGCAATTTCAAGCTTCTCTGAATGTTCGTTAGATATTTCTATTGTTTTCTGTAGCTTCTTTAAAGTTCGTCTTGTTAGCTCATCAGAGGCAAGCACCGTAAAAGTTGGGCTAAGTTCGTTAACCATATACATCAGCTGGTCATCTGTTGCATCCTCCAATTTAGGAGAAAAATTGCTCATGTATGAAAAATACCACTCTGTTAGTCTTCTGTCTAATGTTTGTTATATATAAACCTATTCGTATTTTTATGTTTTATAACTATGCAGACAATTAAATTCGTAGTCCAGACACTCTTCGATTATTGCATAACTTGGTTGGCAGTCTACCTTTCCTTAAGCTTCAGATTGGCAAATCAGGGACTCGGTCACCCATAATTTTGTAGAGCAAAATTTGCTCGACCCCGACTCGGCTACGATTGCTTCGCAATCGGCTTCGCAGCCTCCGTCTTTCTCGTCCCTGACCGGCAGCTCTCCGCTGCGCTCCGAGCTGCCGGTCAGGGACTCGAACCCCAATACTCGCCTCCAGAGGGCGATGTCCTACCATTAGACGAACCGGCAATACGTATAAATATTACATTTTTGCCTGTTTTTTTCCAGTTAAGCTCTTGTTTTGCTTGGGCTGGACTCTAGACCCACTCTTGTGTATAAAGAAAAAGTGGTAAGATTGGCAGCATAGAAACAAGTAACAAATGAAAAATTTTTCTGAGATATTTATAGCAAACCAAGGTGAAGACGTATGGCTGACTCACGGGTTGCACTTGTAAATGGGGAAGTAAAAGAGATGACATACAATGAGTTTAAAATGAGTAATGTTTGAACGCGTGTTAATATGCATATATGTTACCTGACGAAAACTCGAAAAAATTTGTGGCAGTTTTGAATAAGAAGGTCGAAGTGGGGAAGCTTATGAATGCGCTTGGGCATATGACAGCAGGGCTGGCTGGGGGTTTTGGTAAAGGAGATGAAATGAATTTCCTTGAGTATGTTGATAAAGATGGAGGTATTCACCCCAAAATTTCTCATTTCCCTTTTATCGTTTTAAAAGCAGAAAATTCGAATCAGATTCGAAAGATTAGAAATGAAGCTCTGCAAAGGAGTATTTTGTGTAATGATTTCACAAGTACTATGACAGTGGGTACTTCAGACGATCAACTGGAAAGAACAAAAAATACCGCAGAGGTAGAACTGGAATATTGGGGAATCTGTATGTTTGGCAATAGCAATGAGTTGAAAGAATTTACAGGAAAATTTTCTTTATTTAATTGATAATTTTAGAAAATTAGCCTACTAGAGCCCCCATCGTTTTTAATTGTCAAAATGTTAAAATAACCCCCGTGAGTGAGCTTGAGAGAAATTTTCATAAATTTAAGCAAATAACTAAGGAGGAGTCTATTATTGCTGAACAAATCAGAAAGAATATCGATATCAAAGATACCGATACGATTTTAGATGTGGGTTGTGCCGACGGTAACCTTTCAAAGTCGTTAACGAAAAATACTTCAAATATCACATTTTTAGATGTCGATGAGTTCAATTTCTCCCCGCAGGAAAAGTTTATTAGGTCATCTTTTGAAGAAGTAGAACTAAGTGAGAAGTTTGATGTTATTTTAAGCTCTCATGTCTGGGGGCATTTTTATAGGAACAATACTTTTGTTTTTTGCTTTCACAAAGCACTCGATTTGCTTAAAGAAAATGGGAAGCTGATCGTAGTACATAACTCAAACAAAGATTTTATAGGCAAGCTTATCGAATTTTCAAAAACACTTTTTGATCAGATAGAGTTTGATGTCTTTCTTGATGAGTTTCTAGAGAATGTAGAGTATAAAGAGTCTTACTTTGATGTGAGTTTTAAAGCTGAGACATTCAAAGAACTAGCCGAGCTCGTACAGGTACTCTTGGTTGTCCCGGACAATATCTATTACTCAAAAATAGAAGAGGTGACCAAATTTTTAGAGACTAATCTTAAAAAACCAGAATTTCCTATCAATCAGAGGTTATTGATAATAGAGAAGTAAATATTTGCATTGGAGACTGCGTCATTTGAATTATCAGAAAAACAATGTATATTGAGTAAAGGAGGTACACCCTAAATGTCCAAGAGAATTCGCTTGGCAGATCTTCCTGCTACGCATTTAGTGAATCGTTATACCCAGATAGTTAGACGTTGTTGGGAAGAGTATCAAAAGCATAATAAGGCGAACAGAAAGCCTTTACATGGTGGCCATGATCCTTTCTACCAGAGGGAACTTGCAGTCAAAAGGGAAATACTCCGGCGTCTAGGAGTCGAACCTGATCGCACGGGTGCCAAAAAGAGAAAAAAGTAACAATTTCAAAAAAAGGCCTGTCTCCGGACCGGCCTTTTCAATTATCAATATAGAATCTAGAGCGTAGCTCGCGGATATGTCCTTATCGCGCTATGCTATGATTTGCATATGAAAGAAATAACTCTGCATAGGCAATGGGTGATCAGAGCTTCTGTCGAAGAAGTTTTTAAGATAATGACAGACTTTGAAAGCTTGCCCAAGCATTTCCCCAAAGTGGCTGAGTCGGTGACTATAAGAAAAAGGGAAGGAAATTTTTTGGAAATGGATGCTATGGTAAGATCGTTCGGAAGACTTTTCCCCGTAAAGATGAGAACAGAGATATTGCCTATGCGGGGCTTTGTTTCAGAAAATGAGAGTCCTAAGTTTGGTACATCTGGCCATGAAGAGCTGTTGCTCTCTGAGCATGCAGAAGGCGCTCTGGTCGACTACACCTACCAAGTATCCATACACAAACCCTGGCTCCGCCTTGTAGCCACACCACTCATCAAATGGTATTCGATGAAATTATGGGAAAAGGCAGTGATAGACGAGCTTAAGAAGCTGCTCGAGAAGTAGTCTCAGTTTACGGTATTTGACTGCGAGATATTTTATAGTATAAAGACTTGGGAGGTCCTATGAGATCATATGAAATTCCGCGGATTCTTTACAATGAGTTGAAGGACGGCAAGCTAACGGTTGAGGGGTTTCCAAACTGCGAAGCGGTCTTTAGGGAGGATTACCCCAATACTATGTTTTTGGTTTACCTCAAGGGGGCGGCTGCAACCGTCCACTTGGGTGATGATCCTGATTTCCGAATCACATCTTCTGGAGCCGGTTCGCCGTGGGTGCGAACAAGCCTTGAGCTTCTTGAACAGTCATCATTCAGGGACATCTATGCGCGAGCCTTAGCGCTCTACAAGGAGACTGAAGACTACACTCGCTTTGCCAGATTTCCGCAGAGCAAGGGGTGAATGGCAGGGCGGCGTTCCTACAAGGAACGCCGCCCTTTCTAATGGTTGATTTTGCTTCTACTTAGTATATATTAACCTCGGAGGTCACATGAACAATAAGGTAACGCTCATCAGAGTGCCAGCCGCGTTGACGCGTACTCTCGAAGGGGTTGTCGCAACCAATGAAGACCTTCGAAAGAAGTGTCCTTCTGGGCACGACGTGAAGGTTTCCATCAAAATTTGGTATGCACCCAAAGGGGAGAGAGGGTTTAGTACCAAATCTGATAAAGTCCCAGTTGGGTTGATGCGAAAGTTGAAAGCCGTCGTCGAAAAAAGCGGGACAGTTCGGAGAAACTGTCCGTTTGAACACGATGTCAAACTTTCTGTCTCGGTACAATATGTGCACAAAGGTCCGCCACGCATCGACTTTCGTGCAGAGATGAGGAGAGCGAGAGTTCCCAAGGGTCCAAAGCTCGTAAGGTCCGAACAGGAGTTTGGTAGCGAGCACTTCGGGATGCTCTTGGGCTCTGCTTTGCACATGAGAGACAAGCGTTTTGTCCTCCTTTTCCAAGAAAGGGGAAATAGGCCGATGGCGCCTATAGAATGGATGAGGGCGGGATATAATAGGGTATCTCATGTACAGGGGATCAATGCGTTGTGCAGGCGTCATCGCCTGCCGGCATCTTTCGGCAGGACGGGTCACTATATTATGGAAGATGGCGTCGACTTCGATCGGAGGGAGTTGTACAAATTTTACGTCATGGAACCGGCCCGTCGCGGCCGGAAGGCTCGAGAGTAAAATCTCGAGCCTTTTTGATAACCAGTTTATTGGAATTTTCCAGAATATCCTGAGGCTATGCCTCAGGGATGAATGGAAATATAAAACAAGAGCAAGCGGAGCTTGCTCTATACCAACAAAGTTGCCCTGATGTCTCTCGCCTAATACCCCGCCAGTTTACTGAGGGGATAGGACGAGAGGCCAACTTTATTATCAAAAATGGTATGATGGGGGGTATGGAAGGAGTAGGTAACAATCCAAATAAAGAGTTCGCAGAGATGACAGAAGAGCGGATGGGGGAGATAGAAAGGTTGATAGAGGGGGAGTGTAAAAAGGTGGAGATGTATCCTGATGCGGTGTATGACGACATGGCTACGTTTTATGGATTAGGTCAAGAAGATGAAAGTGCAAAAGGTTACTTTGAAGCGCTTGCCGAAAGGTTAGGAATTACGATAGAAGAAATGCTTAAGTATGCAGAAAAAGTGTATCTGAGTGAGTAAGAGTAATTCAAGAGTAATTATGGTATCGATATGAATAAAAACGTTTTTTTAATTTTTATTTTAGCCTTCATTTCCTACAGTACCTCTGCTTTTTTTAGTGCTACATTTGCTCAAGAAGTTTATCAAAGTTATCAAGGTACTTATAAGGCAGAAGTAGTAAATATCTTGGAGCAAGAGGAGAGGTTGATACCGGGCACAGATACACCTTATCTTTTTCAAAAAATTGAAGCGGAGGTGTTGGACGGTCCCCAAAAAGGTACCAAGGTGCACATAGAAAATGATTACACAGAACTCGATGAGGGGGATAGATTTTATTTTAATCACAATGTTTATATAGACGGAAGAGAGATTTATGGCATCACAAACATAGATCGAAGTAGTTCTATATTTTTGTTGGTAGCTATATTTGTAGGGGTAGTACTATTTTTTGGAGGCAAGCAGGGGGCAAGGTCACTCTTAGCTCTGTCTGGTAGCTTTTTTGCAATATTTTATATTCTCTTACCCGGACTTGTAAAAGGCTGGGATCCTCTTGTGGCTAGTTCTCTCGTGGCTGGAGCTATACTGTTCGTAGCCATATTCTTTACTCATGGATTCAACAAAGAGTCTTTGGTTGCCTACGGCGGCACTATGATATCTGTCTTTATTACAAGTCTCTTTGCTGCCTATGCGGTCAACAGTACTGATCTGACTGGTTTTGCTAGCGACGAGTCTATATACCTAAACTTCAATACCAAGGGGGCCATAGACTTTGTCGACCTACTACTAGGAGCTATTATCATAGGTGTACTCGGAGTACTTGATGACATTTCTATTACCCAAGCTGCTGTAGTGACTGAGCTTTATAATAGCAATGAGCAAATGAGCCGGTATGAGGTCTACAGAAGAGCCCTGCGGGTAGGGCGCGAACATGTCGGAGCTTTGGTCAACACTCTTGTTCTTGCATATGCTGGCACCTCGTTACCTCTACTGCTATTTTTCTATATGTCGCCCCACGGCTTTATTTCCTCGATAAATTCTGAAGTATTTGCAACTGAAATAGTCCGTACTATTGTTGGTAGTGTCGGGCTCATATTTACGGTACCGGTAGTGACTTTGCTTGCTGTTTTCTATCTTAAAGGTTACAAGTCAAAATCAGGACATTCACACCACCACCATCATCATCATGATAACCATAGCCACTGACCGTTTATAAAAAAGTTCATCTAGTTTGTTGCGCCCCTATACTATAGCTATGAGAGTTATACCTATGATTATAAAAATAAATTGCATGGCGCTGCTTACGATTTTTTTTGTTTTATGAAGTTCTGGTAGCAGGTCAGACATGGCTATATATATGAAGCCTCCGGCTGCTATTGCTAGCAAAGCTGTTTCTAACGATTCTGACACATCTTCGAATAAAAATATAAAAGTAAGACCGAGTACAGAAGCAAGTGCAGATATGAAATTGTAAAACAAAGCTTTGCTTTTGGAATATCCAGCTTGGAGTAATATAGCAAAGTCGCCTATCTCTTGAGGTATTTCGTGTATTATGACAGCGATAGTAGTAGCTATACCAACCTCAGTACTTAAAAGATAGCTTGCGCCTATTATGAGTCCATCAACAAAGTTATGTAAGCCGTCTGATAGTAGTATCAGTTTTCCTACCGGGTGTTCATGTTCGCAGTCTTCGTGGTGGTGCCAATGTATTACCTTTTCAAGTATAAAAAATAAAAGTATCCCAACTATTACAAGCAAAGGGGTTGTTTCGCCTAGTACCTCCATTGATTCTGGTATCAAGTGCAAGAATGCATTACCAAGCAGAGCTCCGACAGAAAGGCTAACAAGTAGCAGAGAATACTTTTTTATTCGGTTTGATCCTAGTACTAAGGTAACGGCTCCGATCATTGATACGAGGCTTACAAATAGAACACTGATAAGTGGGGGATAATAAATCATTTTGTTAAATATTTTTTAATCAACATCAAATTGTGTAGCCATATTATATTATACCCAATTATTTTGGTAATAAAGGGCTTAAATTATATAATTAGTACGTGATTGTGATCAGAAAAAGATATTCTGTCGCTTTTTGGCTTGTTGGAGCCTTTCTTGTCGCATCTATCATTGGCAATACTGTTACTGTAAAAGCTAATACCTACAATCTTTATTCTACCTCTTGTCTTGGGGGTTGGGAGAATACCAATCTTGCTGTAGGAAAGCCAGATGTATCACCTGAATCACCCTTGTATAACGAAGGTAATAGCGCACGACTTTCGGGTAATGCTCATGCTCAGATATACTGCGGAGGATTCTATGGAGATGTAATCGAAAATACTGTGCCAAAAAAAATATCTGTAAAATTTTCTTGGGCAGTAGAGTATCCAAATTTCGGTGTAAATAATTCAGATTCAAGTACAGAAGAAGTTTATAGTTCGGATATCATTTCGGAAGACCAAACCGAATCTGAGACATTAAAAACAAGTGAACCTCAAGAAAAAGACCTAGAAATGAGTTTAGTCGAAGGAGATTCGTTAGATATTGGGGAAGTGCAAGGTGAGAGTATAGAGAGTTATGACGAAGATGAAATAGTGTCAGGAACGGAGGATTTTTCTAAATCAGAAGAATCACAAAATGAAATAGTTGAAGTCAAAGATGATGAATCCACATTAGATAGTGACAACGGGGGTACTTCTCTGCCGAGTGATATTGAGGAAAATTTGGCTGTACCCCCTGAACAATCTGAGTCAGTATCTGGAACAGAATTACAACCGGAATCTGATGTTGCATCTGATCCTATTTCTAAGAAAGATTTTATGCCCTGGTATATCACTATGTTTGCAAGCATTGCAAATGCGCAAGGGGTAGAAGAAGAAAATACAAACACACAAGAAAGCACAGATTTCGAGGAATCCTCTGGGGTCATTATTGAATTAGAGGATAATGCTGAAAATGATGCAAATAATAATATAGCCACAAGTACAAACAATAGCGTAGACAATACCGCTAAATTTCTCGATGCCCCTTCTGGTCTTGTAGAAGTCTTTTATACTCTAGATGGTATAGATTGGAAGAGTATGGGTTATGTGGGCAGTGATGAATTTCAGGGTAAATATTTTGAAATCCCAATAGAAGAGGCTTCGAGTTGGGAAGACATATCAAAGATACAAATAAGTGTTCAAAGTACGTCTATAATAGACGTAAGGATACCTACGTTATATTTAGACTCAATATGGATAGAAGTAGACTATGAACTTGGAGAAGTGCAGAAATTAGATGGTCCACATGTTTATGATAAAGATGTAATTATAGACCCACAAGCAAAACATTCTTGTGCAGTCAATCCTTCTTCTTTGTCACTTCAGTATGGCACAGATTATAAAGCGATAGTTTCCCTTGCTTTCTCTGGGGACCCTAGTCCTACATTAGAAACTGTTAACGGAGATCAAAATGAAAATACTGATGAAAATAATGAACAATCACCCAAACGTACTAGGTTCGGTTTTATCGATATAGGCGCTCTACCGCGTGGTATAGATGTGAGGTTTTTTTCAACTACTACTCCGTATAGTTACTTGATTGATGAATATGGCCCAGATAATATTGAGATTAACGTAAGTATATATACACAGGATGCACAAAGAGGCTCTTTTAGTATCCCGTTTATTTTTACAAAGACAAAAGGTAAAGATTCATCTACTATTTGCCAACTAAACCTCATATATTCTCAATCAGATACTGTAATAAATCATGAAGTGGTGCCAACAGAGTCAATAAATTATAGCGATATCCCGGGTGACGTTTTTTTTGAAGATGTCTCGCGCGAAAATGACACAGGACGTGAAGATCTTAAACAAGAAATTATTGAAGAAGAAAATCAGGCCGCTATAATTGATCATGATTTATGAGTATGGATAGGTCGTCTAAAATTAATAAAAAAAATATTGTAGAAAAATTTACAATGAGGTCAGTGCTAATACTATGCATTGTGCTCCTTGTAATTAGTAATATTACAACTTTGGTGCTGTATGTTTTTGGTTCAAGTGAGAGTATAGATCAGTTTAGAGAAAAATATCCTCTGATTGATGTCTCTAGACACTTAATTTCGCAAGACCATTTTATTTCAACTCTCCAGCCACTAAGGGAAAGTCTGAATAGTGTTGTCGAGAGGAATGGTAAAGGTGTTATATCTATATATTTCGAATATTTAAATACTGGAGCGAATATATCTATCAATGAGGACCTAAGGATGTTCCCAGCATCATTAGTGAAAGTGCCTCTTGCTATGGCTGTTATGAAAAAGGTGGAGAGAGGTGATTGGCTTATGCATAACGAACTCGTTCTTATGAAGGAGGATAGAGATTATGCTTGGGGAGATGTGCATAAGCGTCCTATTGGGACACGTATAAGTATAGACGATCTTTTACACGAGATGCTCGTATCATCTGATAATACTGCTTTCCGTATGCTTTATCGCAATCTTTCCTTTGATGAATTACAAGATGTTTTGGTGGCTGTTGGGCTTGAAGAGTTATTTAACGAAGATGGTAAGATCACGGTCAAAGAGTATACTAGACTTTTTCGGGCCTTATATACATCAAGTTATCTTAATCGAGAAAACTCGCAAAAAATTATTGATATCTTAACCAAGACTTCTTACGATGAATATTTAGGCCAAGGGGTGCCAGATAATGTTTTATTTGCACACAAGATAGGTGAGAATGATGAGGCTGAAGTGATACTCGATACCGGTATTGTGTATATAGAAAATAGACCATACCTTATCTCCGTCGCTATTGATTACGGTACTACAAACATAGGCCGCGATGGAGCTCTCGAGATACTAAAAGAAGTATCCAAGATGAGTTATGATTATATTTTGAATTATGATACGCAAGGTGCTCCGTAATATAATAAGGGGCTTTGCTTCTGTATTTTTGATATTAGCCATCTTTTTTATAGGTGTGCCATTTGATGGTATTGTTCATATTATAGAAGAGCGCAATATAGTCGACCTACTATATAAGGCAGAAAAAAGTAGCAATGTAGTCGACAGCCTTTTCAAAGATATTGTCTTACCAAAGACCGAAAAAACTAGTGCGGCGACTAATGATGCGATGCTCGTCTTCAACTCTAAAGTTGGGACATCTACCATGCAGTATAGGGTCTGGAATGGAAGTTCTTGGGGGAGTGAGTCAACAACCTCTGATTTTCATGGCTCAGAGATTCGTTGGGCCCAGATGAAATATGCGCCAAATCGTGATGAGGCTATTTTAGTAGTACTTACAAATACAGGTCAAGTACAAGCGCAAATATACGATGGTAGTTTCTGGGGGGAAACTACTATTTTATCGACCTTGAGTGACTTAAATGGAAGTTCTGATGGAGGTTCTTTATACAGAGGATTCGATGTTGAGTATGAACAATCTTCAGGAGACGCTATTGTTGTTTCTGGAGATGGCACGGCGGATCCAAATTATCATGTTTGGGATGGGTCTACGTGGAGTTTGAATAATAATATCGATATCCCAACTACAGGGAGACCAAACTGGATTGAGCTTGCTGCTCCTATGGCTACGACCACTAATGATTCTTTGGCACTTATTACATTAGATTCAAACAGTGATATATATGGCATGCGTTGGACTGGTAGCTCTTGGGATAATATGGGGGTAACAACTACTTGGGATGCGGCCGCAAGTATCTCGACAAGGAAAGCGATAGATGTTGCGTTTGAGACAGGCACTGGAGATATCATGTTCTTATGGGGTGATTCTGTTGCTGCTGACGATCACAATTATCGTACTTATGCTGGTGGGGCTTTGAGTAGTATTGTTGCTCTTCCTAACTCAAATGCTGGAGGTCAGCCAAACTGGGTAAGGCTCGCACCAAATACTACCTCTGGTGCAAACGTAAATCAGATAATGCTTGGCACCTTGGACTCCGCTGCTGATCTATCCACTTTTATTTGGAGCGGTACTGCTTGGAGCGCTGTGCATGCAGAGCATTCTGCTGCCGTAGAGAATGCTGCTGTTCAACAGGATTTTGAAATTGTCTTTGAGACTCATGTATCAAATCCTGATGATGCGTGGCTCTTATGGAACAATGGTTCAACAGTTTCTAGGAAATTATGGAATGGCCCTACTGCTGCCTGGGGTTCAGCTACGACAGTGGGAGATGATAGCGCCGGGTTGGTATTAAATTCACATCCCAATAATGGAGCCGTGCTTGCTGGTATATATGAAGATACAAGTTCAGCCTCTGATGATATTAGTGAAATACATTTGACGGGTGGGAGTCAGACATGGTCTTCGCTTGCTGATTTTTGGACAGGACCAGTGCAAAGAGAGATCGGTCTTCTTCGTATGGCGCAAGCGGTGCAAAGTTATAATAATTCAAATGAAGCCATGGTTGCTTATGTTACAGAAGGGAGCACCTCGTATCCTCAGTATGCGCGTTGGAATGGTTCTTCTTGGGGCAGTGTTGCATCTACATCTCCTACCGCTGGCGAGATTAGACACATGGTACTAAAGGCTGCTCCTACTAGAGATGAGCTCATGCTCGTTACCTTAGGTCATACTGGTCAAGTGCAGGCTCAGGTATACAGTGGTGAGAGTGGAGCTTGGGGTTCTGCTCAATTGTTAAACACTATGAATAATTCACAGGGTACTAGGGATACCCAGTCTTTATATAGAGGTTTTGACATTGAGTATGAGAGTGCTTCAGGAGATGCTATCGTGGTGACTGGAGATGGCACGGCGGATCCAAATTATCATGTCTGGGATGGGAGCTCTTGGACGGGGCCTACTGACATAAATATTCCAAATACAGGTCGCCCGAATTGGATAGAGTTGGCTGCACCACTCGCTACTACTACAAACGATTCACTCGCTTTTATATTGGTGGATAGTAATGTTGATGTATATGGTATGCGATGGACTGGAAGTGCGTGGGACAATATGGGGGCTGCCGCAGTATGGGATGCGACAGGTGCTATTGCCACTGAAAAATCTGTTGACGTGGCTTTTGAAACAGGAAGCGGGGACATTATGTTTATATGGGGAGATTCGGTATCTACTGATCAATACTACCGGACTTATTCTGGAGGATCGTTATCTGCCGCTACTCTTCTTGATAATGCACAAGCTGGAGCTGTAAACAACTGGATGCGTCTTGCTCCAAATCCTACAGGTGGCTCTTTCCAAGATCAAATCCTCTATGCAGTTCTCGACGGCGGTTCGGACCTCAATACATTTATGTGGAGCGGTACTGCTTGGAGTAGTGTGCACACTGAACACACTGCTGCTGCAGAAAATCATTCTAATCAGGTTTTTGATATTGCGTTTGAAACCCACTCCTCAAATCCTGATGATGCATGGCTTGCTTATGGGGATGGAAATACCATATCTCGTAAGCTTTGGAATGGTGCAACACAAACGTGGGGTAGCGCTACAACTCAAGGAGATGACACTGACTATATTGCTCTCAATGCTCATCCCAATACAGGAGCATTCTTTATGGCCGCTTATGAAAGTTCTGCTTCTGCTTCTGATGACGCCACCATCAATAATCTTAGTGGAGGCTCTCAAACATGGGGATCTGCAACAAGTATCTGGCCTGGTCCTGTTGGACGTGTTGGCTTAGGTCTTACACAAATTGCGATTGCTAGTGATCGATATCAATCTCCTACATTTGAACAATCTGCCTACCGTCTATTTACAAACACAAACTCGGCTGATGTAGGAAGCCCTCTTGCTCTGCAAGACACTTCGGCAACTCTTAGTTCTACCGGAGATGCTTTTAGACTCAGAACACTTATTCATGTGGGGAGTAACCAGCTCACAACTGGGTCTACTAGTTTCAAGTTGCAGTATGCCGAAAAGTCAGGCACTTGCGATACTTCATTTTCGGGGGAAACTTATGCTGATGTGACAGGTGCTACCCCCATAGCTTTTAATGACAACGCTTCGCCTGTGGATGGAGCGTCATTGGTTGCAAATGTAAATGATCCGACCCATGGTGGGCACGCTATAGTAAATCAGGATTATGAGGAATCTAATAATTTTACTAACTCTGAGGCTGCTATACCGGCAGGTCAGGATGGTAAGTGGGATTTCTCACTTATAGATAATGGTGCACCAGCAAATACAAGCTATTGTTTTAGAATTGTAAAATCAGGAGGTGCATTGCTCGATACATATACTGTCATTCCTGAGGTAAGTACTGCGGACGGTGCGCCGTCACTTACATTTACAGTGACTACCAATAACTTCGGCTCTATTGTTCCGGGTTTCCCAGTTTTTGCTACCAGCACTCTTTCTGTAAATACAAATAATTCGTCTGGATGGTTTGTGACTGTTTCAGCAGATGATGTTACTGACACAGTTCAAACAATGGATCTAACAACTGATACAAATATTGAGATTATGGACCTTGATCCTCAATGGATCGCTCCTGTATCAACTACAACGACTAGTAATGCTATATCCATAACTAATGGTCAGAATGCTCTAGCTTTCAGGGTGATGACTGCAAGTGGTACGACTTCTTTCCGTTCTACTTCTTGGTGGGGGAGTGGAGATGATCCTTATACTACGGCACGATGGGCTGGCTTTGCTAGTTCTAGTGCCCCGACTACAAATTTGAAGATAGGTATATCAAGCACTGATTCTGGCGGAGAAGCTATTAATACTATCCAATATTATTTGGATGTATCAGAGAGTCAATTGAGCGGGGACTATTCTGGGTCTATTACCTTTACTGCTGTTGCAAACTAAGTAAAGTTTTTGTTTTATGGACTGTGGATATCGTCTTGTAATATGTACCTTTTCAAAATAAAATTAAGAGGTCAGTTCTTCCTTATTAATATAAAAAAGAAATGAAAATAGAATACATTAGTAGTTTTAGTAAATCTGATACAAGGTTGCTTGCTTTTTGTTTGGCTGTATCTTTCTTGGTCACCAGTTTGTTTTATGTAAATTATGCTAAGGGTGAAGCTGTGGTGCTTACTGTTACTGTCCAGTCCACTCTTTCTTTTTCAACCACTTCTGATAATTTCGGCAACATTACTCCCGGTAGTCCGAAGTTTGCTACTACAACTCTTGCTCTTTCTACAAACAATACTCCAGGATGGAATATTATTCTTTCCGGAGATGATCAAGGTACATCGAATGAAGTATGTGATTTAGACAGTGATGCTTCGGTAGGTCTTACTGATCAAGCAGAATGGGTCCCGGGTGCAGCTACGACTACAGCTGGTAATGCTGTCCGTATAGGTTCATTTGATAATTCAGGTGACGTTTTAGCTTTTCGAGTGATGACCGCAAGTGGTAGCGCCCCTTTTAGATCTACTTCTTGGTGGGGAAGTTCTGATACATATACTGATAATGCGAGCACCCTGTGGGCTGGTATATCGAGTTCTTCGCCATCAAGACAGATAGGTAATGCAGGTAATGGTTCTTATAGCGCAAGTACTCATTTGAATACAGTATTGTATTATCTTGATGTTCCTGCTTCTCAGCAGACGGGTGCTTATAGTTGCCCACTTACATTTACAGCAACAGCCAATTAGAAGTCTATAAATGACGTCAATTATTAAAAAAATCGTTGTCTGTTCTATCGTAACAGTGGCTTTAGGAGTTGAGCTTGTGTCTGCAAGTACTGGCCTTTCAATACAACCAGTAAAGGTAAGTCACACCTTAACTCCTGGAGATGAAGTATCGGGTATTATTTCATTGAAAAATGAAAGTGGTGAAAGAATTGCGGTCGATGTAAGTGTCGAAGACTTCACACCTTCGGCAGGAACAACAAACATATCGTTTGTAGGTAGGGCAGATGGCAATACTACGGTTAGGGATTGGGTCACTCTGGATGTACCAAGTAATTTTTTCTTTGAATCTGGTGAAAGTAAACAAATCAAATATACTATCAAAGCTCCTCAGGATGCAGAGCCGGGGAGTCATTTTGGGGTTTCTTTTTTTAAAGCATACAAACCTGAAGATCAGAGTCAGCTCAAGGTTAGTACTAGGATAGGGATGCTAATGTTCGTGACTATTCCAGGAAATCAACTTCAGAGTGGAAGAGTTCTAGATTTTAAATCCCCATTATTTCTTCAGAGAGGTCCAGTGCCGTTTACGATAAAGTACGAAAATACTGGGACTGTTCACTTTGAACCCAAGGGTAAAATTGAGATAAAAAATATCTTGGGTAAAAAAGTTGGGGAAGTGGAGGTTGCAGGTCAAGCTGTTCTACCAACTGGTATAAGAGACCTTGAAGCGGCATGGAACGAGGGAGGTCTTGTGTTCGGTCGTTATACCGCCAACCTAACCATACAGGATGGCGAAGGTAATGTCATGAATTCAGAACAGATTTCCTTTTATGGATTTCCATTGATGTATACAGGTGGTTTTATTTTCTTGGCTTTTATAATATTTGTATTAGTCAAATTTTTGAAGAGAAGACTACATATAAATATAAGTGTTGGTAAAAAGGATGATACAATGATGTAATGATGGGCCTGCGCTTCCACTTTATTTCTCTGTTTTTTATATTATTTTTTTTCTTAATTTTTAATCAAATTATTGCTAGCTCTACAACTTTGAGAGTGGTTGTTGTAGGAGATAAACAGTGTAATGACGGTATTGACAACGATGGGGACAACCTCATCGATTATTTGGGTGACCCTGGGTGTGACACCTCAATTGATGATGATGAAAGTAATCCATCTACTGGTGGTGGGGGCGGTTCTGGTGGTGGAGGAGGCGGTGGGGGTGGTACAACGGTATCTAGTCAGTCTCTTACTGGGGTAATATTTAGGGGGGTAGCCTACCCAAATAGTAGCGTTTTTATACTAAAAAACGGTAGCATAGTGGCTTCCACTATATCTGGACCTGATGCTAGGTTTGATGTACTCATTAACAACATATCTTCTGGAAACTATACTTTCAGTATTTATGCTACAGATGCTAATGGTATGTCATCTACACCCAAAGTCTTTTCTATTAGTTTGATATCAGGTTCTACAGCCACAGTGAGTGATATTTTTCTTTCCCCAACAATATCAACTGATAAAGTAGAAGTGAGAAGAGGTGATCCGATTGTACTGTTCGGTCAAGGAGCGCCTGAGTCAAAAGTAACGATCGTAGTAAATTCTGAAAATGAGATAATAAAAGAAAAAAACACTGATACTAAGGGGGTTTGGTCGTATCAGTTAGATTCTATCTTACTTGAAAATGGAGACCATGAAGCAAAAAGTAGAATTTCTTCTTCTGAATCAGTTAGTCCTTTTTCTAAATCTGTATTTTTTAAAGTTGGTAATGTAAATAAGAATAGAGACAAAGAACCAAATACACTCAGAAAAGGTGACCTCAATAGTGATGGAAAAGTGAATCTAGTGGACTTTTCTATCGCGGCATTTTGGTATAGGAAGCAGTTGTCCGGAGATATAATAGAAAGGGAATTAGAAAGATTAAATGCTGATAGCAAAATAGATCTAAAAGATTTTAGCATTATTGCTTATTGGTGGACTGGTTAATATGAAAAAAATATTTAAAATACTAATTATACTCTCTGTTAGCTCTACCCCACTTCTCAGTAGTGCGGCTGTTTTTGGAGTCGATAAAAATAACATAAGCCCATCTGATAGTTCAGAATTATTTTTAGACGTTTATGTAGATACTGAGGGTGAGGCTATAAATACTTTTGCGGGAGAGCTATTTATACCAGATTTTATTCAGGTAAAAAAAATATACTATGGAAATTCTATAATAAATACTTGGATCCAAACACCAGAATACATAAATAATAGCATCATTTTTTCTGGAGTTGTGCCAGGGGGGTTTGAAAGAGATGTAAATCCTCTAAGTAAACTTGGTACCAAGGGGTTGCTTTTTCAGGCGTTAGTATCAATTGAAAATAGAGAAGAATTAGAACAAGGAAAGGGAGAAAAGGAATTATTATTTTTAAGTGCCGAAGCTTTTTTGAATGACGGCGAAGGTACAAGTGCCAAAGTAAAATTTAAAGAAATCGATGTTACCAAATCCGTTGGCGGATCAAGTTATGAAGTACCCGTTGTTACTGATAGGCTTTCTCCGGAATCAATAAATTATGAGATAAGCAGAGATCGTTCTATTTTCAATAATAAGTATTTTGTATCTTTTTATTCTGAAGATAGGCATTCTGGGGTCAATAGGTATGAGATATGTGAGTCTTGGTTGCCATTGCCTTACCCGTATACTTGTATCGGTAAGTGGTATGAGGCTTCCAGTCCATATCTCCTCACTGACCAATCACTCAGAAGTGATATTTATATCAAAATTTATGATGTAGAGAATAATGTGTATACAAAAGTTATTTATCCTAAGCACAGCTCTGTCTTATATACTTTCTATCTTATTGGTATAATTTTGTTGTTGGTTTTTTATAAGTATTATATAAAAAGATAAAACAAAAATTGAAATTTTATAAATCTAAAATTTTTTTATTTTCATTTCTGTTTGTCTTAGCTTTTGTTTTGTTGCCCTCAGTTACAAATGCCGCAAGTCTGTATTTCAATCCTTCCAGTTCTGAGTATAAGATAGGCGATTCTTTTTTTGTAAATGTTGTCATTGATAGTGCTGATAAGTCTATCAACGCACTCTCTGGAAGTATCGATTTCTCAAGCGATGTTTTAGAGGTTGTTTCTATAAGCAAAACTGGCTCAATTGTAAATTTTTGGGTACAGGAACCAAATTATTCTAATGCCAATGGGAGTGTCAGTTTTGAGGGTGTTGTACCGAATCCTGGGTTTATAGGTAATGTCGGTCGTGTTATAACCATAAATTTTAAGGTAAAAAGAGCTGGGCTGGCAAAACTTGCGTATTCATCTGCTTCTGTTTTGGCGAATGACGGTTTGGGTACAAATATTCTTTCTGGTGTAAAGGGCGCCACTTTCTCTATCAAGGAAGCTTTGGTTGTACCACAAATAAAATCAGATTTAGATGTTATTGATAATAGTCCTTCTATATTGAACTCAATAAAAGAAGCCCCAAGAGAGGATAAGACTGTTCCGATTGTGGGGCTTGAGTATGTTTTAAATCAAAAAGTTTCTGATGAATATAAGTATCAAGTTTATATCGGAGGGTTTGGACCTACAGATTGGCAAACTGATACAGATAAGATTTTTAGTACAAGTCCGTTACAGCCAGGAGAGCATACAATAAGAGTTGTAATATCAGATCGGAAGGGTAATGAATATACAAAGATTTTTAATGTTTATGTAGCTCCTCTTGAAAGGCCAACTCTTAATCAGACTCTCAGTATTGTAAATTCCGATGAACCTATTGTGGTAAACGGTTATTCGAGCTATGTAGGAGAGAGGGTTATGCTTCATATAAAGAACAATGATGGAAGTTTTATAAAAAAATATGAGGTGGTTATAAAATCTGATGGTACTTTCTCCATAATAGGCGATAAGCTAGGTAGCGATGTTTATACAATGTACGTAGAGGTTGTAAGGCAAGATGGAGCAAGAAGTCTGCCTACAGAATCAGTGACATTCCTTGTAAGAAGCTCAAATATTTTAAGGCTCGGTAATTTGGCTATAAGTTACCTCTCTATCATTGTTACCCTTCTTTTGCTTATAGCCGGAGCGATTGTGCTCGGGCTATTTATCTTGAGGTATGTCTATGTCTACAATCGCAAAGTCAAAAAATGGCGTGAAAATGTCGATACTGAGGTCTCTCGCGGAGTTTCAGATCTTGAGTCTGAGATAGATTATCTAATTTCTCAGTTTGATGGTAAGCCAAACCTGAGTTCTAAAGAAAAGGAAATGCTGGATAAGATAACAGCTCTCTTGGAGAGGTATCGACATAATGTTGTTAAAAAACTTGGTAAAGAAATAAAGTCTGAATAGAAATCTAAATATAAGAAAAGCCCCCGGCGCGTACCCGCGCCGGGGGCTGAAGGCTGTTTACCACGATACAACAATGATCATGGCAAGGTAGCCCAAAAGGAATCCTGCGGGCACAAACCATCCCTCAACTACCCATCGGATGATATTCTTCGCCTCTGGAAACTGCCCAGAGGCGACCACCCCTGCGCTTGAGCCAAACCAAGTGTTGCTACCACCAGTGCCAACGGCGTAGCATAGGTAGGCCCAATTGTAACCACCTTGGGACAAGGCTAGCTTGGTTAGCGGAATGTTGTCCAGAAATCCGGAGAACACCCCAATCCAAAACGTCGATAAGATGCTTGCAATTGGGAGTTGGTCGATCGGCATCATCGACGCCGACAGTACCAAACATAGTAGGAATGAGACACTACCCACTGCATGCCTCAACCCGACAATATCGAACTCAAAATGCAAACTCCTTATCGGTAAAAATGACACGCAAACCCCGATAAAGGCTGCCGCGCCCACCCAGGGAAATGAGTCGGCGTACTCTTTGAAGCTCATGTTGACGATAGTGTTGACCCCCGCTGCAAATGACAGTATCCCAACAACCCACCACAGATACTCGGTCTTTATTCTTATGTTTTTTACCGGGTCAATCTGTATGGGGCTGATAGCTTGTTGCATCCGCCCTGCGAAGAATGCTACAAACAGGACGTTTACAACAGAACCGACGATTGCCGGTGCGATTTCTAGCACAGAGACACCGGAAATCCACGCCATAGTTGTGGTGGTGTCGCCGATAACACTCCATGCTCCACCTGCATTTGCACATGCTACAATTCCAGCCAAATATCCAATTGTTATTTGTGTGAATACTACTTTGGCAATGGTTCCGCCTATGATTGTGGATGCAATGTTGTCTAGAAATGCAGATCCTGTTGCTACCATGAGCAACAGGAAAAAACCACCCCGCCAGTTGTCTGGCAGGATCTTAGGGAGCCAGTCTGGTACCAGGCTGGCTTTGAAGTACTGACCAAGCACTTCAAAGCTAAATATGAGAGCTAATATGTTTGCCCCCAATACCCATTCGTGGCCTAAGTGTTCCATGAGTGGGTTAAGCCCAATGTGACCTTTGAACCCAAAGCCAAAGGTTTTGACCGCGGCGATGGTTAACATCCCCGCAATCGCAATTCTGAGATTGTGCTCGTGGTATTTGTTAATACCAAAGAGCATTAAAAAAAGTAGCCCAAAAAGGGCGATTGCTTCCATCTCTTATTATCTCCGTGTTTTGAATTTACAACTTCCGGTACAAGACTACAATATTTTGGTTATTTAGCAACTAAGTGACCTCTTTTTGTGATAATATGTGTATATGAAAATGGTGTCGCTTAGGCGGTTCATTTATATCCTTGTGGCTCTGGCTCTTATCGCAGGAGTCTTTTATATAACTCTCGATCGCACTAAAACACAAGAAAAAAAAGAGATTTTGAGTTTTGAAGATTGTGCTGCTACAACCAATATAGTTATGGAAAGTTATCCAAGGAAGTGTATGACAGAAGATGGTAGAACTTTTGTAGAGGAGATAGGTAATGAACTTGAAAAGATGGATCTCATAAGAATCGCATCACCGCGGCCCAACGATCAGGTTTCTAGCCCAATCAAAATTTCAGGAGAAGCTAGAGGTTTTTGGTTTTTTGAAGCCACTTTCCCTGTAGTTTTGACCGATTGGGATGGACGGATAATAGCCGAAGGTTATGTCTCTGCAGATCAAGAGTGGATGACAGAAGATTTTGTGCCATTTAGTGGGGAGCTAGTTTTTGATAATAATTACCTAAGTGAGGCATATTCAAACAAAGCTTACCTCATTCTTCAAAGAAACAATCCTTCTGGTCTACCAGAAAATGATGACGCTCTTGAGATACCTGTTTACTTGGAATAACTCTCCGCAAGGTTGGCATTTTGTAAAACAGACTTGACGTCGGTGTTATAATAGATACATGCAAAATGAGACCAAAGAAACAATTGTATTTGGCGGGGGGTGCTTCTGGTGTACAGAAGCTATATTCAGGCACCTTAAAGGTGTCTTGTCTGTGATGCCGGGGTATGCGGGAGGTAGCAAAGATAGTGCGAGTTATGAGAAAGTCAGTGGTGGCGATACGGGTCATGTAGAGGTAGTAAAGATAGAGTTCGATAACCATACGATAACTCTCGAAGATCTCTTGAATGTATTTTTCCATACTCACAACCCTACTACTCCAAATAGGCAAGGGGCTGATGTGGGGGAGCAGTATTCTAGTGTCGTATTTTATTCGACTGACGATCAGAAAAAGACAGTAGAAGATTTTATTAAGTTACTTGAGGACCAAAAAGCTTACCAAGAAAGAATAGTGACCAAAGTACTACCTCTCGAAGGTTTTTATGAGGCTGAAGATTATCACAAAGCATATTATGAAAAGAACAAAGAAGTGCCATATTGCGAGTTGGTCATAGGTCCGAAGATAGAAAAGCTCAATAAGCAATTTGCCAATCTTGTCAAAAGCTAAAAGTTAAAAGCAAAAATAAAATTAAAAAGATATGGACGAAGAAGATTTTAAGAAAAAGCTTACAGAAGAAGAATATAAGGTTTTGAGAGAAAAGGGTACCGAGGCTCCTTTTAGTGGTAAGTATGTACACGAAAAGAGTGATGGAATGTATAAATGCAAAGCTTGTGGTAATGTGCTCTTTGATTCAAATACAAAGTTTGATTCTGGTACCGGTTGGCCGTCGTTTGATCAAAGCTTGCCTGGTGCAATAGAATATATAGAGGACCGATCGCATGGCATGCTTCGGACTGAAGTTGTTTGTGCCGAATGCAAGTCTCATTTGGGGCACGTTTTCGACGATGGACCGACAGATACTAAGAAACGATATTGTATAAACTCAGTTTGTCTTTATCTGGAAAGTTATTAATAATGCACCCCTCTATATTTGGAATTTATTTACTAATTTTATTTTAAATAAAAATGAAAAACAAAAACTATCAATCAGGAAACATTGCTTATATAGTTATAGCTCTAGTGGTCATCGCTATAGGATTTTATTTTATAACAAGTGACGGTGATGATAGAAACAATACAACTGACAAGACAGAAAATGAGTCTTTGGTGATGGAAGAAAAAGCTGAAAGCAGAGGAGCTATGATGGAAGATGGGACAATCGATTCTTCTCAAGAAATTGCTATGGCTAAGAAGGGGACTTATGAGGCTTACAGTGCAGACAAGCTAGCTCTCGCTGACACTGGTAGTGTAGTGCTCTTTTTCCATGCCTCTTGGTGTCCATTTTGTCGATCAGCCGAAGCAGATATCAACAAAAATATTTCGAGTATTCCTGAAGGAGTTCATATCCTAAAAACCGACTATGATAAAGAGACTAGTCTAAAGCAAAAGTACGGGGTCACCACTCAGCATACTTTTGTACAGGTAGACAAAGAGGGTAATTTGATCAAAAAATGGTCTGGTTCTGAGACCTTAGCAGCTATCGTCGGCAACATACAATAACGATGATCTTCTTTATCATCTCTCTTGTTGCTGGATTTCTGACGGTCCTCACCCCGTGCGTTTTACCTATTCTACCTATTGTTCTCACAAGTTCGGTTGCTGATGGGGGTGTTAGTCGCAAGAGAAGTTTTGTGGTCACATCATCTCTTATTGTCTCGGTTTTTGTTTTCACTTTTCTCTTGAGGGTTAGTACTGCGCTTATCATGGTGCCGCCGGCATTTTGGACTTACCTATCTGGTGCGATTATATTGATCTTTGGTCTATCGCTTGTTTTTCCAAATATGTGGGGCAAGTTGTCAGGGAGTCTTTTTGCTAAATCAAGTGATTTACTCAATCAAAGCTTTCAAAATCGCAAAAAATGGTGGGGGGATATAGCTCTAGGTGCATCTCTTGGTCCCATCTTTACTACTTGTTCGCCAACTTTCTTCCTTATCTTAGCTACAGTTTTGCCAGCGAGCTTAGCTCAAGGTGTTGTATATCTTGTAGCCTATTGCATTGGCTTGGCGACAGCATTGCTACTCATTGCATTTCTTGGGCAAAAGATACTTCTCAAGTTCAATACTATTTCTGACCCGAACAGTAGCTTCAAGAAAGTTCTAGGCTTTGTTTTTATTGCTCTTGCTATACTTATAGCAACTGGTCTGGTCAAACGGATAGAGAGCAAGATTCTTGATGTAGGCTTCTTGGACTTTACCAAGATAGAGCGCAGTATTACTGACTTGCTCAGTGGTAAAGAAGATATTGATACAGGAGCCGATACCATAGAAGACTATACAGGACAAAATCAGGATTTATCGTTAGGCAAGATGGGAGCGACACAATCAGATCAAGATAGTACAAACAGAAAGATATCTAGCGACTATGATAGCTACCCATACAAAGAGATAGTCAACCCATCAGGTTTTGTAAACGCTAACGCATTCAAACTCGGTGATCTTGTAGGTAAGAAAGTTATTCTTCTCGACTTTATGACCTATTCTTGTATAAACTGCCAACGTACATTTCCATATCTCAGAGCTTGGTACGATAAATACAGAGACCAAGGTCTTGAAGTAATAGCTATCCATACTCCAGAGTTTGCTTTTGAGAAAAATATAGACAATGTCCGAAAAGCGGCAAAAGATTTTGGTCTTGAATTTCCCATTGTGCTCGATAATGATTATGCTACTTGGAATGCTTATGCCAACAGATTTTGGCCCCGTAAGTATCTGATAGATATAAATGGCAATGTAGTGTATGACCATATAGGCGAAGGGGAATACGATACTACTGAAGCAAAAATCCAAGAACTCTTGCAAGAAAGAGCAGAAAAGAAGGGTGAGTATGTGAGTCTTAATAGTACTGATGTGCCAGAATATGGGATATATAGTAGAAGCCCAGAGACCTATTTCGGAGCATGGAGAAATCGAAATTTTGGTAATGGCAAGGCAGGTGTCGAGTATAGCGATATCTTTAGTTTACCAAACATTATCTTTGAAAATACATTTTACTTGGGAGGTGAGTGGAATATAGGCAGGGAGTATGTGGAAAATATTGGAGCTCCGGTGGATTTAGTCTTTAAATTTGATGCAAAAGAAGTGTATATGGTGGCAGAGTCGGCAGATGAGTTTGATAGAGAGGTGGAGGTGTACCTCGATGGCTCTATGGTAACAAGTGTATATGACGGAAATGATGTAAATAGTGGCAAGGTGATGATAAAAGATTCTACTCTATATCACCTTATATCTCTTCCAGAGGCAGGAAAGCACACCTTGCGTCTTGTATTTAAAAAACCAAAGACACGTATTTACACTTTCACATTTGGGTAAATTGTGCTAGATTTTTGGCATGAAAACATCAACATGGGTTATTGTTGCCATAGTGGCTATAGTCGGTTTATTGCTAATACTAGGAGGTGGAGGGCCGAAAATTGAGCCCGCATTTGAGCTTAACGCTCTGCATCCTCTTGATCGTATAAAAGGGAATCCGAGCGGGGATATTGTCCTCCTGGAATACAGTGATTTTCAGTGTCCTGCTTGTAGGAGTTATTATCCGATTTTGAGACAAGTTGTGGAACAATTTGGCGATAGAGTAACTTTTGTTTATAGACATTTTCCTTTATCGAGCATTCATCCCAATGCGGATTTTGCCGCAAGAGCTGCTGAAGCTGCGGGCATGCAGGGCAAGTTCTGGGAGATGCATGATTTGCTTTTTGAAAAACAGGCTGAATGGTCTAGTCAATCAGATGTGGAAACAATATTTTCAAATTATGCAACTCTACTCGGTATAGATGTAGAAAAATTCAAAATCGACTGGAGATCTGATGGTGTGAAGAATTTGGTTAATGCTCAAAAGCAGCATGCGATCAAATCAGGCTTTCAAGGGACTCCCACATTTCTTATAGACGGAAAGGTTATCGAAAATCCAAAATCTAAAGAACATTTTGAATCTGTTTTGATGGCTGTCATAGATGCAAAGAAATAGTTTATCAACAGTTTTGCTTCCAAGACTTTTTCTAGAGATATAAAATATATTCATGAGTTCTTACTCTGAAATATATTTTGCAGTTCTTTCTGTCTCAACTATAGCCATCGCCGGTCTTTTGCTAGCTATTTTATTTTATGCACTTTCTGTACTGCGAGACATAAAGAAGATGTCAGAGATAGCAAAAAGAGAAGCAGAGTCAGTAGCCAGTGCTGTTGCAAGGGGGGCAAGTATTCTCGGAGCAGGACTTTCTTCAGAGGCTGCTGGTTTCGTAAAGACTGTATTCTCACTCCTTATTTCGAAGGCTGTAGAGAAGAAGAGTAAGAAGAAATCATCCTCTAGTGCCAAGAAAGTTTAATTTTGATGAAAAACACTTTAAGGTTTGTTACATATATTGCCGCGTGTGTCGCAGTCTATCTGATAATAGTTGCGAGTACAGGTAGTGGTGTAAGTATAAATACAAGTAAGGTCGTTGCTTTCGAAAGGGAAGTAGATGCCAAGATCTATTTTGCAATGGATACTTCCAAAGGTGCTTGTGCCCCAGTAGATTTTGTTACAAAGAAGATATACAACGCTGAAACTCTTGGGCTTGGGGCTCTAGAGAAACTTCTTGCTGGCACCTCGCCGAACGATAGAAGGAAGGGTTTTGTAAGTACGATTGATCCTGATGTCAGGTTAGTAAGTTTTGAAGTCAAAGATGGCACAGCTTATGTAGAATTTGATAAGCCTATATCTAGCGACCCTGAAAGCTGTGCTTACAAGACCGCTATGAGCCAAATAGAGAAGACTCTAACTTCTTTGCCTGATGTTCAAAAAGTGGTACTTAAATAAAAAGCTAGTTTAACCATTTTTCAACATCTGGTCTAACTGAATTTTCTACAACGGCACTCATTATGTCAGGAGCTTTTCCTGTAACTTCTCTAAGTTTCAGATATGCTTCTCTCGCGGCAAGGAAATTGCCAAGGTCAACTTTCAAACCATTGGCACCAATCCCAGTACTAACAACTTGTTTTGTCAGGGGATCATCTTTTAAGATAGGGCTCTCCATAGCTAGCATTCTAGCTGCGTCTCTATCTTGGGGTCTAATGTTTTCTGCGTACTCCATTTGTAAATAATTAAATATTAATAGTTATTTTGTATCCTTTATTGGTATAAAAAACAAGCCTGAAATGGTGATAAACGACAGTATTGTAAAAATACTAGAATAACCTCCATAATTCAGTATCGGTATAGCTATAAGCGGTGCGGCTATGTACGCTACTGGTCTTGTAATTCTGAACAGGCTTATTAATCCGGAATCCTCCTCATCTACATGCTTAAAGAAGTAGCTTTGGTTCGATATCTCTATCATGCTTGCTCCGATTCTGGATACAAAAAGCAATAGAGCCCAATAGTAAATTGAGCTATCAGTACTGGAGCCTACAAAATAAGTGGCCACAGCTGTTATTATGATGCCAGCCCCCAATATTTCTCTTTCTCCTACTTTCTTATCCTCAAGATATCCGATTGGGTACTCAAACAGGAGGAATGGCAATAGCATGATAGTCAAAATGATTCCGATCTCTGCCCAAACAAACCCGTTTTTTAAAATCAACAAAAGAGGTAGGTATATAACCATTGTGGCGTAGAAGAATTCAAGTATTGTATTGGAAATAAGTATTCTCCTTATATCTCCTTTGTGGAGAGCTGATTTTAGCGTTTTTTTGATCGCAAAGTTTTCTGGGTGTATTTTTCGGTATCGTTTGTAAAATCTGGCTATTAGAAACAAGGCGGGCAAAATAAGTAAAGAGGCTCCCATGTAAACCATGTCAAAGTTGCCTAGAGGCGAGATAATGCTCACAAGTACGGGAGATGATACCCAAGCAATATTTTGAAAAGTCAGATAAGCTCCGCGGCTTGCTCCGGTCTCAGATTCACTTTTTATCTCATGTTCTAGAAATATATCCAACATATAGTATAGGATCGGCCCTAGTGCTTGGTGGATTACGAAAAATGAGAGAAGGTACATAGGGGCTATATTTGTACCCAGACTAAAGGTGGCAGCTATCTGTATGCACGCTACTACAACAAAAGTCTTTAGCAGACCACTCTTGAGTATTTTAGGAGCGAAAATGAGTATTATAAGGCTTATTATCGAGGAAAATGTGTATAGTAAGCTTACTGTACTGCTACTTGCTATGTTCGATAGTAAGGTAGAGTTTATATATATAGTTAGGGTGTAATAGAAGGCTATAAACATCCCCGCAAAGTATATATTTTTCCTACCCTTAAACATTTTAGACACCCAAGATTACAGGTATAACGATTGGTCGTTTTGCAGTATTTTGGAATAGGTATCGAGCTACAGTGTCTGATACGTTTGTCTTTACTATATCGAAGTTGATAGGGTTCATACCTGTGCAAGTATTCTCAATGGTCTTTTTTATCAATAGTCTTGTCTGTTGCAGTAAATCTTGAGATTCTCTCAAATATACAAAGCCTCTTGAAATGATATCGGGGGATTTTCGCAGTTTACCCGTTTTTAGGTTTATTATGGCTACCACCACGAACATACCGTCCTGAGCCAACATCTGGCGATCTCTCAAAACAACTTCTTGGATGTCTCCTATCGCAAACCCATCTACCATCACCAAATCACTCGGAGCTCTTTCTTTTCTTACTCTTATTTTTTGACCTTCATCATAAATTTCTACGATAGAACCGTTGTCTGGTATCACAACATTTTCTTTTGCTGTGCCTAAAGATTCTGAAAGCTCACCGTGCTGGCGAAGTAGATAATGGTAACCGTGCACAGGCATAAAGAAGCGATAATTTATTTTTTGGTGTATCCATTTGAGCTCGTCCCTGTTTCCGTGACCAGAGGCATGAATGTCTGAATCAAGGTAGGTAATGACTTTTGCATCTGATCGATAAAGATTGTCTTTCAATTTCACAATCGCTTTGTAGTTTGTTGGAATGATAGAAGAAGAAAGCAGTACGGTGTCATTTTTCTTCAGGTGTATGTACTTGTGGGATTTGTTCGCCATGCGCATCAAAGCTGCGAACTCTTCACCTTGAGCACCAGTTACTAGCATTACGATTCTATCGGGAGGATAATTTTCTATATCTTCTACAGGTATTACGTTTGTTATGTCTGCAAGTTTTAAGTATTTTATGATTTCGAGGTTTGTCTTCATGCTCCTACCCTCGACCACAATCTTTTTGTTGTATTTTTCTGCAGTTTTTATAATAGATATTATTCTCTCTACCTGAGATGCAAATGTCCCAATGATAAGTCTGCCATGTGTATCTCTAATGAATTTTTCTATGTTGTCAGCTACTACGTTTTCAGATAAAGAGAAACCAGACTTTTCGATGCTTGTAGAGTCCATAGTGAGAAGAAGTACATTCATATCCTTAAACATCGCGTACTGCTCCTCTTCTTCTTTAGTAGGAATGCCTTTTACATTGTCGACACGGACATCTTCAATAAAAACTATATTGCCATAGGGGGTTTCTATGATTAGCCCCATAGAGTCAGGTATTGTGTGGGATATAGGAAAGGTTTTAACCTTTATATTTCCTGCACGCAAAGTTTCGTCTCCATCTATTACTTTAACATCTAGCTGTTTAAGGTGAGGAAATTCTTCTTGTCTTTTTTGGATCATTATGGCACCGAATTGTCTGGTGTATAGTGGGGGATAGCCAATTCTATCAACAACAAAAGGAATGCCTCCGATGTGGTCGAGGTGTCCGTGGGTTATAAAAAGTGCTCTGATTTTATCTTTTCTTTCCTCAAGATAGCGTGTATTGGGTAGAATATAATCTATACCAGGGGAGTCTTCGTCTTTGAATTGAAAACCAGCATCTACCACTATTATATCGTCGCCGATTTCAATAGCTGTCATGTTTCTACCGATTTCTTCCACTCCACCAAGTGGGATTATTCTAACCACACCACTTTCTATTGTTGGTACTGGTAATCCATCGTCCTTATCACGTTTTTTTAATGGTCTAGAAGGTCCTTTACGTGGAAGCTTGCCCATCTTATTTATAGGTCTAAGTTTATTTGTATGAATATTTTGTGGTTTATTTGAAGATTGAATCCTTGCTCTGGTTGGTCTTTGGGTAGGGGCATGAAAACTTCTGATCCTGCTCCTGCTTTGGTTGTTTTGATTGTTATTTTCCATTCTGTTGTTCAGTTTTATTTTTAATTGCTTGCAAACATACTCCAGACTCTATTTGTCTCTATATACCAATCTGACAAATATCTATATCTGTCATGGGTAGAGGATACTTTGTCTAAGCTTACGTTCTTTATATCTTCACTATAAAGGTATGTATAGTTTGGACTAAATAAGAATATTGCAGGTATATCTGAAACTATTTCTTCGTTTAGTTGTTTTGTTTTCTCACTCAATTCAGTGTTACTAGCAGAATTCCTCAACTCCTCTAATATCTTATCTGTGGTAATGTTTGCATACATTGCAATATTTAGCCCTGGATCGTTTCTTTGGGATGAATGCCAGAAAGTATACAGATCGCTTTCTGAGTTTACCACCTCACCAAACAGCAGGGCATCATATTTTCTCGGTCTGATGACATTTTGGTTTAGGTCACTTGTCTCAAATATTTCTACTTTTACTTTGGCTCCTATTTTGCCCCAGCTAGACTTTATGATTTCAGCAACTTTTTTCAGATCAGAATTGTCAGAAGTAGCTATAGAAAACTGCAAAACTTCAGTTCCGGATTTAGTTTTCTTTGACATTATACCATCTTCGCCTATTTGCCAACCAGCATCTAAGAGTATTTTTTTGGCTTGCTCATATATCTCCTCGGTCTCATTCTCTGTTAAATCTCTAGAGAATTGAGGTAAAATACCAGTAATTACAGAACCTCTCCCTCTTAGCACTTCATTTACTATAGTATTCTTGGGGGTGGCGGTTTCAAGTGCGAGGCGAACTTCTTTGTGGAGTAGTGTTTGGGCATTATTTTGGTTAAAAAATATACCGAATACTCTGGGCAAGGAAGAGCTTATAGCTTTTTCTGATTGCGATGTCTCAACCTTGTCGCCGGATGATAGAATTGCATTAGATACCTCATTTGTTTGAATGGCTTTATGCAAAGCTTCCTCATTTTGATAAAACTTAAACAGTACATTTTGTACCTTATAAGGTAGAGCTGTGTACTTCTTCGACAGTTCAAGACTAATACTTGTAGGTATGCCGGCTGAATTTTTCTTTACTGACACAATCTTGTAGGGTCCACTTCCAATAGGATCAATATTGAGAGGGCTGAATGGAAACTCTTCAGAAGTTGCACTTTGCCATATATGTTTTGGTAGTATGCCAAAAGTCAGCGTATCAAGAAAGTTTGATTTTTTTTCGGGAAGAATAAACTTCACTGTCCTTTGGTCTATTTTTTCTATAGAAACTTTGTCAAAAGTGGATTCCTTTGGGCTTTTTATTATAGGATCTCTTGCTTTTTCTACGGTAAAGATTACATCATCACTTGTGACGGGAAAATTGTCATGAAAAACAGCATCTTCGCTTATGGTTACAGTATATTGCAATCCATCTTCAGATACTTCGATATTGCTTGCCATGTCGTTGATGATTTTCCTACTATTTTGATATCTGGTTAGACCTGAATATATAAGTGATGCTATAGATTTGTCTGTATCCGAGATTGCAAGCACTGGGTTCAAAAACCGAGGTGATCCTACGATTCCTTCTGTTATCCTGCCTCCGACTGCTGGGACCTCTGTAAGAAAGTAATTGTTTACATTTAAAAGGAGGATCGCCCCACTTATTGTCATCGTTATTGCAAAAATAATAAACCAAGTTTTCTCGCTAATAGAAAAACTTGCAAATATCCTTTTGAAAACCTTTTCTAGCCGACTTTCTTTGGGGTTTTCAAATATAGCCTCGAAAAAGCCAATCAGCACTTTATTTAACTTCATTTACTTTAGTTTTATTTTGGGGGGTTGCTTCTCTAGAATCAAAGAGGTGTTTCTGCTCAGAAAATAACGCTTTTAATTATAACAAGTTCATTAATGTAGATGCAACAAACAATATAGCTACTATGATAGTTATCCTAAATATCTGCAATTCCGCGCCTCTTCTGGTATGAGTAATAGCATCACCCGAGTCAGAACCAAAAGCACTCCCTAGTGATCCTTCAGATTGTTGAAGCAGTATGAGGGCCCCCAGTATCAAGCCTAGTATTATTTGTATGTAAGTAAGCATCTTGTGGAGGGTATAGTAGCACTAAACAGCAATACTTGCAAATGCAAGATAAAAACATTAGGAGGGTGGTGTCAAGTTTATTTTTTTGACAAATGGCTTATAATGTGGGCGCAAGCAGATTTTTTATTAACTAAAAAAATTCTATATGAAGAAGATAAAACCAAAGTCGACAAGCAAAAGTAAGGTCACAAAAAAAACAGTTTTAAACAAACAGATCAGCTTTGGAATGACACCTCTTCAAGATAGGGTTATTCTTAAACCTATAGTTTCGGAAGATCTAGTTAAGAAAACAGCCTCGGGGATCATTATTCCTGATACCGTGTCTAAGGAAAAGCCAGAGCAGGGTGTGGTTGTTGCCGTTGGGGAAGGTAAGGTCGTTGACGGCAAACTTGTAAAAGTTGCATTATCTATAGGAGACAGAGTTGTGTTTTCGAGATATGGCTATGATGAGGTCAAACATGATGATGAGGATTTTTATATTGTAAAAGAGGAAAATATACTAGCTGTTATCAAATAACAGCTAAGTCTAAAGCAGAAAGTTTATAAAATTTACAAAGGAAAAATATGGCAAAAAAAATTATTTTTAATGAAGAAGCTAGGAAGTCGCTAAAAAGAGGGGTAGATGCGGTGGCAAATGCGGTAAAAGTTACTATTGGCCCTAGAGGTAGAAATGTTGTTATAGATAAGGGGTACGGGGCTCCAACTATTACTAATGATGGAGTTTCCATAGCCAAAGAGATCAGCCTTCATGATAAGTTTGAAAATATGGGTGCAGAGATTATAAAAGAGGTTGCCCAAAAGACAAATGATGTAGCTGGAGATGGGACTACGACCTCAGTCATACTAACTCAAGCTATTGTCTCAGAAGGTTTAAAACATTCGGCTATGGGTGTAAATGCTATGAGTTTACGTAGTGGAATCGAAGAAGCTTCAAACAAGGCCGTCTCAATCCTTAGCCAGATAGCAAAGCCAATAAAAAACAAAGAGGAGATCCGTCAAGTGGCAACGATTTCTGCTGAGAGCGAAGAGATGGGAACGATAATAGCTGATACTATAGAAAAAGTGGGTAAGGATGGGGTGGTGACAGTAGAAGAATCACAGACTTTCGGCATAGATTCAGAAGTAGTAGAGGGCTTAGAATTTGATAAAGGCTACGTATCTCCTTATATGATTACAAACCCTGAAAGAATGGAGGCTGAATATAAAGACGTGCCAGTACTCTTGACTGACAAAAAGATTTCTTCTATCAAAGAGATATTACCGCTACTAGAATCTTTGGCACAATCGGGGAAAAAAGAACTATGTATAATCGCTGATGATTGCGATGGAGAGGCTCTCACTACTTTTATTGTAAACAAGCTCAGGGGGGGTCTGAATGTACTAGTGGTAAAGGCCCCTGGTTATGGCGATAGGAAAAAAGACATGCTAGAGGATATCGCTGTCACCGTAGGTGCGAGCGTGGTGTCGGAGGAGCTAGGTCTAAAACTAGAAACCGCCACTCTTGAAGTGCTTGGAAGGGCGACAAAGGTTGTTTCCAGAAAGGATAGTACTATCATAGTGGGCGGTAAAGGTAAGAAGAATGTTATAGATGCGCGCATAAAATCTCTTAAGAAGCAAAAAGAAGGACTAGATTCTAAATATGATAAAGAAAAGATAGATGAAAGAGTGGCAAAACTTTCTGGTGGAGTAGCTATCATAAAAGTGGGAGCTGCAACTGAAACAGAAATGAAATATTTGAAGCTAAAGATAGAAGATGCAGTTGCTGCAACAAAAGCGGCGATATCAGAGGGTATTGTAGCTGGTGGGGGTAGCGCTCTTGTCAGAGTTGCCAAAAAGATGAGGAGTCAAAAGTCTACCGACTTTGCTACACCAGAGATTGCTCTTGGTTATGATATATTGATACGTTCACTAGAAGCTCCACTTCGGCAGATTGTACTCAACACCGGTAATGCCGATGGTAGTGTCGCAGTAGAAAAAATATTTGCAAGTGATAAAGAAAATGCTGGTTTTAATGCAAAATTGGAAGAATTTTCAGAGGATCTTATCGCCGATGGAGTTATAGATCCTGTGAAGGTAACCAGAACCGCCCTTCAAAATGCTTCTAGTGCCGCCGCTATTCTGTTGACTACTGAAGCTGCTGTGGCTGATGAACCAGAACCTAAAAAACCTGCTGCATCTTCTCCTGAAATGGAATATTAGTATAAAAGACTTGTATTTATATGCTATAATACTCTTATGCATATAATGAGAGTATTGATTTTCGCCTCTTTTTCAGCTTTATGTGCAGCTGTTATTATTCTTTATACTGATTATTTATTTCCTCCAGATGAGTCTGCGGTTAGTTGTCCGTTTTATGACCAAAGCTGCCAAGAATTATTGAAGATATAATTAACATAAACTAAAATGAATCTAGTATTACTTGCAATATTCATAGTTGTTATACTCTGGTTCGTCTTGTCTTACAACAGGTTTGTAGCTCTAATGAATAGAGTAAAGGAAGCATGGAGTGATATAGAAGTACAGATGAAAAGGCGTTATGATTTGATCCCGAACCTTGTTGAAACAGTCAAGGGTTATGCCTCTCATGAACAAAATACACTGGATAAAGTAATAAAGGCAAGAAATATGGCTATGCAAGCTACCAGTACAAACGAGCACGCAGAAGCTGAAAATATGCTATCCGGCACTCTAAAGTCTCTTTTTGCTCTTTCTGAAAATTATCCAGACTTGAAAGCGAATCAGAATTTTTTGGAGTTACAGCGCGAACTTTCAGATACTGAAAACAAGATACAAGCTGCTCGACGGTTTTATAATACAAATGTAAAAGATCTAAACATCACAGTAGGATCATTTCCTTCTAATCTAATCGCAAGCATTTTCGGGTTCAAACAGATGGATTTCTTTGAGCTAAATGAAGAAGCGGCAAAAGAGCCAGTAAAAGTTCAGTTTTAAATTAAAATTAATACCCAAGTATATGAACGAAACAAACACAAGCAACGCTACTAGTGATTCAGTATCTGACAACACAAAAAATGTCGTCATATATTCGACCCCAACATGTCATTTTTGCCATATGGCCAAGGAGTTCTTTGCTGCAAATGGTATAAAGTATACAGATTATGATGTCCTTTCAGATATCGAAAAAAGGCAAGAAATGGTACAAAAATCTGGTCAATTAGGTGTACCGGTAATATTGATAGGCGACAACGTGACTGTCGGGTTTGATGAACCAAAGATTAGGGAGCTTTTAGGCATAATGTAACTATGACTCCAGAAGAGAAACAGATAATAAAGAAAACCCTTGAGCTTGCCGAAGAAAATAACAGGATGCTCAAGTCTATAAAGCGCCAAATGTTTTGGGGTAAAGTGTATAGGATAGTATACTGGGCCATAATTCTCGGTACGGCTGTTGGTTTGTATTATTATATAGACCCTTACATAAGCGAAGCTATAAACGCCTACGGAGGCCTTAAAGGTGATCTGCGAAGCTTTGGAGATCTGATCAAATAGATTTTTCTAGAAATCTAATTTTGTTCCTTTGTATGAGAGTGCCTCCTCCAAGAATCCCTGATCACTTTTTGTGCTGTGTTCTATAATGTGACAATTTGCACATAGTAATTTACATTTTTTAACTTCTGATTTTATGGAATTCCAACTCTTGTTTGCCGCATTCCCTATAATAAAATTTTTTTTACCTGGGTCTAGATGATGAAATTGTAATCCGGCTTGATCTTCTTTCCAGCCACAACGTTGACATTTACCTCCTAAAAGTTTAATCGCTGCAGCTTTAGCTCTGAATCGCCTAATTTTTGTGTTACAAGATCCACACCTTGTTCTATTTCTACTCTCGTAGTTTTTGATTTTATTACGGCACAACTTACAAGTCTTCATTTTTTCAGTATAACATCTAGTGTTCTACCAATAGAATAATTTGTTGAAAAAGTAGTAATTTATTGATACTCTGTAGTCACATGCCGGGGTAGCTCAGTTGGTAGTAGCGCTCCCCTGAAGAGGGATAGGTCGGCGGTTCAAGTCCGCCCCCCGGCACCATAACCAAACAAAAATTTCAAATATCATTTTAGAAACAACTAAATATGTGGTTAAAAATTCTGATTTCGTCAAAATCAATCATGGAAAAGTTGAAGAATTTTCCAATAGTTTTGACCATGGTCAGGTGGCACATTGGCTTAGTGCTGCACCCTACGATTTTTCACATTTGAATGATGAGGATAAATTGCATTTTGTTTTTCTTTTTAACGCGCTAAGTTTTTCATATTGGGGCAATCCAAAATGGGCGGTTGCACATAAAGACAAAGAGCATGATGGCTCATGGGGCATGATTCTTGCGCTTGGGCGTAGTCTTGATGAAGGTACAAAACTTTTAGATTTTAAGTATTGTTCTCAAATCTCTAAACAAGAGTTTTCAAAAATTTTGCGAGGTAATGTTGTCATTCCTTTACTAGAAGAAAGATGGAAGATTTTACGTGAAATTGGAACAAATATGGTTGCAAAATATGGTGGAAAAGTTAGCAACCTTACCAAGGAAGCTGGGGGAGATGCACAAAAACTTGTCGAGCTAATAGTTAAAAATTTTCCATCTTTCTCTGATACTTCTTCTTTTAAAGACAGGGAAATTTATTTCTACAAAAGAGCTCAGTTGTTTGTTGCAGATATTTATCAATTATTTAAGGGTAATAATTTCGCTGCGGTAAAAAATATTGATCAACTAACAGCATGTGCCGACTATAAACTACCGCAAATTCTCAGAAAGGTGGGGATTCTGGAGTATGCGACTGAACTTGCGGAAAGAATAGATAACAAGATTGAAATTAACCATGATTCACAAGAAGAGCTGGAAATACGAGCAAACACGATATGGGCAGTAGAGAGCATTAAAGAAAAAGCGAAGGAACATAATCCTCGAGTCTTGTCTTTTGAAATAAATGACCATCTCTGGTTATTAACACAACAAAAAGTGGCAGGCGAAAAACCTTATCACTTAACACGGACTACAGCTTATTAATGAAAACTAACCCTTAACTTTAAGTCTCGTTTGCCTGTTTTTATCTAGTTTTGGAAGCTTTATTATCAGAAGGCCGTGCTTTTCTACCGCATCGGCGGCGTCTACATCTATCTCTTGTGGCAATACTATAGTTCGAGAAAAAGAACCCCAATAAAGCTCTCTATGGAAGAAGTCCTCTTCGCTTATAGTTCTTTCAGTTTCTCTTTTGCCCTTTATTGTTACCATATCTCTCGAAATAGATATATCAAGATCTTCTGGCTTTACACCAGCTACCATAGATTTTATAACTATTTCATTTGGGTTCTGAAATACGTCAACACTGAGTTCCCCCTCTTCTTGGGTTTCTTCAAGCCACCCGCTTTGACTTTGAGGTATTGCATAAGTCTCTGTCTCCAATTCTTCATCTTCGGGTAAGGAGACAGATCCTGTTATTCTATCGAAGAATGACTTTTTTGCTCTGTTTTTTGATCCAAACATATATTTTATTTAAGCCTTGTCCTTTTTACCTTTTCGATCCACACAATTATGAAGGTAAGTAGTAGCCACAACCCTGCGAATACTAAGAATATTCCTTGTTCAGATCTAATTATAAGCAAATTAAAGAGAGAGTGCAATACTATAGCGATAATCAGTCCGATGAAAAGCGCAAGCTCCTTTTTAAGAGTACTTCTATAGAAATAAAGTGCATAAAGTATACCTACGACGGCTGAAGATGCTGTGTGTAGCAGTGTTGCACCTACAAATCTCATGTTACCGGTTATAAAAGTTTGTAGGAGGAGTCCGTTGTCAACTATGTTCCATAAGAAAAAAGTGTTTTCGAGTGCAGAGAACCCTAATGCCCCCGTTATCATGTAGATAACAGCGTCTATTGGTTCATCTGTGTCTTTGTTGTGTATAGCTATGAAATATACAGCAGCGAATTTGCATATTTCTTCTACGGCAGACCATAGAATTATGGTAGCAGGACGTAAGTCGCCGATAAAACCATATATTAATTTTTCTATAGGGAGCACTACAAGTACTGACACCATACCCCCAAAAAAAGTAAGAGCAAGCCTGTTTTTTGGCTCAGGGTGTAACTTGTCCTCTTGAAGCCAAAACCAGAGCCATAGAAGGGTTGGTATTATTCCCAGTACTATAGCAAACGCTACTCTAATGTTTATGTCCATTATTTAAATTTTATATTTTTATTGGCCATTTTTCTATAATCAACAAGTTTTTCCTGTTTGGCAACATACCCCATATCTTCTCTGTCACAAATGGCATGAAAGGGTGCAAGATTTTCAACTGTTCTTCAAGTAAGTGTCGAAGTAGAATTTGAGCGGATCTCTTGTCCTTTTCTTCCTTTATTCTTGTTTTGCAATTCTCGATAATTACATCTGCAAAAGTGTGCCAAAAGTAGTGATAAATTTTTTCAGCTGCAAAATATAGGCGATAATTTTCCAGATCGTTTGTTATATCTTTTACCACTGCTTCAAACTCTGCCAGTATCTCTCGGTCTGACTCAATTAGTGTAGCAGGGTCATGGGCCCCGTCGGCTCCTTTTTCTGTATTTTCAAGTACAAAACGGGAAGCATTCCATATCTTGTTTGCAAAATGTTTGTAACCCTTTACTTTATCTTCACTTAGGTTTAAATCATTACCTGGAGGGTTGCCTACTATAAGCGCCATACGCAACGCGTCAGCTCCATATTTGTTTATCAGGTCTACTGGGTCTATTATGTTGCCAAGCGATTTGGACATTTTTCTTCCTTGATAGTCTCTAACCAAGCCATGTAGATATACTGTTCTAAATGGTATTGTGCCCACTAGATATTTGGACATAAGTATCATTCTGGCTACCCAGAAGAATATTATGTCGTAACCTGTCTCAAGTAGGTCTGTTGGGTGGAATCTTTTCAAATCATCTGTGCGTTCTGGCCAGCCCAGTGTAGAGAAGGTCCAAAGACCAGACGAGAACCATGTATCCAAGGTGTCTTCATCTTGTAACCAACCTTCTCCTTGGGGGGCTTCTGTTCCTACATATGCTTCATCAGTACGGTACCAGACTGGTATTCTGTGTCCGTACCATATTTGTCTGCTTATACACCAATCTTTTAGGTTGTTTATCCATTCAAAATAAACTCTTTCATACCTGTCGGGTACAAACTTTATGCCATCTACCCTCACGGCTTCGATCATAAGTTCTTTTAGGCTCTTTCCCCAGATATTAGACTTTTTATTTACACTTACAAACCATTGAAGTTTGATCTGGGGTTCTATGATTCCTCCAGATCTCTCAGCTGTGGACACTTGGTGGGTATAGTCTTCTTCTTTTACCAGCAAGCCTTTATTTTTTAGCTTCTCTACGATTTTCTCTCTTGCTTCGCCAATCTTCATTCCGGCAAATTCACCTGCTATAGGGAGAAGTTTTCCTGTCTCGTCGATTATCTGTTCTTTATCCAAGCCGTGGCGTTCAGCTATATCAAAATCTATACTGCTGTGCCAAGGAGTTATAGTCATAGCACCTGTCCCAAATTCCATGTCTATTACCTCATCTTTTATAATGGTGGCCTTAATTTTCCCATTTATCCATTCGAGCTCGAATTGGTCTCCATGTTTGAAGTTTGCATACCTACTATCTTTCGGGTGCACCACTACGTATTTATCGCCGAATTTTGTTTCTGGCCTTGCTGTACCTATAACAAATGGTCCGTATTTGAAATAATAAAACTTTGTCTTTTCTTCTATATAAACAAGTTCGTCATCTGATATGGTTGTCTGACCTTTGGGATCCCAGTTTACGATACGGTGTCCACGGTATATGAGTCCATCTTCGTACATTTTGGTAAACGCTGTTCTCACTGCCAGACTTCTTTTTTTATCCAAGGTAAAGGCTTCTCTTGACCAATCTACTGATGCGCCCATTTTTTTGATTTGATGAACTATGGTGTCATGACTCTCTTGGGCGAATTGATCCACTCTTGTCAGGAAAGCCTCTCTGCCTAGATCACGTTTATTAAGCTTTTCCTTTGAGATCTCTTTTTCCACCTTAGATTGGGTGGCTATAGCTGCGTGATCAGTGCCAGGCAACCACAAGGTTGCTTTACCGAGCATTCGCTGAAATCGTACTATTATGTCTTCTACTACCAACATAAGAGCGTGTCCAGTGTGCAGTGTACCTGTAACATTGGGCGGCGGGAGTACTATTGAAAATCTCTCCGCCTCATCAGCACTTGGTTCAAAATATCGACCCTTATGCCAAGAAGAGTAAATCAGCTCTTCGTTCGAGCTTGGGTCGTATGGCCTTTTTATTTCCTCGTTCATTTGTATCTGTAGTGTTTATTGACTAAGTTTAGCTTAAAGTCACAATATTGTAAAAATGTCCTTTATATATTCTATATGACCTATAAGAGTATTGTGGCTATTTTAAGGCGTAAAAACGTCCTATAAAAGACAATGTTTTCAAAGGACAATCATTGAATTTGTGTCACATTATGTTTTAAGCAAAAAACCCCCTTATATTTCAACGTATTCTAGGAATATGGATTCAGTTGACCTTTAGGGGGTATTTGTCAAATACTTGACAAATTTTGTCAAATGTACTAAGATATATGAGTAAGTTATTTGTGTTGTCTTTTACTATGGGGTTTCAAACTTTCATGGCTGACAATGATTTGTTATAAGTAAATTGTATTAGAAATTGTATGAAAAATCTGATAAATAATAGTGGAAAGAATTTTCGAGGAGTGATGGCTTCATTCTTGATTTTTTCTGTTGTCTTCGTAAATCCACTTTTGGTTCTTGCTGATGAGGTTGTCGACGAGGCCGCACCTGTCCAAGATAATAGTGCGGTTGTAGAAGAGTTAACTACTCCGTCTACGGAAGACTCGGTAGTTGTTGATACTCCTGCTGACACTATTGTTGACGATAGCTCAGAATCAGAAACACCATCAATAGATGAAAACACAGTGGCAAATGATGAGCCTATGGACGCTTCATCTGATGTATCTACTGAAGGTGGTCTGGAAGGAAAGACAGAAGGATCTAGGACAGATGAAAAATCTGTAACCATCGATCAGGTTGAAACTGAAACTTCTTCTTCGACACAGGATTCACAAGAATCTGAGGTTTCAGACCAATCTAATAGCAAATCATTCGCTCCTACTTCTATAAGTTCATCTTCATATTCTGTTGCAAACACAAGCTGTCTGTTGCCAAGCGCTCTTGGTGATACAAAAGTAGACCCAATAACACATGGTCTAGATGCTGACTCGCTACAGGATATATTTAACACCAACAATACTGTAAATAAGAATGTAATCTCTGATCAGGAGCAATATCAGGTTTGGTATACAACCAAGACTGATACTCATATAGTAGTCGAGTATGTAAATCCAGAAGGCAAGTTCATTTCTGGCTTGAAGCATGTATTTGGTTTTTACAATATGGGTGACAAGTCTTCATTTGCTCCGCTTATGAAGAACGGGTCAGTTTCAGGTTTTGAATCCGTACCCCTACTAAGCTCTCATGGTGCCACTACATATTTTGACGTTACAGGAAAGAATAAGGCTATTGGTTTCGCTATAAAATCTAGCGAAAACTCTGCTGTGCCGGGCTCTCCTTTTGAAAACTATTCGGAAAACAGCTTGAACGATGATCAGGCTGATAAAATGGTCGCTTACAAGATATCTGACAACGAGTACGTGATGTCTTTTGAAGACTTACCTTATGATATCTCTGACACCGACTACAATGACTACACTGTTCGCATTACGGTTTCTTGTGAGGATATATACAAAAATCATCCTCCAGTCATAACTCTAATCGGCAACAACCCTCTGGTCATCACGCAGAACTCTACATTTACTGATCCAGGTGCTAGTGCTACAGACACAGAAGACGGCGATCTAACTTCAGCTATCATTGTAAGTGGCAATGTGGATACATCTGTACTCGGTACTACTACGCTTACATATTCTGTTTCAGACAGTGATGGTGCTACTGCTCAAGTTACAAGAAACGTGGTGGTTGTAGAGAATACCAATCCATTGATGTGTACAGAAAAAAATCTAGATACTTTTGCATCGGTTGGTGATTATCTAAAATTTATTTACAAATCAAATTCTGGCCAAAAGCTTAGCAATACAGTAAAAAACACTGGTATATTGGGTGGAGAACTCGATGTTATGTATGTCGGAGATGTGAGTGGCAATGTCTCTAGTATTGATATTGGTGGCGGTAATCTAGAATTTAATAATAGTGTTAATACTACTGGAAAGGTGTTGCTTGTCTGGGATGGTGTCGATGGCGATGCTACAGAAATAAACTACAACGGCCTCAACAGTTTCAACCTTTCTCAAGGTGATAAAGCTGAGTCTATAAAGTTTAATTACAAATCTGATATTACTGAGAAGAGTATCTACCTAGATATGGTTGTTTACTCAAATGCGAGCAATGCCTCAAAAGCTACATACGTGATATATGGTGGAGATAATCAGGAACACCAAGCTGAGATAAAGCTATCTAGCTTTACAAATTTCTTGGGTAACGGAGCTGATTTTAAGAACGTCGGAGCCATTACGCTGAGTATCGATCTGACAGCCGGTACAGGTATAGATTTTGCTTTAAACAGCATAAATGTTGGTTGTGAAAGTGGTGATAATGGTGGTAATGGAGGTGGTGGTGGTGGAGATAATGATCCAAGTTTTATTTGCCCACTTGAAACAAAAACAAACAGAATAATAGTTAGCTTTGAGGATGTTTGGGATGGTCTAAAGGGTGGCAAAATATTTGGAAATCAGGGATGGCAGAAAATGATAAGAGGTCCTTCTTCTACAAACATACCAGCTGGTGAATATAAAGTGACTTTCGTATCTTATGATGATAAGCATCCAAACGAAGTTACTCAGAATCATGAGCAATACAGAGTCTATCTTATGACTTCTTATGGTCATGACATAATAGGTCCAAGTGCAGACTTGCCTGACAACCAAACTTCACTCGTATATACTCTCCCAAATACAATAAATATTACCGAGACTATTACTGAAGTTTATGCAAAGCACTATGCTTATCCGAACGGAAGCAACGACGAAGACGGAGTGTACCCTGTATGTGTAGCGTTCGATGCAGCTACTTCTACTCCTGTTATCAAATATCCTCCAGTCATAACTCTAATCGGCAACAATCCTCTAATTATCACGCAGAACTCTACATTTACTGATCCAGGTGCTAGTGCTACAGACACAGAAGACGGCGATCTAACTTCAGCTATCATTGTAAGTGGCAATGTGGATACATCTGTACTCGGTACTACTACGCTTACGTATTCTGTAAAGGACAGTGACAACAATCAGGCTACTACTACAAGAGATGTAGTCGTCGAAGCAGCGGCAAATACTCCTGCAATTTGTTCTGACAACATCGACAATGATGGTGATGGTAAAGTTGATGCGGATGATCCTGGTTGTCATCGTGATAACGATCCAAATAATAGTTCATCTTATGATCCAAATGATGGAGATGAAACAGATGCAACTACACCTACAAATCCTCCTACAAATACCGGAGGTAGTGGAGGCGGAAGTAATGGTGGTGGCAGCAGTAATACAGGAGGTCATAGAAGAGACATCTCAAATCTGATCTCAACTGGTGAAATCCTAGGTGCAACATCCTGCTTCTACTTGCGAGATTATCTAAGACAAGATTGGCAAAACGACAAAATAGAAGTCCTTAAGTTGCAGTCCTTCTTGAATGTCTTTGAAGGAGAAAAATTGTCCTTGAGTGGTGTCTTTGATCAATATACCTTTGACGCTGTATCAAGATTTCAATTGAAATATGATAGCGATATCCTTTCTCCTTGGGGCCACGACAACTCAACAGGTTTTGTCTACATTCTTACAAAGAAAAAAGTAAACGAGATATATTGTTCAACGCTATTCCCAGTATCAGCTTCACAACAGCAAGAAATAGACGCTTTTCGTTCAATGCTTTTGAATGGAGGTTTTAGGGGAATAGATACAGGTGACAGTATAGGTTCAGATTCTTCAAGTAATGGCTTGGTGAATGATGGTCTTAACACAGAAGAAGCTTCGACTGCTCAAAGTGTTGTAAATAATGTAAAAGAAGTAGGAAGTAGGGCAGAGGGTATAGTTAAGAATGCTGCAATTTCATTGCTCGCATTTCCAAATAACTTGAATCTAGGTACACAGTGTCTAGAACAAGGTTGTCTGATAGTATTCGTTGTGTTGCTCGCTATCGTGTATCTACTTGCTGGACATATATCAAGAATCATCAAGATAGATCATTATACTTATAGGCGAACATCTGTACTGTTTATCATAGGTTCACTACTTGCTATCTTGCTTGGGATTCTTGCTCCACTTTATTGCATCATATTGCCGTTTATCTTGGCGATAGTGGTAGCAGTAATAATCTTATTGGTTAGAGGTAGAAACAATGGTGCCCACTCAACTCAGTCTGAATCAGATGTAAGTGGCATGAAGAAGGTTGTAGAAGTGCCAAATATGCACGAGCAAGATGCTAAAAACTTTGGTTTTAGTTCTCTAAAACTTGAAGATAAGTCAGAATTAGATTTGCCCGATGAGATAATAATAGACGAAAGCGAAACAGAATAAAAAACAAAAAGCCCCCTAGAGGGGCTTTTTGTTTAGATACTCTGGTTGCCGTTTGCTTTCAGATCATCAGCGTTATTTGCTCCTTGTTCTACGTATTGCAGATAGCCAGTCGCCGCGATCATGGTAGCGTTATCCGTAGTCAACATCTTTTCTGGTATCAGTGTTTTTACCCCACATTCATCACCGAGAGTTTGAAGCTTTAGTCTTAGGTATTTGTTGGCTATAACTCCTCCGCCTACTATCAGTGTTTTTGCATTTGTTTGCTCGAGTGCTTTTTTGGTTTTCGATACCAAAACTTCTGTGACAGCTTCTTCGAATTCGTAGGCTACTTTTTGTTTTAGTTCTAGAGAAAAAAAAGTTACTTTGCTCTCTTGTCCTCCCCGACTCTCGTCGGGTCCGGATGTTCGCTCCGCAACTTTTTTTTCTCTATCACGTAAATAGTACAAAACTGCTGTTTTTAGACCAGAAAAAGAGAAATTAAGGTCTTTGGAGTGCATCATAGGGCGGGGGAATTTGAAATTTGCCTCAATACCTTTCTCTCTGGCCTCATTGGCCAGCTTCGATATTTCAGGGCCTCCAGGGTAGGAAAGTCCGAGCATTCTGGCTACTTTGTCGTAAGCTTCGCCCACAGCGTCGTCGAGTGTTTGGCCTATTTTTTCCTTCTTGGTCCAACTATCGAGTCTGACAAGCTCTGTATGCCCACCACTTATGAGCAGTGCTACGGCTGGAAATATTATAGAGTTTGGATTTTGTGATTTGTGATTTGTCATTTCTTCCGTTTTGTTAAGTAAAACAGAAGCTATATGACCCTCCATATGGTTTGCCCCCACTATCGGGATTTGCCACTTTTTGCTCAAATCCTTGGCGAACTCTATGCCTGTCCAAAGAGCTGGCTCAAGCCCAGGGCCTACTGTGACTGCTATAAGATCGATCGGGAAGCTTTTGTCTACATTTTTCTCCATCCATAATTCATGATTCATAATACTTAATTCACCTCCGATCCCTGCTTCTTCAAGGGCTTTCTCAAGTACTATAGGCAGGTATTTCTGGTGCTCTCTCTTCGCTATATTTGGTACTACTCCACCAAACTCTTCGTGTTCTTTTATTTGAGAGTGGACTATATGAGAGAGTACTCTGAAAGTAGGCTTATCCAAACCTCCTTTTGCTTCGACTATGCTTATAGCTGTCTCATCGCAACTTGTCTCTATACCTAGTATCAACATGGGGAAAATATATCACAAATGTACAGAATAAGTGCTTTTGTATCAAAATCCATACCTCTCCCTTAACGACATAATTGAGGGGAAAATAAAAAACTAACTATTTAATAGGTTACCAGTCCTGGGTATATATCCTTTATTATCGAAGCCTTCAATTTTTTTAAAAAAATTTGGCTTTGCCTTTCTTGGTACATCTGCTTTTTGTCTCAATTGCCAAGAGCCAAAACCTTTGAAATATACTATTTCTACTTTTTTTCCTAATTCCTGTGCTCCTGTTGTTGCCCCAACAAAATCGTGATCGTTTGAAACAATAATGGCAGTATCGTACTTATTTAAAGCGGCCATTTTAACTATGTCGGTGGTCATTTGGGTGTCCAAATTTTTCTCCTGTAAATTTCCTTTGCCCCCATTTACTGTTGCATAATGTATAAAAATATTTTCTATCTTGGATACTAAGCCGTAGTATTTCATGGTAAAGGAGTATCTATTCTTATCAGCCTCATCGCCTTGTATTAAATATGCAGGAGGGGGAGCACAATAAAAACCAATAAACGCCAAAGTTCTATTCCCAGCCAATTTTTTTGCAAGGTGTTCGGGGCAATAGGCGGAAGGATATGAAAAATTTCCCACTTTTTGTAAATCTTTGATTGTGTTAAGAACGTTACTATTATCTATAAAAATTGCCACACGATTAAGTGAATCCATGAAAATCAATCTAACATAAAAATAGACAAAAACAAAGAGGGGTTGCCCCCTCTTTGTTGCTTATTAGCACCGAAGTACCAATAAGGATTTATTTAACAATTATTATATACTTACAATTGAGAATTTTCGATGAAGATTGTGGAAAACTCTCTAGAGTAATGCTATCATAGTTGGGTAAAAATATCAAGTTACCATGAATAAGGCCATTTTTATCTCTATTTTGAAGCGTGTAATAAAGCACCCATTAAAACGCCAAACCTCTGATTGTCGTTGCCTCGATTGTTGTAATGAAAGACAAAAGCGTCAAGGTAAGACTGTAAGTGCTGTCTAGAAATAACTTTGAAAGTACCCTTGATACTTCTCTTTAGGTGGCTGAAAAATGTCTCCACTGTGTTTATATAAACATCACCTCTGACATACTCGCCTCTGTGGTGGTCTACAGCTTCTCTTTTGTGAGTCTTGTCGCTTCTCCAGTATATCTTTGAGCTATCAGTTAAAATTCTAGTCTTCTTTGTATCTATATTTCTTTCGATAAAGTCTTGCATAGTTTGAGCAGTATTGTTTGGAGTTATCTCTGCTTTAATCTTTCCTCCTCTTTCTACTGCTACCATAACAACTGATTTTTTAGACATAACCTTGCTCAAGTTTTCATTATCCTTTCCAGCGTTGCCTTTACCTCCGAAATATCCTGTATCAATTTCTACATCGCCCCTAAGTTTAATACTATCTTGTTTTAGTGATTTTCTAATTAAGCTAAGTATCCTCCAAGCTGTCTTGTATGTACAACCAAGCTGTCTTTCAAGTTCCTTTGCTGAAATACCGCTTTTAGCATTTGAGAATATCCATATAGCGTGGAACCAATCAGAGAGTTTGGTATCCGACTTATGAAATATGGTATTGGCACAAGGAGCTATCTGGTATCTACATTTAGAGCATTGAAACTGCTTTCTACCCTTTATCTGTCTGTATTCACCACCACAAGAGCATTTACGACTGTGTAGGGTATCGAATATCAAAGCTAGACATGCCTCATCTGTGGGGAAGTCTGCTTTAAAGTCTCTGATTGAATACTTAGTTTCCTTTGCCATATTTGTTAATTACTTATATGGCTTAAGTATACTCCTATCAATTATGTTGTCAAGGGATAGGCATGTCAAAATCCACAGCTTTTCAACACTTTATCCAGTTTTTAGTATCATAGGGGGTATTAGAAATTAAATTTATAAAATAATGAGATTTTTTGAAAGATTAGGTTTTGGTGGGGGTGAGAGTAAAAAAGAACCTGAATACATAGTTGGGGGCCAAGATTTTGGAGCTGAGGATTATGAAAGTGTGGATATTGATAAGCAAATTGAAGCTTTAGAGAAACAAATTGCTGAATTGGAAGCTGATACGACTGGTCGGTTTCAAACTGAATTGAATGAAAAAAGGGAGATGCTTGAACAGTTGAGGCAGACTAGAACTTTGGGCGACTTAAACAAATAGGTTTGATTTTCCTGTGAGCCTTGCTTTGTAGGGATAGAACAAAATTAATGTATTGCTTTGCAAAACTTTCTTAAATACCTGACCTTTTTAAAGAGATTTCGAACCCTTCTTGAGTTGTCTAATTTACTCTCTAAATTGGTGAGCCAAAGAGAATGGAGTTGGAACCGGGTGTATATAAATATTAGGGAGTTTAGAACTTTGTCATAACAAAAAACTCACTTCTCCAGGTAGAAAATGAGCTTTTTGTTTAATGTTAACTACTTTTTTCTTTTTGTATCGCCATAGCCCTTTTTGGGCATTGACTCAACAATATATTTTTTAGGATTACCTTGAGCCTTTTTGACAGTAACAAGTTCTCCTGTTTCTGGATCTCGGCCCACTTTAAATGTTTTTATGGACATTTGTTTTTGTCTGTTACTTGTCCACACCCTCTATTGAACCCTGGTTAAAATGGTATAGAGTTATAGTAACAGAGTAGGTGCTGTTCTAAAGTTAGGGGTCAATCTGAACTTAGAACTGCGTTAATAATGTGCCAATAACATAAATTACTAACGGTAATTTGTTTTTTGGCTTATATATTATACCAATTGTCAAATACCTGGGTCTTGTGGATAAGTATACAAAGCGGCATTACAAAATACTCATAATTACTTTTCAAGTATACAAGGTAATGTGTACACATATATGGCGGTTTCTCCTAGAATGTAGGAATGAGCGTAAAAAATAATCTTTCTTAATAAAATTAGAGAATGCCGAATAGATTTTTGCCAAGCTATCAAGATATTTGGATTTGGAACCGCCAAATTAACTTCTATTTATTCACCATATCAACAGCATTTTGTTGATCTACCAATGTTACTAACCCCAAAGCGTGGCTTTCCGAACTTTTGTCATACGGTGAATTTATTAAAATTAGTATAGGGGAGTTGGAGAGGATTTGGAAATAGATATAAACAAAATCCGCCTCCTTCGGATTTTGCTCCGAAGGGGCGGTTAACTTGATCGGCGAGCGAGAAACTCGGCGACGGCCATTTGAATGACGTTAGAGAGCGTCCGACGGTCATTCTTGGCGAATTCCACTGCTCTGGCTTTAGTGTTTGGCTTCAATCGAACCGACACCGGTACTTTCGGAACTTTTTTCTTTCGCATATTTTCCTTTTATTTCAACACTAGATGAGGTACATCCACATATCTCCATGGTAGATCATAAGCATGATGTTTACCTGGGGTTATTTCCAACTTGCTACCATCTGTGAATCTGAACACCACTGCATAACAGTAGCCATTGATAACAACCTTATCAATCGATGCGACTGTCTTGCTCTCATATTCTTTCATTACATTGATCCTTTCTAAAGAACTGAGAGCTCTTGCTCCCATCAAAACCTTCTTTAGAAAGAAAACTTTGACGGGAGCCCGATCCTTTACCTCATGGATCGGGCGTCGAAAGATCACAGATTTTGTACGATCGCACGGAGTTCGGCTCGTAGTGATTTCCCCAGTCTGGGGATGCTGTTTCCACGCTGAGTGCTTTCCTGTATGTGATTGTGTACATGCTTCAGTTCACCGACAGTTTTGATGTCGAGCCACATCAGCGCTTCGTACAACCTGGTTGATAGATCAAGTGTTTCGATTTTGTCATCGACGGCCCTCTGGTTGTTGGTGGGACTTCTACGATAATCCTCCAACATAACTATGAGTTCCCCAGCTGCAAGGCAACGCATCCGTCTTTGGTAAGCTGCCTCCTTTTTGATTGAAAAAGCGATCTGTTTAAGAAATCTTTTATATCCCTTATTGTGGCTAGGGGTAGCTACGAGGGCTACTACATCGTCCGTAGATCCATCGATGGCAATGACTTCTCGGTAGATCCGTTCACCAAGTGTCGCTGCAATTTTGGTAGCTTTCATTATCATTGGTGTACCTCTGTCAGTATTCAAACATATTTTAAGAAAAATTCAACTCTGTGAGGTAATGTGCACACACATTTGGCGGTTTCCCCTAGAATGGGGGAATGAGCATAAC
>CAZJPJ010000003.1:0-43668 GCA_964548205.1 uncultured Candidatus Saccharibacteria bacterium
CGCGGAGCGTGGAAAAACCTTTTGGATTCGGGAATTTTTGGCGGGAATGCGTTTGTGTCGCGCCTGCGGCGCGACCCCATTTCGGCTTCCAATTCCGATTTTCAATTTTGGCGGATGGGGTGAGATTCGAACTCACGGGACCCTTACGAGCCCAGAAGTTTTCAAGACTTCCGCATTAGACCTCTCTGCCACCCATCCAACAGTGTCAACTATAGACTATATTTATATGACTATCAACTAATATTATTTTAACCAACTTTTTTCTAAATAATGCTCCTCGCAATGACAATTTGGGCAAATAATTTCTAGGTTATCTAAACTATTGTCTTCCCTATCTCTATTCTTGTGATGCACTTGTAATATTTCGCGTTTATTATAGTTGCAGCGTTCACAAGTCCCTCCTCTTTCTTGGAGGAGTCTGATTTTTATTGCTCGTTCTTTTTCTGCTTTATCTCTTGGCCTGCCAATTTTGTATTTGATACCTTCTCTTTGTATATTTGAACAACTCCTACTACAAGTTCTTTTATTGAGTCCTGATAGGATTAATTTCCCGCAGACTAAACACGGGATTTCTTTTCTACAATGAATACCGAAACAACCCCGACTGCAAAAGACTCTTTCCTCGTTCTCCTTTATTACTGAAGGTCGATGGTAGATATTTTTATTACAAACAAGACACTTTGTATTTGGTTTTCTCTTATATCTCTCGGGCACTCGTCCAGTATACCACACATCTTTTCCATTATTTATATCCAGTATTTATTTTTTTCTCGATTTGCTCTAGACTTGTCGTATGATAAATATCGACGATTTTGCAAAAGTAGAAATAAGAGCTGGAAAGATACTGAGTGCAGAACCTATAGAGGGATCTGACAAGTTACTGAAGCTTAGTGTCGACTTTGCCGAAGAAAGACCACGCCAAGTACTCTCTGGTATCAAAAGATTTTTTAGTGATCCAGCTGAATTGGTAGGCAAGACATGCGCTTTCGTCACCAACTTAGAACCGCGCCAAATGATGGGCATGTCAAGCGAAGCCATGATAGCAGCCGCATCGGGAGAAAAAGAAGGAGATGAGTTTTTTACTCTTCTAGAAATGGACTGTCCCCCAGGCTCTAAAGTGAAGTAGTTATTCCCCCGGAGTTGGTATAGCCAAATCTCCCCAATCATCTGCGCTATCAGTATCAACAATCGGATTTTTCCTTGATAGGGAGTGTCCCTCTACCACATCAGACACTGCTGGGTCAAAAGCACTTATATCTGTACCGTAGCTAATTGTGTCTACAACAGTATCACCATTTTTTAAAACTACAGTATCTCCAGTGTTTGAAAGACTATTGCCTATCCTATTACCCATATCGATCATATTTACACCCCAAAGACTTGAGGTAGTACTAGAAGCTGTAAATACTAGATAGCTTCCCGCTCCTATAATAGTACCTTGTGGTATGGCATCAGACTCTGATGAGTTATCCGCAAATATCCAACCACTTATATCTACATCGGCACTAGTACCGTTATAAAGTTCTACCCACTCATTAGAAGATTCTACACCATGTGAGATATCAACATCATAATAAAGTTCACTAATGACAATATGATCAATTGTTGGCTCGGGTTCTGGGTCAGGTTCTGGTTCTGGGTCAGGATTGGGCACAGGTACCACTTCTAACAACACACTCTTCTCTATCCCCTCTTCCACCCCATCACAAGTCAGCATGTATTCTGTACTAACACTTGGCGACACTTCTTCTTCGCCACTTACATTCTTCTCCCCAAACCAACCCCCTGTAGCCTCGCAAGTAAGCAGATTCTTCCCTTCCCAAGAAAGAGTAGCACTCTCTCCCTGTGATATAGATATAGGGGCAACACTAAATACTAGTTCTATCTCTCCAACACTTCCCCTATCGCACACTTTTGGCACCTTGAGCTTTGGGAAGTGGCTATGGATCTTTCTTCTCATATCACACATCTTTTCCAAGATTTCAGTTTTGTGCTTTTCTATATTTACACGAATAACCTCTTTCTTTTCTTGAATATTTTCTGAGCTATTAATTTTGGCTTTGGAGCTAGTGGCTCCGACTGGCATAGCAAAAAGAAGGCTGCTTATTAGCGCCCCTGCTATAATCATATTTTTCATATACGTATCTTATTAGAGCTAGTAGTACTTCAATTATATTGTTATCAATAATAATGGCAAAATAGATTTCCACAATCAACTTTCTCAATAAAGTTTTTTATTACATATGATATTATTTTTGTATGCAAGAATTTTTCCTCGAGTGGCAAAGCCCAGAACACCATTTTGACCGCAAATCCGCTGATTGGTATTGGATCTTGGGCGTCATAGTGCTAGCAGTGGCAGTACTAGCCTTTAATTTTGGCAACACTTTGTTTGGAATATTTGTATTAATAGCTGGCATCACAGTGGGAACTCTTTCTTATAAGGACACCAAACATTCTGACGTAAGAGTGGGGCCAAAAGGCATCGCCTTCGGTCGTTCTCTTTTCCCTTACTCTAGCTATCGATCTTTCTGGATAGAAGAAGAGCACACTCATGGTTCTAGAATACTTCTACACCCAGTGAGCAACTTCTTACCTCTCACCATCATACCGATAGCAGATGAAGTAAAATTAGATGAGCTAGAAGAACTGCTTTCAAATTTCTTAGAACAAGAACCTCTCCAAGAATCCATCCTCCACAAGTGGTTCGACAGGTTGTTGAGTTGGTAAATTCACTCGCCAAACTCTACCCAACAGCAGTTTACACTGAGTGAGCTTTTTAAAAAGCGAGTCGAAGTGTGCTCCCATCAGGAATCGAACCTGAATCACCAGCTCCGCAAGCCGGCATTTTATCCATTAAACTACGGGAGCGAAACGTATCTACAATATCAAAAATCGCCCATCAAGGCCATCACTTGGTAATACCATACATCTCCATACAAATTTAGACGAGATACTCAACTTTTGTTGACAAAAATATTTTTATACAACATAATTCTCATAGAGGTAATATAATGTATTTCGACAAATACGTTGCAAAAGAGCTCATGATTGCACTTGTCGCGGCTGGGTTGCTAGTGTTGGTATACATTTCCACCCACTAGCCCGCTACGAGGCGGCAGGGAAACCTGCCAGCTTCGGTTGGTGGGTTTTTCTGTTATAAAAATTAGGAGAATTACACCTTCACTGTAATCACCTTCACAAGTCGAGAGACTTTGCGGCTAGCGTTGTTTTTCTTGATAGTGCCACCTTTGGCTGCCTTGTCGATAGCCTTCTGGAGTGTAGGGAGCATCTTCTTTGCATCTTCAAGTTTACCTGCAGCTACAAGCTTTTTGTACTCTTTTATGGTGTTCTTCATATTGGTCTTGCGGCGAGTATTATAAACCTGCTTGCGCTTTGATGACCTTAGAGCCTTTTTTGCTGATTTTGTAATTGGCATGTTATTTTTGTTTTTTTTGAGCCGATGCTTCGGTTGGCTTCCCGGCCACTTCGTGCGTCGGGACTGATTTGGTTATCGGCATAAACAAAGCAAAATTAGCATATAAAACGAGGATATGCAAATATATAGGTATGATAGGCTATCTAAGTGGCACCCTGCTAGAAACAGAAGGTACTAAGGCAATAGTAGACATAAATGGTGTCGGATACGAGACGTTTTCTACCCCCGAATACTTGAGTAGGTTAAAAACGGGAGGCAAAGTTAGTTTTTGGATCAACACCATAGTAAGAGAACAGGAGATATCTCTTTATGGCTTTGAGACCAAGGACGAGTCTAGGGTCTTTTCTTTGCTTATGACAGTCTCTGGTATTGGCCCAAAATCTGCTCTTGCCATACTAAGTGTAGCTGGCATCAAAGCAGTAGAACAAGCCATAGATAGTAGTGACAGCGCCCCCCTAACCAAGATAGCAGGAGTTGGCAAGAAAACAGCTGATAAGATAGTCTTTGAACTCAGCGGCAAGATGCCAAAGAAAAAAGATGCCCACATGTCGCAAGAAGACAAAGACATAGAAGATGCATTAAAATCTCTAGGTTATAGAGACACTGATATAAATAAAGCCATGTCAGAAATGCCAGATGAACTAAGTGGTACAAACGAGCGTATAAAGTGGGCTCTGCGCCATTTATCCAAATAGAAATTGATGCAAAAAACACTAGACATAATAAAAAAGTTTATACCAAAATCAGTATTTAGTTTTTTTCAGCCTGCTTATCATTTTTTACTTTCTATTTTAGGAGTGCTCATAAACCGTTTTCCAGCTAAAAACCTTATCGTCATAGGTGTCACTGGTACCAAAGGCAAAAGCACTACTACAGAAATTCTGAACGCAATATTTGAAGAGGCAGGTTTCAAAACAGCTCTTCAAAACACATTGCGCTTTAAAATCGGAGATAAAGAAGAAAGAAACCTGTACAAAATGAGCATGCCCGGTAGATTTTTCATTCAGAATTTTTTAAGAAAAGCTGCAGACGCAAAGTGTGAAGTAGCAATCATGGAACTGACAAGTGAGGGGGCAAAACAATATAGACATAAATACATAAATCTACGAGCCCTTGTTTTTACAAACTTGGCAAAAGAACACATAGAATCTCATGGTTCATATGAAAACTATCGAGAGGCGAAGCTCTCTATTGCAAGAGAGCTGGAAAACAAGAAAGGAAGAGCGATCTTTGTAAACAACGACGACGTAGAGGCCGATAAATTCTTGGCTCTCGATATCGACAGAAAGGTTCCCTACTCTATAAAAGACGTCATTGGCATAAAAGCTGACTCAGAAGGTTCTTCATTCCAGATAGAAAAAGTAGTGATCCATTCAAAACTTCCAGGGCTTTTCAATGTATACAACATAATCGGAGCGATAAAATGTGCTGAATTTTTTGGAATCTCTGTAGAGATGGCCAAAAAAGCTGTAGAAAAAATAGGTCAAATAAGGGGGAGGATGGAGAAAGTAAAAGTAGATGAAGCCGAGCTCGGCTTTGATGTAGTGGTAGACTACGCTCATACCAAAGACTCTCTAGAAGCGGTATACACTGCGTACAAAGATCACAAAAAAGTATGCCTTTTAGGCAACACTGGCGGGGGCAGAGATACTTGGAAACGACCTGAGATGGGTAAAGTGGCAGACATGCATTGCGATTACATTATCCTCACAAATGAAGACCCTTATGATGAAGACCCTAAGAAAATAATAGAAGAAGTAAAAGCCGGCATAAGCCACAAACCAGTGGAAGTAATTATGGATAGAAGAAAGGCTATTCGTAACGCAATCAAAAAAGCTCAAGAAATAAAGAGCCAAAAGAGCAACCAAGATGTAGCTGTACTAATAACGGGTAAAGGCACAGACCCCTATATTATGGAAGCAAACGGTAAAAAAACTCCTTGGGACGACGCAACAGTTACTCGAGAAGAAATATCGAAAATTTTTAAAATAAAACAGACTTAGTATTAGAATTATGATTTTAAAATATGCCAGAATTACCAGAAGTCCATACTACAGTGGAAGGAATAAAGAAGTTTACCAAGGGTAAGATCATAAAAGATGTTTGGTCTGACTTCCATCTCAAGACAACCCACGGTCACAAAAGTAATGTAAAGAACAAAAAATATTTTGAGGATTTAAAAAGTAGGATCTTAGGAACCAAAATAATAAATGCTCAAAGGATCGGCAAGAATGTAGTAATAAACTTAAGCAATAAAGATTCTTTAGTAATACACATGAAGATGACTGGCCATTTTTTATATGGAAAATACAAGGAAGTAGGAAGCTTGAATGGCAAAAGTTGGAAAGCGATAGGTAATGAAAAACTGAATGATCCGTTTAATCAGTTCATTCATTTCATTATCGAATTTGAAGACAATACTCACCTCGCCTTTTCAGATATGAGAAAATTCGCATCTGTATGCATTGTAAACACAACCAATCTAGGAGAGCACTCTGGAATCAAAAATTTAGGCAAGGACGCTTTGCTTATAAAACCTGTAGAATTTATAGAAGCAGTTAGAAACAAAAATAAGAACAGCAAGTATTTGCCGATAAAATCATTACTTATGGACCAGAGTATAATAGCTGGTATTGGTAATATTTATTCCGATGAGACCCTTTTTGCAGCAGGTGTTCACCCCCTATCTGATTGTTCCAAAATAAAAGATGTGGAATTAAAAAGTATTTTGTCAGAAGCTAAAAAAATATTGAAAAAGTCGATCGAACTAGGTGGAGATTCTATGTCTGATTATAGAAATATACTAGGAGAAAAAGGCGGGTTCCAAAATTGCCACAAAGCTTACAAACAAAACGGCAAACAGTGCCAAAAAAGAGGTTGCACTGGTATAATAGAGCGCAAGGTGATAAAAGGAAGAAGTGCTCACTTTTGTCCGATACATCAAAAGCTATACAAATAAATGGGAGAAAATAAAGAAGCAATTTTAATAATAGTTATTTTATTTATTCTTTTTGGACTTGCCTATGGTCCTATAAAGAATTCTTCGCTTCAGAAATCTAGTGGCACAAACAATTCAAAAACTAGCAGCAAAGATAGCGTTATAAGTACAGGAGAGACGAGCACAGACTCTAAAAGTAGCACCATATCAAAAGAAGACATAGTAGACACTATAAAAGAGACGGAATCAGAAATAGAGAAGATAAACAAAGATCTGCAGAAACAGATAGAAGAAAACAGACGCTCCCCTTACTACAACAAAATCAGGATGTCGAATATAAGCAACCGCAACAACAGCGATCCAAACAAAGAGTACATCCGATTGAGTACTAGCCTAAAAGAAGGAGAGGGTGTAAATATAACCGGATGGTACTTTAGAAGCGAAGTCACTGGAAACCGTATTACTATAGGCAAAGCTTCCCTGCTACCTTTCCCCTTTACCAGAAATGACTCAGACGTCATACTTGAAAGGGGTGACAGTGCCATCATCACCAAAGGTTTTTCACCTATTGGCATATCTTTTAGAACAAACAGCTGTACTGGATATTTTGAGGAAAACCGTACTTTTTACCCTTCCTTATCAAGACAATGCCCAAGACCTTATTATGATGAAGAGCTGCCTCGATTCTCATACTTAGAAGAAAGAAATGACGAGTGTCTAAACTTGATAAAGAAAATACCGCGCTGTACTACTAGAAATAGTGAGTACATGAGAGACCTGCCAGATACCGTTACTTCTTCTTGCAAAGACTACATTCGCAACCAAGTAAACTACAACTCCTGCGTAGCAAAGCATTTCGGCGACACAGACTTCCCCGGTAAAGAATATCGAATCTATATTGGCAAATTCGGCACACTCTGGAAAAAAGAAAGAGAGAAAATAAATTTACATGACAACAATGGCTTGGTTGTAGATACTATCAGCTATTAGACCAAGCGACTCAGTATTATCCCAGCTGCCACAGCAACGTTCAAAGATTCTTTGCCTTTATAACTTTGCGATCTGTTGCGAACCAAACTACCCCCAATCGGTATTTCTACCGAACTGTCGCACAATCCTACTTCCTCTGTAGAAAGACCTTTTACTTCTTCTCCAAATACTAGTGCCACCTTCCCCTTACTCACAAAATCAAATTCTCGAAAATCAAAAGATCTGTCCGTTTGCTCTATTGCCACAATATAAAAACCTTCTTTTCGTAGCTTTTCTAATAAATCTTTAAGATTTGCAGTTTTTTGCCAATTGACTGTTTTCTCTGCACCAAGAGAAGCCTTTAGAACTTTGTTGTTGTCTCTGCCAAACCTATCGATTGGAGCAGGGGTCAGCCCTACCAAATAAACTTCGTGTATACAAAAAGCATCGGCGCTTCTGAGTATCGAGCCTACATTTTCGCTACTTCTTATATTGTTTAACACTATTACAACATCCTCCATCCTTTTTATATTTACAAACTGACTTTACAAACTTCCTAAACTTTATAAACTTACCATATGTTAAATCCTTTTCCAGAACTTCTCACATATTCCCTACTTGCCCCTTTTATCATAAGGCTGGCTGTAGGGTTTGTTTTTCTGAATCTAGGAATTCTCACAATAAAAGGCGAGAGAGATGTTTGGCAAAATTCTATAAAAGCACTGGGTATACCAAACCCAAAAAGAGTAACCCAAATTCTTGCCATTATTCAGATTTTGGGAGGTTTATTGCTAATAATAGGCTTATACACCCAAATTGCAGCCCTCATTTTAGGTATTTTATCTCTTGCTGAGACATACATCGAATACAAAGAGTCATCTATCTTAAAACGAGAACTCTTCTTCTATATATTACTTTTCGTTTCTACCATATCACTACTACTCTCAGGGGCAGGTGCCTTTGCTATAGACATACCATTGTAATCTTTAATGTCATCACGGATAATTTTGCTTTCGTCAAAACAAAATTTCCGCGACCCCAACTCGGCTGTTTTGAGTGCTCGCAAAACATGCCTCCGTCTCGGACAAGTATCGAAAAATATGAAGCAGTTCATATTTTTCTTTCTTGTCCGCTCGGTAGGAATCGAACCTACGACCATCTCCTTAAAAGGGAGCTGCTCTACCGACTGAGCTACGAGCGGAAAGTCAAAATATACTACATATCGCACCTCAAGTAAACTATTTGCTTGTAACATTTTAGAGAAACGAGTAGTCTTATAGTATATGGAGAGAATGAGTGACATAGAACTCCTAGAGCTCTCGTACAAAAGGCCTGAGGCCTTTGGGGTTATTTTTGATAGAAAACATAAAGAATTTATGAAAGTAGCACGTAGCTATTTGAGAGAAGATTCTGCAACTGAGGATGCGGTCCAGAATACTTTTGTCAAAATATACCGATATGGCCGCAAGTTTCTAAACGAAGGTGGCAATTTCAATAATTGGAGTAGAAAAATTTTGCAAAACTGCATTGTAGACGAAGCAGCCAAGAGAAAAGTCTTTATCGATTTTAGTTACGAGCTAGAAAATATAGCCGACGAAAAAGATAACTTCAGAGAATATGAAAGTGCTGATTTCTTATCTACAATGTTAGAAAAAATCGACAACTCTGGAGCAGAAATATTGAGAATGAGGTACGTACTTGGCAAATCTTTCAAACAAATCGGTAAAGTTTTAGGGATATCTAGTGGAGCAGCACGGGTAAAAGCTTACAGAGCCAAAAAGTTTTTAGGTGAAGTATATGAACAGATGCAGCATTAATATTTATCAACAAAGCCATGGAAAATAATAACGAACTGAAATCTAGGGTGATGAAAAAAATCTTCATTGACTATTATATTCATAAAACATGGAGCAACCTAGGATATTTCTTGCCTGCATTTTGTTTCATTGTTCTTGCAACACTAGTATCTATGGCCGATATCTGGATAAACATTTCTCATACCCAAATATCATCGCTCTACCCATTTATAAAGGCCGCCTTAAGAGACACTGAGATAGCGGTTCAAATAGCATTTAGCTCTCTTGTGTTGTCGCTACTTATACCTCTGTACAGAAAACTTTCCAAAAAGTCTCTTACTTGGTTTGCTCACAGATCAGCCCCCTCAGCAATCAAATACTAAGTATTATCTTTTCTAATCCCCCTACTATACCTTCTTCCCCTTTGCGGGACTTGTAGTGCAAGTCCAGCAACCGATCATAGACCCTCTCAAGTTCTTCTATTTTCCAATTCTTGATATGGCTTTTTGATTTGTTATAAACAAATGGATGCATCGCACCTTCTGGCTTTTTCAGTTTCGTTGTATACAACATATCCCTAACTTTCCCAACAACAGACCCGAAAACCATTTCTTCTTCTTGACCTTCTGCGAGACTTCTTTGAAACTCTACCCAAGCAGATTTTGCAGACTTCTCTCCAAACGCATCCGCAAGAGCAAAATTGGACCTGATAAAACTATCAGCCCCAGTATCTTTGGCTTCGGTTATTGAGGCTCCGCTCTTTTTTAGATCATCAAGTATTTTTTTAGATAAACTCGACTCTTCAAGAACAAATATTTTTTGAGAATTAACCATAGAGGAAGATAGTTCCAAAAATTTTTGGAATACAGCCTCATCCTCAGATAATTCATTAAAGACAAAGACTTCATTTGTCTCACCAAATAAAGATGTAGATTCTAGTCTGTGAGTTATTGATTCTGCGTCAAAGCTAAAGACGTCCATTCTGACTATAGAAGCAGAGTTGGTTATCTCTTCAAATTTTTTCTTTAAGGCACCCGAATTTTTTGAGCTTAGAATATGAAGCATGTTATTTGAGTTCTGCCCAATTTTTACCCGTAACACTATTTGCAATGATCGGGACTCCCATCGACTGCTCTAAGGTAAGGACCCCCTCCATTATTTCTTTTATTTTGGGCTGCACTTTTTCAAGAACTTTTTCCTCTATCTCAAAAACAAGCTCATCATGAATTTGAAGTATCGGGAACACTTTTTCATCTAAGCCCTCTTCTCGCACCCAATCGTCGATCCTGCGCATTGCTACTTTTATGATATCAGCCTGAGTACCTTGGATCGGAGCATTTATAGCCATTCTCTCAGCGGCTGCCCTTATATACGGAATTTTTGATTTGATACCTTCAAAGTATCTACGTCTCCCGAACAAAGTCTTAGTAAAGCCAATATTAGAAGCATCTTTTTTTATACTTTCTATATATTCGGCAAGACCACTAAACTTTTCAAAATAAGAATTCAAAAACTCTTGAGCAGTCTTTCTATCAGAACCCAAATTTTGTTGGAGAGCGTTGACCCCCATACCATAAAGGATGCCGAAGTTGATAACCTTGGCTTGTCTTCTCATCTCTTTAGTAACCTCCCCCTTTGCAACTCCAAACACTAAACTAGCTACTGCTGTATGAGCGTCGCTCCCATCTTTAAATATTTCTATTAGATTTTTGTCGAGTGAAAGCATAGCAGCAATACGTAGCTCTATCTGTGAATAATCAAAAGCTGCCAAGACAAACCCTTTTGGAGCTATGACTGCCTTTCGTATAGCAAAACCTCTTTCAGAACTTATAGGAATATTCTGAAGATTGGGGTTCTCTGAAGACATCCTGCCGGTAGTAGTCCCTGTTTGGATAAAACGGGCATGCAATCTGGATTCTTTATCGACTGCCTCTTGTATTGGTTTTATATAAGTGGAGATAAGCTTTGCAAGCTCTCTATATTCTAAAACTAAGTTTATGATCGGATGTTCCTTTTTAAGTTTCTCTAATTCCGATTCTTTTGTAGACATGGCTCCGGTCGAAGTCTTCTTTTGATTTTTTACTTTTAGCCCCAAAGTACCGAAAAGAACTTCCCCGAGTTGTTTGGGTGAAGCTATGTTAAATTCGGTGCCAGCTTCTTTCCATATCTTTTTTTCGATAATTTTAAGTTCTTTTTCATATTCTGCCTCCATATTCTTTAGCACGATAGTGTCTATGAGTACTCCCCTTGTTTGCATTTTTTCTACAATTGGAATGATTGGCTTTTCTATTTTTTCATATACAAATTCCAGTTCTCTGTTTTTAATTTCATTCATTATTTTTTCTCTAGCAAGAGAAAAGTCTTCAGTTTTACCAAAATTATATATGTCATCAAGAGTGGGGTTTGAGATATTGGAGTTAATTAACCATAGTGCCACTTTTGTTTCTTCAAGTAGTAACTGGTTGATAGTTTGCTTATTTGAATTGGGTTCTTCTTTGATATCCATAACTTTTTTCAAGCGGTCACTCATATTTCTAAATTCCAGATCAGTAAATATTCTTTTGGCTGCTTCTATATCAAAACTGTCCTTCCAATATTTGTTTGGCAATTTAAAATCTATAGGGGCATCTCTCCTTATGGTAGCGAGCATCAAGCTGAACTTTGCTTCTTCTTCATTCTCAGTAAGCAAATCTATAATGCGTTTTTTAAAACCTTTCTTTTCGAAAGAACTAGAATCTTTTTTTAGGTGCTTATAGATATCATCAATCGAACCGAAAGCTTTGATCAACTCAGTAGCAGTCTTCTCGCCAATACCCTGTATACCGACAATATTATCAGAGGGGTCTCCTCTCAAGCCTTTATAATCAGGGACAAGGGCCGCCGGAAAACCAAAGCGTTCTTTTACAGCACTATCATCATATAGAATAGTGTCATTAAGACCCTTTTTTAAGGTATACACTTTTACATAGTCATTGTCTACAAGCTGCAAAGTATCCATATCACCTGAGGCAATAATTATCTCGATCCCACCCTTACCCCCCACAGATCTCAGCTTTTCAACTATAGTACCTAGCAAATCATCGGCCTCAAAACCTTCTTTCTCGTATATCGGTATATTAAGAGCCGCACATAACTCTTTTGATTTTTCAATTTGAGACACTAGGTCCTCATTAGCCTTAGCCCTACCAGCTTTATAACCTTCATACACTTCGTGGCGATAAGTGGGCTTGGGCAAGTCATAACAAGCCACAATATAATCAGGTTTTAAATCAGTAGCAATCTTCAGAACCATTGAAACCAAGCCGTAGAGAGCTCCAGTAGGGACCCCGCTACTAGTAGAAAAATCTGGCAGAGCATGATACGCCCTGTGAATAATGGCATGTGCATCAAGCAAGACTAATCTTTCTTTCTTCACTACCTTCGACATACTCAAATCTTAGCATAATATGAGATGGCATAACTTCCGCCACTTTTTCTGGCCATTCTATACAAATAATATTGCTTTTATCCTCTATCAACTCTTTCCAACCAAGATTTTCTAGCTCTTTTGTAGATTCTAGACGATAAGCATCTATATGTATCAGTTTTTTAAAACCTTTGTAATCGATATCAAAAGACTTCATTATGACAAATGTTGGACTTTGAATAACTTCTTTGACCAGAAGCTTTTTTGCGAAAAATTTCATAAAAGTAGTCTTACCTGATCCCAAATTCCCATAAAGGCCGATGACCGTAGCATTATCACCTTGGCTTGGTAGTAAGGATAATAAACTTTCTGCAAATTTTTCTGTATCTGAAAGTGATTGTGACACTATTTCCATGGGACCAATTTAGCACACTGTGGTTTTTTTTAAAATTAGGCAACTAAAAGAACAAATTACAAGGTGTTGGTATATAGATAGTTTGGAGAAATCAAATTAGCTATAATACCTAACATGAGCGTCCAATTTGACGAAGACAAACAAAAACAGCGTTTAAATGAGCTGAGAGAAAAGGAAGAAGAGGAACTTGCTGAAGCCCTCTCTTCTAAGCATGGCTTTGAATATATAGACTTGTCAGTATCACCGATAAACATAGATGCCTTGAGAATAATCCACGAAAATGAGGCAAGAGAAAGTGAGGTCGCACCATTCAACATAGTCAACAAAAAAATCTCAGTGGGAGTCATTTCACCTGATAACGCAAGAACAAAAGCTGTTGTAAATGACCTTGAGGTAAGAGGGTACCAAGTGAAACAGTATATAGTGTCTCACCAAAGCCTTGAGAAGGTGTGGGCTCACTACAAAGACCTCTCTTATGCCCTTGAAACAAAAGGGGGGGCCTTAGATATATCGAGTGAGGAAATACAAGACCTGATAAAAGAGGTTAGGGAGATAGAGAACATCAAGAGCTCTATAGAAACTGTAATAAAAGAGAAGAAAAGTTATCGCATTTCAAGAATATTAGAAATAATGCTAGCTGGAGCTATCGCCATAAACGCGTCTGATGTCCACTTAGAACCAGAAGAAGATGCTGTAAGACTACGATATAGATTAGATGGGGTATTGTCAGACATTCTTTCTTTTGATAAAGATACTTTCAATCTACTACTCTCGCGCATAAAACTAATCTCAAACCTAAAACTAAACATAAAAGATACTGCTCAGGATGGTCGATTTAGTATAAAACTTGGCGATGAGGATATAGAAATCAGAACCTCTCTACTACCAGGGGGGTACGGTGAATCAGTAGTACTTAGAGTGCTGAATCCAAATGCTATAGCAGTGGAGTTTGAAGAATTGGGCATAAATGAATCACTTTTGGAAATTCTAAGAATAGAACTTCAGAAACCGAACGGCATGATACTAAACACTGGTCCTACAGGCAGTGGCAAGACTACTACTTTGTATGCATTCCTAAAAAAAGTGTACAGCCCGGGGGTAAAGATTATAACCATAGAGAACCCTATCGAGTACCACATGCATGGCATTGTACAAACTCAAACTGATGATGAAAAAGGTTACACTTTTCTTGAAGGATTGCGTAGCGCCTTACGTCAGGACCCAGACATAATAATGGTCGGAGAGATCAGAGACGAAGAGACGGCAGAGATCGCAGTAAACGCAGCCCTTACCGGACACTTAGTATTTTCAACACTTCACACCAATAATGCAGCTGGAACTTTTCCAAGACTTATCGATCTTGGTGTAAACCCAAAAATTCTGACTTCTGCCATAAATATCGCAATGGCCCAAAGATTAGTCAGGATGCTTTGCAAAAAATGCGTAGCAAAGCGAGCCTCAACTGAAATAGAAAATAAGCTTATAACTGATACTCTAGATAAGATCAAAAATCCTAAATATAAAGAAGGGCTTGATGTTAATGTTGTATACGAAGGAAAAGGTTGTAAAGAATGCAACTTTACAGGATATAAGGGTCGTACAGGTATATATGAAGCGATCGTCTCAAATGAGAGCATAGAAGATGTGGTAAAGGAAAACCCAAGCGAAAGAGAAATAAACAAAGCCGCCCTAGACCAAGGATTACTTGATATGAAACAAGACGGTATAATAAAAGTGCTAAAAGGTATCACTTCCCTAGAAGAACTTGGTAGAGTTATAGACCTGACATAAAAACTTATTCACAAAAAAAATTGCCCCACTTTTCCTTTTGTGAATAATGTCGAGTAAGGGTTGTTTGAAAGAAAAAGATACAAATACTAGAAGTGCAAAGCTCTAAGCAGTACTTCAAGACATTCGTCTCGAAGCAAAACAAAGCTCTAAGGATAATGCCAGATAGTCGCACGTGAAGCACAAAAACCGGCATGTCCTCGATACAAAGTCTAATCCTACCCTAGGTAGAACACTGCTTAGAGCCTTGGACTCCTAATCCATTTTGGAGCAAAGGTATTTTTACACCAAAACTTACTGATTTTCAAATTCTTCCCTATTATATCATATTTGAGATTTATGTCAAATAAGGAAAAAACACCAAGAATAGGCTCCGAGGTAGACAACCTAGACAAAGCTCTGAGGCCTGAAAAATGGTCTGAATATATAGGCCAAGAAGCAATAAAAAAGAACCTAGAAATTTTGCTTACTGCAGCCAAAGAGCGCTCGCATCCACCAGAGCATATTTTGTTTTATGGTCCACCAGGGCTTGGTAAGACAACATTGGCGCACCTTATAGCTAAAGAGACAAAGAGTCAAATAAAAGTTACCTCAGGACCTGCTATAGAAAGAGTGGGTGATCTAGCCTCAATACTTACAAACCTCTCCCCTTTTGATATTTTGTTCATTGATGAAATACACAGACTAAATAAAGCTATTGAGGAGGTTCTCTACCCTGCCATGGAATCCAGATCTCTCGATATTGTTATTGGGAAAGGTCCTAGCGCTCGAACTATCCAGCTCGAGCTACCAGAATTCACTCTACTAGGAGCAACCACTCGTATAGCATCGATATCTTCCCCCTTAAGAAGTCGTTTCGGTGGAGGTGTATTCAGGTTAGATTTTTATAACCAAAAAGAGATTGAGAGGATAATAGCGAGATCTGCAAAAATTCTGGGCGTAGACATCACCACAGACGCAATAGAAAGCATAGCCTTGCGTAGTAGGTATACTCCCCGTACAGCCAACTATCTACTAAAACGCACGAGAGATTTCGCTCAAGTAAACAAAAGATCTTTAGATCAAATATCTGCAAATGAAGCATTTGCCCTGCTTGGCATCGATAATGCTGGTCTAAACAGTTCTGATATAAGACTACTTGAGACTATGGCAAACAAATTTGAGGGTGGACCTGTAGGCCTAAACACCTTGGCAACCGCCCTTTCTGAAGAAGAAGCAACGATTGAAGAATTTCATGAACCTTATCTTATACAAATAGGATTCTTAGAAAGGACCCCTCGTGGCCGCACGCTTACCAAAAAAGGATACGCTCATCTTGGTATACCCTATCCCCACAAGAACAAAAATCAGGAAAAGCTTCTGTAACACTTGATTCAACCCGCATTATTATTTATTCTGTTTCTATGGCGGGACATAATAAATGGTCTAAAATTAAGAATAAAAAAGCAGTAACTGATGCTTACAAAGCTAAAGTTTTTGGTAAGCTCGTGAGAGCGATCACTGTAGAATCAAAACTTTCTAACGGCGATACAAAAACCCCAAGTCTTAGGGCTGCTATAGACAAAGCAAAAGCAGAAAATGTACCGAGCGACAATATTGAAAGAGCTATAAAGAAGGGTTTGGGAGGTGAGTCGGGAGAAATGGAAAGGATAGTGTATGAATCCTATGGACCCGGTGGAGTAGCTATGATCATAGAAGCTCTAACGAGCAACAGAAATAAAGCCGCTCAAGAAATAAAACATATTCTTACCAAAAATGGTTGCGAGTTGGCGGCCCAAGGGTCAGCCTTGTGGGCATTTCACAAAAATGAAAATTTGGAATGGCAACCAAATGACACAACACAACTTTCTGAAGAAGACAGCCAAAAACTTTATGCTCTCATAGAATCTCTAGAAGATAACGAGGAAGTTCAAGAAGTCTTCACTAATGCCTTATTATAAAAATGAGTAAAATTAGAATTCTTGGTATCGATCCGGGATTTGGGCGAACAGGAATCGCAATAATAGAAAAAGATAATAGAAATATATCTCTAGTGCATTCTGAGTGTTTTGAAACAAAGAAAGAAGATGAGCTACCGATACGTTTGGCACAGATAAGTGAGCATGTACGTAAAATTTGCAACAAATACAAACCAAAAAGAGCTGGAGTTGAAACTCTCCTTTGGAGTAAAAATAAAAAGACTGCTCTGGGAGTAGCCCAGGCTAGAGGCACCATACTTTCAGAGATCATATCGTCCAATATTGAAGTCGAAGAAATAAACCCAAACACTGTAAAAATAAGTATCACTGGCTATGGAAAAAGTGACAAAAAACAAATAATAACTATGCTCCACAAGCTAATAGATATAAAACATAAAATTAAACATGACGACGAATACGATGCCATAGCCATTGCCCTCAGTTGTGCTTATAGAAGAATTATCCCCAACTAGCTTATAAAAATGTTGCAAAAATTAGTGGCTTTGATAAAAATATCGGTATCGTACTGTAGTGTACGTTATAAATAACTTTTTTAAATATGGACGGAGACAGAGATGAAGGTTTAGAAGATTTTAATAACCCACCACTTAATGATGACGATAAAGTGGATGGAGAGGATGACAGTGGTGATGATAATAGTGGCGATGATGAGGATGATGATGAGGGTGAGGATGAGGATGAAGAATAGGGAATAACAAAAAACCGCTCTAGAAAAAGGGCGGTTTTTTGTTATAATAGCCAAATCGTGGCGCTTACATATCTTATATGATAAATAAGATCCTAAAAATATTCAGACAACACCCGGATTTACTCAAAACATTCTCCATAATGATATTGGGTGTGTTTTTTTTCATTGGAGCTGTAGGGATAGTGTGGATTTCAACATTTAAACTACCTAGTTTAGAATCCATCCACGAAAGAAGAGTCTTCGAATCGGCCAAAATATACGACCGTACAGGAGAGATACTTCTATATGACACTGGAGGAGATATAAAGCGAAGTATCGTGCCTCTTGAAAATATATCTAGGCATATCCGCAATGCTACGATAGCCATTGAAGACGATAAGTTCTACCTGCACCACGGGTTTAGACCGACAGCATTTCTCAGAGCTATCATTGTAAATATTTCTAGTCTAGATTTTAGTCAGGGCGGATCAACCATAACCCAACAGGTAGTAAAAAACTCTCTATTGACAGGAGACAAAAGTCTGCTCGGTGGCCCAGCTAGAAAACTTAAGGAGATAGTGCTAGCCTTAAAGTTAGAAAAGATGGTATCAAAAGATGAAATATTATCTATGTACCTAAATGAGATACCTTATGGTGGCACCCTTTACGGAGTAGAAGAAGCAAGCAGAGCTTTTTTTGGTAAAAGCGCGAATGAAGTCACTTTGGCAGAATCTGCTTACCTTGCATCTATACCCAAAGCACCAACATACTACTCCCCTTATGGTAAAAACAAAGATAAACTAGACCAAAGAAAAGACTTGGTACTTTCTTTGATGTATAAAAATGGTTTTATTTCTGAAGAAGAATACCAACAAGCAAAAGATGAGGAAGTAAGTTTTGTAGCCAAAGGAGACCAAGGTATAAAAGCCCCTCATTTTGTCTTCTATGTTCTCGAATACCTTAAGAATAAATATGGTGAAGATATGCTAGAAACAGGAGGCTTAAGAGTAGTCACAACTCTAAACTACGATCTTCAAAGTATTGGCGAACGTATCGCATATGATTATGCCACTGAGAACAAGACTAAATTCAATGCAGAAAATGCTGCTATAGTAGCCATAGATCCTAGGAATGGAGATATCCTAACAATGGTTGGTTCAAAGGGTTATTTTGAAAAAGATATTGACGGAGCTTTCAATGTCACAACTTCAAAACGCCAGCCTGGTTCTACTTTTAAGCCGTTTGTTTATGCACAAGCCCTCTTAAAAGGTTATACCCCAGAAACAGTAGTCTTCGACGTTAAAACGCAGTTTTCTACGTCATGTGGAGCAGACAATCTGACAAGTATTGCCCCATGCTATTCACCAGACAATTATGACAATCTTTTCAGAGGTCCAGTAACTCTTCGTAATGCTCTGGCACAGTCTTTGAACATACCTTCTGTTAAGGTACTTTACCTTGCAGGATTAGCTGATTCTATAAAACTAGCTCGAGATATGGGTATGACATCCCTATCTAACAGAGGCGACTACGGCCTTACTCTGGTACTTGGAGGTGGCGAGGTTACTCCGCTTGAAATAACAAGTGCTTATGGAGTTTTTGCAAACAACGGTAAGAAAGTAGAGATACACCCAATACTTGAGGTGAAAGATAAAAACCAAAACATACTAGAGAAAGCAGAGGTTAGAGAAATGCAAGTGCTAGACAAAGAAGTGGCTATAAAGATATCCGATATGCTTTCTGATAACAATGCGAGAGCGCCTTCTTTTGGGCAGACAAGTGCCTTATACTTCCCTAACAGGGACGTAGCAGTAAAAACTGGTACCACAAACGATTATCGAGATGCTTGGATCATTGGCTACACCCCCTCTATAGCTGTTGGAGCTTGGGCTGGCAACAACGACAACTCCCCTATGGAAAAAAAGGTTGCTGGATTTATCGTTGCTCCTATATGGAGAGCTTTTATGGACCAAGTGACAGCGCGCTATGGAGTAGAAAATTTTGAAGACCCTCTTCTAGACGACCCTAATCTATTGAAACCAGTGATGATGGGTATTTGGCAAGGAGGTATTATGGCCACATCTTCAAACCAAAAAATTGTAACGGGGGGAGTCCACAACATTTTGCATTGGGTTGATAAAAATGAACCCAGAGGGCCAATACCCGAAAATCCATCGAGTGATTTACAATATGAAAGATGGGAAAGAGGAGTTCGTCTTTGGGCTGAAGCAAACAACTTTCACAATGATCTACCTTTTGTAATCCAATAAAATTACTCTAAACCATTACTTTAGTTCTATCTTTAACCCTTTTCTCTGCAAATCAGCTTCTATCAGACTTTTTTTAAAAAAAATTTGATTCCTAATTATTGGTTTTGCTTTTATGTAGACTTTGCCTTCCGATATATTCATCTCAGATAAGCTTATATTGACCGTAGCGCAATCTTTTATGGTACTTATGATGATTTGCTCAACATCCTTCCTTTCTGTGTATATTTTCTTAAATTTTTCTAAAAAATTTTTTATATCAAGCATAGCAATTACCTATTCATAGGCATCACAATATAAAGAAAGCCGTTATCAGAGGCCCCCTTTATCATAAGAGGTCTTCCAGAACCCGCAAAACTCATATTTAAAGTCTCTGAAGCGATAGATTGGAAACATTCCGAAATGTATTTACTATTGAAATTTAACGAAACCCCGTCTCCTGAAATTTTTGATTCAATTTTTTCGTTATATTCTCCAACATCATTATTTTTTGCCTCTACAACAAAACCTTCTTTGGAAACAGTCAGTTTTACTTGGCTCAAGTTATCAGAAAAGATCATTGATGCCTTTATAGAATTCAGCAGATCGTTTTTTAATACAGCTACTTCTGTGTTGAACACCTTGGGTATAATCTGCTTATAATCTGGAAAAGACCCATCTATCAACCTAGAAACAACAGAAACATCTCCCCCACTTATAGCAAGTTGGTTTTTGTTTATAGATACCTTCAATTCGTCTGATAAAGAATCAAAAATCTTTATTATCTCAATTGCGTTTTTAAAAGGTATAATGATCGGATCAAACTCAATATCTTTTGCCAACTGAATCCTCTTTTCTGCCAATCTAAAAGAGTCAGTAGAAACAAAAACCATAACACCGGAATCATTGTATACATAAACACTAGCGAGTTCTGGCTTAATACTAGACTGAGAAGCTGCATAGACCACTGACTTTATACCAGTCATAAAGTCGCTATTTTTTACTACAAAATCCTTAGCATCTTCCATCTTGGGTATAGATGGGAAATCTTCGTGTGGTAAACACTTCAATGTTGCGTTATTTTTTTCTGATTTTACTTTCAGATTACCTTCAACATTTTCTATTTCCAAAATCTCCCCTTTGAACGCACTTATAGTACTAAAAAAAACAGATGAAGGAACTGCGACAACACCCACTTCCCCAGAATCTATTTTGATAGAAACTTCGATACCCATGTCCAAGTTAGTCGTTCTAAGAATCAATTTGTCTTTATCTACCACTTCCATATAAACACAAGACAATACTGGTAGGGTTAGGTGTCTCGACGCAATCTTTGAAATCCTACCAACATGACTCTCTAGTATTCTCTTATTTATTTTATATTTCATTTATTGTTTATATTAGTCTTGTGGATTTGTGGAAATGTTTATTTTTTCTTTATTTTTCAACATATTATCTTTATTGTGGTTGTGGATAATATCTTAATTCTTAAAAACTCATTGTTGATTAATTTTTAAAATTTTTAAAATTGATTATAACTTGCGATTATTGCCCACTTTGGTATCAAGTTTTCAACAGCTAATCAACCTATTATCGATCTGATCTCCTGTATCTCTTTTACCAAGTTGCTATCATTTTTCATATCGTTTTTTATCTTCTCACAAGAGTGGATAACCGTAGTGTGGTCTCTTCCTCCAAGCTTCTCCCCTATTGATGGGTAAGATATGTTGTAATCTTCTCTCAAAATGTACATTATGACCTGTCTTGGTTTTATGATCTCTTTCTTTCTTGTTTTTTCGTATATGGTCTCCTCCTCTATTTTGTAAAAGTCAGATATTATTTTCACTACCTCTTTGTGGGATATGGTCTTACTTTGTCTTATGCTGTTATTTACCAAGTCCCTTATCTCATTTAGATTTAGGTTCCTAGATTTATTTTCAGTTTGGCAGATAATCAAGTTCAATGCCCCCTCTATATCTCTTATATTCCCTTTTATTGATTCTGCTAAATAATCCATTATTTGTGGATCTAAAAAGAGATTTGAGTTGGTGCATTTTGCTTTTATGATAGCCAACCTAGATGCTTGATCTGGTGCTGGTATGTCTATAACCATACCAGCGCTAAATCTTGATTTTAGCCTTTCTTCCAAGCCAACAATCATATGGGGATGCTTATCAGATGAAAATACAATCTGTTTGTTACTGTCTTTCATGGTATTAAAAAGATGGAAAAGTTCTTCTTGAGTTTTATCTTTACCGCTGAAAAACTGGATATCGTCCATTATTAGGCAGTCGTATTTTCTATATTTTTCTTTGAATTGTCCTACTTTGTTGTTTTGTACAGAATTTACATAATCATTACCAAATTTTTCTGAAGTGCAGTAAAAAATTTTCTTATTTGGATTGTTCGCTTTTATTGAATTACCTATGGCTTGTATTAGGTGAGTTTTACCGTGTCCAGTACTACCGTATATATAAAGTGGGTTGTAGGAAAGCCCAGGGTTTTTGATCACTGCTTGAGCGGCGGCAAAAGCTAATTCATTGAAAGGACCAACTACAAATGCATCGAATGTGTACCTAGGGTTCAGATTGTCTTCCTTGTTTACATAATAATCTGAAAGAGGCAGTTCTCTAGTAGGGGATATTATTTTTGTTGGTACGAATTGGTTTTTTGCTTTGATTTCCTCTTTTATTACATATTCTAAAGCATGAACAGATGGGGTTGTGTCTCTCAAGGATTTCAATATAAGGTTGTGAAACTTTTTAGTGAGCCACTCTTGAACAAATGTATTGGGAACACTCAAAAAAACCACTCCACTATCAAAGCCAGAAATCTTTGTATCTTTAAACCATGTAGAAAAGTTAGCTTTTGATATAGATTTTTCAACCTCAACTAATACTTTATCCCACAGTTCTTTAGTATCCATGATTATCTTTCAAATTAAAAGATTTATTATCCGAATATTATAATACCGAAACTAAATATGGAACTTGTTTTTAAGCTGATTTGTGTTTATAATCTGTGGAACGACGGTTAATAAAGTTTTATAATTGTAATATAAAGATATGTCAACAACTTATCAGCCTAAAAAAAGGAAGAGAGCTAAAACCCACGGTTTCCTCAAGAGAACCAAGACAACTTCAGGGAAAAATGTCTTGAAGAGAAGAAGGCAGAAAGGAAGAAAGAAGATTGCTATATAGGCAAGATGCTAAAAAAGCAACAAAGAATATCTAGAACAATAATAGAATCACTAAAAGAACAAAAAAAGGTCGTTGTAGATTCTTTGTTTTTCTTAAACTACACCCTTGACAAGGGTCAGGCTGGTATAAAAATAGGATTTTCAGTTCCCAAGAAGGTCTCGAACAAGGCTGTAGTCAGAAATAAGTTAAGAAGAATTGGCTACAGTATAGTTAAGGGCATGCTAAGTGACTTTACAAACGGAAGTGTTCTACACTTTGTATACAGGAAAGAACCTAGAGGTCGTATTGAAGCTGAGGAGAGTATCAGAAATTTAATTCAAAGGGCTAGTCTCATTAAAAAATGATCACTTTTTTTAAAACAATAATATATACACCCCTATATAATGTTCTGATACTTCTAACCAAAGTACCTTTTGTTGACGCTGGTGTAGCAGCTATCATATTGACTCTTCTTGTGAAGTTGGTGCTGTATCCTCTTTCAAAGAAAGCTTTTATTGCTCAACACAATATGAAGGGTGTAAATGCTGAGCTAAATAAAATTAAGGAAAAGTACCCGAATAAAGAGGAGCAAGCTGTAAAGGTTATGGAGTTTTACAGAGAAAGAAAACTGAACCCATTTTCGGGTATCCTTTCTATGTTTATACAGATGCCTATAGTCATTTCACTTTACTATATATTTTTAAAATCAGGACTTCCAAACATTGACCCCATTCTTCTTTATGGATTTATTGTCCCCCCTGATTCCATATCTATGAATTTTCTAGGATTTTTAGATATTTCTGGTAAAAGTCCTATTTTGGCTGTACTTGCTGCTGTTAGCAGCTTTATTCAGATGCACTTAGCAACATCAGGTGATAAGAGTGTTGATACAGACGCCAAAGATTTTAGCCAGATAATGGCAAAACAGATGAAGTATACGTTCCCTATTATTGTTTTCCTTATATCTTGGAAGATTTCAGGTGTGGTGGCTTTGTATTGGTTTGCAAGCAACGTCTTTACTATAATTCAAGACAAATTCTTAAAAAAATCACTCGCTAACTCGGAGAAGCCAAAGGAAGCCGTCGATCTTGTTGCGGAAAATTAGATGACTATCATCTTTTGAGATCATTATTTCTTCTACGTCTATTTTCTGACCAGACTCGGCTACTAGGTTTGATACGTTGTATGCAATAGTACTCGACAGGTCTACTCCAATTATAAAGTCTTCTGTGGAAACAAGGCCTTTATACCAATCTTGCGGGTATGAACCTCTTGGGAAACCGTTTGGGATGGCACATATAATATTTTGAGCTTTGTTTAACCAAGTACACTTTTCAGCAAGTGTGGAAGTGTTGATGGTAGTGTAGTTTCCTGTTGTGCTTCTGATATTAATAATCGGTCTATTTCCACCTGTTGAAACAATCATGGCCCCAGTTTGATTTGGGTTTATAGTTAATCCATCAAGACCAAAACCATTTTTTGTTATTGCTCTACTATTCAAATCTAAAGTATAAGCATAACCTACTAAACTAGAATCAGCTTTTGTTTGCAGTACTATCTTCGAGTTATCTTTCCAAAAAGGTATCCATTCTGTTAGAGGGTGCGTTGCGACTAGTGTTTCTCCTGTGCCGTCTGGGTTTGCAGTATAAAACTGAGATATACTTGATTTTGTGTAGTAAAATATTTTTCTTCCATCTGGAGAAACAGCTATCTCTTTAATATTTGTAGGTAGACTGGATATCGTAGTGCTGTAGGGGGTTAGATCTTCTGATGCTGATGTTGTATTTTTCTTTAATTTTACCAAGCTAGTCTCGATAATTTCGTTCTCTAATGAGATTGTTTGGGCTATAAAACCACTTCCGTCTGGCAACCAGTATGCTCTGACTATTTTTGGTATAGTGGTGTTTGAGAGCCTATTTATTATATTGCTGTCTGACCTTGCTTCATACACATTGCCGGTGCCCCTCTCTACAAATCTGACAATAGAAGTTGTTCCTTGGTTGAAGACAACAGCTCCGGCTACTGGTTCGCTAGATATTTTTCTAAGTTTGTCTATAGGTTTGTTGTCCAGGACTTGATCAAAGTTTTCTGTAGTATTATTCCCCTCATCAGCGTTACCACTGTTTTGATCGTTACCTGTGCTGGTATCTCTCCCAAAAGGGAAATAATCTCTTATAGAAAAACCTACTCGGCTGCCAGTGCTATCACCTTCTAAGCTGCTTTCTCCAGACATTATAAAAAATATCGCTACTCCCACTATTACCAGTATTCCTATTATCAATACAATTTTTTTAGTCATTTTAATTATATAAAGAGAAATGTGGACCTGTGATACATTTTGTTTTTATAGTATCTGTACATTTTATGATGTGATCTAGGTTTTGACTACTAATACCAGCTTTTTGAAGTCGGTTTATCAGATCTTGATCTGGGGACTCGAATACAGGTTTCAGATTATTCTTTATTGCATTATCAATGAATTTTTTTACTGAATCAAAATCAGTCATATTGGGGATCGTTGCATCAACGCATGTCCCATTCTGATGGCATATATCTTGATGGTTAACTGTTGGGGGCCAAACTTCTGTGATAGTTAAACCATTGGTTTGGCTATTTAAATTTTTAAGTTTACCAAGTAGTGTTTGGTTCAAAAAACAGCCCTCTGATCTGTTTGAACAAGAATTCCTTGCATTTGTTGATAAAGTCAAACCAGAATCATTTACTGTTTGGCAGTTGTAACAATAATTTCCCGTTCCAGAAGGTAGAGACGGGCTTGATCCAGGGGGTACTTGCAGTGTTCCTCCAACCTGAGTTGTTTGTATCGTATTTATCTCCAGATTGAACTTCAGCAGATTTGGGTTGATAGTGTAGAGAATCAACCAAGCAGAAGCTACGAGCAATAATCCTTTTATCGCATTCTCTATTCTCTGTCTGCCGTCTTGTTTCTTTTGGAATGCATCGCTAGACATGTACTGGAATCCTCCGATAAATACATTTACTACAGCAAATGCTATCCCAAGTCCTATAAGGAGATTAAAGAGGCCGGGGATGTATTCTGTCAGTGTCACGCCGGTATTGCCCCCACCTATTCCGGGTAATGGAGCCAATAATACATAACCCTCGTTTTGAGGTACTTGTTGAGGTGTTTGGGCCCTTGTGATGATAGGAAACAGGAAAAATAGTACAAAGAAAAGAATTGTAGATACCGAGAATATTTTTTTTATTTTTTCTTTCATTCTCATAGATCTTCTGTTTATTGATCAAAACTCAAACTCAGGCTTTTGTCCGCAAACTGTAATATTTTATACGGGTTGGTTATATTCAAAGATATAAGAGAGCTACCTCTAGTGTCTTCTGGTTTACGAAACAATACAGTTCTGTAGCCTTTTAAATTTTCAGCTGAATTACCATTCAATGTCCAGTTATAAGTAATATTGTTTGTATCTGAAAAAAAGTAAGGTGCGGCCACTATCTGCATCTCATCTTTCTCCATCTTTTTATTACCACTAAGGCTTTGATTATATATATGTCCATAATATGGAGAGTATTCATAAAATACTATCTGGGGCGATACCGTGCCTATGTCTACAAATGCCTCTGTTTCTAAGTTGCTTTTTGGGTCCTTTACTACAACTTCTATGTTCTCTGTTTTGCCAAGGAGGGAACCGTTTATTACCAAAGTCTGTCTACCATAACCAGACTGTTCTACGTATCCTTCCACACCATTTGACCACTGGTATATCAAGCTTTTAGGGTCAACACGCTCTCCATTTCTTATAAACTCAGGCATAGCCACTACTTTTATTACACCTTGCTGGGCGTGTAGGGTTTTTCCTTTATAAAAAGGTGGAGTGTATCCTTGAGCTTCCCACAACAGGTCTACGCTTATTGGCGTGAGGCTGAGTTGTTTATTGAAAACAGTGCCATCATTAAGTCTAATTCTTATATCTATATCTGTGGTTTCTCCCGGTGCCTTTGCTGTAAAAGAATAAGTTTTCAGTCCATGGCCTATTTGAGTTTGTTTTCCGTCTACAAACCATGCAATATCAGCAGAATCTAAGTCTGCAGTATAAAGTGACAAGTTAATATAAACTTTTTCATAAGGTCTTATATAAGTAGGGATAATCTCTACCCTTAGTTCGTTTGAAAGAGCAAATGGTATATCTATATCAAGTTGTTGGGCAAACGCAAAAGCTGGGAGAGAAAAAAGGAAAATCGCTAGTAGTACTATGGTTTTTTGCATTGATAAAATTATATCACGCGACCTTTTTCAGATTTAACATGTTTTGTGGAGAAGCTTTTTCGTTAGGGACCTCATTTTTATTAGATTGAATTTGTGCCAATTGGTTGTTTGGCTTGCCAAACCTATTGGTAGACGCTCTAGTACTCTCCAAAGCTCTTCTCCCTACTGTCCTTACATTCTTATTTATTAGTGCTACCGGTGAACCAAATGATGAAATCTCTCCAACTGCCCCAAGTAGGGTGGCTTTCTCTCCCCTATCCTCAAGTCTAACCATTGCTATGGTAAGTACCATGCCGATGGTCCAAGCCCACGCCAGTATGGGGACCAGGTCTAACCCGGGTATGTTTTCTACGGTCACTACTCCCATTTGAAGAAGCAATTTCCTGCCATAACCCGCAGCTTCACTCCCTAGTTTTTTTGTATTTCCCGAATTGTTTACGCCAAGCATTGCAAAAATAATGCCGAATGCTACAGTTGCACTTATAGACAACAATAGGCTCAAGAAGCCGCCTATTATCCCAGCGCCAAGCCATGTAATAGCCATTTCTAGTATATCAACGAGAAGTGCGGATACGACTAGCATCCACACCACCCATATTTTTATACGAGGTTCGGCTTCTTGTTGCGCTAGACTGTTTTTATAGCCAATTCCAAGAGGGGTGTAATCGTAGTTGTCATCAGTATCCATTTCTACTGTGACGTCTGATGCAGTTTCTTCAATATTTTTACTTTTTTTGGCCATTTTATACTCCCTTATTCTTCTTTATGGCGAGGATTTGAGAAGGGTCCGAAGTTATTATCTGGTCTTCAGTGTATGAAGAAATTATCTTGATAGCGACGTGTTTAAGGCCTGCAAAAAATATTCCCTCCCCAACTCCAGATTCTATCAATAGGTATTTTTCTTCATCTGTAAGGTTGAATATTTCTTGTAGCCGGTCGATGGTGCTTGGGGATTGTTTCAATAGAAGCTGGATTGATGAATTTGTAATTATAGGAGTGCCGTAGGGTGATTTTAAGAAGTCATCCACATCTTGTGTTATGGTTGCTAGCCCAAGATAGTATTTCCTACCTCTTTTAGCTAGAGACAACAAGAAGGAGGCGGTATCCTCGCTTTTCATCATCCACCAAGCTTCGTCTATCACAAGTAGTCTCTTTTTCAGCTCTCTTCTTATAGCGTTCCATATGTAGTGCATCACGATATACATTGCTACTGGTTTAAGCTCATCTTCCATGTCCCTGATCGAGAAGACCACAAATTTCTTGTTTATGTCTATGTTCGAGGGTTTATTTATGAAGTTTGACCAAGTACCTCTGGTGTATTTTGATAGGCGTTGGGCTAGGGATTCTCCTCCCTCCATACCTCCAAGTACTAATTCAAAGTCTGATAGTAGGGGAGGTTCTATGTTTGAAAAATCTGTATCAGCGGTAATGTCCTTCAGTGCGTAAGTTTCGGTGATAGCTCTGTCTATTATGGCATCTTCTTCTGCAGAAAGGCCGCCCATCATAATCCTGAAAAGACCTACTAGATTTATAATCTGACTACGCAACACACTAGCAGGAGATTCATCTTCTGCAGGTGTTGGTAGTTCGAATGGGTTGATGTGGTGATCAGAGTTTAGTGAAATATTGAAATATCTACCTCCCACAGCCTCCGCCATATATTGGTACTCGTTTTCTGGGTCTATTACTATAACTTCTGTATCGAACATCAAAGAACGAAGTATTTCTAGTTTTGTAGCGTATGATTTTCCAGAACCAGATTTTGCAAAGATGATGGAGTTATAGTTTTCTAGACTAAATCTGTCAAACAATATGAGAGAAGAGTTGTGTCTGTTTATTCCATACAATATACCCTTGTCAGAGGTCAGATCGAAAGATATAAAAGGGAATACACTAGAAAGTGGAGAAGAGTTTATCTTCGAATGCACCCCAAGCTCATCTTTTGATATTGGCAATATACTTTCAAAACCTTGTTCTTGTTGGAAAAGAGCTGGTTTGACGTACACAAGTTTTGATTCGAGGATAGATTTTATTTCTGACTCTACTTTATCAAGTTCATCACTATTATCTGCATATACTGATATATATAAACCTACCTCAAACATCCTCTCTTGAGCTTGTTGAAGCTGATCCCTAAGGTTTTCTAGGTCCTGATATGCCGTATCAAGTATCGGGTCTCTGACCAAACCCTTTTGTTCCCTGACCCTTATTTGGCTTTGGACTTCTGCTACTTTTTTTTGGAAGGTTCGCAATATTCTTGATGTTTCAAGTGGGTGTATAAATATGGATATATCAAACATTTTGTCCATATTTATGATAGGAGAAAACCATTCTTCTGAAAGAAACCTAGGATAAGATATTACAAAAAAGCTACGCACCATTTTCTCACCAAGGTTAAGCTCCTTAGCATTTACCTTAAGAGCGCTTGGCGCCAATATATCTCCCAGATCGAGTTCGCTGCTCTCTGTTACTACACTTGGGAGCATATTTATATTCGATAGGCCTTTTTTTTCTTTTTTCTTTAAAAAATCAAACATCTTTTCTTAGCTTTTAGTTGCTAGCTTCTAGCTTCTAGTCTGACTAAAAGCCAAAAGCTAAAACCTACTAGCTAATTTATTTTGATCGGCTTCTCTGTCTCCCCTGGGTTAAATATTTTGTAGAACAGTTCGACAACTTCGTCATTACCAAGTTTAGCCACTCTGACACCGCACCGAACAAGACCTTGTTCGACCACTCCCACTCTTTGTTCTAGTTGATTGCGCCTTTCTTCAAAGCCCTCATCACTAATCTTGGTTTGTTTTTTATTATTTAGAAAAGGTAAAGAGCTAGCTCCAGTTATCATAGGCGGATCATAAGGTACCACTATGAAGAAGTTTTTTGTCATGATACTTGTGGCTTCTGTAAAGCTTTTTATGAAGTCTATATACTGCTCTATTTGTATTTTAAGTAGATCGTTAGTTTGTACTTTGTATCGTTCCTCTAATAGCGCTATGTATGGTCTTATGTCCAATCTTCGAGATTGGACCACTATTTGAACTGAAAAATCGAGCGAGTTTAGGAAATCCTGAAATTGAAGAAGTATTGCCTGTCTCTCGTCTGTAGATTTTAATGAAAAGTTTACAGATGAAGCCATGAGTACAGCTCGCATACCACCGCTTTTGAGTATAACGACTCCATCGCGAATATCTTCTATAGGTACAAAATCTTGGGTTCTATTTTTTGGCATTGTTATTATTTTAACTTGAAGAAGCCTCCTATGACAATTATTCTTCTCCTACAATCTTCTCACCTACATTTTTCTTGCTTACATCTAATTCCCAACTCATGTCTTTAAGTTTGCTACTCGAAAGATTTGGAAGCACTATCGAGGAATACTTGGGCGCTTCCCCCACTGTTTCTTCTGGTACTTTTTCTTGTTTTTTCCAGATATAGAGTTTTTCACCGCTATAAAACTTGGTAGCGGCTTCTATTGTCTCTATAAAGGGACGATTGTTTACTCTATAAAAAGCAAGAGCCAAAGCCAGTACGATAACGGGAGAAGATAGTATTAGCCCGAAAAACCAACCAAAAAAAGTAGATGCTACCAAGGCGATACTTGCCCCACCCGCAAGATAGATGAATTGCTTGAGAGTTAGGGGTCCAAATATCTTGTCTTCTACATCGATAAATTGAGGAACCTGGAATCTCATAAGGATGAATTATGAAGCAAGAATTATGAATTATGCTTGCCTCTACTAGATTTTATCAGTCCATTGCAAAGTTTGCTAATAACAACGGTTTGTTCCCCAATGCTTTTAAATGTGTTCTTGTCTAAATAACCTACATCACGGGCTACTAAGAGTTGGTTCTGTGTTTCAGTTAAGGATCCTAGGGCTATAGAGTAAAACTGAATCTTGTCTTTGTAAGTGTTTCTACTAAACCCTTCGGCAATATTAGAACTGATTGACACTACGGCCCTCCTAATCTGATTAGTAAGTCCAAATGTTTCTTTCTTCGGAAATTGGTTGGTTACTCTGTATATCATTAGTACTAATTTATGAGATTCCTTCCATGTATTAAGATCCGTAAAAGATTTAATTTTTCCTTTGCTTAATTCATGATTCATATCTCGTAATTCACTCTATCGGTTCTCTGTATGGATCTATTCTACCCCCATAATTGTGTACTTCTTGCTGATTTTCATCGCTGTGTGATGGGAGGTTCCTAGGCGCTTCCACTTTCTTACCCATAATACTTGATTCATGATTCATGCTTCCAAGAGCCGTTTCCGCGGCTCTTGCCGGCATCATCCCCTTCGCTTGATTTAATATCATCTGTTCAAAATCAGACCCTACCCTGCTCTGGCGTTCCTTTTGTTCCATTGCTAAAGAATAGGTATTGGGGTTTCCCTCAATAATATCTATATCGATTTGAGAAGTAATTTTCTTCGCAGTATCTGCATCCAACCCAACTTCCTCTCTGAGATTTTTTTCAAAGTTTCTAAACGACTCTATACCAACCAGTACCATAAAAAGTTCGTTTGATATACTTGTTTTTACCTCTTCATCTATATCGTATTGAACCAATATTGATTCAAGTTTCTCAGACCAGACGTCGCTCTCAACAAAAATCCTCACTTCCTCAGGAAGTCTTTGTATGTATTCTTTTAATAAGTTTGTTGCTTCGGTCATAGGTTATGTTGTCGTGCTACTTTTATCAGAGGATGTGTTGCTCGATTCAGATATATTGTCTGATTCTAAAACACCTTCATTTTCAAGGAATTCTCTTAGTTCCTTTTTACTCTTCTTATCTTTTCCTTTTGCTACCTCCCTTATTTTCCTTGCGGCTGCTTGGTTGCCTTGGAATCCCTTTATTATACTACCTATACCTATCGGTCTTGATTCGACTCTTTTTGCGTATTCTTCCATTCTATTTTCCCCCCTACCCATTTTAGTTTGTAGTTCCTTTGAGTACTCCTCTTTATCTATTTCTTTTTTGTCTCTCCTTTTTTTGGCTTCATTTCTTGCTGAGTTCTTTTCTTCATGTATTGTTTTCAACTGTATGTAGTGCTCATCATTCTCCTCAATATTTTTTCTAGCTTCATTTAAGTTGTTTCTGCTATTTTTTATTTCTACAGTGAGTCCTTTAATTTGAGATTCAATAGCATTTCTTCTTTGCGCATCAGTAGCGGTATTCAGCTCTCTACTCAATAATTTCTTCTTTGCTACCGCATCATCATATTCTCTCTGCTCCTCCTCAGTTTTAGATTTAAGATAATCTTTCTTATCTTTTTCTGCTTTTTTTGCTTCTTGAACGGATGTGTTATATGCAGCTCTCCTTCTTTCTTCGATATCTTTCTTTTGTTTATCTTTTTCTATTTCCAAACTCGCCTTTTCGCTATCTGATAAGCCGTAAGTATACTTTGCGTAATCTGCTTCTTTCTTTGCCTTTTCGTCTACCACTTTATTAAAGCCACCCTTGCCTCCTGCTTTACCAAAATCGCCCATAGTCTTATCAAACCCCAAAGCTTTTCCTAGTTTAGAATCCGAGACACTTCTGGCATCCATAGAACCAGATGCTGTTTTATTTGCAGTCCATAGTGTGGCTCTACCAAGGGCTGTTTTCGAAAGCCTGTCTCTTTGGTTTTCAGAAACCCATCTTGCTCCTCTGCCCACAGTATTTCTACTAATTGTTGCGAGTCCTCCAAAGGCTCCTGCGCCGATTGCTCCAGAGACGCTACTGAACCCTGCACTCTTACTTGCCATTTGTTTTGACACAACAAGAGCGATTATGGAGAACCCTATTATTAGTATGAAGTTTAATATAAGCCCTATTGCTCCAGGTGTGTTTGTTGTGATCTCAGTCAAAGTCTTGCCTTCAATGGTAACCCCGGATGCAGTTATGGCCCCCTTAAGCGTGGAACCAAGTTTAAAAGATACCCAAGTGAGCGCAAGAAATACAGGAGCAAAGAATGACTGGTTGATAAGAGAAGAAAACCACTGGTCAAAGCGTCCACGTAGACCTGGCACTATAATTGCTATGAGGGCCACCGGGGAAAGAACCATGAGAAATATAAGTATAATGAACCTAGCTGCAAACATTATTGCCGTTATGCCCAGTATGACGGCTGCAACTAACATAAACGTCGAACTTGCAAACCCTAGGATCAATACGTCATGTGCTTCTGTGTACCCATCCAGTATGTTTGCGCTGTAAAAGCTCTGCAAACCTAGTAATCTCATATAGCCTCCAGATATACCTTTAAAATTTGCAGTACCGCCAACCCCAGTATTTCCTACTATCGAAGTTTCATTTGTTGATTTTATAGCATTGTAGAAACCGATAGCCACTACGTTTGAAGCGTCGATAACAACTTTTGTGAAGAATAAGCTGAAATTTATTAACAAAGCTACTAGTATAATGTTGCCTATTGTTTTTCCCACGTTACCAAAATTTAAAGAAAACATGGCACGAAATGCTGTATAGAGAAGAATAAATATGAAGAATATGTTTGCTATGTCTCGCAGTGTACCCCATGCTCCTGATATCCCAGCTCCCAAATCGCTACTACTCCCAACAATGTCGTACATCTTCAATATGCTGAAGTCCACCACTGTATCCAAGGCCAAACCGCTAACCATCAGAACTAGTGCTGATAAAGTCATCACGATATGCCCCAACATCGAAAATAGAGATCTTGCTATAGGGTTACCTACTGTTGCTACTGCACTGCCTACTGCGGAAGCAATACTTGATACAGAAGTTCCTCTTCCTCCTGTGTTTGTAGTACCACCTCCTGATGCATCACATATTTTATTTCCTAAGTCATCAAATTCAGCAGGGGTGCCATCAGGACATGTCAATCCTGGAGTTTGCCCAAATGCTACAAACGGAGAAACGATATTCCCCATTATGAAGGCGATCAGTATTATTTTCCCAATTTTTTTTATCACTTTTTGTGCTATTTTACGAACTTTTTTAGGAACCAGCTTCTTTTCTTCATTCTTTTTCCCAAAGTCAATCGATCTTAATCACTCAGGTTTAATACTACTGTCTTACTTGTCTCGGCCCCGCTGTATCGCTGTTTTGCAGTAAGTGTGATGGTGTGAGTATGAGTCCCGCATCCCTTGTATGTACCAGTGTAAAGAGTCTTTGAGCCAGAGAAAGGAGCTTGGTTTTCTGCTATTCCAAGAGCAGAAGAGTAGCTATTTGTAAACGGGTTTACATTTCTGTTGTAGGCTACAAAGCACGTAGAATTTGTATTATTAGAAAGGGTTTCTGTCCAAAATACCTGATCGGCATTGCTGATATTCCAAGAAAAAGTAAGATTTCTGGCTGGATCATGTTTTGTTGTAAGAGAAGATACTCCATCGATAGTGAAGCTTACACTCGGGCTACCACTTTGACTTGGGTAAGGGTACTCTAACCACTCCATGTCTCTCATTGGGTATTCAAATTTTGCAACCTCGGTAAACTTGCTCCTGTTTGAGCTTACATATACCTTGGTTACCTCACTCCAAGTCCCACCATTTTGCATTAAGCGAATTTTTGAAATATTTTTTTCGCTTCCTAGATCGATATCTATATAGGCATTTCTTACAGCTGACGGACAGCTACTACTGTAAATACCTGTGCAAGAAAGGTTTGTCTCTGTAGCGTTCCATGCAGTGTTTGTGTCGCCATCAAAGGCTTTGTCTGGAGATACTGAGGCGGGTGCGATGTTTAGCGGTATTCCGAAAGGTACTTTCAAACTAGTGGGCTTGAGTTTAGTGCCATTCGAGTCGTATATCTCTATTTCTCTCCACGATACCCAACCCTTTTCAACTGTCTCGATCCTTACATATCTTGTGTTGCCCAATGATTCACCACTTCCATATGCAACAGTGTCGTACCCGCTCGGTGTTGGGGTGATCGCCCCAGCGGTCCCTCCAGTATTCCCTGTCGTAGTGGTGTTGGTGTTGTAAGTTGGAACATATCCTCCTGTTGTAATGTTGCCAGTTATGTTAGAACCAGAATTAGAAAATTGTGGGTTGATTAGTGAGGGTGGTACGGAAGGGTTGATACCATATATACTTCTAGCTGTGTCTACTATATCCATAACGACGGCAAGGAAGCTGTTTACTGTATAAGGCGTGACTCTTCCGGCCTGGTTGTCAAAGGCTCTAGGCCTTGCGACGCTTGAAACACCAGACGTGTTTGTGTTCGTATTGCCACTTACGCCAATTTGCCCAAAGTTTATTGTCGATTGGCTTTGTCCTCCTACTGTACCTAAGTTTGTTACAGAACCAGGGGCTCCTGACCCAGTTTGCAATATAGAGTTTACCGTATACCACATAGGGTTAAGGTTGAAGCCAGAACCATATATACATTTTTGTACCAAGCCACTAGGGTCAGATACACATTGTCCTTGGCCTTGGTAACCAGCCAAAGTTTCTGGACTAAAACCAGTCTGACCGTTTATAGTACAAGAACCATAGTATGTACCCTGACTACCGACAGGATTTGCATCTACTACTATGAATTCATTTCTATCTTCTACACCACAAGATATATTGTAACCAAGAGCTCTACCTTGTGCTTCAGCTATCTTTGCGCATTCTTCTGCTGCTTGCCTATCGTATCTCAGGTTGCCGGTACATTTGTTGGTACTTGCCTGGGTATTGTTAGTAGCCTGGCCGCTAGTTGTGGTGCTTGGCGGGTTGTCGCTAGAAAGCCCTCCTCCCCAAGATTGGTTGCATAAGTCAGGATCGTTGGTGCACGACCCGTTGTTGCATTTATAAGGAGCCATATCAGGACAAGAATTTTGAGCCACTACCATATCGTTGTTAGTGCCGATTAGAGATAGGGTTATTAATACTATCGCTAACAAGGAAGCTATGAAAACAGACTTTTGTTTTATTAATTTTTTCATATAAATTTATTATAAAATGTTATGGCGTACCTCTACTACCACTCTCGGCAGTTCTTTGGGTGCCTGGTTCTGGTAGTGGGCAAACTACATACTGGATTTCTACTCCTTGTTCACTTGCCCAAGTGGTCCATTGTTCTGGTCTCCAAAACTGACAGTTTTGATCTGCTGGCGTTTGGTCAGTTGGTGGTGGGTTGGTGGGCGGATATACAAGATTGTTTTGATCTATGCCAGCAAGCTCAGACGCCGAGTATCTGTAGTTTGGATCGTTTGGATCTGTACTACTGTACACATCCAAAATTTGGGTATTCACTTGTTGACCGAAAATGTCTCTATCAGGGGTACTTGTAGATGAATTGCTAAGTTGTTGGGATATAGATCCTCCTGCGCTACCACTACCACTTCTGCTTAATGATCTCAACCCTCCCAATGCTTTGTCAACTAGCTGAGAAAGGAGGGCCCCTATTATTTCATTTATTTCATCTGCGGTTACTAAAGACTGGTTGCCTAGTTGAAGAGTATCGTTTAATTGTCTTGAGATGACATCGCCAGGTGTAGTTGTTCTGTATCTAAGGCATGGAGGTTTGTCTTCAGCTTCTATTGCGTTTATTTGTTGCAATTCTTCGTCTTCTGCTACGTTTGCATTTGCTGATGCGGAAGCTGTACTCAAATCATACTGAGCACATTCTTTTAAAGACAAGAAGCCGTTTCCCCAGTTCAGCTCATTTGTTCTTTGTTCCTTCACACTACTTACTGTAGTAAAAAGATCCCCTTCTGCAAGAAGATATGCTCCTATAGGGTTGTTCTGTTGTACTTGCGAAAGTTCAAAAAAGCCTTCCCATCCTCCTTGTTGGAAATCGTTCATAAAGCCTTCTATGCTACCGACTACTCCATTAAGAGTACAACCGTATATCTGAGTGTTGTCTCTAACATAATTTCTGGCAAGAGAGAGTCTTATTCTTTGTTGCAAGGGACCGCACAGCTGGCTTAGTGTTGGGCCACGAAATATATAATCTGCTGCTGTTTGGTCGGCCACATTTACAAAGTATTTTTGAGGATCAGTTACAAAAGAAGGGGCTCCTCTAAATCCGGAGTTGATCCAGTTTACTGTTGATCCGACTATTCTCTTTATTGCTGTTTTTGCTATTAATCCGGCTATACCATCAAGACCGTACTCTTTGAGTTGGGTCGCCAAAGTGTTGGCAAAGTTTGCTGGATCAAATACTACCCACTGGGCGTGAGCTTTTTTTGCTGTAAGAGGTGAAAAGGAAGTGGCAAAAATCGAGAGGAGCAATATGAAAGCTATCTTTCTCCTAAACTTTGACATTTGATTAAATTATAGGCCATTAATCAGATAGTAACCACCACTGCCCTGTTTATAATCATAGTCACTACTTTTTATGTAGTTGATAGTAGCTTGCATCGCATTTGAAAATCTGACTCCGCCTTCTTGGTATAACTGAAGTCCCACCACGCTTTTTATAGGATCGTCAAAAAGATGTTGCATCTCTTCAAGTCCGGCGATTATACCTCTTATACCGATGACCAGATCAGTGTGTGATTTTACAAAAGTATTTGGTACAGACATATTCAATAGCCCACTTTCTATTTTCTTATAGGTATAAATAATATTTTCTAAGTCTTTTAAGTCTTCTTGTTTGCCACTTTGCATGGCTTTTGATATTACTCCAAGCTCATTCAAGGGCTTAGCTGGAGTATTCGACCAAAGTAGTCTCCCTAACAGTTCTCCGTATCCTCCGACTGTTATTAGCCCGTTGTCTTTTATTATTTTCAGATTTACTTCACTGAAGTTTCTCTCACCTACTGTACCTACATAATCAGAAGCTTGGTTTATAAGTTGTTCTTTGGTTTCTTCGTCTAGTTGACCTCCCTGTTTTAGTGATATGTAATTGGAAATGAGACTGCGAGACAAGCTGTCGGTCACAGTATCCCCCTCTACTTCTTCACTACCCGAAAGACGGTTACCTGCAAGTTCTAGGTCGTTTTTCCAATTTGGGTTGTCGGGAATTTTTATATTTGTACCACCCACCACTTCTCCCACTGTTTCGATAGCTTTTTCTGCTGTTTTACCTCCGAAAGTTATAATACTTGCTACAGATACGCCGGCCACCAGCACCATGACACTCAAAGCTTTCTTACTCGGCAGAAAATTTTTTGATTTTGTCTCTTCCACGATTTTTATTATAACATTGGCTCTCTCGCAAGTAAGAACCATTTGTCCACTTCTAGATCTTCAGCTCTTATATTTTCTAAAATTTTTAATTTCTCAAATACTTGTTTTTCGAGACCCAGATTTTTTATCAACAACTTTCTTTTGTGGGAGAAACCTTTCTTTATTAGAAAGAAAAAGTTTTTCTCACGTACATCATAAGAGGTGAATTTTTGTTTTGAGACATCACGGATAGCGATAATGGCCGAATCTACTTTTGGTCTGGGGTAGAAGCTACCAGCCTTCACTATGCCCCCATACACAGGTTTGCCATAAGCTTTGATTGACAGACTGAGTATCGACTCTTTGCCATCTCTCGATAGTATTCTTTCAGCTACCTCTTTTTGTATGACAAAGGTCAGGGACTCTGGTTGGTTGGCAGACTCCAAAAATTTCTGAAGTATAGCTCCAGTTATATAGTATGGAATGTTACCAACTAGTTTGTAGCTTTTAGCTTGTAGCTTGTAGGTAAGAATATCCCCCACCACCACCATCAGTTTGTTATTTTTGATTTTTTCTTCAAATTTACCTTGCAATTTTTGTGCCAGGTTCTCATCTTTTTCTATAGCTATTACTCTACTTGCTTTCTCAAGCAATATTTCTGTAAGAGTTCCTTCTCCTGGCCCTATTTCTACCACTGTATCTTCTTCGTTTATCTGCGCAAAGTTCGCGATCTTGCTTAAAATCTTTTTATCTCTCAAAAAATGTTGTCCTAGGCTTTTATTTGGCATCAAAATTCTATATCAAGAAGTGGTTTATGGCGACGTTCATAAGGAGTGTACTCTTTTTCTAGATACTCTTCAGGTATTTCTACCAAGAATTCAGAAGGTATGTTTACTCCCCTGCTTCCATATATAGCTCTACTTGCAGCATAAGACAAGAAAAGTTTTTTCTTTGCTCTTGTTATTGCTACATAAAACAATCTTCTCTCTTCCTCTGCTTCCTCTTCGCTTACATTCTGGTCTCTGTTTTTGTCGCTTGGGAAAAGCCCTTCTTCAAGTCCAGTTATAAAGATATAATCAAACTCCAAACCCTTGGAAGCATGCACAGTCATAAGTCTTACCGCTTCTTCTTCGTCCCTCGATTCGTCTTGGTCGGTAGAGAGCGCTGCGTTTTCTAAAAATTTTTCTATAGCTGCTGCTCTGTCTTCATGGTTGTAGATACGAGCAAGACCTACAAGTTCTTTTATATTATCTTTTCGAGCTTGTCCTTCTTCTGATTTTCCTTCTTCTTCCTCGATCATTCTAAGGATACCTGTTTTTTCTGCTATGTATTCTATTGTTTGAGATAAGTCGTTTTCTAAAGCAAACTTTTTGATTTCTGCCACTATTTCTCTGAAATTCTTGACCAAGATTTTAGTCTTTGCTGGCAAAGCGTCTTCTTTTCCTTCCACTATCTTTAGAAGAGTAACCTTGCCAATGCCTCTTGGTGGCACATTTATGACCCTCTTTAGATCAGCAATACTGTCTGGGTTCAATGATAGGCGTAGGAAAGATAAAATATCTTTTATTTCTTTTCTTTCAAAAAACTTAGTGCCCAAAACTTGATACGGGACTTCGTTTCTAAGGCAGGCTTCCTCTAGGGCTCTTGATTGGAAGTTTGCTCTATACAGGACAGCAATGTCAGTATACTTGACACCATTTTGGTGAAGTTCTTTTATTTTTTTTGCTACAAATTTGGCTTCGTGGCTTTCATCTAACCCTTCGAATACAGATAATTTTTCACCCATATTGTTTCTTGTTACCAACTTCTTTTCCATTCGGAGTTTGTTTTTCTCGATAGCCCTATTTGCTACTGCAAGTATCATCTGGGTCGATCTATAGTTTTCCTCAAGAAGAACAATTTTTGGATTTTGAAAATCCTTTTCAAAATTTAATATATTTCGTATGTTTGCACCCCTCCAACTATATATATTCTGGTCTACATCTCCGACTACCGCGATATTTTGCTTTTCTCCGGCAAGCATTTTGGCTATTTTGTACTGCACTTTGTTTGTATCTTGGTATTCATCTATGTGTATGTATTGCCACAAACTATTGTAATAGTTCTTTATGTCCGGTTTTTCCAAGAGCTTTGCTGCCACAAGCAGCAAATCATCAAAGTCGAGCGCGTTTTCTTTTTTTAATATCGACTGGTATTCTTCCCATACTTCACTCACCACTATACCGTAATAATCATTTTGAACTTTTTCTCGGTATTCATGTTCTGTGACAAAATCTCCCTTTTCTCTAGAGATAGCAGACAGTATCTTTCCCGGTTCAAACTCTTTTGGGTTATAACTCTTTTTTGTCAGAGCGTCTTTGATGGCTCTTTTAGAATCCCCTCTGTCATAGATGCTAAAGTGCTTCGTAAGACCAACCTCAGATGAGTTTTGTTTTATTATCTCTACTCCCAAAGAGTGAAAGGTAGCCAAAAACGGCAACTCCCTGTTGTATATCGGTGTGTTTAAGGACCTCTCGCTTCCTAAAAGTGTGGCCACTCTCTCTTTCATTTCCTTTGCAGCTTTGTTTGTAAAAGTGACAGCAAGGATCTGATGCGGGGCTACACCTTTGTTGATCAGATGCAGTATCCTATAACTAATCGTTTTTGTTTTTCCCGCCCCAGCTCCTGCAAGCACCAATAGGGGCCCCTCCGTATGCTCCACTGCTCGTCTCTGAGCTTCATTTAAATCATCTAAATAATTTCGCATCCACATATCTTACCAGATTCAGTGGGTGTGGATTTCTGATTGCCTAAGCACCACTTTTTTGTTAGCATGCTATCTGTGCTAGATTATTCTGAACGATAGAAAAATGGCTCTAGTTAGCCATAAAATTGCAGAAACTCTGGATTACCATTAATCATCGGCTTATTTTATCGATTTATCCAGAGCCTGATCCTAAAAAATCCTTATTTTTAAAGGTTTTCAGGCAAAATAAACACTTTTCCAAGTTTTCTTTTTTTAGAAAACTGGCTTTTTTCATGCTTGCCATGCTATTGCCAATCTCTGTTTCTGCTGGCATATTGAGTCAGATAGGAACCCTATTTTCTAAGCAGGAAAAAGTAGAAAGCCTAGAATACAATCTATCAAATATGCCTCTGCTTTCGGCAGCTACTTCTCCTCTGGCTTTTAATCCAAAAATCAATATCGTAGAAGATTCTGCTATTGCTCCATTCGAATCATCAAGTGTCTCTACTTCTACGGTACACAAAAGTACGACCGATCAGATCAGTGTCTATGTTGTAAGAGATGGTGACACTCTTTCTCAGATCGCAGAAATGTTCGGCGTGTCTGCGAATACTATTAGATGGGGCAATGATCTTACCTCAAATACATTGAAAACAGGACAGACTCTGGTGATATTGCCTATAACAGGCATAAGGCACAAGGTTGAAAAGGGTGACACTTTGGCTTCTATTGCAAAGAAATATAAAGCAGATATAGACGAAATTGTTGCTTACAACGACTTGACTCTCGGAAGCTCACTTACAGTAGGTTTTGAAGTTATTGTGCCAGACGGGGAGTTGCAAGCTATATCCAAACCTTCTTCTAGTAGTTCTTCTGTTGGGTCCTCTTCTGCGTCTGGCCTCAAGGAATATTCTGGATACTATATGAGGCCTATATCAGGAGGAAAGAGGAGTCAGGGTATACATGGTTACAACGCTGTAGATTTGGCGGCTCCTGTGGGCACCTCAGTATACGCTGCTGCTGATGGAGAGGTTATCATAAGTAGGAGCGCTGGTTGGAATGGTGGTTACGGAACATATATCGTAATAAAGCACGCAAACGGTACTCAGACTCTATACGCGCACAACAATGAGAATTTAGTTTCAGTAGGAGATTCTGTGACTCAGGGTCAAGTTATCGCCAAGGTCGGTAAGACTGGCAAAGTGACCGGAGCTCACCTACACTTTGAAATAAGAGGTGCTAAAAATCCTTTTTAGTGTTATATTTTAGCCACATCAACTTTTTTGGTGTGTAACAAAACGCAATTGTCACCAACGTACAAAACAAACAGTCATAAGATAAATCAAGAGATAAGGGCCAAAGAATTGAGACTTATCGATGCAGAAGGAGTGAACCTTGGTGTTGTTTCCCTTTCCGAAGCGCTCAAGATAAGTGTAGACGCCGGCCTCGATCTTGTGGAAATATCTCCTAATGCCAATCCTCCGATAGCTAAAATTATCGACTACGGGAAGTTTGTATATCTAGAGAATAAGAAACAGAAGGATATAAAATCTAAGGCAAAGACTTCTGAAGTAAGGACTTTGCAAGTGAAAGTCGGTACCGGTGATCATGACCTAGCTCTAAAAGCCAAGCGAGCTAGTGAGTGGCTTGAGGATGGTGATCGAGTAAAGATAGATCTATTTCTTCCGGGGAGAACTAAGTATATGGAAGAATCCTTTTTGAAGGAAAGACTCTCTAGGGTTTTGAATCTTGTTTCTGTGGAGTATAAGGTGGCTGATCCAGCCAAAAAGAGCCCAAAAGGCTTGACAATAGTGATAGAACGTGCAAAATAACAGGACGTTATGAAAACAAATAAGTCTTTCTCAAAGAGAATAAAAGTAACGAAAAATGGCAAACTTTTGACCCGCAAAAAGGGCCAGAACCATTTTAACGCTAAGAATAGGACTAGGACCACACTCAACAAGCGCGGATCTTTTGAGATAGACATGAAGAACAAAGACAGAGGTAGATTTTTAAACAATGCCTAAAAGCTATAAGCTATAAGCTAAAACCTAACAACTAATAAAATGGCCAGAGTAAAGAAGGGTGTCAATGCACTAAAAACAAGAAGAAACGTATTAAAGCAGGTAAAAGGTTACCGTTTTGGTAGAAGCAAGAAAGAAAGACAGGCTTATGAAGCTATAGCTCATGCTGGCAACTACTCTTTTGCTCATAGAAAAGACAAGAAGACTGACATGAGAAAACTTTGGAATGTCCGACTAAACGCTGTACTAGATGAAAGTGGCATTTCTTATTCAAAGTTTATAGGCTCTCTCAAGAAAGCCAATATCAACCTAAACAGAAAGATGCTTAGCGAAATTGCTTTGCACTCCCCCGCTACTTTCAAGAAAATCTTGGAGAAGACTAACTAATCAAGCTGATTAATCAAGGCGCCGTCAAGGTGTTGCGCTTGATTTTTCTTATAATATACTTGGTATTGGAGGAATAATAAAAGAGCGGAGGTCGACTCACTAGACTTTTATCAACCTATCTAACAAAATTTATATGAACAAACAAGATCTAATATCATTAGTACAAGGCATAGTTGGAGGTACAAAGGTTCAAGCTGAAGAAGTTATCGAAGCTATTATTGGCTCTATCACCAAAACTCTTAAGGAAGGAGGAGAAGTGTCTATTTCTGGTCTTGGTATCTTCTCTGCAAAGACTCGAGCTGCTCGTAGTGCTAGAAATCCCAGAACTGGTGATATCGTACAAGTACCTTCTATGAAGGTGCCAAAGTTTAGAGCTGCTAAGGCTCTGAAAGATGCAGTAAAATAGC
>CAZJPJ010000003.1:43768-92081 GCA_964548205.1 uncultured Candidatus Saccharibacteria bacterium
TTCTAGCTTCTAGCTTCTAGCTTCTAGCTTCTAGCTTCTAGCTTCTAGCTTCTAGCTTCTAGGAAGAATTGCGCAAACCAAAAGCCCCAAAATGGGGCTTTTGGTTACCTGTGTCTACATCGCAGCTTTGTACTCAATGCGAAGTGGTGCGGTCGGGGGGAATCGGTCACAGCTCTTTTGCTTCGCAAAAGGCCGCGACCCCGCCTCAGCTGTTTTGTGCGTACACAAAACATGCTTCCGGCCTTCGATTCGCCAGGCAAAGCAAAGCAGTTTGCTTTGCTCCTCCTCGCACAATATAGTCGCTTCGCTCCTTATTGTGCGGTCGGGGGGAATCGAACCCCCGCATACTGCTTGGAAGGCAGTCATTCTACCACTAAACTACGACCGCTATTTTATTTATACTGATAGCGGGCATTCTAGCATAAATAATGCTTTGTTGAAATTTTATACAAAAAGAAAAGGAGTCTTTCGACTCCGTTTCCGTCTGGAACATCCCCTTGTTTTGCAGCTCCTTTCGGAGCTACTATTTTTTGCGTCAACCTACCCCCAAGGTCGCGCCTCCTAACCCTTGGGTGGGTTAGGGTTTCTTCCCCTCTGCCGTCCCTCTAGGCAGATCCGGAGCATTTCTATCACAACCACAAATAAACGCAAGTGGGGGCTAGTTTGAGTGCTTTATATGTATATGAGAGCCGATAGCCATAGCTGTAGCGATGATGACTAGATTTTTTATGATGTACTGCCCTTCAAGTGTAGGTACTAAGATCTTTTGCCAAGCCATCTGGGGCAATAGCACTAGAGGCATAAAGGTGGTAATCATGTGGAAGGCCAAAAGTGCTATGGAGATACGTATCAGTCTTGGCCACAAGAAAGAAAGGCCTATGATCATTTCAAATATTCCAAATATAAATATAAACTCCCCTGCCCCTATAAACTGCATGGTTTCCTCTAGAAGAGAGGTCACCAAAGGGTTAGCCGGACTTGTGCCAAGGACTTTTAAAATACCAAACCAAAAGAAGACTACAAAGAGAGAAAAGCGAGCAAATGGCATTGCGGCCTTTCTTGCAAAGCCGATAAGAAGTTTGTCACAAAAATTGATCATATTTGCCATATTTTAAATAGTCTCTGCTTATTGATTAATTGTATCAAAAAGCTATTAGTTGTGATATAGTTTTCTACACCTTTGTGAATAACGTTTGTTTATAACGGGCCTGCCCGCCGAAGCTTCGGCCGGTAGGCAGAAGCGAAGGCGGGGTGTAGTACAGAGGTAGTATGCACGCTTTGGGAGCGTGAGACCCGAGTTCGATTCTCGGCACCCCGACAAGATAATTTATAAATACGGGCTGTAGTATAACGGTAGTATGCACCCATGGGGTGGGTGTAGCCCGAGTTCGACTCTCGGCAGCCCGACAAGTGGTAAATATCAGATAACCAAATTTTCTATCAACTTTACCTTTGCTACCCTCTTATCCGTATCCAAGTACACGCATATGAGGTCAAACTGCCATTCTGGATCTTTGTGTCTGTATTTTTCTAATATGTAGGTCTGTATGGCTCTCGAGAGTCTCTGTAGCTTCCATGGGTGCATGTTGTCTTCTGGTCGGTAGCTATTTATATCTTTGGCAAATTTACCGTCCAAACTTTTTCTTGAAACCGTCTTTACTTCTATGATGTGCAAGACACTCCCCTTCTCCGCTGTGATATCGAGCTCTCCCCATTTGCGCCGATAATTTCTGTCTTTAATCGAAAACCCATGCTTCTCAAGGTAGTTTGCAGCTATGTTTTCCCCTATTTGGCCTGTCTCATTGTGTTTAGCCATTGTCTTATAAAAAATCTTTATTTATAGCCGTATTTCAAGTATATTAAACCATAAAATACATGACTTTTACACACAATTCACAACTTTATCCACAGATTGTCGAATAGTCCGCAAGAATAAGGCCAACAAGACAATCAAAGTCCTAGATACACAAATGTCTTATTAATTTACATAGAAATAAAACTCGTGTAGTATACATACATATGATATCGCAAGAATTAAAAAATAAGGCTCATAAGTTGAGGTTAGGCGGTAAAACATATAACGAAATCTCGAAAGAATTAGGTGTAAGTAAGAGTAGTCTTTCCTTGTGGTTTAGCAAATCAAAAGATCTGTCGCAAATCAAAGAATATAATATTCTAAAGAATAGATCTGACTCACTAAAGAGGATTACCAAGATTAACCACATAAGACGATTAAGATTAAAAGAGCTTTATCTACAAAATATTTGTGATGCCGAAAAAGAGTTTGATAAAAACAAAATCAATCCTGTTTTTATAGGAGCTTTGATGTTGTATTTAGGGGAAGGAGATAAATCTCATGATAATCATTTATTTAGAATAGGAAATGTCGATCCAAATGTTCTATTGATTACAACAAGATTTGTGCAGCAGTTTTTACCGGAATCCTTTAAAAAGATTAAGTTTTGGTTATTATGCTATCCAGATCATGATATGAAGAAGTGTGAAAATTGGTGGCTTGAGAGATTAAACCTGGGCAGAACTCAAATGTACAAAACACAAGTGATAGCTGGGAGGCACATAAGCAAAAGATTGCCTTTTGGGGTGGGAAATATTACAATTGGTGGCAAAATGATGAAAATGAAGGTGCTTAAGTGGGTTGATTTGATGAGTGAGTATTTAATGCGGTCATAGTTTAGTGGTAAAACATTACCTTGCCAAGGTAGGGATGGGGGTCCGATTCCCCCTGACCGCACCACATGATTTATCTAATAGGGGGAATGCCGAGAGTTGGAAAATCTACACTTGCTCAAATGATTCTTGAGCGTAACAAAATTTCGTGGATGCCACTTGATACTGTGCGCGAAGCTCTCGGTGTTGTTTCTAAAAATCTCGGTATTTATGATGGAGACGAGTGGTGGGCTTCACACCACGAGAAGTTTTTCCCCTTTTTAAAGGAACTTGTAAAGAGCACGCAAATTGCAAGAATGTCCTATGTGTTAGAAGGAGACTCTTTTTTCCCAGAACACATTGATCGGCTCTCAAAAGAATTTACAATAAAAGGGTGTTTTCTTGGGGTTTCGAACCTAAACGTAGATATACTAAAAAAGCATAAAGGTGCTGGTGATCCTTGGTTGGACACTATTACTGAAGAAAAACTAAACAGTTTACCTAGCTGGATTATGGGAAAGAGCCAAGAATATAAAAAAGAGTGTGAAAAATACGGGATTAAGTACTTTGATGTAAGTGAAAACCACAAACAGACTTTGGAAGAAGCCTACCGATATCTATTGGGTGATATAAATCAAAACAACCCGTAGCAAATGCTACAGGTCGTCTGTGTGTTAACGCGGAACTAGAGACTCGGCAAAGTCTTTGTATTGGAATACGCTGGCGGGGTTTGCAGCAGCGTTTCCAAACATACTAAAGACTTGCGTGAGCGATAGCTCAAACGCGTCAAAAGGCATACTAAAAAGGAACTTGAGGATGATTATCATCAACCCAAGCCCTAATGCCCTATTTATCTTCATAACTTTGTATGAAGGTGAGGCCTTTAGGGCGGGTCGACTAACCCACCTCTCACCCTCTAGAACTCGCCCCAGATTTGAGACTCATTCCAGAGAGTGTTTCCTTTCTATCTCTATACCTTTCTCTATTTTCTACCTATATTCTATGACATTAGACCATACTTTTCAAGCTTTTGTTACTGCGCACCCGCCAGGACTCGAACCCAGAATAACGCGTCCGAAGCGCGTCGTGATATCCATTTCACCACGGGTGCAATTAACTATGGAATAATAGCATATTTTGACGTATAGTATGAGAGTTTTCGCCGCTGTAGTTCAATGGATAGAACAAGACACTCCTAACGTCTAGATGCAGGTCCGATTCCTGCCGGTGGCACAATTGGACAACATATTTTATAATATTCAAGAATTCAAACTGTTTTAGAAAATGGATACAAGTAAGGTAAAAATAGATAAGTTTGATATCCCGAGAGAGGTTTCTCGTGTAACCGAGACGCTTAAAAACGCTGGTTTTGAGGCTTTTTTAGTGGGCGGATGTGTCAGAGACCTTTTTGCTAGTAGGAAGCCTAAAGACTGGGACATAACAACAAACGCAAAACCAGATCAGATTACTCCTCTATTCCCGAAGACTGTCTATGAAAACGATTTTGGTACCGTGGCGGTGGTAAATGAAGATGTTGACGAGGATACACTAAAAATAATCGAGGTAACACCCTATAGGATCGAAGGTAAATATTCTGACCACAGACGGCCAGATGAAGTAAAGTTTGCCCAAAGTATACAAGAGGACCTAAAGAGGAGAGATTTTACAATAAATGCCATAGCTTATGATTCAAACACAGGAGAAGTTGTAGATCCTTTTGGAGGAGTGGCTGATTTAGCAAGGCAGGTCATAAAAACTGTGGGTAATCCAGATGATCGTTTTGAGGAAGATGGCCTAAGATTATTGAGAGCTGTAAGGTTTCATGTGGAACTCGGCTTCCCTATAGACCCTGATACCGAACGCTCTATAATCGAAAAGAGTGATATTTTAAGCCATATTTCTAAAGAAAGGATTCGGGATGAGTTGGTAAAAATAATCATGTCCGAACACCCCATGGTGGGCTTTCAGGCTATGCGTAAATTAGGATTACTGCATTATGTTATGCCAGAGCTAGAGAAAACTGTAGATATAGAACAAAAAGGCGTTCACATTTACGATGTGTGGACTCATCTACTCAAATCGTTGCAACACTCAGCCGATAAGGGTTACCCGTTACACGTGAGACTTTCTGCCTTGCTCCACGATATTTCAAAGCCAGAAACAAGAAGGTTCGATAAAGCCTCAGGCCAGTATACCTTCTACGGTCATGAGGTAGTGGGTTCACGTGTAACTAAAAAAATACTAGAAAATCTAAAGTTTTCACGTGAAACTATTGAAAAGGTGGTAAAAATGGTACGTTGGCATATGTTTTTTTCTGATACAGAGACCATCACTCCATCGGCTGTCAGGAGACTTATAGTAAATGTGGGTAAAGAGAATGTTTGGGGTCTGATGGATGTGCGAGTCTGCGATCGTATAGGAACTGGTAGACCAAAAGAAAACCCTTATCGGCTCAGAAAATACAAGTCAATGATAGAAGAGGTGATTAGAGATCCTCTATCAGTAGGAATGCTAAAGATCGATGGCAATGATATTATAAAAAAACTGAACGTACCTCCTGGTCCTATAGTGGGGTATATACTCAATATTCTACTTGAAGAAGTTTTGGATAATCCTACATTAAACACAAAAGATTATTTAGAAGACAAAGCGATGGAATTATCAAAACTGTCTTTAAGTAATCTAAAAGACATAAGCGAAAAGAGTAAACAAAAGAAGGAAGAATTGGAAAATATGGAAGTGGGGAAGATACGAGGTAAGTACCATGTCCAATGAAATAGTTGATAAAAGACAATTATCCACAGTAAGACCTTTACGCTTTTCTTATAGGACAATATAATATTTGCAGACGCTGATTAGAATAATTTTTTTCAGCAATTCGTACCTTGTGTTTTTAAGTAAGAAATACAAGTTGATAGCAGGAGTATAACAGTATATTTTTCTTCAACATCATTTTTAGAGAATAAATACTGACGCTTCTGTAGATGCGCAATCGACTCGTATGGTCTAGCCTGACCCCACTTTTGTTCATAAGGGTAGGGAAGTGCCTGAGGTGCTTCCTCTTGTGGTTGAAAGTGGGGTTGGGATAAGTTCTTTTCCTTGACCACCCTTTTAGGCAAGCCTCCACCGTCTAATATTGGGTGGTCTTTCTGTTTATGCACATATGTCAGACTTGACTCATCTTTAAGCGGTATAATTTAAATATTAGAAGTTAATGTAAAAAATAATGAAGGGACTTCATATGATTACTTGGATCCTCCTTATAATTGGTGGTCTCAACTGGGGACTAGAATTCTTTGGTTGGGGAGTGGGTAATTTCTTGCCACCTAGTTTGGCTAGCCTCATCTACTTGCTTGTCGGTATTTCTGCAGTAGTTGAACTGGTAAACCACAAGAAGTGCTGCAAGGCTTGCAGTGTAAGTGGTAGCGCAGGAGCCACAACTAGCGGTATGTAATCATTCTCTTATTTCTAAGAGAATCGGACAGTGGTCCGAACCCAAAACGTCTGGCAATATGCTAGACGTTTTGAGTTTTGGTACAAGTGCTTTACACACAAAGAAATAGTCTATGCGCCATCCAACATTGCGTGTTCTAGCATTTTGCCAGTGAGTCCACCATGTGTAGTGGCCTTTGCCCTCTGGGGTAAAGTGACGAAAAGTGTCGACAAAGCCAGAGTTTACTATATTGTCCACCCCCTTTCGTTCTTCTTTGGTAAAGCCGTGCTCGCCTTCATTTTGCTTGGGGTTTGCTAGGTCTTCTTCTGTGTGTGCCACATTTAGGTCGCCACAAAATATAACTGGTTTCTTCTTATCTAGGCGTTTCATGTATTCAAGAAAGGCCTTATCCCACTTTTCATGTCTGAGAGATAGGCGAGAGAGGTCACCTTTGGAATTTGGGGTGTATACGCTCACTATATAAAACGGATCTAGTTCGATAGCTATGACCCTACCTTCTTTGTTGGGGTGGCCATAGCCGTCATTTTCTATCTTATACTTAAGAGCTATATCTTCTGGTATGTCCAACAAGACTTCTTTTGGTTTCACTTTAGTAAAAATTGCTGTGCCGCTATAACCTTTCTTCTCTGCACTGTTCCAGTATTCGAGATAATCTTTCAGATCTAGCTCGCTTTGGTTTTGCTCTGCTTTGGTTTCTTGTAGGCATATGACATCAGGCGTGTATTTCTCTATAAATGGCAAAAATAAGCCTTTCTTATGCACTGCCCTTATACCGTTTACGTTCCAACTAACAATTCTCATTACTTCCTATTATGAAATTTTTTGTGGATTTCGTGCAAGTGGCGATCGGTGACGTGAGTATATATCTGAGTGGTGCCTATATTTGCATGGCCAAGGAGTGCTTGGACACTACGCAGGTCAGCGCCGTTGCCTAAAAGGTCGGTAGCGAACATGTGGCGCATGGTGTGAGGGGTCACTTTCTTTGATATGCCAGCTTTTATAGCATTTTGCTTCACTATCCGAGCGACAGAGCGACGAGTGAGTGCTAGATTACCTTTTTTTTCTTTGACTACCTCACCGTTTTTGGAAAGTTGGATAAAAAGGGCATCGTCCAAGTCTTTACGCTTATCCAAATATGCTTTGAGAGTTTTTTTGGCATGATCAGAAATGAAAACAACTCTTATTTTTCTTCCTTTTCCTATGATCGACATCTCGCTTTTTGAAAGGTCTATGTCTCGGGTGAGGGAACATAGCTCAGAAACGCGCAAACCAGTAGAAAAGAGAAGCTCAAGTATAGCCTTATCGCGTAGATCGGCGAGAGTGTTGCCCTTTGGGGCATTAAGCAATCTTTCTAGCTCAGAATCTGTGATGAGGTCGAGTGCTCTTTCTGGAGTTTTGGCTAGCTCTATCTTTTCTGAAGGTAGGGACTTAATCTCCTGCCTTGCCAAATATTTGAGAAAAGCACGCAAGGCGATGAGGTAGTAGTTTTGGGTAGAGCGTGACATGGTTTTGCCAGTTTTGGTGTTTTTACCCGTTACTTGGCGGTTGAGCCAAAGACGAAACTCTCTGACTACGTTGTCAGTGATATCAGAGGGTTTCTTGGCACCGGTATGATCGAGAAAGACAGAAAGATAGTGGTCATAGTTGGCCACAGTCAGTAAGGCTCTGCCTTTCTCGATCTCTACGTATTCTAAAAACTGCCTTTTTAGATCGTCTAAATTTTTCACACCACAATTGTAACATTATCTAACGTCCCACAATATTTTTAACTAGAAAAAGCTATAAAAATGGCTATATTGCAAAGAAAGGCGATATATGCTATTATAGAGCCATGCTGACAAAAGCAAAGAAACAAAGAGTCATAAAGGATGTGAAGGTGCATGAAGCCGATACAGGTAGCCCAGAAGTACAGGTTGCTATACTTTCTCGTAGGATCGATGATCTGACTACTCATCTTAAGAAAAACAAAAAGGACAAACACTCAAGAAGGGGTCTTTTGGGTCTTGTAGCTCAAAGAAAGGCTCAACTAAAGTATTTGGAAAAGAAGAATACTAAGCGTTATAATACTCTTGTAAAAAAACTTGGCCTAAAGTAGGCAAATTCGAAATTTTAATATCGAAATCCGAAACAAATTTTAATATTTAAATACAACAGTTTCGAATTTCGTGCTTCGAATTTAGAATTTAATTTTTATTATGTCTGTTATCAAACACAAAGAACAACGGGTAGGTGTATTCATCGATACCCAGAACCTTTATCATAGTGCCAAAAATATTTATAAATCGAGGGTCAATTTTGGTAACGTCCTTAAAGAGGCTATTGCAGGAAGAACGCTCATCAGGGCTATAGCTTATGTGGTAGCTACAGAAGGTGGGGAAGAGAGAGGTTTTTTTGAAGCTTTAGAAAAGCTTGGTATCGAGACCAAAACAAAAAACCTTCAAATCTTTGCAGGTGGGGCTAAGAAAGGTGATTGGGATGTTGGGCTTGCAGTCGACGCTATTCAGTTTGCTCCCAAGCTTGATGCGGTTGTCATCATTTCAGGTGATGGCGATTTTGTACCACTTGTCGAATATCTAAAAACCAGTCAAGGTTGTCAGGTAGAAGTTGTCTCTTTTGGCAAATCCACCTCTGCTCGACTTATCGAATCAGCTGACGACTTCGTCGATCTCGATCAGAACCCACGCAAATATCTTATGTATTCAAACAGCAGATCAAGATCTGTTGTTCCAAGAATAATTAACAAAGACTCAGAAGAATTTTAAAAAGCTTTCCGACTTTTTGCTTTTGTACTTTGGCAACTTAATTTATAATTAAGTTGTAATGCACGTTGATGATGCGCAAATAAAAAATTTTATTATCGATTCAGGTCTTGCTTCGCGAGCTGAAATAGAAGAAGCTGAGACTGAAGCCAAGAAAAGTAAGTATCCACTAGGTTCTGTTTTAGTAAAAAAAGGGAAATTTTCTGAAGATGATTTGCGACGCATGGAAGCCTACATACTAGGTATCCCTTTTGTAAACCTAAAAAATCAAAAACTTGATCCTGATCTTTTGAACATGATCCCTGAATCGATTGCTCGTAAGCACAACATCATCGCCTTTGAAAAAAAAGATGATACTTTGGAAGTAGCCATGCTCGATACCAACGATCTACAGGCGCTAAACTCCATAAAGAAAAAGGTAAATCTAAAAGTTTTACCACGACTGACAGATTCTGAATCGATGCGCTATGCTCTTCTTCAGTACCAAAAAAATCTACAGGATGAGTTTGGAGACATTATCAAAAATGAATCCATAGAGATAAAAGCTATTGCGGAGAGAATGCCTGGAGAGGGGGAAGAGAGCGAGGGTGATTTGAAGAAATTGGCTGAAGAGCTGCCTGTTGTGCGCATTGTAGATACCCTTTTGAAGCACGCCATCATCCAGAACGCATCAGACATACATATAGAACCGCTCGAAGAACAAGTCTTAGTGAGATACAGAATCGACGGACTGTTGCATGAGGCTATGCTTTTGCCAAAGCATATTGGCCCGTCTCTGACTGCTCGCATAAAAGTTCTCTCAAACTTAAAACTAGATGAAAAAAGACTTCCACAAGATGGCAGGTTTAAAATAGATCTCAATGGGGAAAAAGTCTCTTTCCGTGTCTCTACTCTGCCAGTTTATTATGGAGAAAAGACTGTTATGAGGCTTCTGAGAGAATCAGTCTCAGGTTTTACTCTAGAGTCTCTCGGTTTCCATGGGCTCGGTTTAGATGTTTTACACAAAGCTTTGCAGCACACTACTGGCATGATACTGACGACTGGCCCTACTGGTAGCGGTAAATCTACTACTCTATATACTATGATAGATATTTTGAATACCCCCGATGTAAATATTTCAACCATCGAAGATCCTGTGGAGTATCAGATGAAAAGAATAAACCAAACACAGGTAAAACCAGAAATCGGCCTCACTTTTGCTTCTGGTCTGCGTACTCTTGTGAGGCAGGACCCAGACATTATCATGGTCGGTGAGATTCGTGATAATGAGACAGCTTCTCTTGCCATAAATGCTTCTCTTACTGGTCACTTGGTGCTTTCTACTTTGCACACCAACTCTGCCGCTGGAGCTGTGCCTAGACTTATCGACATGAAGGCCGAACCCTTTCTACTCATATCGACTCTAGACTGTGTCATCGGCCAACGACTGGTGCGCAAACTTACAGATAAAAAAGAAAAATATAAGTTGAGTAAGGATGAAATCGATTCTCTAAAAAAGGCTATTGATATGAACAGTGTATTGACTGCACTGAGAGAAGAAAAGATTATTGGCAAAGATGATGATTGGTCGGACATACCATTTTATAGAGCAATGAAAGACGCCGGAGAAGAAGCTTTCAAAGGAAGAATTGGGATATATGAGATTCTGAATGTAACTTCTACTATAAAAGATATCATCATAAAAGGGGGCACCACTGAAGACATAGAGTTGCAAGCCAAAAAAGAGGGAATGCTTACAATGCTTGAGGACGGTGTTTTCAAGGCGGCTCAAGGTTTGACGACCATAGAAGAAGTATTAAGAGTGGTAACAGAATAATGTAGTGTCTCTATATAAATACAAATACATAAACAGCGAAGGGGTGGAAGTAGAGGAGATAAAGGAGTTTGTAAACAAAGCGGAGCTTTATAATTCAATACGGAAAGACAGAGGCAAGATAATTAGTGCAGAAAGTTACAAAGAAAATCATTTCAAGATCAATCTTGTTTTTTCAAGGGGTATAAAACAGCAAGACCTAATCAACTTTGTAAACAACCTTGCGGTTATGATAGATGCTGGGTTGTCAGTGTCGAGGGCTCTAAACGTAATGAAAAAACAAGCTAAAAGCAAGAAGCTCATTGCTATTTATGACGCTCTTATAGATGGTATAAACAGAGGAGAACCGCTTTCAAATGCCATGGAGAAAGACAAAAGTGTTTTTCCAGACCTACTTATTTCGATGGTAAAAGCTGGTGAAGAGTCGGGCAAGCTTTCTTATGCTCTTAGAACAGTGGGTATACAGTTGGAAAAGTCGAGTACTCTTTCAAAGAAAATCAAAGGAGCTATGATATATCCTGCTGTCATTATTTCACTCATGATTGTGATAGGTTCACTCCTTATGATATACATGGTACCGACCCTAACGGAGACATTCAAAGGTTTAAATATAGATTTACCTCTTCCAACTCGCATCATCATAGCTATAAGCGACTTTATGAGAGCAAATGTCTTGTCGTTACTATTATTTTTTGTAGCTTTGATTGTGGGTATTACATATTTTCTTCGTACAGAAAAGGGCAAACGCGTTTTTCAATTTACAGTCTTAAAAATGCCAATTTTCGGGGCCATGTCTCGTGAAGCCAATGCTGCACGTACTACAAGGACTCTAGCTTCTCTCATTTCTTCTGGTGTCGATATTGTAGGAGCTATAGGTATAACAAGTAATGTTGTTCAAAATCTTTATTTCAGAGATATTCTTTTGTCTACCTCAAAGAAAGTAGAAGTGGGGGGTTTATTATCAGAAAGTTTGGCTGAGGGTAAGCTTTACCCCATATTTGTGAGCGAGATGCTTAGTGTAGGTGAAGAAACAGGCAAAATGACTGATATGCTTGATAACGTGGCGAAGTATTATGAGACTGAGATAGATCAGAAAACCAAAGATCTTTCTACTATAATAGAACCAATTCTGATGATATTTATTGGTGTAGCTGTCGGTTTGTTTGCAGTTTCGATGCTTCTGCCGACATATTCTTTGGTTGATGCCATACAATAATCACAAAAATCATAAAAAAAGAGGAGTTTCTTTAATAGAGGCAATATTTGGAGCGGCTATTTTTGCCTTGCTTGCTGTGTCTATATACCAAGGTTACGCTTCACTTATCTCTCTCATAAGTCTCTCGAGAGAGAAGGTTATCATAGCTGACCTTATAAACGAAGAATTTGAAGTTATCAGAAATATGCCTTTTTCAAATATAGGTCTAGTGGGGGGCATACCAAGCGGTATACTTGTCAGTACTACAACAAAAACAAGAGACGGAAGAGCTTTTGAGATAAGTCGAACAATAAGAAATATAGATGACCCCTTTGATGGCACTATTGGTGGGGATCCAAACGACCTTTCACCTGCAGATTACAAAATGGTTCAAGTTGCCGTGGTTTGTACTTCTTGTAAAAATAGCCAACCCACTTCTGCAGTTGCTAATTTTGCACCCAAAAACTTAGAATCTGCTTCTACCAACGGAGCGTTGTTTATCAAAGTTTTTGATGCCAATGGTATACCGGTATCCCAAGCTGATGTAAGTGTTGTAAATAGTGGTGCAGGTGTAAACATCAGTGAGGTGACCAACAACAATGGTGAACTGCAAATTGTAGATGCTCCACCGGGCCAAAACGCATATCGTATTACTGTGACAAAAAGTGGTTATACTACGGATAGGACTTACGCTACGTCCACCCAAAACCCTAATCCAGCCAAACCAGATGCTACTGTTTTGCTACAGCAAGTAACCCAAGTTTCTTTTGTTATAGATAAAGTCAGTACTATAAATATATTCTCAAAAGATCTACAGTGCGCTTCTGTGCCAGATGTTTCATTTGATATAGCTGGGGCCAAACTTATCGGTACCAATCCGGATGTTTTGAAATGGTCTGGTAGTTTTTCTACTGACTCAAGTGGACAGAGGGTTCTAAACAATATAGAGTGGGATACTTTTACCCTTACGCCTGGTAGCGGGTCCAATATCATAGGGGTCAATCCTACTTCGCCTTTTAGTGTGTTGCCTGATTCGGTCCAAAATGTAGATATGATAGTAGGTAGCGCCATACCAAACGCTTTGCTTGTGACTGTTCTAGACGGTGTCACTCTTCTCCCTCTCTCTGATGCTCATCTGACTCTCGATCAAGGTTCAAATGTGGTAGAAAAATATACTGGCCGAGGTTATCTTAGCCAAACAGATTGGTCTGGGGGTAGTGGCCAAAGTAATTTTACTAATACTACAAGGTATTTTTCTGATGACGGAAATATCGACATTAATTCACCTGACGGAGAATTGAAGCTTGTAAAAACACTAGGAAATTATGTGTCGAGCGGAGTTCTTACTTCTTCCATCTTTGATACAGGTACAACCTCAAATTTTACAAATATTCTATGGATCCCAACTGACCAACCTTCTCAAGCAGGTACCGATAGTGTAAAGATGCAGTTTGCAAGTTCGATAGATAACACTGCTACTACCACATGGTCATATTTTGGAAGCGATGGTACTAGTGGTAGTTACTACACTCTAAACAACAACAACATATCCAGCGTCCATAATGGTGACAGGTATTTTAGATACAAAATTTTTCTAAGCACAGAAGCTAGCAACAAAACACCAAACATCTCTGACTTAGCTGTCACTTACACATCAGAATGTGTACCACCTGGTCAGGCTATATTCGATACACTCTCAAGTGGTAATCATGATCTAACTATTGAGAAAAGTGGTTATCAGACCCAGGTTTATCCTGTAAATATTATTACTAATGGAGATTGGCAGAGCGTTGTTGTTTATTTACAACCACAATAAATGTCTGAATCTATATCTAAAAAAATAAAGATAAGTTACGGTATAAGTCTTGCTGAAATTGTTGTTACGGTAGCTATTTTTTCTGTAATCATGATGGCGGTATTGAATTTTGGGGCAGGTATTTTTTCCTTTAATCGTACAGCAGGGGGGAGTCTTTCTGCACAAACTGGAGCTAGAAAAGTACTCAAAACAATGGTTGAGGAGTTGCGCACCACTCTTCCTTCCAGTCTTGGTGCTTACCCCATTTCGAGTGCCGGAACTTCGAGCCTGACCTTTTTTGCTAATGTAGACAGTGATGATTTGGTCGAAAGAGTCAGATTTTTTGTCGACAATGGAACGCTAAAAAGAGGCCTCATAAAACCGTCCGGGAATCCTCTTTCTTATTCTTCTGGGAGCGAGACATTTACCACGCTTGTGACTGGTATTACTAACGGAGCTTCTTCTGTATTTGAATATTACGATCAATTTTATAGCGGGACCACGACTCCTCTTTCTGAGCCTGTACAAGTAACTGACATAAGACTTGTTAGAATATACTTAGTTATCGATGAAGACCCAAATATGGAACCAGGAGCTATAACAGTAGAGAGCCAAGTAACTCTCCGTAACCTTAAAGACAATCTATGATAAATTTGTATTCTCAATTTTCAAATTTCAAGTCTGAACGAGGAAGTTTACTGATTCCCATAATAGTTTTTTCTTCAGTTGCTATAGTTATCATTGTTGGCATTATGAATTGGTTGCGGTTGACCATAGAAGCGAATAGGCAACTTATCATTAGAGAAAAGGCTATTCAGCTTGCTGAGTCAGGTATTGATTATTATAGATGGCACTTGGCTCATGATGGAGATGATTATGAAGATGGTACTGGGGGTCCTGGTCCGTATTTGCACTATGTTTATGATAAGGATGGAAATATTGTTGGAGAGTTTAGTCTCAGCATAACACCACCTCCGGACGGTTCCACCAAAGTGGTAATAGAATCAACGGGTACCCCAGCTAGTAGCACTATCTCACGGATTATAAAAGTAGAAATGGCTATACCGTCGTTAGCAAAATATGCCGTAGCAGCAAACGATATAATGCGTTTTGGAGAGGGGACAGAAGTCTTCGGGCCGATACATTCTAATTACGGCATAAGATTTGATGGTTTGGCTCACAATATTGTGACTAGTTCCGTCTCTTCTTATGATGATCCTGATCACGATGATTCTGGAGCAGAAAAGTATGAATTTGGTGTCCACACGCATGTTGTTCCACCACCAGGGTCTGGAATTTATAGTTCTCATGTACCAGCTGAACAGCCTCCAAATAGTGTACCATCGAGAACCGATGTATTTGAAGTTGGCCGTCAGTTTCCAGTGCCAGTTATAGATTTTGTTGGTATAACCAATGACCTTGCAGAAATAAAAACTAACGCTCAAGCTTCTGGTGTATATTTTGCTCCATCAGGTTATCAGGGATACCAACTAATTTTTCAGACAGACAATACTTTCAATGCTTATAGAGTGACTTCTCAGAGTAATACTTCAAGTAGTTGTAGAAATAATAGTTCATCAAGTAGTCAACCAGGATGGAATAGTTGGAGTATAAACAACAAAACATACTTGGGTAACTATGCCATACCTACAAACGGCCTTATCTTTGTAGAGGACAATACATGGGTAGAAGGTCAGATAAATGGAGCCAGGGTCACGATAGCCGCTGGTCGTTTCCCTGACAACCCTTCAAGTAGGCCTCAAATAGTGGTGAACAATGATTTGATGTATACAAGTTATGATGGTTCTGATGTAATCGCCTTAATATCGCAGGGTAATGTTACAGTTGGTTTAGTTTCAGATACTATTTTACGTATTGATGGATCCCTTGTGGCCCAGAATGGTAGTGTTGGTCGTTATTATTATGCGTCAGCTTGTGGCTCAACATATCTTCGAAACTCTGTAACTTTGTATGGCATGATAGCTACGAATAAACGGTATGGTTTTAGTTGGTCTTGTAGTGGGGTTTATTGCTCTGGTTATGATGAGCGCTACATTAATTATGATGCCCACTTACTTTATGGTCCTCCACCTTCCTTTCCTCTAACATCAGATCAGTACGAGATACTTTCTTGGGAGGAAATATAGCTAAGCTGGTGCTATAATTTCTCCATGAAGAGAAGAAATATAGTTGTAGCAAACTGGAAGATGAATCCCGCTCTTTTGTCAGAGGCCAAAAATTTGTTTACAAGTATTAAGAAAACAGCTTCTGTTTTAAAAAATACAGACGTAGTAGTGGCAGCTCCAGTAATCTATCTTGAAAGCTTGGGTAAAAATAAACTACCAAAAAACCTTTTTCTTGCAGCTCAAAATATTGCTATTGAAGAAAAGGGGGCCTATACAGGAGAAGTGAGTGCAGAGATGATAAAGAATCTTAGCGTTCAGTATTCGATTGTCGGACATTCAGAGAGGAGGTATCCAAAAATAGGAGAAGGGGAGACTGATGAGTTGGTAAATATAAAAATAAAAAGGGCACTGTTTGCAGATGTTACACCAGTTATTTGTATTGGAGAGAGAGCTAGGGATATGGAAGGGGCATACCTTTCTTTTATCAAAGAGCAGATAAAAAATAATTTCTCAGGATTGAGTAAAAAAGATATGGTGGGTCTTATAATAGCTTATGAACCAGTTTGGGCTATAGGCAAGTCCTATAGAGAATCCATGAGTTCTACAGATATGCACGAGATGGTTCTTTTTATCCGAAAAGTTTTTGGAGAGATGTATGGCAAGGACTTGGCCCTTTCTCTACGTATTCTGTATGGGGGGTCTGTAGAAAGAGAAAACGCAGAAGATATGATAAAAAATGGGGAGGTCGATGGTTTTTTAGTTGGCCACGCTTCTCTCGATCAAAAGGAATTTGCCAACATATTAAAATCAGCAGATATAAGGAAGTAATAGGTGAGATAGAAAAAATGAAATTGATAACAGAGGTAAAAAATTTTGAGGGTAAGAAAGTTTTTGTTAGGGTTGATTGGAATGTGCCTTTTGATAAAGAAAAAAACGAACCGAGTGATACATCACGCATAGAAGTATCGCTACCTACTATAGAATACATAAAGAAACATAATGGTATTCCTCTTGTGGCCAGCCATTTTGGTAGAGAGGGTGACTCGATAATGTCAGTCGTAGATTTTGCCAAGAGAAATTTTGCTGTTTTAAGTGAAGGGGTAGAATTTTTGGAAAATCTTCGTGTGGACAAAAGAGAAGAAGAAAACAATTTTGAATTTGCCAAGGAGCTTGCTGGTAAGGCGGATTATTATGTGAACGATGCTTTTTCTGTCTCTCACAGAGAACATGCTTCGGTTGTCGGCGTGCCGAAGTTTTTGCCTCACTTTGCTGGACTTAGATTTTTAGATGAAGTAAAGAATCTTTCTAGAGCTTTTGAACCAGAACACCCGTTCCTATTTATTCTTGGTGGAGCGAAGATTGAGACAAAAATACCTCTTATCGAGAGATTTTTAGAACTTGCAGACAGTATATTTATAGGGGGTAAATTGGCGGCTGAAGCAGAAAGTTTGGAAATTGCAAAAAATCCCAAGATATTTTTTCCTCATGGGGATATAGAGGCTTTGGATGTGGATCAAGAAACAATTGAAAGTTTAAAGTCGAAAGTGGCAAGTTCAAAGTTTATCCTTTGGAATGGGCCGGTAGGCAAATACGAAGATGGTTATGATTGGGGCACAAAAGAAATAGCAAAACTCGTAGCTAGTACTTCAAAAAATGGAGCAGTGACCATAGTTGGAGGTGGAGATACGGAAGCTGCTATTACAGAGCTAGACATAGAAGACCAATTCACTTGGGTTTCGCTTGCAGGAGGGGCCATGCTCGACTTTCTAGCCAAAGGTGCTTTGCCGGGGATTATCGCCCTTGATTCGTAACAATTCGTTACAGATTCGTTAGTTCGTATCTGATTTTCTCTGCATTACCGTCAAAATCATTTTTATCTCCCTCTACTTCTCGGTTGGGGAAGACCCAAATGTGAGCATGGGGGACTTCATCACCGAAAACTTTTGAAAGTATGAAATCTGTGTCGAAAGCTTTTCTTTGAGCCAGGGCAATTTTTTTGGCTACTTCAAAATATGCTCCTGCTTTTGGTACGTCCCAAACCCAACGATAATGCTTTTTGGGTATCACTTGGCAATGTCCGGGAGACTGTGGATTTATGTCTATAAAAGCTAAGAAATGTTCGTCCTCGTAGACAATTCTTGCAGGTATCTCTTTTTTTACGATTTTGCAGAAGATGCAGTCATTCATAGCTTTTAGTTTATAGCTTTTAGCTTTTGGGATCAAATTGTATTTCTAGAAGCTAGAACCTAGAAGCTAAAAGCTGTATTATTCTCCCATGCCCAAGAAGTACACAGTCAAACAAAAAGTTTCTAACAATATAGTCGATCAACTACTCTACAATAGAGGTATTGTAGAGGATCAACATAAAGAAAAATTTTTAAATCCAAATTATGATGACCATATGCACGATTCGTTCCTTCTTTCTGGTGTGCAGAAAGTTGTGGACAGGATACTGGGGGCTATTGAGAAAAACGAGAAAATAGTAGTGTGGACTGATTATGACGCGGATGGCATACCGGGCGGAGCTCTACTACACGATTTTTTTAAACTGATTGAGTTTCACAATTTTGCAAATTATATACCCGACAGACATTTGGAAGGATATGGACTAAACAGTCAAGGAGTCGAAGAAGTGGCAAGTGGGGGAGCAAAGTTATTGATTACTGTCGATTGTGGCATTAGAGATATTGAAGAAGTAGAGCATGCCAAAAAACTTGGTATCGATGTTATCATCACCGACCACCATGAACCTGGCGAAGAATTGCCCGAAGCTTTTGCTATCGTAAACCCAAAACTAAAAGATTCAAAATATCCTGAAGCTATATTATGCGGATCGGGGGTAGTATGGAAACTAATTGAAGCACTTCTCTTTACTTTAAAAAAGAAAAACAAAATTACTTTTGGAGATGGTCAAGAAAAATGGTTACTCGATCTTGCTGGTCTTGCTACCTTGTCTGACATGGTGCCACTTGTTGGTGAGAATAGAGTCATAAGTCACTTTGGTCTCAAAGTTTTGCGCAAAACTCGGAGGAAAGGTTTGCAGAAGTTATACAAAATTTTGAAAATAAATTCTCAAAATTTGTCAGAAGATGATATTGGCTTTCTTATCACCCCACGCATCAACGCCGCTTCCCGCATGGGGCACCCGATCGATGCCTTCAATCTGCTCGTAGCAAAAACAGAAGAAGAGGCTTCTCTTTATGCCAACCACCTAGACGGTATTAACAAAGAAAGAAAAGTTTTGGTCGCCGGTATTGTCAAAGAAGCTAAGAAAATGCTCAAACAAAAATGGCAGAGTAGTGGTGAGAAAAAAGTTATAACTCTTGGCAATCCAAATTGGCGACCAGCAGTCCTGGGGCTTGTGGCCAACTCGCTATCTGAAGAATACAGAAAGCCAGCTTTTCTTTGGGGCAGAGAGAATGGCAATGGGTTCAAGGGTTCATGTCGGTCAGACGGAGTGACTGATCTTGTGGCTTTGATGGAAAGTGCTGGAGATGCTTTTGAAAATTTTGGTGGGCACAAGATGTCAGGCGGGTTCTCGCTTTCTTTTGACCAGCTAGAAAATTTTGAAAGTGCTTTAGAAAAAGCTTATGAGAAAAATGAGTCAAGACATCCAGATGACAATATTCTTGTCGATGCTGGGCTTTCTCTTCGTGATATAGATATAGATTTTGCAAACAGTATAAACCAGCTAGCCCCTTTCGGTGTCGGTAACGAAAAGCCAGTTTTTATTTTTGAAAATGTTATTCCAGAAAAGATAAACAGGTTTGGTAAAAACAGCGAACATTTAAATATAAAGATACGTGATGGGAGCAAGAGTCTAAGTGCCATAAGTTTTTTTGCTTCACCTGATCAGTATGGCGATAATTTGAAAGAAGGTATAGCTACAAATTTGATAGCAAATGTCGAACTCTCTTACTGGCGTGGTTCACAGCCAGACTTACGTCTTCGCATCGTCGATTTTCTAAAATAGCCTTATTTTTCAACGGTTTCACGTCGAAACCTTTTTTAACTCCAAAAAATTTTTATGATAAGATATGTTTCATGGACCAAATAACTATTTATACAGATGGATCTTCGAGAGGCAACCCGGGGCCGGGAGGGTGGGCCGCCATCATTATTAAAAATAATGATGGCGGCGAGTCGAAAGTCAAAAGCCAAAAGTTTCAAGTAGTTGAGATAGGCGGGAGAGAAGACAAGACTACCAACAACAGAATGGAAATGAGTGCAGTAATAAATGCACTAAAAAATACACCGACAGATGCCATGATAGAAATACATTCTGATTCTGAATATATGATAAAGGGGATTACCGAGTGGGTTTACAATTGGCAGAAAAATGGCTGGCGGACCAGAGATAAAAAAGACGTACTCAATCAAGATCTCTGGCAGGAGATGCTTACTGAAGTAGAAAAGAGAAATGTAGAATGGATGAAAGTGGCGGGGCATAGCGGACACAAATACAACGATCGCTGCGACGTACTCGCTACCAGTATGGCGGATAATAAAAATATAAAACTTTTTCAGGGAAGCAGAAAAGAGTACGAAGAGTTTTTGAAGTAAAACAATGCTCTACCTCTCAACAGTCTCATTTGCTCTAGGTATACTGGGAGCAAGTTTTTTTTCGTATGATTTTTCTTTTATTATTTTTCTGATTTTTATTCTGACAATTGTTGCTCTTGTTCTTTATAAAGAAAACAAAAAAGTTTCAAAGATTTTGCTCTTAGTTACACTAAGTTTTTTTGTTGGCTTTTTGCGAATGTCGGCAGTCGAAACGAGTGTCGATACAGAGCTACAAAAAGTTGTCGGCGAAAAAGTCGTTATCGACGGTAGGGTGGCAGATGAGCCAGACATGAGGGACGGGAGCGTCAGATATGTACTAGAGTCCCAGAGCAGTAATACCAAAATTTTAGTTGTAGCTGAGAGCCAGCCGATTTTTAAATATGGTGATGAGTTGAAAATAGGTGGCAGGCTTGATCTGCCAAAAAATTTTATAAACGACAATGGTGCAGAGTTTGATTATATCGCTTACTTGAGAAAAGAGGGGATAGGTTTTGTTGTCTTTTATCCCGAAATAGAATTTTTGGATAGTGGAGGATTTAGTCTGAAGCGAATTCTTTTTGATATAAAGAGTGCTTTTATTTCAAAAATAAATGCAGTAGTAGGAGAACCAAATAGCTCGCTTATTGGTGGTCTTATCTTTGGTGCCAAACAATCATTAGGTGCACAATTGCTGGATGATTTTAGAAAAGTTGGCCTCATACACATAGTGGTGCTTTCTGGCTACAACATCACTATCATTGCGGCGGCCATCTTTTTTGTCACAAACAAAATCGGTAAAAGAAATTTTGGTTTTGTTGTCGCTAGTATTTTTATTACCCTCTTTGCACTCATGGTTGGTTTTGGGGCGACAGTGGTCAGGGCTTGCATTATGGCTCTCATAGCCATACTTGCAAGATTTTTAGGCAGGCCGGCAGATGCCTTGCGTTGGCTTTTTGTAGCAGGTTTTCTAATGCTACTCTATAACCCACTATATATTACTAGCGATCCCTCATTTCAACTTTCTTTTATGGCTACTTTGGGGCTCATACTTTTTTCTCCTTTCGTTTCAAGTTTTATTGCTACCAAGCTACCATTCATAATAGAAAAATATGGCCTAAGAGAAATAGTATCTTCCACTATCGCTGTGCAGATATTTATCCTGCCTCTTCTTATCAGAATGTCAGGAGAAATTTCTTTAATATCATTTTTGGTCAACCCGATAGTTTTGCCGATCATACCTCTTGCTATGGGTCTTGGTGCACTGACTTCTTTTGTTGGGTTAGTGCCACTTATCGGCTACTACTTATCTTGGCCGATAGGTGCGCTTGCTTATTTTGTCACTAGCTTTGTTATAAAAATAGTAGAACTATCTGCCAGTCTCCCTTTTGCTACTCTTACCATACATTCACTGCCTCTGTACGCAGTCTTTATTTGGTATGGAGTGTATGCGGTGGGGTGGTGGAGGTTGAGAAGGGAGTAACCCCACCCGCCTCGCTTGACATAATTATAACATCGTGTATACTCCTATCAGATCCCTCGATCCCTCTATCCCTAAGGCCCTCAATTGCAGGGCCTTTATCTTTTCCCCACCCGCCTCGCTACGCTCGGCACCCTCCCCTTGCTCGGGGGAGGGCAAGAGATACAAGAGGTATAATAAGAGAGTGGTAAAGTTACATAACATACACAGACTAACTTCTCGCAGAAGAGAGCTTAGGAAAAACCAAACTTTAGGCGAAAGTCTGCTATGGGCACGTCTTAGGTATAAAAAAATAGGGGTCAAATTTCGAAGACAGCACAGCGTTGGAGGTTACGTATTAGATTTTTATTGCTCAGAAAGAAAATTGATTATTGAGATAGATGGTAGTGTGCACCATTCGATAGAAGCTAAGGAGTATGATGCGGTAAGGGATAAATTTTTTGAAGAACTCGGGTATACGACATTGAGATTTACCAATACACAAATTGAAAACGATCCAGAAAAGGTCTTAAAGACAATTATTAATCACCTCTGATACACTTTCTGGCCCTCCCCTGAACAAGGGGAGGGTGCCGAGCGTAGCGAGGCGGGTGGGGTGTCTAGAGTTGCGACTGGGATAAAAGTTAAAGCCCCGCGACCATTTTCTCTATTTCAGAGAAAAGAGGGTCGCCGGGCTAAGTAGTGGAACGCGCAGAAGTTCTAATATAGAGTATATATAAACCCGTACGCTTGTCAAGTGTTATAATTTCTCCTGCCCTCCCCTGAACAAGGGGAGGGTGCCGAGCGTAGCGAGGCGGGTGGGGTGTTTATAAAGCAGCTCTCTTAAAATTCTCCTCCACAACTCCCCAATTCAAATTTTCAAAAAAATCTTCTACGTATTGCTTCTTTCCACTGGGTTGATAGTCGGCTACGAAAGAGTGTTCCCACATATCGAGAGCAAGGATTGGGTGACAACTTGAGAGTTGGCCCAAGTGCTGCTCATCTACCCATGCGTTCAAAAGCCTTCTTTCTTTGGGATCAAAATAGAGTATAGCCCAACCGATGCCTCTAGTAAGTGCGATAGTTTTAAATCGTGAAAGCCAATCATCAAAGTTGCCCCACTCTTCTTCTATTGCTTTCTTTAGTTCGCTCTCCTCACTCAAATATTTTGCTCCGCCTTCAAGTGCAGAAAAATAATACTCATGATTTCGCATCCCATTGAACTCAAAACTAAATCGTCTAGTTATCTCTGATACAGAGTATTTGCCTCCTTCATCATCGACTTTGCCGTATTGTTCTATCATTGAGTTGATAAGATTTGCATGTTTGACATACCCCTGATATAGCTTTAAGTGTTCTTCTATGGTTTTTGCTGAGATTCCCTTGAGAGAGGGTATGTTAAATGTTTTTGCTTCGAATGTTTTCATGAGATCATTATATCACATGGCACTTAAGTCTAGGATAAAAGTTTTTGTACTTCTGATTCTTTTTTCTGGTACCTTTTTATCTGTTTACTTCCTGTTGAATATCAAACCGGTTCTTAAGGTGGCCTTTCTAGATATTGGTCAGGGAGACGCCATATTTATCGAAGGGCCCAATGGCAACCAAGTGCTTATAGATGGAGGGCCTGATAGGAGTGTTTTGAGGGAGCTTGGCAAAGTGATGCCGTTTTATGATCGTAAGATCGATGTGGTCATAGCTACCCATCCCGACAGCGATCATATAGAAGGACTAAACGATGTCCTCGATCGGTACAAAGTAGATGTCTTTATGGAATCGGGGGTCAACGCAGAGACCAAAATATATGAGGGCTTAAAGTCGAAAGTAAAAAAGTTAGAAAGTGAGGCAAAGATAAAACACATAGAGGTGCGAAGAGGTATGAATATAGATTTGGGTAGTGGGGCAGTATTAGAGATACTTTTTCCAGTGTATGACCCCTATTTTCTTGAGACCAATACCGCTTCTATAGTCACTAGATTGGTATATGGAGAAAGCGAATTTCTTTTTACTGGAGATTCACCTAAAGAGATAGAAAGTTTTTTAGTTGCTGAAGATAAGTTGGGAAGGATAGAGCTTCAGAGCGATGTTTTGAAAGCCGGGCATCATGGTTCGCGTACATCTACAAGCGAGGAATATTTGGAAGCTGTGAATCCAGAGTATGTGGTTATATCAGCAGGAAAAGACAATAGGTATGGCCATCCTCATAAAGAGGTGCTAGATATTTTGGATAAATTTGGAACAAAAATACTCCGCACCGATCTGAGTGGGAGGATAATGTTTGAGAGCGACGGATTGAGTCTGAAGCTTTTAGGTCCTAGCTTTTAGCTTCAAGCCAGAAAAAAAAGAATGTTTAATTTCTAAAAGCTACAAGCTAACAACTCAAAGCTGTTATATTACCCCTGCGTCCTTGAGGGCCTTGTAGGCGCCCTTTTTCTGAAGAGTTTTTACTCCGGCAGCAGAGAGGTTCAAAGTTAGAGTCTTGTTGATTTCAGGTACAAAAATACGCTTTTTTTGTATGTTTGCATAGCGTCTACGAAGACCGGTCTGGTTGAACTGGGTAGCACGAGTCCTGTTGGAGTAGCCACCCCCAACTTTCGAAGACTTTCCTGTTATTGCACAAACTTTTGCCATAGTGGCTAAAATGCTATCATGGGGAAAGCATTTTAGCAAATTCCGAGTACCAAGCATCAAATTTCAAATAATTTAAAATTTTCAAATTATAATTTATTTGGTACTTCGGACTTTGGATTTGGTGCTTTAGAAAAAATGGAATTTATATTTATAATAGCGATACTAATAATGTCTGTAGTGGTACATGAGGTGGCTCATGGTTATGCTGCGCTGGCTTTGGGAGATCAGACTGCCAAATATGAAGGTAGGCTTACTTTAAACCCTATTTCACATCTCGACCCACTGGGTTCTGTTGTCGTACCGCTTCTAGGTTATCTTTTTGGAGGCATAATAATAGGTTGGGCTCGTCCCGTACCTTTCAATCCTTATAATTTAAGAAATCAAAAGTGGGGCGAAGCTCTAGTAGCCGCAGCTGGTCCAGCCGCAAACATCGCTTTGGCAGTAGTTTTCGGTTTATTGATCCGTTCAGGTATTGCTCTTAGTCTTGGGCCAGCTGCGGCCGGACTTATTACATATATTATTCTTATAAATATTACTCTTGCAGTATTCAATCTCGTGCCGATACCCCCACTCGATGGCTCAAAGATTTTTTTCGCTCTGCTTCCCTACAAGTACTACTATATTAGACAGACTATAGAAGCTATGGGAGTAGTTCTGGTATTAGTGGTAGTTTTTTTCTTCTGGCAGTTTCTAAGCCCAATAATTGGCCATATTTTCAAGCTTTTTACGGGGCTAAATGCTTTTTAGGGTTCATTTCATTATACAATTTGCGTTTTTCTCCGATATGTATTAGATTATACGGGCCAATGAGAGCCTGTAGGCTCTGTTGTGTTTAGAGTATGGCAACAATAAATCAACTAGTAAGAAAAAGCAGAAACAAATTAAAGAGGAAGAGCAAGGTCACTGCTCTGGCTCGAGGTTTTAATGCACTCAAAAATCAGCCTGTATTCTATTCATCCCCATTCAAAAGAGGTGTATGCACCAAAGTAACCACCAAGACTCCAAGAAAACCAAACTCAGCTATTAGAAAGATTGCTAGGGTTCGTCTGACAAATGGTATGGAAGTAACCGCTTACATACCAGGTATTGGTCATACACTACAAGAGCACTCTATGGTAGTGTTGAGAGGCGGTAGAGTGAAGGATATTGGAGTCAGATATACCATAGTAAGAGGAAGGCTCGATGCAGCTGGAGTTGCAAATAGGGCTACATCTCGCTCTTCCTATGGTGTAAAAAAAGCAAAGAAATAATTCCAAAGTATAGAAAGACATGAGAAGACCAGTAAAAAACAGACATAAGGCCGGCAAAGATATAAAGTATGGACTAGAAAGAGTGGAGAAGCTTATAAACTATGTCATGCTTGATGGCAAGAAGAACACTGCTAGACAGGTAGTTTATGATGCTCTTGATCTGATAAAAGAAAAGGCAAAAGTAGAAGATCCTATAGAAATACTCGACAATGCTCTCAAGAATACTGGCCCTACAGTGGAAGTAAGGTCCAGAAGGGTGGGAGGTGCTAACTATCAGGTACCTAGAGAAGTGAGGCCAACTCGAAGATCTTTTCTTAGTATGAAGTGGGTGGTAGATGCTGCTAGGGGCAAGAAAGGTAAACCTATGCACCAAAAACTAGCTGACGAGATTCTTCTTGCAAACAACAACGAGGGAGAGGCTGTAAAAAAGAGGGAAAACGTCCACAAGATGGCCGAAGCCAATAAAGCCTTTGCCCACTTCGCTTGGTAATTTTGCATAGCAAAATTACCCAAAGCAAGCTAGCGAGTCGAAAGGTCTTTTGAATAAATTAATATTAGGAGGTAATAAAATTAGATAATGAATCGCGATTATCCATTAGAAAGAGTAAGAAACTTTGGAATCATAGCTCACATTGACGCTGGTAAGACTACTACCAGCGAGCGTATTTTGTACTACACAGGTAGCCAACACAAGATCGGTGAAGTTCATGAAGGAGAAACAACTACTGACTGGATGGCACAAGAGAGAGAACGCGGTATCACTATCACAGCGGCTGCCATCACATGTTTTTGGGCACCTACATATCTTTCTGAGGCTGACAGAAACAATGTCGCAAATAAATTTAGGTTCAATATTATCGATACTCCAGGGCACATAGACTTTACTGTAGAAGTAAAACGTTCGATGAGAGTATTAGATGGGGCTGTCTGTGTTTTTGACGGAGTAGCTGGTGTGGAACCACAGTCAGAAACAAACTGGCGCTACGCTGAAGAAGCAAACGTTCCTCGTCTTTGTTTTATAAACAAGCTCGATAGAACTGGTGCCTCTTTTGAAAAATCATACAAATCAATTCTCGACAGACTTTCAAAGAAAGCTATAAGAATGCAGATACCAATAGGAGAGGAAGATAACCACGACGGAGTAATCGACCTTTTGAAGATGAAGGCTTATGGTTTCGAAGGAAAGCTCGGTGATAATGTAGTAGAGATAGCTTTTCCAGAAGATATGCGCACTGATGCAGAAAAGTACAGAGCAGAACTTGTGGAGCGTATAGTTGAAAATGACGAAGAGTATATGAACAAGTATCTAAGTGGAGAGGAAATAGCCCTCGAAGATTTGAAGCGACTCTTGAGAAAGGCTGTTGTCAACAATGAAATTTTTCCAGTATTTTGTGGTAGTGCTCTTAAGAACAAAGGTGTTCAGCTAGTACTAGATGCGGTTGTTGATTACCTGCCTTCACCTCTAGATATCCCTGCCATCAAGGGTATTGATCCAAACACAGGTGAGGAAATAGAAAGACACCCCGATGATAGCGAGCCATTCAGTGCCCTTGCTTTCAAATTGCAAGCAGACCCATTTGTAGGCCAGCTCACATTCTTCAGAGTTTACTCGGGCACAATAGAGGCTGGTTCTTATATCTACAATGCTTCTACTGGTGACAAAGAAAGGCTGGGTCGTATAGTAAGATTGCAGGCAGATAAGAGAGAAGAGGTCAAGAAAGTTTATGCTGGGGAAATAGCCGCCGCTGTAGGTTTGAAAAGCGCCAAGACTTCACACACTTTCTCTGATGAGACAAATCCTATAATACTTGAGACTATTGTTTTCCCAGAACCTGTTATCTCTCTACGTATCGAACCAAAAACAAAGGCAGACCAAGAGAAGATGGGCACAGCTCTTCATCGATTGTCAGACGAAGACCCTACTTTCAGAGTAAAATCTGATCCAGATACTGGCGAGACTGTTATCATGGGTATGGGTGAGTTGCACCTAGATATCATAGTTGATCGTATGAAGAGAGAGTTCAACGTAGAAGCAAATGTTGGCGCTCCGCAAGTAGCTTACAAAGAGACAATCACTGGTACAGCTGAAGCAGAACACAAATACATCAAGCAGACTGGAGGTAAAGGTCAGTATGGTCACGTAAAGATCAATATCAAACCTCTTGAGCCAGAAGCGGAAGGTGCAAAGAAACAGAAAAATGTGCACAGAGAAGAAGGTTTTGAATTTATCGACTCTATCAAAGGAGGTGTTATCCCTAATGAATTTATCCCTGCGGTAGAAAAGGGTGTGAAGGAGGCGATGGATAGGGGTATAGTGGCTGGTTATAAGATGACTGATATATCTTGCGAGCTTACATTCGGTTCTTACCACGACGTCGACTCATCGGAAATTGCTTATAAGATTGCCGCTTCGCAAGCCTTCCAAGAAGCTGCAAAGAAGGCAAAACCGGTTATCCTTGAGCCTGTAATGAAAGTAGAAGTAGTGGTACCAGAGCAGTTTATGGGTGATGTCACTGGATACTTGTCATCAAAGAGAGGGGCTATAGAGGGTATGGATGACAGGGCAGGTCTAAAAGTTGTCCGTGCCAAAGTACCTCTTGCAGAACTCTTCGGCTACGTCACCACCCTTCGTTCAATGACCGAAGGTAGAGGCAGTGCCAACATAGAGTTCGATCACTATGCTATCGTGCCGACCAATGTCGCCACAAGCATCATAGAAGCTAGGAAGTAATTATTAATCTCCCTCCGACTCCCTCTTTATCTTAAAGAGGGAGCGACCTACTTTTTTGATTCTCTTGTTTTGACCCCTTTAATGTAAAGGGGGCAGGGGGATTATTTTAAATCTGTGCTATATTATCTTTTATGCAAATAAAACGATACGAGACAAAGGTAGGGGATGAGACTCTGATAGCAGAGTTTACTGACTTAGCAGAAAATGCTCATGGTTCGGTGATACTTAGGCTTGGGGATACTGCGGTGCTTGCTACAGCGGTGATGTCTAAGGGAGAGAAAGATCTAGACTACTTCCCATTGTCAGTGGAATACGAAGAAAGATTCTATGCTTCTGGGCAGATATTGGGTAGTAGATTCTTGAGGAGAGAGGGTAGGCCAAGCGATGAGGCAGTACTTTCTGGACGAATAGTAGACAGGACTATCAGGCCGCTTTTCGATCACTCTTTGCGCAATGATGTGCAGGTAGTTATCACTATACTTTCTCTTGGAAAATCTGATCCAGATGTTTTGGGTGTCATAGCAGCTTCTCTAGCTTTAGGTACATCTCATATCCCTTGGAATGGTCCGGTAAGTGCTGTCAGGATAGGTAAGATGGTTGGGAGCGATGATTTTATCGTCAATCCTACATATGACATTCGCAATCCTTTGGCTCCAGAATCAGTCCTTGGCCAAGAGAACAACGACCAGTATGAACTCGATCTGGTAGCTTGTGGCAAAGACTCTACAATAAACATGATCGAAGTGGGAGCAGACGAGGTTGGAGAAGAAGTTTTAATGAAAGCTTTACATAAAGCAAATGAACTTTTGATAGGGATACAAGAATTCCAAGAAGACATAATCAAAGAAATAGGTAAACCTAAGAAAGAGATAAAGAAAAAAGAAGAGAGCTTAGAGCTCAAAACTCTTTTCGAAAAAGAAATAATGTCCAATTTAGGCGATATAGTAGGAGAAGCGGGCAAAGAAAAAATCTACAAATTAGAAGAAGAGTGGTTCGCTCTTCTTGAAGAAAAACTTCCAGATGCAGACAAGAGTCAGGCTAGAGGGATGTATCATGCAGCTATAAATGATTACATTCACGAGCTGGCTATTAAAGAAAACAAGAGAGTGGATGGCAGAGGTTTCGATGAGATCAGGGCCTTATATGCAAAAGCTGGTGGCATATCTCCTATCTTGCATGGGTCAGGTATTTTCTATAGAGGAGGCACTCATATACTCTCTGTTCTTACTCTTGGTTCCCCAAGTGATTCTCAAGTCATAGACGGTATGGAGCTTCAAACACAAAAACGCTTTATGCACCATTACAACTTCCCTCCGTTTTCTTCTGGTGAGACTGGCAGAGTCGGGGTAGCAAACAGAAGGATGATTGGCCATGGCGCTTTGGCAGAAAAAGCTCTTATACCTGTGATCCCAAAGAAAGATAATTTCCCGTACACTATCAGAATAGTTTCTGAAGCTTTTGCTAGTAATGGTTCCACCTCTATGGGTTCGGTTTGTGGTTCGACTATTGCTCTTTTAGACGCTGGGGTACCGATCAAAAAACCAGTAGCAGGTATTGCAAGTGGTCTGATGATGAGTGAAGACGGTTACAAAATCCTTACCGATATCCAGGGACCAGAAGATGAGCATGGAGACATGGATTTTAAGGTTGCAGGCACAGAAGACGGTATCACTGCTGTACAGATGGATGTAAAGGTAGATGGCATACCGCTCAAAATTCTTGAAGAATCACTGGAAAAAGCAAAGATGGCAAGACTACAAATACTCGATGTTATAAAAAAGGAGATCAGTTCTCCTAGGGCAGACCTATCTCCAAATGCTCCAAGGATATTTACTATGAGTATCAGGCCTGATCAGATAGGTATGGTTATAGGTACGGGTGGCAAAGTCATAAATGAAATTAAAGAAAAGACTCTTGTAGATATAGATATCGAAGATGACGGTACTGTATATGTAACTGGCAACAAAGAAGGTAGCGAAAAGGCTATAGCCCTTATAGAAGAAATAGTAAGAGAGTACAAACAAGGAGATAAATGTGTAGGAGAAGTTGTGCGCATTGCAGATTTTGGGGCTATAGTGAAAATTGGGCCAAAAACTGATGGGCTTGTACATGTTTCAGAGATCGGAAACTTTAGGGTGGATCGTGTAGAAAAGTATTTGTCAGTAGGCATGAAAGTCCCTGTTCTTATAAAGGAAGTAGATGACAAGGGGAGACTGAAACTCTCTATCAAAGATGCTGATCCTAATTTTGTAACAGAAAAGAAATAGAGAATAGTTTTTCTTTATATCTTTTTGCTACAATATATATAAAATGGATGACAAAAAAGCAAAAACCGATAAGAGTGTTGTAGATCTTTTGCATAACAAATCCAAACTTTCTTCTCTGCGTACTTACCAAGGAGATGTGGCAAATATCATCAGGAGCCAAAAAGAATCAGCTACTTCTATAGCGCTAAAAGAGAAAGCTAAAAGGGAAGAGAGGAAGGAAGAGCCGAGCGCAAAACAAAACAAGAGCACAAGGCCGAGTTTGCTTATAGCCATTCTTGCTCTAGTCCTTATCATCAGCGGTTCTTATGCTTTGTTTTTTGCTTATACTGTTTTTGTAAACAAGGAAGTGAAGAAGGTGGCTACCGAAGAAAGCATCTTACCGATCAACAACAACATATCGATCGTCAATGTAAACAAAAATAACCTAGCAAGCGAGCTAAGCAAAGTAGAATCCAGAGGTTTTTTCTCTGTAGATATTAGCGGCCTTGATGGTACAAAAGTGGCTAGTACAAAAGACCTTCTTGATCTTGTAGAAGCTAATACTCCTACAGCTCTAGTTCGCAACTTAGAAGACGGTTATGTCTTGGGGGGTCTTGGTGACGGTACAGATGCAAGGTTTATGGTAATCAAGTTCAACAATTTTGAAACAGTCTTTAGCGCCATGCTTGATTGGGAGCCTTATATGACTAGCGATTTTAGTTATATATTTGGAGGATCGGCAAATGTGGATGGTAACTGGATAGATACTATAGTCAAAAACAAAGATGTCAGACTTTTTATAAATCAAAAAGACGAAGAAATATTGGCTTATACTTTTTTAGACAAGAACACAGTACTGGTTACGAACAACACCAAAGGAGTATCAGAAATCAATGCTCTGTATGCATCTAGGGCTCTTGTAAGATAGGTATACCTGATGTAATATATAGTTATGATAGACGTATCAAAATACAAAGCAAAACTTGAGTCTGAGCTCGCTTCTTTGGAACAAGAACTTTCTGATGTTGGGGTAAAAAACCCTACAAACACTGCTGATTGGGTAGCAGTAGTGTCTCCAGTAGAGGAAACAGATGGAGCTGATGAGAACGTATTGGCGGATCGTATGGAGGAGTTAGAGGAAAATAAGGCCATTCTGACTGATCTTGAAAATAAATATAATGATGTAAAAGATGCTTTAGCCAAAATAGAGAAAGGCACTTATGGTGTTTGTGAAATAAGCGGTGAAGAGATAGAAGAAGACAGATTGGAGGCCAACCCATCCGCCCGTACTTGCAAAAAACACATGAAATAAGATGTCGTATGCGAAAGTACACAGTGCACATGCAAACCTACTAAAACCTTATATTGTAGACGTGGAAACAGATCTCTCTCGAGGTCTGTTTTCCTTTTCGATTGTTGGTCTGCCAGACAAGGCGGTAGAAGAATCTAGGGACAGAATAAGTGCAGCTATCAAGAATTCCGGCTTTGAGTCACCAAAATCAAAAAATCATAAGATCGTGATCTCGCTTGCTCCAGCCGAGATGAAGAAAGAGGGTGCTGGGCTCGATCTACCGATTGCTCTATCTTATTTATTGGCAAACGGTGACACGGTCTTTGATCCAGAGAAAAAGATTTTTTTGGGCGAACTTTCTCTTGATGGAAAGTTGCGCGCTATCAAAGGAGTACTTGCCTATGCTCGCAAGGCGAGAGAGGAGGGTTTTAAAGAAATATTTGTACCCAAAGGAAATGCCAGTGAAGCGGCTCTTATAGAGGGTATAGATGTATACGGAGCTGAAAGTCTGAATGATGTTGTCAGTCACCTGTCAGACAACAACAAAAGGATAAATAAAGAAGCAAAGAAAAAAATAGCAGCAAGGAGTGATGCGTTGCTCGATCTTGCGGATATTAAAGGTCAGGAAGTGGCCAAGAGAGCTTTACTTATAGCAGCAGCGGGTGGGCATAATATCGCTTTTTATGGTCCGCCTGGTACCGGTAAAACTATGTTAGCTAGAGCCCTTGCTGGTGTTCTGCCGCCGCTCTCTTTCGATGAAATCATGGAGGTCACCGAGATACATTCTCTTGTTGGCTCATCAGATGGAGAAGTGGTATCTCTCCGGCCATTTCGCTCTCCACACCACACAGCATCTTATGTTTCTATCATTGGCGGAGGCACAAACCCGAAGCCGGGTGAGGTTACACTTTCACACAGAGGGGTGCTTTTCTTAGATGAATTTCCAGAGTTTGAGACCAAGGCTCTAGAGGCTTTGCGCGAACCGCTAGAGGAGCGCTATGTTACCGTCTCTCGGGCCAGAGGGAGCGTCAAGTTTCCGGCAGATTTTTTGCTTGTTGCTGCTATGAACCCTTGTCCTTGTGGCAACTTTGGCATCAAAGGAAAGCCTTGCACTTGTAGCCCGATGCAACTTGAGAGATACAGGAGAAAGATATCTGGCCCTATTATAGATAGAATCGATATTTGGACTGAAGTATCCAAAGTAGATCATGATAAGCTGACTGAAAAATCTGGAAGTAGTGAATCTTTGCCTATACGAGAAAAGATACAAAAAGCCAGGAAAATCCAAAGAGAACGATTTGAAAAAGTAGGTAGGAAGATCCATAAAAACGCAGAGATGAATTCTCGTGACATCACCACTATACTGAAAGTGAGCGATGAGGTGAAAGACATTTTGAACAAAAGCGCTCGGACCCTAGATCTTTCTGCTCGTAGCTATCACAAACTTCTGAAATTGGCACGAACTATAGCTGATCTAGATGGTGCTTCCGATATCACTCCAAATCATATCCTCGAAGCTATCAGTTACCGCCCCAAGGCAAAAGTTTAAAAACATTCCACATAAGTCATAAATAGTTTTAAATATTCTGATATTATTATGGTTATAAAATAAAATGTATATTACACTCTCTTTCATAATCCAATCCTTATTGCTGTCATTTTTGCCGGTAGGTCTAGGTGGTGCTTTGGTAAAAAATTATGTTGCCGAACCATATCTTTCTGCTGATTCTGCCGCAGTTAAAACAAGCAACTCTCTTCAGCTTGCCCTCACTTTCTTTAGTAATAAGGAAGAGATCGACATGCTTGATTATATGTTAAAAAGCGAAAACAATAGCAATATTGGTCTCGCAAATGCAGACAAAAGTTTCTTTTGGCATCAGGTGGTGACTGCCGACAACCGGTTCTATCTTCAAAAGTGGAATGATCCAGAACAAGTTATTCATTACTCATACGATGAAAAGAACATATATATGGTAACTGATAGCACTGGGGCACATCCGTACAAATTTAACCCAGGTGTATGGGCAAAAAGGAAAATGAAAGTCGGAGAGAGGGTAGAAATGAAGGATAATACTGCAGAAGAGATGACCCTTGATTGTAGAAAGACCAATTCTCAGAGAAGCTGGCCATATAGTGTTACTTTCGAGTATCATTTTCCAAAATTTAATCTCGGTGGAGACCTCGGTGTTCAAGATGTTATTGTACTAAAATATGAGTGGGGAGAAGGTTTTAGGGGTGTCGAGCGGGAGTATTACGCAAAGGGTCATGGTATCGTGAGGTGGGAATACTACGATAACGGGGTTTTGGATACGTCGGTGTCGACTAACAAGCTCTATCGGTATAATTTCAACACCCCGTCTCCTCTTTGCTATGATTTGAAGGGTAATTGGAAACCAAAACAGTACAAAACATATAGCGAACCTGCTGATATCGGAAGTTTTGTTAGACATTTATATTCCTGTGTTCTAAAAAATGATGCGCCGGATGCCGCAGGTGTCAGTTATTGGTCGGGTAAAATTGAGGCCGATGAGCTTAGTGTCTCAAACGCTTTCAGATATTTTTATGGTTACCAAAATACTTTTTCCGATTCTTATTTTGTAGAGTCACTGTACAAGTGTATCTTGTTTAGAGAACCAGAGCCTGAAGGTTATAATTATTGGCTCGAGTCTCTGAAGGTGGACAGTAAGGCAAACCAGATAGAATATTTCCTAAACCTCCCTACCTTTAAGTTAGAAATTCTTCCTCGTCTTGAGAAGGCAGTCAAGAGTATATAAAAAGAAACCGCCCGCCGAGACGAGCGGTCTCAAGCGGGGCGGGGGGGGGATGATCATGTGAGAGCTTTTTCGAGGGCTTCGAATTCTTTAAGATTTTGTGCGTACATTTTACACAATGCGTAAAATGCAATTTCCTCTGGGCTACCCTGCCAACAGATGGTTTCCAGTGGGTAGCCGACTTGTCGTATAATTTCGGCAATTCTTTCTGGCCAGTCTTGCACCCGTCCTTCTCGGGTGCGATCCAATAGCTTCTTGAGAAGCTTTGTTTGTCTTTCGCCGCCTGTCATAATACCTCCCTAGGGTTTGATCGCGCGGCCAAGAGCGATGAAGAATGCTCCTAGGCCGCTGCAATTTGCACGAAAAAGCCATGAGTTAAAACGGATGACGGCCTGTTGGGGTTTTCCAAAGAAAAACCCAAAGGCCCATGCAAATCCGTTCAAAAAAATATACATTGCAATGATGAAGAGGAGTAAATCTCCCATCAGTGGCGTCCCACTATTTATTATACGCCTATTACGACAATCTGTCAAGTATTGATTATATTCTAATACCCTGGAAATACAAAACCCGCCATTGAGGCGGGTCGTGTTAGTGCTTGCACCGCGAAGCTTGAGGAGCTTTGCGACGAAAGCGTAGTGGTGGACACCCTGTCGGAGAATTGGAACCAGCTAGAGAGCTATATTTTTGAAGCGTACGAATTAATAAAAAGCGCCAATTTGCTCAATTCCAGCAAGGAAATAGCGGTGTAGGAGATCACATATTGTTAATTAAACAGGGTTAGGCAAATATGCCAAGGAGCTGATTAGGTTTTGATAGAAGGGACCTTCTTATCATCAAGACAATCATTTACCAAGACACAAAATGTATCTATCTTATCAGCTGGAATTTCGTTTTTTTCATACTGCATAATAATGTATTGAGGCTTACGATGAGATTGTTCTTTTGGAAGTTTCGTTATACCTAGTGCATCTTCTAGCTCGCCATCAATAAAAGTAATACTTCTGGTTAGGTCGGAAGCAGTATCGCGAATGAGAGCATTTAGTTCTTTGTGTTCATTTAAATCCTTATCACTATCAACTATTACAGAATGACATATGCCGAAAGCTGTAAGTAGATTCATAAAGCGATGAGTATTGTATTTCCCCATTGTATCCACTACCGTAACATCTCCTTCACTATATTTAAGTTTTCCATCACCAATTAGGCGTGTTATCAGTACGCGCTCTGAAGGTCCTTCTACCAACAAAACATGCTTAGCGAAAAATAATCCTGAGCGTTCTGGGTCAAGCCATAAAAAGTATTTTATCGCCTCCATTTCTGGTAAGTAATCATCGGAACTTAACCTGGCTTTAAGAGTGGGGTACTTTTGTGCAATGTCATTTAAAACCTGATTAGTTTCAACTACATGATTCCATGTTTCTTCATCAATTTGTTTTATTTTTGTCAGACCATCTGGCTTATTGAGCTTAATCAGCCCTCTTAATTCATTAGCATTTTTACTGACAAAATGAGGGGAGTGAGTTGAACATAGAACCTGTGTATCGAGCCTTTCAGATAATTTTTGTAGACCATGTGACAGACTCTCTTGTTGAGGTGGATGTAAAAATGCCTCTGGTTCTTCAAAAAGAATAATAGTGTATTCAGGGGAAAACTCTTTTTTCTTGGCCACCTTTACTGTTGTGTATTGTGCTGCAACATCAATAATTGCAAAAATAAATTGGCGTTGGAAACCGGATCCGTATTGAGCAATCGATTGGACTTCTCCGTGATTTGAGTCTACAAATTCTTGTTCTATGAGATTTTTAACAATAGACGCAGATGTTGGCTGACTTATTTTAAGTCGAAACATCGCTCCCCATGGTTTAATTCGAGTGTTTAATTCCGATTCAAGTCCTTCAACAGATCTGCCGCTTGCTCCCTTGTCTGTTTTAATAGACGAACTAAATACTGCAAAGTTTTTTTCAAATTCAGTAAATGCAGTGCTTTTAGCAATTACATCTTCAAGAACATCATTTAATAAATCTCGCAAAGCAGAAGGTCCACTTAACTTTGCATGATCATCAACCGTACTTACAGCTGGGATATAGACAAGTTTTCCAAATTTTCCCAACTGTACCGATTTGGCGCCGTGAAAGGGTTCGTCGTTTAATGTACCATCACTTTTAAAGGCATAAACTGAGTCCTGCATCTTATCTCCAGAAGCATTCTTTTTGTCCGTAAGGAAATACTTTCTTACTTTTAGCTGTTCATTGGGGAGCTTGCAATAGTCTGGTAAAGAATCCCACTCATCCTTTGTGAGATGATAGGTAAGTTCAATCCATGATTCACTAGAATCAGCAGGCTGAATCCAGCAGGCATCACGATCCTTCTTGAATTTGTACCCGTCCTTCTCGTAAAAACAACGAATCGCATCAACTACAGCACTCTTGCCAGCATTGTTTCCTCCTACTAAGAGTGAATAATCAAGAAGTGAAAATTTCTCATCGTGTAAACTTCTGAAGTTGTGTATGATTACTTCGGCTAATCTCATGACGACATAATACTCTTTATTCCACGAAAAAACAGTAGATATGGCTTATTTTCTAAGTAAGAGCTAGAATAAAAAAGACAATTGAATAGCTTCGCAAGAGCAGGATCTAAACCAAGAAATTGGCATGATCTAAAGTCAGGTAGTGCATAAAGAACCCATCATGGGGTCGCATTACCTGCCGCATCGGGAAACTGGTGCGTACGGCGCAAGCTGTAGCCACGTGGTGGGCTTTTTGTATAAAAATCTCTCCACGATTTACCAAATAAATGTAAATTTATGAGAGCAACACTAGCAATTTTATTAAGCATTATCTCTGTTGGATACTTTGTGCCAACAACTGTAGCGATTATAAAAAAGAAAACAGACACAACAGCAATTGTCATGCTGAACTTATTTCTTGGATGGACTTTTATAGGTTGGGTGGTCGCTCTAGTTTGGGCAACAAGACAGGATGTTAAGTTGAGCAATCCTGTTCAATAATTTAGATAAACAAAATCCGCCCTCCACCGGATTTTGTCCCGGTGTGGGCGGTTTGATCAGTTGCCAGATTTTTGGATGTCACCGATAAGCAACAGCTCGACTTCCCTGAGTCGGGCCTCATACGCTCCGGCGATTTCTCCGAGCGCCTGACGATGTTCCGGGTCCTGAAGCTCCATGAGCATACTGCTCACAGCGACTCGGACCGATGCAGACTGGGCCGGGCTGAGTACTCGAGCACCCACAGTGATGATGGCTTCTTTCGGCCAGTTCGCTTCCATCTTGGCAATGGATTTGCCCTGCAAGTAGTACAAGAGGTCCTGATATTCTGGAACCTCTCGCATTGCGCGACGCTTCATCTGGATGTCTAACCCTTTTGAAGCAGAGCGGATCAATACATCCAACCCATCGACTGAAGGATCCACCTTGTCGACAAGTACCTTAACGACTCGCGATGAAATCGCCCAGCCGCCGGCTGCGTAGTCCTCGAGAGAAGTTTGAAGCTCCTCAAGAGTTACAACATCAGCCTTTTCCAGGTCTGCGAATGCTTTTGCTTTCATGTAAAGAACTCCTCTCCAGAATCTCATCTCACAATCAAACTTCGATTGCGATCTGGGTACTGGAGCCGAGCTTTCCTTGCGGATTGCTCGGCTCGAGACAATTAGTTGCACCACTGGATCTCCGATTCGGAGTTGACCCAGTGAGTCAACCCGTTGGGACCGGCGAGAAGTGGTGCTCTGCCACCTTTGCGCAGCCGGGGCTGTTCGATCACAGGGCCGCCGGGATTCTGGCCACGGGTAGCACGCTTGGTATTGGCGACGAGCTGTCGCACGATACGTTCGCACTCGGCCGGATTGTCGCGCCAGTAAACCTCGAGATACCGCTGGATCAGACTCTTCATCTTCCTCCAGCTCGGGATCCGGGTACCGGCCACGATTTTCTGCACATCTTCCATAGCAACCTTACCGGCTGCCAGATCACGAACACAGAAAGAAACGGAAAGTCCGATCATTGTCGTATGTCTCCTTAAGGTACTTTTAACTCCCTTTCTATATTATACACCCATATAATATAAATGTCAAGGTGTCAACGGACAAATAAACAAAAATGGCCTAACTAGGCCACTATATCGATTTTGGCCTTAAAATCGCAGTGTTGGGCATCGTGTGCGGTTCAGGAGCCTCGTAGAAACAAAAGTCTTAGACCAAAAACCGTAAAAGTCTAAAAGGAATTTCCTAAAAAGCCTTTAATATAAATACTATCTGGAAAACGGCTCAAGACTTTTACGGCATAAAACACGGACTTTTACACCATAAAACTATCAAAATCGATCAGGTAAAAGTCGGAAGTGGATTATTTAGGAAACCCTTATATTTAAGCATATTTAAAAAATGATCTTGGACTTTTTACACCCTAAAATGCACTATTTCTATACTATAAAAATGGGCATTTCACTTGATTTTATTGGCAATCAATACGAAAACACACGATAATATAAACATGTTCGAAGAGGACTCAATGGAAAAGCATGTTGAGCGAAAATTGCTTATTGCAAAAATTATGCGTCAGGCTTTTAACGTGCATCCGGGTAGTAAATCCACGATAATTTGGAGGACTCAATTGATAGACTTCAACGCTTCACTAGATAACTTGGAAACTCTTTTAATTGCTTTGGAGCGTGTGAAGGAGGAGCTTTCTCCTGGTTTTGAAATTACAACTTCTGAGCTTCGTGGTGAAAAAGAAAGTGATCTCTTGGGTATTAGTATAGACAATCCAAAAAGGCTAGGTAAATACATTGCAGAAAAGGAAGTTGAGCTAGAAGAAGTCAGAAAAGAAACTAGTCGCCACTCATTTATTTTAGATAAAGAAGCCAATTTGTATCTGGTAGATAGTGAATTACCACCATACTCAATCGAGCGTGGATCATTAAGGCATAAATTAATTTACTATCTTGCTAAGCAAGGGGGGTACATGTCGGCTGCACAGCTAGCTAAAAAGCTAGACTCGAATCCCAAAAGAATACGCACTACTGTAGGTCAGCTTCGTGACAAAGTTAATGAGCGATTCAGTGTACTGGGCTCGGATTTAATACAAAGTAAAGACACTGGGTCTTATTGTGCATCGTCAGTTCTCTTGAAGGTACCGAAGGGGTACACCCCCTAACGTCGTGGCTCGCTGTACCTGTTAACAAACTGATTTTTTATTTAAATAGCAGCCCAAGATAAGGGTTTGTTTTTTGTATGTAATGAGGCCGGGTAGGTGCCGGGTAGATACGCTTCGCGATTTTATTAACAATGTGGAGCGAATTTCAATAAACAAATGTAGAGAGATACTGGGTAAGGAGGTTGAACTCATGTCTGACGTTCAGATTGAGGCCTTTCGTGATGCTGTCTATGCACTTGTAGAAAGTTCTCTAGATAATTTGGACCAACTTAGTAATGTGTGTAATAAACAAAATAAATAACATGAATAATAAAAATAAAACAAAAGCATTAATTTATTGTCGCGTGTCGTCCGAACGACAAGCGAAAGAAGGCCATGGCCTTGATAGTCAAGAGCATCGCTGCAGGGATCATGCGCGCTCCAAGGGTTATGAAGTTGAAAAGGTGTTTAGAGATAGTTTTAGTGGTGGCGGTGATTTTATGCAGAGGCCCGCAATGAAAGAGTTGCTAGCTTACGTTGATAATCACCTACACAAGGATTACGTAGTGGTTTTTGATGATCTTAGTCGATTTGCAAGAGATACAGTCTTTCACCTAAAACTACGGCAGGCGTTTGATGCCCGAGAGATCAAACGTGAATGCCTCAACTTTAATTTTGAAGATACTCCGGAAGGTGAGCTGGTCGAGACAATAATGGCTGCGCAGAACCAATATCATCGAGAGACTAATCGTCGTCAGGTAATTCAAAAACAAAAAGCCAGGCTTGAGAGTGGTTATTGGCCATTTTTCCCTCCGCCAGGCTATGAGCAATTTAGGGATCCGTTGCATGGGAAAATACTCAAACCCCTAGAACCTAAAGCCAGCCTAATTCGTGAGGCATTCGAGGGATTTGCTTCTGATCGTTTTTTAAGCCAGGCGGATGTAGTAGATTTTTTGAGGAATTCTGGCTACAACGACAACAAACCAATTTTTCAGGAAGGTGTGCGCCGGATGTTGCGACGTATTGTGTACGCAGGTTATGTTGAACGAGATGAATGGGAAGTTAGTAGGCGGAAAGCTCAACACGAAGGGCTTGTGAGTTTGGAAGTATATGAAAAGGTTCAAACAAAACTGAATGGTAAGTATAAGGTTCACAAACGGGTTAGTGATTCACTCGATTTCTCGCTAAGAGGTTTTATACTCTGTCCGTTTTGCCAACATCCAATGACTGGCAGTTGGAGTAGAGGTCGAACAAAAATGTATCGTTTATATCGTTGCAACAAGCCATCTTGTGTACGTCACAATAAAAGTATTAGCGCGGATCGATTGGATAAGGATTTTAAGGACCTTCTTAAGGTTGTGTATCCAAAGTCTGGGGCAATCCAGCTAGCCAAAGCCGTAGCGCTAGATTTGTGGGAGAAAAAGGTCCGTGACCAAGACGGGCAACAGTCGCGACTCGAGAGACAGCTTACTGACATTAAAAAGCAAATTGATGTTCTATCAGATAGAGTTGTAAAAGCTATGGATGAAAAGTTGGCACGTGTGTATGAAAGTCAGATCATCAAGTCACAAAACGAAAGCGAGAGTCTGCAGGAAAAACTTAGGAGCTTAGGAGTTTCGTCTGTAAGTTTTGAAACCGCTCTTGAAGTAGTCTTTGGATTTCTTAAAAACCCCTTTAGTTATTTGGGAAACTGAGAATATAAACGCAAAAAGACTAGTCCTAAAACTAGTCTTTGCGGAAAAATTGGCGTATCACCCAGACTTGGGTTTTGAAACCGCTCAAAAGTCCAAGTTTGTAGGGCTATTTGAGACAATTTCAACTAACAATTCTCAAGATGTGGAGATGGGCGGAATCGAACCGCCGTGCAATAAGGAAGATACAAAATTTCTACAAAAGATAGTTTGTTACAATTGCCTTGCGGCGGTTTCTGACATTTGAGTATGGAACAAACAAGATCTCAAACATCCTAGCTTCTACATTTCAGATCTTCACGAAGCATTGAAGACCCAAAGTCTCGGGTTTATTACACAAGTTTCCTGCTACGAGACATGACAAGAACTTATGTCTCTCAGGCCGGCCTAAATTTAGGCTCTAGCGTAAGAGAAAGCGAAGTCAGTAGCTCCAAAATATGGAGAAACTACAGACTTAGCTTTTGCGACAACTTTGTTTGCAGTTATCGAGTGTAGCCTTTTTGAGAGTTACTACAGCTCTCTTTTGCATTTTGCATGCTTTTCTTATTGTCTAGGCCGATCATCCCCGCGAAATTTACCTGCGTGAAATGCAGATGTAAATTTCAGCACTCCGATTTTACGTCGGAGCTAGATAAACTTCGCGCGAATGGTCGTCTAGTCTGTCAATGAACGTCTTATCTCCCGTTCAGTATCTCTTTTCTTGATGGACTCGCGTTTGTCGTGCTTTTTCTTTCCTCTTGCCACAGCCACTTCCATCTTTAGTTTCCTACCCTTATTATACACCGAAACGGGTACTATTGTCAACCCCTTTTGTTCACTAGTTTTTTGTATTTCTGCTATTTCTTTCTTAGCAAGTAGTAGTTTTCGGGGTCGTAGCTCATCGTATTCTTTTGGAGTGTTGGCTGTTTGATATGGCGGTATCTGCATATTTACGACGAAGGCTTCTCCTCCTCTTATTAGTACATGTGCGCCAAGTAGTGAGCCCATGCCTTTTCTTAATGACTTTACTTCATGTCCAAGAAGCTCGATACCGGCTTCATATCTTTCGAGTATTTCGTAGTCGAAAAAAGCTTTTTTGTTCTGTATCAAAGCCATTTGGCAATAATATCACAAAGCCCTATCTTTATGTTATATTTAGCCCAATGAAGACAAAGAAGGAGACAAAACCAAAAGAAAAGGGTAGACCAACGACAGGTGGTGGCAAAAAAATCGGGAATTCTTTCTGGGGCAATTTTATGACTAGTCTTCTTGTTCTTTTGCTTCTAGTATCTCTGTATTCATACATTTCAGAAAATTCTACAAAAAAAGAGGAGATCAGTCTCTCGACTCTTTCAGAGTCTGTTAGAAAAGGTGAGGTAAAAGAGATAGTGGTCAAAAGCGCAAACCTAGAGACAGTCTTCAAGGATGATACAGTCAAGACTTCTAAAAAAGAGGAAGGCACTAGTATAGTGGAGACACTCGGGTTTTATGGTGTTACGACAGAAGAGCTTTCAGGAGTAAACATAAAGGTAGATCAAGGAGGTGGTTTTCTGTTTTGGTTGTTCAACCTTTCACCTATTATTTTCCCAGTACTTTTCATAGCAGTATTTATCTGGATGATGTCTCGTCAGATACGAGGGGCGGGGATGCAAGCTTTTTCTTTCGGTCAATCTCGCGCTCGGATGATACCGGCCGACGACCAAAGACAGAGAGTGACATTCAAGGATGTGGCGGGTTGCAAAGAAGCCAAAGAAGAACTAACTGAGATTGTTGATTTCCTAAAGAATCCAAAAAAGTTTATTGAGATCGGCGCCCGTATCCCAAAAGGTATATTGCTTATGGGTGCCCCCGGTACAGGTAAGACCTTGCTTGCTAGAGCGGTGGCAGGGGAAGCTGGGGTAGCATTCTTCTCTATTTCTGGCTCTGAGTTTGTAGAAATGTTTGTGGGGGTTGGAGCTTCGCGAGTCAGAGACTTGTTTGCTCTAGCCAAGAAGACTGCGCCAGCTATTATCTTTATGGATGAGATAGATGCAGTAGGTCGAGTGAGGGGTGGAGGTATGGGAGGAGGTAATGACGAAAGAGAGCAGACTCTCAATCAGATACTGGTAGAGATGGATGGGTTCGAACCAAATGAAAAAGTTATCGTGATGGCAGCTACCAACAGGCCTGATGTACTCGATCCCGCACTACTTCGACCGGGTAGGTTCGATAGAAGGGTTACTATAGATCTACCTGATAGAAATGATCGAGAAGAGATCTTAAAAATACATGCAAAACAAAAACCTTTTGCTGAGGATGTAAATCTGGCTCTTATCGCTGAGCGCACTCCGGGCTTTAGTGGCGCTGATCTCTATTCACTTATGAACGAAGGAGCAATACTAGCCGCTAGAGAAAATCGCACCAAAGTAGCTCAGTTTGATCTTATAAGATCGATCGAGAAGGTGATGCTCGGTCCTGAACGCAAGAGTCATATCCTTTCTGACAAGGAGAAAGAGATCACAGCCTACCATGAAGCTGGTCACGCGGTAGTTGCAAGTGTCTTGCAACACGCAGATCCAGTGCACAAGATATCGATCATAAGTAGAGGTAGGGCGGCAGGTTATACACTGAAATTGCCGATAGAGGATAGAAAACTTCAAAGCAGAAAAGAATTTCTAGACGATATCGCTATGTCTCTTGGGGGTTATGTCACAGAAAAGACAGTTTTCGGAGATTTGACCACAGGTCCCTCAAATGATTTGCAGGTATCGACTGCTATGGCGCGAGATATGGTAACAAAGTACGGTATGTCAGAGAGGTTGGGTCCGGTGGCGCTCGAAGGGCCTGCGGGTAAGGTACTCTTCGGCAGTAGAAGTGTGGAAGAAAAAGAATATTCAGAACAAGTAGGGGCTACTATAGACGAAGAAGTCTCAAAAATAATGAAAGATGCGTACGATAGAGCTCTGAATATCATCACAGAACACAGACCTCTTCTTGATGCAGTGGCTAGACGATTGATCGAGGTTGAGACTATAGAAAAGGATGAGTTCGAACAGATGCTTGTGTCTCATGGTATTTCACTGAAAAAGAAGAATGGTGTATAATTTTTCTATGAAAAAGAATAAAAAAGGCTTCACACTTATCGAACTCTTAGTAGTCATAGCTATTATCGGTATACTATCTTCTATAGTTCTTGCTAGTCTCAATGCTGCAAGGGAAAGAGCTAGAGATGCCAAAGTCAAAGCCCAACTTGCTGGAGTAAGAGATGTGGCTTCTGTCTATGTAGACCAGAACAATTCTTACAATGGCTCTGCTGGCGATGTGGCAAGTGATTGTACCACTCTTGATTCTATGTTTGTCGATACTACTACCAACATGTCTCAACTTACTGATACTGCAAATTATCCTATAGGTACCACTCTTAGATGTTCGTCGGCATACGATAGTTATGTAGTGTCTGCTTCTCTCAGTACTACCGGAGAATTTTGGTGTGTAGATTCTGAAGGTTTTTCTGGCCAGCTAAGTGCTGCAGATCACCCTACTGCCCACCCTGATAGTGCTACTACTTGCAACTAGTCGGGTACTTCTTCTCAATTCCTAAATTCTTTGGTATATTCGTATCTATTGTAAAGTATATATAAATTCCCGCCCGTAGCTCAGTTGGTTAGAGCACAGAGCTTATACCTCTGGGGTCCTTGGTTCGAATCCAAGCGGGCGGACAAGAAAAGAATTATTCCATATGCAGAGCGGCTTGTTTTTGGGCCAGTTTGTTTTTAAGTAGGGGGTGATTTTCTAGCCCAAAATCTTCATGTAGAAGATTTTGGGCTTCCTCTCTTGCTGCTTCAACCATTTTTATATTGCGCAGAGCTTCCATGGCCAAGTCAGAGATGCCCCATTGTTTTATTCCTACGAGGTCTCCAATGCCTCTTTGTTGCATATCCATCTCTGCAAGTTCAAACCCATTTTTTGCTTTTACAAATGATCTAAGTCTATCTATGGTGTTCTGACTTTTTGTTTGAGCAAAGACAAAGCAGTGTGGCTCATGACTGCTGCGCATTATCCTGCCTCGGAGCTGGTGCAGTTGGGAGAGTCCAAATCTTTCAGCATTTTCTATGATCATCGCTGTAGCGTTTGGAATATTTACACCTACTTCTACTACGCTTGTGGCCACCAAGATATCAAACTTATGGCTATGCATATCTTGCATTATCTTTTCCTTCTCTTTTGGTTTATGTTTGCCGGTCAAAGTAGCAATACGAAAATCTTTAAATAACTTTTCTCGGAGTCTTTTTGCTTCATCTTCTACAGATTTGGCATCCACTGCAAGTTCGTTGGACATGTCTGGAGCTTCTATTCTTGGGCAGATGACATAAGCTTGCCTACCTTTTTTCAATTCTTCTCTGATTTTCTGATATACCGATTCTCGATCTTTCTCTAGTGCTATCTGTGTATTGACCCTTTTGCGCCCTTTGGGTAGTTCGTCTAACAATGATAGATCTAAATCACCGAATACAGTTAGGGCCAGAGTTCTTGGGATCGGAGTAGCAGTCATACTGAGGAGGTGTGGTGTTAGGCCCGGTTTTTTGCGCAACTGCATTCTTTGTTTTACTCCAAAGCGGTGTTGCTCGTCTATCACTATAAGACCAAGATTTTTGAAAATGACACTTTTTTGTATCAATGCATGAGTGCCTATAAGTATAGGTATTTCACCATTCTCTACCCATTTTTTTAGCTGGCTTTTGGATATATCTGTATAATGCACTTCTCCATTTTTAGTTACAGTTTTTGCAGGAAATTTTTTTGCTCCACTTCCAGTGATAAGACCTATGGCTATGTTGTATTTTTTGAATAAATTTATAAATGATTCAAAGTGTTGGTTTGCAAGTATTTCTGTCGGAGCCATATAAGCCACTTGCAGGCTGCCATATGTACGGTCAGGCGGGGGGGTGGTGACCAGAGCGTAAGAGGCTACAGCGGCCACTGCTGTTTTGCCGCTACCGACGTCTCCCTCGAGTAGCCGTGACATGGGATAACTTTTTTTGAAATCAGAAAGTATCGTGTCTACACTCTTCTTTTGAGCGGAAGTCAGAGGGAAGCCAAAACTGTCCACAAAAGCATCTATGGTGGGCTTATCATTTTTTATCTGGAATGTTTTCTCTTTTTGAGCGAGCATCTTTTCCTTTTGGCGATCCAATTGGATAAGTAGTATTTCTTCAAATGAAAATCGTTTGCGGGCTGCTAGAGCATCTTTTTCATTTTTTGGTGTATGTATCCAGACAAGGCTCGTCTTTAGCGAGGGGAGAGAATATTTTTCGAGCATCTTTTCTGGTATAGGATCTTTTGTCTCTTCAAGGACTCCAGAGCGAAATACTTTTTGGATCATATGGTATATCCAGTTGGATGTTATGCCTCTGCTCTCTCTGTACGTAGGCTCTAGTGTACTTAGACTACTATCTGCAAAGAGTGAGTCGCTCCCACCTTCTGGCACTTTTGCCACCTTCTCTATTTTTGGGTTTACCATAGTCAGACTTTCTTTGTAAGCTGACACTTTTCCTTCTACTCGGACCAAAGATCCAACTCCAAACATCTTGGCTATATATGGCTGGCTAAACCAGATAAGTCGCACTCGGGCGCTGCCATCATCTACATACATTTCTGCTTTGGGAGTGCGAGAGCCCCATGTTTTGCCGGTGTTTGGTTTGTCTACCTTGCCGTATACAACAACCTCTTCATCTACTTTTATATTTGAGATACTGCGTACTTCTTTTGCTGTGCCATATCGTGTTGGGAAAAAATATAAAAGGTCACCAATACTTACAAGACCCATTTTTTTCAGAGCTTTTTTCTGTAAAGGGGATAGACGGGCGATCTTTTCGATTTCTGTATTTAGGTTTATATGCTCTATCATATCGGCTGTGTGCTAGTGCTTGCGTGTCCTGTACTTGTAGCTGTGCCTTGTTTTTCTAAAGCAGAATTTGGCATAGTTTCGGTGTTGCTCAGAATTTTTTCGTTCTCTACTTTGGGGTTTCGGTACTCGATTTGCTCAGGATAATAGAGGTAAAACAAAGCTCCGATTACAAATATGACTAAGATAACAATTAGGTTGGTGTTGCCTCTATTTTTCATACCCATTTTCCTTATTTACAGAAACTATAACTTATAGTATACTATACGCCAAGTGTAAGAATCTTGTTTTGTTGGTCCTAGTAGCGTGTAAGCTAGTTGGTTAGTAACAAAAAGAAGAGGTCAGCTTACATGTTAGTTGTTAATCATATAAACTCATGTCAAAAAGGCTATATGTCGGTAACCTGTCTTACAGTACTACCGATGACAGTCTGAAGTCTGCTTTTGAGCAGTGTGGAACAGTAGAGAGTGCTAAGGTCATCACTGATCGTGAGACTGGACGTTCTCGAGGTTTCGGCTTTGCTGAGATGTCGACTGAAGAAGAAGCTCAAAAGGCAATCGAGATGTGGGATGGCAAAGAACTTGACGGTAGGGCCCTTAAGGTCAATATCGCTCAGGAGCAAGCTCCCCGCACCGGTGGTGGTAATAGAAGCTTCAACCGAAGATAATATTGCTCCGACAAAACCCCCTCTTCCGTAGGAAGAGGGGGTTTTGGATTGTATGTGCGGAGAGTGAGGGATTCGAAACTTACAGTTTCAGTACCCCAATTGGATTTTTTATATCGTTTATCTTATAAAAAATCTCAATCGGGCTTCGAATCCGCGTTACGTTTTTATTAGAAAAACTACGCCTCACTCTCCGCTTTCACGGAGCTCAAGCGG
>CAZJPJ010000004.1:0-91174 GCA_964548205.1 uncultured Candidatus Saccharibacteria bacterium
GTTATGCTCATTCCCCCATTCTAGGGGAAACCGCCAAATGTGTGTGCACATTACCAAAAATGCTTGACATATTTTGTGGTTATGTTATGATACATAGCAGGTAAGGCCAAAAACCCGAAGGCCGAAACGTTCCTTGGTTTGCTCAATCAAGGGAAATAATAAGAGGGTAGTCTCCCTGCTGAGCACCCCACCACAGGTCAATGAGCAAGATTTAGTGGTGGTTAGTTGTCGGTTAATTTATCGCTAGTGGGGAGATGGTTCCGGGCCACCAGGTTCGCGAAAAAATAGGTGGCAGTGCATGGCCCGTCGGACACAACGTTCGACGGGCTCTCTATTTTTATATTTTTTACATCTTCAAAGCCTTCTTTAGATACTTACCTGTATAAGAATTTTTATTGTTGGCCACTTCTTCTGGTGTACCTTTGGCTACTATCTTGCCACCACCTTCCCCACCTTCGGGCCCAATGTCGATGACGTAGTCAGAAGATTTTATCAAATCTAAATTGTGCTCGATCACAAGCACAGTGTTGCCTTTGTCGACAAGTTTTTGGAGTATTTCGATAAGTCGCCTTACGTCGTCATAGTGCAGACCGATAGTCGGCTCATCGAGTATGTAGATAGTTTTCTGCACATGAGGCCGATACAGTTCACTCGATATCTTGACTCTCTGAGCCTCTCCTCCAGAGAGAGTAGTAGCGCTCTGACCGAGTTCTAAGTAACCTAGACCCACATCGTTCAAAGTTTTTAGTCTGTCGTATATAGCTGGTATGTCGATAAAGAAATTCAAAGATTCTTCTACTGTCATCCGGAGTATTTCATATATATTTTTTTTCTTATATCTTACCTCCAGAGTATCTTTCATAAATCTTTTGCCTCCACAGACATCACAAGGTACATATACAGTAGGCAAAAAGTGCATCTCTACCGCTATCTCTCCATTCCCCTCACAGGTCTCACACCTACCACCTTTTCTATTGAAAGAAAACCTACCAGGTCCCCAACCACGAACTCTAGCTTCCGCAGTCTCCGCAAAAAGCTCACGGATAAAACTCCATGCTCCAGTATATGTAGCAGGGTTTGAGCGCGGAGTTCTACCTATGGGCGACTGGTCTATCAGTATGCTTCTACCCAAATATTCGGTACCAGTAAAAGAAGAGCAGTTGTGTGTCTGGTTTGACCTATACTTCCTTTCAAACCTAGCCTGTAAGTTTTTATAAAGCACTTCATATACCAAACTAGATTTACCGCTCCCCGATACCCCCGTTATAGCCACAAACCTACCAAGGGGTATGTCCACATTCATGTCTTTTATATTAAAAATATTTGCGTTTCTTATAGCTATCTTGCCTTTATCTTGATCTCTTCTTTCATCAGGTATCTCTATAAAATCTTCACCGCGCAAATACGCAAGAGTACGAGAACCGCTCTCATTTTTCTTAGCAGTGATAAGGTCATCAAGGTATCCACTTGCTACTACTTCGCCACCATGGACCCCAGCACCCGGCCCTATATCTACCAAATAATCGCTGGCAAAAATGGTATCTTCATCGTGCTCGACCACAAGTATAGTGTTGCCTAGGTCACGCAAGTCGAGCAGAGTTTTTATAAGCCTATCATTGTCTCTACTATGCAAACCGATAGTAGGCTCATCCAGCACATAAAGAGCGCCGACCAGCCCGCTTCCGAGCTGACTAGCTAGCCTTATACGCTGAGCTTCACCACCAGAAAGAGTATGAGCTCGCCTATTGAGAGAAAGATACTCTATGCCGACGTTTAGCATAAAAGAAAGGCGAGACTCTATCTCTCTCAATACTACCTTAGCAATGTTGCGCTCCCTATCGGTCAATTTAAGAGAAGCCAAAAATTCATAAGCTCCCGCTATAGAAAGGTTGGTAAATTCTACGATATTTGTTTTTGATCCGCCTACAAATACATTCAGAGCCTCAGGTCGCAAGCGCGCTCCTTTGCAAACAGGGCAAACTTCATCGCCAAAGAAGTGCTTTGTACCGAGGCCGTTGCACTCAGGACATGCTCCATAGGGTGAATTGAAGGAGAAAAGCCTTGGTTCGATCTCAGGATAGGAATACCCGTCTTTGGGACAAGAAAATTTGTTTGACATGATAGCCCGCTCACTTTCTTCCTTGCTTTTTATATCTCTAAACCCTACTTCTACCAAACCTTCAGCCTCGCTCAAAGCTTTTTCTAAGGACTCTGACAGGCGTTCTTCTGCGGACTTTTTGTCAGTCTTGAAGTCTTCGACGTTTATAGAATCTACGAGCACACTTATGTCGTGTCTTTTGGTTTTTGGCAATTCTATCCTCTCGCGCAAACTCTGCCTCTTGCCATCAATGATAACCTCGGTATAACCTTTGCCCAAAAGGTCGTAGAGTAGTTGGTAATACTCTCCTTTCCTACCACGCACTATAGGGGCGAAAAGTTCGATGTAAGTTGGGAAAGGAAGGGAAGTCTTTGAGGAAAGTCTGGCCGAGTCCGCAGCAGCGGACGAAGGAGAACCGAGGACTTTCTGAGAAGACTTCCCTTCCTTTTTGATTCTATCCAGAATAAAATTCTTGATCTCATCATTTGAAAGCTTTTTTATCTCATCACCGCAGACCAGACAATGTGGTCGACCTACACGCGCATAAAACACTCGCAGATAGTCATATATTTCGGTAATAGTAGCTACCGTAGAACGAGGGTTGTTGGAGCGCGACTTCTGGTCGATAGATATGGCAGGAGAAAGGCCTACTATCTCATCTACATCGGGCTTCTGCATCTGTCGTAAGAACTGCCTCGCATAGCTCGATAGGCTTTCTACATATCGCCTCTGCCCTTCGGCAAAAATAGTGTCAAAGGCAAGGCTAGACTTGCCACTTCCAGAAAGACCAGTGAAGACCACCATCCTATTGCGTGGCATTTCTACTGTAATGTTTTTTAGGTTATGGGTCCTTGCACCCTTTACTATGATTCTTTCTTCAGATGTATTTTTCTGCTCCTTTTTGGCCATAATTGGCCATTTTACCATAAATTCTGATAATAAAAGACCCCGGGCAACAAAGCCGGGGTTCTGTGTGGGAAAAACCTGTCAACTACTTAGTCTTCATCTCCTCCAGAGCCTTTATTTCATCCCTGAGTATCGCCGCTGTTTCGAAATCTAGGACTTTGACCGCGGCGTTCATTTGTTTCTCCTTGGTCCTCAAAAGCTTTGTTACTTGTGAGGTAGTCAGTCCCTCTTTGCCGCCACGTTTGAGATCGACAGCAAGCAGAGCACTGACCGCCTTACCATGCTCTCGCTGGAGTTGATCAGTTATGTCTTTGATCTCTTTCTTGATAGTTTGTGGGGTGATGCCGTGCTTCTCATTGTATTCGATCTGAAGGCCGCGCCGCCTATAAGTCTCGTCGAGGGCGCGTTGCATCGAGCCGGTAACGCTGTCGGCATAAAGTATCACCCGACCATCCACATTTCTGGCGGCGCGGCCGATGATCTGTATTAGCGATGTCTCGCTCCTCAAAAATCCCTCTTTGTCTGCATCCAAAATACCGATAAAAGAAACTTCTGGAAGATCTAGGCCTTCTCTGAGCAAATTTACACCTACAAGCACATCAAACTCACCTTTCCTAAAGCGTGTCAGTATCTCTATTCTTTCTATAGTTTTTATATCGCTGTGTAAATATTCTGATTTTATTTTCTTTTCTTTCAGATATTCTGATAAGTCTTCTGCCATTTTTTTGGTAAGTGTAGTAGCTATGGCCCTGCCACCCTTCTTTACATCTTTTTCTGCTTCTTTGATGAAATCTTGGACTTGGCCGGGATAGCCAGAAAAATCATTCGAGAAAAGTCTGGCCGAATCCGCTGCGGCGGACGAAGGAGAACCGAGGACTTTTTGAGAGTGATTTTTCTGGCTTTTGATAGCTTGACTAACCGGCCTCACACTCACCTCTGGATCCAAGAGTCCTGTAGGCCTTATGATTTGCTCTGCTATATTCTTAGAATGTTCTTTTTCATAGTTGCCTGGGGTGGCACTGGTGTAGATAACCTGCCCTACTCTCTCATCAAACTCATTGTAAGTAAGCGGCCTATTGTCCTTAGCACTAGGCAACCTAAAACCATGCTCCACTAGTGTCTCCTTTCTCGATCTATCCCCAGCATACATGCCACCTATTTGCGATACGGTCACATGCGACTCATCTATAATGGTTAGGAAATCAGGATTGCCATTTTTATCTTTCGGAAAATATGAGAGCAAAGTGTGCGCTGGTTCTCCCTCTTTTCGTCCATCAAAATGCCTTGAGTAATTTTCTATGCCATTGCAATATCCTATCTCCTTTATCATTGCTAAATCATAACTAGTCCTCCTTTTTATTCTGTCCGCTTCTAGAAGCTTGCCTTCTTTTTCAAATTTTTTTAGCTGACTATTTAGTTCATTTTTTATGTCTTTCAAAGCTCTTTTCACCTCGCTTTCTGCGGTGATGAAGTGCTTGGCAGGAAAGAGGTAAAATATTTCCAACGTCTCCAATATTTCTCGAGTTATAGCATCTATCTTTTCGATCCTTTTGATATGATTATCAGACAATTCTATCTTATAAACCTGCTTTTCTGATACAGGCATTATTTCTACAGTATTGCCAAGAGCTCTGAAAGTCCCTGCAGTAAGATCAGCAGTGGTCCTCTCATAATGAATATTTATAAGCGAGAGCAAAAACTCCTTTCGATCTACTTTTTGCCCTACTTCTATTTTCATATTTACTTTTTCGTATTCCTCTGGACTTCCCAAACCATAAATACATGACACCGAAGCCACTATGATGACATCACTCCTCGTGAGCAGAGCTTGGGTGGATGCATGCCTCAACCTCTCTATCTCTTCATTGACCATAGCTTCCTTTTCGATATAAGTATCGGTCACAGGCATATAAGCTTCAGGTTGGTAAAAGTCGTAGTACGAGACAAAATAATGTACCGCATTGTCCGGGAAAAATTCTCTGTACTCCTGAGCTAGCTGGGCAGCCAGAGTTTTGTTGTGAGCGATAACCAGTGTCGGTTTTTGTACTTGTTCTATGATGTTAGCCACAGTAAAGGTCTTACCGCTCCCTGTCACTCCAAGAAGCGTCTGCTTGTCGTGGCCTTTCTTTATACCCTCCACCAAGCTTTCTATAGCCTTGGGTTGATCACCGGCAGGCTTAAACTTGCTTTTGAGTTCAAATCTTTGCATTTATCCAATATATCACAAATAAAAAAGGTGCTCTCCCCGTGGAGCACCTTTTCTTTTGGATCACCTCCTCTCTCCGCTAACCCACTAATATATTAATCCTATTAAATTAGATGTCAACCTCTATACTGTGTGAAAAAATTCTCTTTCAAATCGAAAAACTCGCCGTCGATGATCGATTGCCTCATTTCCGACATTAGAGTATTAAGAAAATGTAGGTTATGAATGGTAGCAAGTGTAGCAGCAAGCATCTCCTTTGCTCTGAACAAATGAGAGAGGTACCCTGCTGTGAAATTGGAGCAGGTATAACACTCACAATTGTCATCTATTTTCGACATAACGTTTCTATATTTTGCATTCAAAATATTTATCTTGCCTTGTCGTGTATAGAGCGCCCCATTTCTCGCCATACGAGTAGGAGCCACACAATCAAAAGTATCGCAGCCGTTTTCTACACCGAGGAACATATCCAGAGGTTCTCCTACTCCAAGCAAGTGCCTCGGCTTTTCTTCAGGTAACACTTCGTTTACCCACCGCACCGCAGTCGCCATATCTTCTTTTATAAAAGTGCCCCCTATACCAAAACCATCGAAGTCCATTTCCCCTATACTTTTGGCACTCGCTTTGCGCAGATCTTCATGTCTACCACCTTGGACGATGCCGAAGAGTGATTGATCCACCCCACCCAAACCCTCCCCCAAGGGGAGGGTTCTGACATGACTGATTATCTTTAATGTTACTTTTTTAACATCATTTAGAACTTCGTGATTTTTAAACCGTAACACTACAAAACCTAATTTATTCAAAAATGCATCCCTGATCTTGTCATTTTCTTTTTGATAATCATGAATATCGCCATCCACTTCTACGATTAGCATCTGTTCTAAACAGAGAAAATCAACAATGAATCTATCGATAATATGCTGTCTTCTAAAATGTAGTCCTGTAGCATTTTTTCTTAATACTTCCCAAAGTATTTTTTCAGCATCTGTTGGATGCTTTCTCATATTGAGAGCGCTTTCATGCAGCAATTTCCATCGACTCTTATCAGTAGTTTGATATATAAATTCTCCCCCCTCCCCTTGGGGGAGGGGGTGCCATTGGGCGAGGGTGGGGTTGTTCTTCCTAAACTCCCCCAAACACCTCTCTGCCCATCTGTTGGTACGTTCGATAGTAGATTTTATTTTGGAATGTTCTGCGTGTGGTGAAGTAAACTCATCAAGTGCAAATATTATATCAGCTCCTATATTGCGCTGTATCTCGATCGATTTTTCCGGAGAAAGAAAATGAGTACTACCATCTATGATAGATTTGAATTCCACTCCCTCTTCAGTCACCTTGGCCATTTTATTTTTATTTGAAAGGCCCTTTTCCAAGAGTTCCTTTTCTGGTGCTTGCGAATCTATAAACTTCCCGATACCTTCCCCATAAGCTACACCGAGCGAAAATGCCTGGAAGCCACCAGAATCAGTAAAAGTCGGACCTTCCCAATGCATATATTTTGCAAGGCCACCATTTTCTCTTATTGTCTGGTCTCCTGGTTCTAGATATAGATGGTATGTATTTGCAAGCACAGCCTGACTTCCAGTACTGCCGACCTGTTCAGGAGTAAGAGACTTGATAGTCGCCTTGGTCCCTACAGCCACAAAACACGGGGTTTGTATCTCCCCGTGTTTTGTTTGTATTGTAGCTGCACGACCTAACGCACGGTCGATTTTCTTTTGGATTTCAAACATTAGTTGGCTGTAGGAGTTGCACCACCATCTTCTGCTCCCAATAGTTCTATGTCAAATATAAGAGTAGCATTTGGTGGTATCGGACCGAACCCAGCTTCACCATAACCAAGAGAGGAAGGTATTGTTATTGTCCTTTGTCCTCCAACTTTCATACCTTGCAGACCCATCTCCCAACCTGGTATTACCTGACCTGCTCCAAATATGAACTCAAAAGGTATACCGATGTCTCGCGAATCTTGTATAAGAGTCCCATCAGATAAAGATAATCTGTAATGCACTTTCAGGGTTTTGCCAACTTCTACCTCTGCGCCATCTCCTAATTTTGTATCTGAAACAATTACGTTGTCAGGCATATTTATAGATTCATTAACATTTGCTAAATTATTATCCGACATACCTCGAGTAAAAAGACCAGATACGTTTGATCCATACAAAGTGTATGCCACGAAGCCGACAGCCACAGCCACAGCTACCCACTCTCCTTTTGACAATTTCTTCATCATTTATCGATTAATTCTAAATGTTAACAATATATCATATTGCCTATTTTTGATAAACAATTACAATTGGCATATGGAAAACAAGTATACACCTCTCTCGTTCGCTGAGATGAGTGATGCTGCAAAAAAAAGAGTCGAGCTTATTACCAAGGAGTTTGCTGACGGTTTCGAATTCCTAAAAAATTATCCACGATCTGTCACTTTTTTCGGTAGTGCCCGAACAAAACCTGAGGAAGAGTATTATAAAAAAGCTTACAGCTTGGCTTATAAGATATCTGAAGAGTTGCACTATAGTGTAGTCACTGGTGGGGGTCCGGGTATCATGGAAGCAGCCAACAAAGGTGCCTACGAAGCAGGTGGAAATTCTATTGGAATAACAATCGACATACAAGACGAAAAAATAGATGGGAAATATTTGACGGATAGGCTTTCTTTTCACTATTTCTTTACCCGCAAAGTATGTCTTTCTTTCAGTTCTGAGGCATACATATTCTTTCCAGGTGGTTTTGGTACCTTAGATGAGTTTAGTGAGATACTCACCCTTATTCATACAAACAAGGTACCGAGAGCTCCGATTGTTCTTTTTGGAAAAGATTATTGGATTAGTGTAGAAAAACTATTTAGAGACACCCTCCTAAAAAATGGAATGATCGATAAAGATGATTTCAATCTATGGACGATAACAGAGGACGAGAGCCAAATCATAGATATAATCAGAAGGACACCTATTAGGGTCTGGGAGCCATACAAGGAAATTAGCTCCTTACCACAAAGAACGAACCATAGAAATGGCAACAATGGCAGGGCGGCCAGCACACTCGCAGAAAGACACTGCGTACCATGTGAGGGAAATACAAAGCCTCTTGACCGCATAGAATCTGAAACGATGTTGGGAGAAGTCAGTGAATGGACACTCTTTGAGGACAAGGCCATAGAAAAAACATATGTATTTAAAGATTTTTCAGAAGCATTAGAATTTGTACGGAAAGTAGCTCAAGTAGCAGAAGCAGAAGGTCACCACCCCGATATAAAACTCTTTGATTATAAAAAGGTGCAAATATCAATCACCACTCACGCCATAGATGGTCTATCTGACAATGATTTTATATTGGCCGCTAAGATCGATACAATTTTGAGGTGACTATTTATCAATTTTTTATAAATAAAACAAAATGGGCGGTAAATTTTACCACCCAACAAACCACCCCTTGCGAGAAAACCATTCTTTGGCAGCTCTCGCAAACAACCAGGCCGCGGGGACTGCTAGGAGTAATATTATCACAAACCCCGCAACTAACGACAAAAAAGCTCCTAATATCCCTCTAAAAGAGTTTTTAGTCATGGGGACAGCCTCCTTTCCATTATCACAATATCATAATTTTATATTATATAAAGAAGATGCCGGCGGGGTAGGATACCTCCGCCGGCTAATCGAAGAGTTTGTCGAGGTCGGTCTCGGTGTACCCCAAGACATTCCTCAACTCATTTTCAAGCTTGGAGATAAAACATGGCAACGAGAAATTATCTCGAGACAGAAGTATGACGGCTCTGACAACATTCCACTTTGTTCCAGTGAATATCTTAGCAACCAAGCCACACCTCTCCGATGCTATCTGACTCAGTAGATACCCGCAACCAAAGTGTATACCATGAACGGGCTCACCATCACTATCTTCAAGATAAATAAGAATTTGCCATTGTCCACCAGAACCCCTAGAAAACAGTACTTCGTGTTTTACTCTGAGTACTCGACTTGAGCAATCAGCGACAATTCTAGCTAACTCTTCACCGTCAATTACCGGCGACCCTCCTTGTTTATTCATCCTTCACCTCCATAAATAAAATACTCCTAAATAAGTAGAAATGTAAATAGACGAGTAAATAAAAAATTGATATAAATTATATGCTAGTTTCTCGGGCCATTTCAGCCCTAGGCTGATCCGCCTTGGGAGGAAGCTCATCTGGTACTGTGAAATAAGTTGCATATCGGGCCATTAGCTCATCTGGTAGAGCGCACCCATGGCATGGGTGAGGCAAGCGGTTCGAGTCCGCTATGGTCCACCACAATTCTGAACATAAGGGCTCTGAACATACAATGAAATTATTTTTTATTAGAATAACAAATATTATTTACAAGACGATATTGAAGCCAATTCTTTTTTTGATCGACCCTGAACTGGTCCACAAGAAAATCACGGTGTTTGGCTCGTTTGTTGGTCGCTCGATCATTTTAAAAACTGTCACCTCTGCGTTGTACAAGTACGAAAACCCCAACTTGATTCAGAAATTGTTTGGGGTCACATTTTACAACCCCGTTGGTTTGGCTGCTGGATTTGATTATGAAGCCAAGCTCACTCACATATTGCCTGAATTGGGATTTGGATTTGGCACAGTAGGGACAATCACTAACGGTTCCTATCAGGGCAACCCCAGCCCAATGCTTGGCAGACTGCCGATGTCTCGATCTTTGATGGTAAATAAAGGGTTTAAAAACTGGGGAATTGAGAAAACCCTGCAAATATTAGCAAATAAAACATTTCAATACCCAGTAGGATTGAGTATCGGAAAAACCAATTGTGTCCACAAAAGCCAGACGGAAGCTGTAGAGGATGTAGTGCAAGGATTTGAGAAAGCCGAAAGATCGGACGTCGGCTTTTCTTACTATGAGCTAAACATAAGCTGTCCTAATCTGATGGGTTCTATCGAATTTTATGATCCTGACCATCTAAAGAACTTGCTTGATAATCTCTCAAAATTAATGTTGACGAAACCAGTTTTTGTAAAGATGCCAATATCTAAAAGCGATGATGAAATATTGGCCATGATGAACGTTATCACCTGTTACCCATGGATCAAGGCCGTCATCGTAGGCAATCTGCAAAAAGATCGAAATAATCCACAATTAAATAAAAGAGAAGTGGACAAATTCTCCAAAGGCAACTTCAGCGGACTGCCGTGCAAAGAAAGATCTGATGAGCTTATTGCCTTGATCTATAAGCAATTCGGCACACAAATAAAAATTGTCGGCTGTGGTGGGATATTTTCTGCAGAAGACGCCTACCAAAAAATAAAAAAGGGCGCCTCGTTGGTACAACTTATCACCGGCCTTGTTTTTGAAGGGCCACAATTAGCCTCTCAAATAAATCTGGGGTTATCTAGATTGATAAAAAAGGATGGATACCAGTCGATTGGCCAAGCAATCGGAACCGAAACATGATTTGCATAAAAATGTGTTTCAAGAGTAGGGATGGTGCGGCCTCCTCACGTGTTCAGGCCGCGATTCTTGGTGGAGACAGTAATACTCTCTCCACGATGGCAAGAGAAGCAAACTGAAGACGAGAAAAGGATTGAGAAAGAACATTGCGTTTTTGAGAAATCGCGCCACAGGCAAATGAAGACATCTGCCCAGTGGACGACTAAAACTCAGGGGTAATACTTGAGTTATTTTCTACCCCTTATACTTCTCTAAAATAATTTTTTCTACTTCTCCCCTGTCTCTACCATATTTTTGATAAGACATTTGTTTGAGTTTTTCTACTTGATCCATGTTGCCTTGTTCTGGAGCCAACACTTCTATATTGAAAGGTTTGGCAGGTTTGCCATTGACCAAGAGGCGCAAATAAGCGTTGCGGTTGTCGATATTCATAAGATCATTTGCACTGAAGCTCGGTACAAACTGCTTTTCCAAATACTCAGCGTCTTCTGCCCCCACCCTAAAACTACAGACCGAGCCTACGTTGCCAAAAACAGAATCCCTTATACCTTCTTCTAGCTGAGCGATGAATTGATGAGCCATATTGAGCGAAAGTCTATATTTGCGAGCCTCAGAGAGGATAGTGGTGATAGAGTCAGTAGTGATATTCTGAAACTCGTCTATATATAAGTAGAATGGCGGGAGCTCTTTACCAAAACTATCCACCCTAGAGAGAGCGGCCATAAGAATCTTTCCTACCAATATAAGCCCTATGAGGTGAGCATTGATATCCCCCAACCTCCCTTTTGATAAGTTCACTAGGAGTATTTTCTTATTGTCCATTATTTCCCTAAAGTTGAAAGAAGATTTTTCTTGAGCCACCACTGGCCGCATGATCTCGTTTGCTAGGAAGACATCGAATTTGTTGGTGACATACTGGACATAGTTTGCTAGACCTTGTTCACCAGTGGTCTTCTCAGCATTTTGCCAAAACTGCCTCACAAGTGGATTGCGACAACGAGAGAGCTTAAGATCGCGATAGGTTTTGTCAGAAAGCACTCGCGACATATCTACAAGAGTATTACCAGAAGCAGGATCATCCATCACAAGCAGTGCAGAGTTCCTGAAATATTGTTCGAAGGCAGGACCCATAGATTCTGGCACATTGCCATAAAGTTTCCTGAAGATACTGAAAAGCTCGTTCACTACAAAAGTCTTTTGCTCTGGGAAACGTTCATCATACTCGAGCATGTTGAGAGCCATAGGTCTCTCTACAAAACTTGGGTCAAAATATATTACATCCTTGAGTCTTTCTTCTGGTATATTGGCTAGGATATTCTGAACATCGCTACCATGCGGATCTATCATACAGACACCATCTCCACTTTTTATGTCTTGGATGATCATGTTTTTAAGCAACGTAGACTTACCAGTGCCAGTCTGACCGATACAGTAGAAATGTCGCAGGCGATCTTCTTCTTGCACGTTTACCACCACCTCCTGCCCCCTGTGTTTGTTTACTCCAAGTACTATACCTCCACTTTTTAGATCGAGTGGAGCAGGAGCAGTGGCTGCCCTAGATTGTTTGAGATTGTCACCCGATTTGAGTGAACGAGTATTGAAATGCACAAGGGTCGTAAGTTCTTTCAGATTCAAAGCAAGAGCCGAGCTTTGATCAAAAATCCTAAAGGCAAAACTACGGACCAATTTCCTTAGGTTGCCTTTTTCTGCCGTGTACCATTTCAAAGAATTACCGAGGGTATTCTCAAACTGGTTGAAACCAGACTTTAGGCCATCGAGTATCTCTTCCGCTTCCTTTTTGGTTGTAGAAGAAGCAAGAATTCTTACATTTGCTCTTATTATCGGACTTGCTATCTTTTCATTTATTGACTCGACTGCATTTTGGTCTATTGGGTCTTTAGGCTTCTGGTCTTCTTCTTTTTTACTTGATGAAAAAAGTCCTCCTACAGTCTTAAACATTTCATCTGCAAAACTTTCTGGTATATCTATAGCCTTTTCCAAAGGCTCACCTTTTTGGATTTTATCTAGAGCATCTTTGTACTTCTTATTGTATTCGTCACCCACCCCCATCCATATTATCTGTATAGCAGCACCCTCCCCGTCTTTATTTACTTTGGAAAAGCTTGCTAGGATAGAATTCAGAGGATCATGGTCGAATTTGTCATAAGTCTTTATTGGATATATTGGTCTTTTGGTAAACGCAGCATAAGCTCCGACCGTCTCTCCTGTTTCATTGAAAATGTTGTAGTCGTCTGGTATTTCTTTAACCTTTACGTTATAAAATATCGAATGTATTTGTTTCTCAAATATATACTTTCTAGTATCTGGTATAGCTACATAAAAGCTTATCTCGTGAGTAAAGTTCGGATTTGCCACTTCTATACTCATCCAGAGCCCCTCTTCGCTCTTACCAGACACGGAGAGCATACCAGCATATAGCTGTTCCATAGCACTTATCACTTCTTTGAGGCTCTCCTTTCTCGACTCATCTTCATCTCTATGCCCTTCTGGAATCAATACTTCATATAGAGCCATGCCAAGACCTTTAGCTATCGCTTCTTTTGATTTCAACCCTGGTATAGTAAATCCTTCTTTCAAATATTCTGATACAAACCGATGGAAGTCATCGGTGATATGAAAATTCTGCATTTTCTCTACTGCGTCCAGCGCGTTCTTTATACCTTTTTCTTTTGCTAACCTTACCAATTCATTTATTTTTTTGTCGTGCTGCTCTGGGCTGAGCTTCAACACTATATCTTCGACTTGTTTATCAGAAAGCCTTACTTCATCATGCATAACTTCTCTACTGGGAACTCGTTTGTAAGTAGCCAAGACTTCGCGAGCAGTAGAAGTGTCATCTTTTTTTATACCAAGACTGTTGAGAGCAGTTTCCTTTTCGCGTATCAGATTGCGCAAATACTGCATCTCTTCCTCTGGATTTTTGAAAGGACTCTTTGGAGTCGAAAAATTGTGTTCCATTTATCATAATTTTAATATGAATACAGAATAATTAAAAGGAGAAGCGGCGCACCTTTCGGTGCGCCGCGTTTCAATAGATTTTTGTGAATTATGTAATGGAGCAAAAATGTGTTATTATGTTGGCCACTCAGGCCCTATCGTCTAGTGGTTAGGACGGAGCCTTCTCAAGGCTTAAACCGGGGTTCGACTCCCCGTAGGGTCACAAAGAGAAATTTCAATTTTTACACAAAAAAATCAGATCATGGAAGATCTGATTGGTTAGAGTGGGGTGGGGGGAGTATTGTGCCAGAGCGCTCCCCCGCACGCGGCATAGCCCGGTTTATGCCACTAGCCGAATCCACGCCTTGGAAGGAGGTGAAGCAAGGGGGTCGACGGCTACCCGCTTTCTATAGTACATCTTATGCTCCAACTTGTCAACACAAACAAAGTTAGTTGTCAGAAATATCCTTGGTAGTTCGACAACCAACTACTCTTCCAACTTATCCACTATATTTTCTGGCTTGTCTGGTGGGATTTGATAATAACTAATGAGGAATTTTGTGATATTGAGAAATGAGTCAGTAAGAGTTTCCGAAGCATAACGAGCCCCTTTCGGGTAAGTGTGGAAAAGGAAGACCATAAACTTGGCGTCTTGAGCAGGGAAATATCCAAAGAAAGAGTGCAGATACTTACCTTCTACATACCCTGCCCTGCCCTCGTCTGTCATCTGAGCAGTACCCGTCTTTGCAGCCACACTATACCCAGGGATCTTGGCGTCTCCACCGCGTAGAGCCGTGTCTACTACCTTCGTGAGCATCCGAGATATCTCTATACTTGTATCTTCACTAATAACTCTTTTGCCCGGTTCGAAAGTAAGGCGTTTGGAAAGTCCGCTATCATATTCTATTTTCTTCACCAAATGCGGTGTTACTAAAGTCCCACCATTTGCGAGGACGCTCAGAGCTCTGACTGTCGCTATAGGCGTAAGAGCAATACCCTGCCCATAAGAAGCTGTCACTATCTCTATGTCTCTATTGCTATCGAGGTTGTTTATTAGGCCCCTAGTTTCATTTGGTAGATCAATGCCCGTCTCAGTGCCAACACCAAAATTTTTCATATACTCACTAAATTTTTTGTTGCCCATCTTCATAGCCACATGAGCCACGCCAGTGTTTAGCGACTGATTCAAGACTTCTTGCATACTTACAGTCCCTCTACCCTTACCATCATAGTTTGATATTCTCTTGCTATTGAGCACCAAAAAACCTGCATCATAATAAGTGCTGGAAGCTGTAACTGTGCCGGAATCTATACCCGCAGCCATGGTAAGAGGCTTGATGATAGAACCCATCTCAAACACATTTTCTACTAAAATGTTTTGAAACTTGTCGACACTGTATTCGCTAAAACTGTTTGGGTCAAAAGTAGGATGCGAGGATATAGCTATTATCTCTCCGTTCTTTGGGTTCATCACTATAGCTCCTACCCCATCACTCTTCCATTCTTTCTTTATTTTATCTATCTCAGACTCTACAAACTGCTGTACAGAAGGTTCGATAGTGGTAACTATATCTCCAGAGGCAACCTCACTACCAAACGTCTCTTTTACATTCGTAAAAAATTCTGCAAAAAAACTATTGTATCCCTTTTTGGCATCCTTCTTGAGAGTCTCTTCGTAGTACCGTTCGAGTCCATATCTACCAGCAAGATCGTCACCTTTGTATGCTACAAATCCTATGGTCTGAGCTGCCTGCTCCTGCCCGGGGTAAAATCTCCATTTGTCTACTGAGAGACTGACTCCATAAATATTTAGATCTCTTATGCTTTCTGCTGTTTCGGTGTTTAACCGAGTAGCCAATTCTGCATAGACCTTTGATTTATCGCTAGTTTTTTGCAAAAAAAATTCTTTCTCAAGAGGCACGATTCGAGACAGATCAGAAAAAACCTGATCTGGATCTTTGAGAATAGAAGGGTTTACAGCCAAAGTATACCCAGACCTTGATATAGCTGCAGGTATGAGCTCGCTATCCTTTGTCTCAAAAAAAATAGAGCCTCTGTCATACGAGATAGTGTTTTTGTTTATATACTGCCTCTGAGCATCATCTCTAAAAGTTTCGCCATTTACTATCTGGACAAAATAAAGCCGCATCACTATCACAAGTGAAGCGATCACGAGCAACACTGAGATCATCCTGATCCGTCCGTTCATAGAAACCAATTATAGCCTTTAGCGCAAAGAAAGCGAATTCTCGCGTGTGTCTCTTGAGATAAATATAGGCGAGACCTCTACAAGTCCCAAAACATTTGCCTGACTGTTGTTGATACCCTGACTTAGTGCAAAATTTTCTGATTCCAAATCAGACAATTCAGAGAAGAGAGTCTGCATCTCGGTTTTGGTTTTCTCGAGCGCGGCTACTTTGCGGACAGCACTATTGGCAAAAAATACATAGCTGATAGCAGCAAGTACTATAAGGGCAATCATCGCCACCCTTACCAAGTTGGATGAGGCGATATGCAAGGCCAGAGTTATTTTGTTACTTCCTCTTATCATTATAAATTTTTTATAATTACTCTTAATTTTGCACTACGTGAACGAGGATTCTGATTTATTTCTTCGTCATCTGGTATGATTGGCTTACGCCCGACATCTTCTACAAATGCACCCTCACCGTTTTCTACTTTATCTTTAAAAAAATTTTTGACAATCCGATCCTCCAAACTATGAAATGATATGACTGCTAAGCGACCCCCTTTTTCCAAAATCTTCCATGCCCCACTAAGTCCTTGCTCAAGTGCTTGAAGCTCATCGTTTACAGCTATACGTATAGCCTGAAATGTTTTAGTAGCCGGATGTATCTTTTTGAACCTGTACCAAACCGGAACAGCGCTAACGATGATTTCTGCAAGTTCTAGTGATGTCTTTATAGGTCTTTCTGCACGTCTTTCGACTATCTTTTTTGCGATTCTTGTTGCAAACTGCTCCTCGCCATAACTCTTTATAATCAGTGCTATGTTTTCTTCCTGCCAATTATTGACAAGTTCATAGGCAGTCAATTCTCCATCTTTAGCTTCTCCAAAAGTCATCTTCAATGGTTCATCTTTTTTGAAACTAAAACCCCTTCCTTCTTCTCCTTCTTTTGTATCAAACTGATCACTATTCCACCCTAGGTCAAAAAGTATTTTGTTGGGTTTACCTATTTGCAATAGTTCTGGAGCCTTGTCTATATGTCGAAAATTTAACACTGCAAGTGGTATTTTCTTTCCAAGAAGTTCAAACCTAGCATCTACTACTTCTATGGCCAGTGGGTCTGTATCTATGCCAGCTAGTACCGCTTCCCCATTTGTGATTCTATAAACCTCTTCAAGATGTCCACCCCCTCCTGAAGTTGCATCTAGATAAATATCACCCTTCACAAGATCCAGACAAGAAATCGCTTTTTGTAAAAGAACTGTTGTGTGAGCCATGATTACATTATTCCAAGACTCGATAACTTTTCTGCCAAACTATCAGCCTGCTTTTCAACCGATTTCTTGTATTCGGACCAATTCTTTTCGCTCCAGATTTCAACCCTATTTTGAACACCTATCATCGATATCTTGCTTTTGAGAGAGGCTCTTTCTCTCAAAAATTCTGGGATCAAGATCCTTCCGGCACTATCTACTTCTACTTCGCTCGCTCCTCCGAACATATATCTGGTGAAGCTTCTGGTATCGGTAGAAAGCATCGAGGACGACACTGCAAGCCTTTCTGATATCTTCTGCCACTCTTTGTCTGTAAAGAGAAACAGACAGTTATCCAAGCCCGGTGCAAGGATAAGCTTTTTGCCCAAGACACTCCTAAACTTTGCCGGCATGGAGACTCTGTTCTTATCGTCTATCGTGTGTGTGTATTCTCCGATCAGCATATATTTATACGTTTTTAGAAGCTGGTTCTACTTATCCCACCTTTTCCCACTTGATTACATTTTATACCACTCCTTATCGGGTGTCTACCACCAAAACCCACAATATGTGGATAACAAAACCTCTCCTAACAAGATGTATTACAAGGGTCACCCTTGTCATTTTAATGTGTGGTGCAATATATAATAAAAATTGCATATTTTGGCATATGGCATAAATGGGAAAGCCGCTAGGTCATACCATCGGACCTAGCGGCTTGAGAATACTGAACTTGAACCGTCTAACTATTAGATTAATCCCAAAAAATTATTTGCCAACACTCTTTGGCTTCAGAAGTGGAAAAGTCTGAAGTTCGCGGAGAGGTTTGCCGGAGAGAATGGCGAAGAGGCGTTCACCGAAGCCAAAACCACAAGTTGGTGGCATACCATGCTCAAGCATTTCGACAAACTCATAATCGCTCATCATAGCCTCATCGTCTCCAGCTTCGAGCAACTTCTTCTGTTCATCAAATCTTTGTCGCTGATCTATGGGATCATTGAGTTCTGAATACCCTCTACCCACCTCACTACCCGCGATAATCGGCTGAAACATCTGGACGGATTTGTGATCAGGATTACTCTTGGCAAGGGGCGCTACAAGAAGCGGATGGTTTACTAGAAATCCTGGGCCAGCAATATTTTTCCTACAATATTTCCAGAGAGTATCTGTAAGTCGTTCTTTGTTTTCTCCCTCCCACTTTACTCCAAGCTCTTTAAGCTTATCTTTCATATCTTCTTCACTAGAACTCGAAATATCAATACCCGTTTGTTTTTTTATCTCTTCGCAGTAATCTATCTTCACCCATTCATCCTTAAGGTCAAACTTGTGCCCATTGTACTCAAATTCTGTTCTGCCAAAGACATCTTCCGCAATTTTTATATACAAATCCCTGACCAACTTCATACCATCGTTAAAATCAGCATAGGCCCAATAAAATTCTAGGTTAGTAAATTCTTGCAGGTGTTCTGGACTCGAGCCCTCGTTGCGATAGACTCGTCCTATCTCAAAGGTCTTGGGAAAGCCTGCGGCCATCAGCCTTTTCTGCCAAAGCTCGCCGACCGATATGCGCAAAAAAACATCTAGATCATAATCGTTATGATGGGTTTTGAATGGCCTAGCCTCTGCCCCGCCGGTAGTGAGCTCGAGAGTCGGAGTCTCTACTTCCATGAAGCCTTTCTGTTTGAAGAAGTTTCTTGTCACATCCCAAAACTGCTCTTTCTTTTTCATAAGCTCCCTCAGTTCATCATTCAACAGCAAATCAAGATACCTTTTCCTGTATCTTTCTTCTGTATCAGTAAGTCCAGCCCACTTTTCAGGAAGTGGCAGAAGAGATTTTGAAGCCATCTGCCAGTCTTTTACAAAAACACTCTCTTCACCTGTCTTACTTTTGCCAACTTTACCACTCACTGAGACAAAATCGCCCATATCGACAGTGTCGACAAACAGAGAAAAGACATCTTCACTCATTTCATCTTTCTTAAAGATTGCCTGCACCTTGGCTGTCCCATCAAACAGCACTACAAAATATATAGCTCCCTGACCCCTTATGGTCATGACTCTACCAGCAACAGAGACTTCTTTATCTTCAGACTGATACTTAGCAAAGTTGCATTTCAATTCCGAAATATCAAAATCTCTAGGTACTTTTGCAGGATAAGGATTTATCCCCTTCTCTCTCAAAAGTTTCAGCTTGGACAATCTTGCTGACTTTATTTCTTCAAGTGAGGCCATGCCTCTATTTTATATCAATTATCTTGTAAGTGATAGTACCACTCGGAGCATGCAGATCAAATGTTTCTCCCTTCTTTTTGCCCATAATGGACTCTCCAAAAGGCGATTTAGCAGATATCTTATTCTCAGATAGATTTGCTTCTTCCGCGCTCACAATTGTATAAGTCTTTGTCTCTTTATCACCCTTCTTTTCCACTTGTACAGTTGAACCAATGTTGACAACGTCTTTGCTGTGACTAGACACAATTTTTGCGTTCTTCAAAATATTCTCAAGACGCATTATTCTATCTTCAACTTGAGCCTGTAGATCCCTAGCTTCATGATATTCAGCATTCTCAGAAAGATCTCCCAAAGACTTGGCATATTCAAGCTGGTCAGCCACTTCCTTGCGCTTTGTAGTTTTGAGCTCATCTAACTCCTTTGATAGACCCTCAAATTTTTCTTTTGTTAAGTATTCTGTTTCCATTTTTCAAAATTTAAAAATTATCAGAAAATTACCGGCGTATTATATACTTTACAGCCAAAAAATCAACCTATCTTTTTGCCCCCATAACTAGATAATATTTCTGAAGAAAACGTCTTGTTTGACGCTTCAGAGGCCGCAAATCTCTCCTCAGCATAATAAATAAGCTTATTTATAAGATCGACATTTGATACACCGCTCTTCTTCCAATTGTGCTGATACAGACTTCCCGGTAGTGTATTGACTTCGTTTATATAAACCCTGTTTTCTCGAGCGTCGATAAGATAATCCACCCTTGCTATACCCGAACAACCCAAGACTTTATAAGCCCTAATGCCCATTTCCTTCACTTCATCTATAAGACGCTTATCTATGTTTGCAGGTATTTCAGAATAATTGTTGTTTACACCACCACCCTTTTTGCCACTGTTCATATACTTATCATTATAATCAAAGAACTCTGTCTTATTTAGAGGCCTCTCCACTTCTGCTGTAACCGGCTTATCGTTGCCCATGATAGGAAGAGTAACTTCGATCAAATTCTGTACAGCCTTTTCTACCAAGATTTTATCATCATAATGGAGCGCTACTTCTATAGCATTCTGGAGTTCTTGCGTATCTTTGGCCTTATTTATGCCTATGCTCGAGCCAAGATGTACTGGTTTTACAAACAATGGGTACCCTAAAGCCTCTATCTTTTTTTCAAAATAGTCTTTATTTTCTATATATTCATTTTTGCCAAACCAAACATCTTCTACTACTTTCAGACCTTCTGCTTTCAAGACTTGCTTGGTCAATACCTTGTCCATAGCCACAGCACTTGCAGACAAGTCGCAACCAACAAATGGTACATTTGCCATCCTCAAAATCCCCATAAGACTTCCATCCTCTCCATAAGTACCGTGCATAGCAGGAAATACAATGTCTATCTTTATTTCTTCATTCTTAAAAGCCCGAGGTATGACTACCCGAAACCCGTCATTTATATCTAACTGGATTCTGTTTAGCTTCTTTATTTTATGATCCAAGTCAGTACGAAAGAAATCAATGTCATTCATCTCTTTCGTTGAGTACCAAACCCCATCTTTGGCAATATAGATAGGTATAACGTCATACTCTGGCAACGTAAGGAGCGTATCTATTATCGGGTTGTGTGCAGTAATAATAGAGACATCATGCTCCACACTCCTACCACCAAAAATAACCCCGATAGTTTTTTTCATTGGGCCAATTATAACACGTATTAGCTATAATTGTCAGTCCAATCATTTTGATATAACAACAGATCATTCGATATTGTTTGCCGAGGCAATCTGGTAAAACATTCTTGTGCAGAATCAAACCAGATAACATCACCCTTATACCCATTTTCCCTTAGACCCTGATCAATAAAAGCTGTAGCTGAATTCCTAACAAGGACCACTTTTTCGATATCTGAAAGGGCAAGAGCTCTACCAATTTCCTTATGAACTGACTGATGCTCCGTGCCCATTTCCACAAGACCGGGAGTTATATAAAATCTTCTTTTACCACTAATACCATTTAGAAACCTTATAGCAGCATAAACACCGTCTGGATTGCCGTTATAACTATCATCTATCACGGTAACTCCGCCATCTATCTCTTTTGGTTCTAGACGGTGTTCAAATGCCTTGGTTTCTCTTATGCCCATTTCTATATCTTCGACTTTCATGCCCAAATTTAATGCAAGATGTATAACACATGAAAGAGGTCCGATCTGGTGAAGACCCAAAATTTTAGAATTCGCCACTACCCTATTACCACCACTCTTGAAAATAAATCTTGTACCTTCGAGATCCGACTCTCTTGCAGAGACGCTCGATTCGCTTTCACCCTTTATACCAGTTTCGCTATAAAGAATAGTCTTATAACGATTCACCCTTTCCTTTACCAGATCACTTTCACCATTTGCGTATAATTTCGATTCTGGTTTTTCCTTAAGATAATCAGCTAGCTCAAAAATTGTGTCAGTAGTGTTTTTAGTGTTAAGGAATTTCTCTAGATGAGCTTCATTTATACCAGTAATGATGCCTATATTTGGGCGAACAAGAAGGCAAAGTTCCTCTATGTCACCCTTATAATACTCCCCTAATTCAAAGATTAGAACTTCCTCGTCAAAATCTAGTGTGTGAATAAATTTAGATATACCGAGTGGAGTATTCTTGTTGTCTGGCGTGGCACTTACTTTAAACTTTTTCGACAATACAGTTTTGAGCATCTCTTTCATAGTAGTTTTACCAAAAGATCCAGCCACAGCTATTTTTAGAGCCTCATGTTTTTTTAATTTTCTATTAGCCACACCTATAATCCTTTTTTCAATCGGTTTTTGTAGAAAATTTATGCAAAAAACTAACGCTATCACAAAGATAACTAAGGCAATAGGCCAAAGAATAGCAAAGACAAAGATTATTAGAAATGTTCCGAAAGCTGATTCCGCAAAAAGAATATACTTAACAGAAATTGCTACATACAAAAGTGCAAAGACCCAAGACAGAAAGTAAATAACTTTTACTTTTGTAGTAAAGACAAGTGTTTTACGTTTTTCTACATCCCCAAAATTTTGTACTCTTTTATACCAAGTATAAAAATCAGATAATTTGTATTCGCTCGACTGCATCATATACACCAATGACCTTATGTACCGCAAACTATATTTTGATATCAATCTTTTTATCATGGTCTTCTTATGAAATTGACGATTATATCTTTCACCTTATCCGCTTTCTCTATAAATGAGAAATGACCCGTACCGTCCAACTCCACAAGTTCAGAATTTTTTAGAAGCTTGTGAAGCCTCAAACCTTGCTCAACGGGAGTCTCAAGATCATCCTTGCCCCAGATGAGTAAAGTGGGTGTATCTATTTTTTTTGCAAACTGACTCAAATCTTCATCTACCACAACTTTGAATATATCTTTCATGTGCCCTGAGTTTATATATCCACTACCGAGCAGCTTATAAAATCTTCTTTTCAATCTGTCTTTGATCAAACTCAAAAAAGGCAGACTAAATACAAGATCACCAATTTTAGCTAGAGTCATAAATATAAATTTACGCATACCCGCAGTTTTCAAACCAGCAGCAGATATAAGTACAAGTTTTTCTGCATCTAGAACACCGCTTCCTACACCTTTCAAAATAATACGACCACCAAATGAATGTCCCAATAAGACCTGTGGGGATACCGATATTTTTTCTTGAAATTTCTTTACAAAATTTACATAATCAGCTACCGACCAAGTCTCTTTGGGTCTATCACTCCCACCAAAGCCAGGTAGATCCAGACGTACAACCCGATACTCATGTGAAAGAAAACCTGATATATCTGCAAAATCACCGGATTCTCTCCACCATCCATGCAAAAGTAGAGCCACTTTCTGATTTGACCCCTCTTCAAAATATTGAGTTTTTATACCATCAACTATTGTTTGCATCGTTTACCAAGTATTCTCTTGTATTTCTAGCCATAAAGTCAATAACCTGCCTCATTACAGAAGTGGCTCCAACTAGGTTTTTTACTGGCCCTTTCTCCATAACCAAAGCGAAGGCATACTTAGGATTTTCATAGGGAAAGAAGCCTACTACCCAAGAATTTACAAACTGCTTCTTTGCACCGAGTTCTGCTGTACCAGTCTTAGCTGCGATAGCCACATCTTTGGTATTTAGACCTATGGCCGTAGAGTCAGTGACTGCCATACGCATACCCTCACGTGCAATCTGAAAATGTTCGCTATCCCCTTCTATCTTTTCATTACTCTGAAGAACAGTTGACGTAGATGTAAACACGAGTGAAGGAGTGACGAGATGCCCACCATTTGCCAAGGCAGCCACAGCTCGGACAGCTTGTATAGGGGTTATTTGGGTTCCATATTGTCCAATAGATGTATTGTATGTATCACCTATCCTCCACTCTTCTCCGTCAAATGTTTTAGCTTTCCATTCTGGATCAGGTATTACGCCGATAGCTTCGCTCCCAAAACCAAAACCGGTATCTCTAGCAAAACCGAACTTCTCAAGATATTTTTTTATGTTGGCGACACCAAGACCTTTTTGGCTACCAAAGCCCCCACCAATCTGGTAGAAATATACGTCTGAAGATACAGCAATAGCCCTTCTCATATCTGTCGCACCATGAGCCTTCCAGTCCTTAAATATAGTGGGGTTGTCGGGATTATAAGGATTTGGTATCACTAAGCGACCGGTGCTTACGATCTCTCTTTCAGGAGTTATCACACCTTCCTCTAAAGCTGCAAAAGCGAGGAATGGCTTCACGATAGAGCCAGGTGTATAAAGACCATTATTTATCCTCTCAAGAAAAGGATTGTCAGGATTTGAAAGATAAGAATTTATAACACCAACATCCGTACCGTCAGTCATCACTTGCGGATTATATTCTGGATAACTCGTCATTGCTATTAATTCACCTGAATATATGTCCATTATGGCGCCAGTGCCACCCTTAAAATCAACTTTCTCTGCAAGATTTCTTATTTGTTTGAACATTTCGTTTTGAATACGAGAATCAATCGAAAGAAATAAATCTTGGCCAGGTATAGGCTTTTCAACAACATTCTCAGATATAATATCCCCATTTACTGATACTTCTGAGAGTTTACTGCCGTTATACCCAGCAATAGCATCGTTCATATATAGTTCTACACCATCTTTTGGATCATAAGCTGCATTTATAAAGTAACCATTTGCATCCAAAGCGGGATTCTTCACAAACCCTAGCAATAAACCGAAGCCCTCTTCGTCAATGTACTTCCTTTGGGGAAATAATAGATCGGTAGATGTAGAAAAATTATAAATCAGCTTTTCACCATTCCTACTATAAACTGTACCTCGAGGGGCTATTAGTAAACTTTTTTTCAAACTATTGTTGATACTACGTTCTCTAAACATATCTCCGTCTACTATCTGCAATGAATACAATTTTGTAGTAAAAACAAACAGTGTAATAACAATAAGGATTGTAGTGAAAATATATGAATACCTACTGATTGGTCTTTCCAATCGACCCTCCATCTGATATTTATCAAAATCTGGTAAATTCCTAGAATCCAAAAAAACTTCGTCCGGATATATCTCCGACTTCGATTTTGAACTAATACGCCTGAGTGTACGTTTTAAACTTCCGAACATAAGATGATTTTACAATATTTTTCTCCATTCGACCCTATCCGAAAGTAAATTTACCAAAAAAAATACCACTAGAGACAGGATTGAAAAAGTATAGTTAAATACAAAACCGTCTCCTGTATAAAATAGTACATCACCAACAGCCCCCCAAAAAAATATCTCGATCGGGTTTCTAACCAATATCGGATAAATTATCATCGATATAATAAGAAACCACCAACCAAAAACAGTGCTTAAAACTAACATCAGAAGAGAAGAAACGAATCTTAGAAAAACCTTATCCATCAGTTTGAATTATCAATGACGTAGAGTGTATCCGTTTTCCTGATATCGAAAGGCAGGGACAACAATATTGTTTTATTACCCAAACTATCAGCTTCTTTTATAGATCCTACAACTGCCAAAGTATAGTTGCCGATATAGTTCATGATTATTTTATCTCCGATATCAATATCAAAATCTTCTGGGACTACTGATTCAAAATTACCACTAGATATACCCTCAATATCCATGACTTCAAGCGTCCTTGATACATAACCGGTATGCTTGGTATTGTTATAAGAATTTATCTTCACAATAGATGTGTCAGTAAACACTTCAGTAATATATCCAAAAGCAGTATTTTCAGAAGCAAGAACCAACTGACCAACTTTAACACCATCTGTTTCACCTATATTTATAATAACCGTGTCAAACAATGTCTGTGGAGATCGAGCTGTTACAGAAGCTCTTAAGAAAGAGCCCTTGATGTTGATACCCAGTTCATTTTTTAACTTACGACTTTCAAGGTACAGTGCGTCATAATCACTCTCTTTTAGTTTCAATTCAAAATTTTCTTCTTCTAAGTTTTTTATCCTATCTAAAAGCTCAGCTCTCGACGATAACCAAGTAGGAGTCAGGTCAATGTTTTGATACAATACCCTACCCCAAGAAAAATACTGTAAAAAAAATCTGGCTACAACACTTCGAACCGAGCCGTTAGAAAATAAAAAAAATATCAGCAAAGCTGAAACAACTGATTTGTATAAAAATTTTGATTCTCTTCTTCTGTTATTATGTAAGCTCATTATCTTCGTTGAGTAACACACTCTTATACTTATCTAGATTCTCTAAAATAATACCCGTGCCCCTAACGACACAACTAAGTGGATTGTCTGCTACATAGACTGGTATTTTAGTTTCTTCGTGCAAAACATCTGCGATCCCTTTTATCAGCGCCCCACCACCAGCAAGATACAACCCTCTATGCATCACATCTGACAAGATCTCTGGTGGAGTGACTTCAAGTACTTCCTTGGTTGCAATAACTAGCCGCTCGATTGAATTAGATATAGCATCTCTTACATCGACATCGGTCACAACAACTTCCTTAGGCAAGCCACTTATTAGGTCCCTACCCCTTACTGCAATCTCTAGTGCTTCGTTACCAGGGATCAGTGCAGTTATGTTGGTCTTTATGAGTTCAGCCGTTTTTTCACCAATTACTATTTTAAACTCACTTCTTACATACGTAGCTATATCATTGTCCAGTTTGTCCCCTGCAATCTTTATGTTTTTAGACCTTATAATACCCCCAGCAGATATGACAGCAATATCAGCAGTACCTCCTCCTATGTCTATAACCATATTGCCGATAGGTTCAAATATAGGCAGGTGCATACCAACTGCTGCAGCTACAGGCTCTTCTATCAGATATACTTCACTTGCCCCTGCATTGCGAGTAGCATCTCGAACAGCCCGTGTCTCAACGTTTGTTATGCCAGATGGAACACCTACCACTACTCTAGGGCCCAAAATCCTACGAGATATGTTACCCACCTTATTCAACATATAGAAAATCATTTCTTCCGTAACCTCAAAATCAGATATTACTCCATCGACAATAGGTCTTATAACTTCAATATGAGCCGGAGTTCTCCCAAGCATACTTCTGGCATCATTACCCACAGCTACAACCTGATTAGTCTTGCGATTTATAGCGACAACAGAAGGCTCATTTATGACAATGCCTTTACCTTTTATGTAAACTAAAATATTGGCCGTACCGAGATCAATACCGACATCATTTTTCAGCAAGCTATGCCATTTTGATAATTTTTCAATAAATTTCATCGATTGATAGCATTTTAATTTCACCTGTTTTTCTATTCTTTACTTCAAACTTTCCAGATTCAATATTCTTTTCGCTCACTATGATTTGGTAAGGCATACCCAAGAGATCTGCATCTGCAAACTTTTCCCCAGCCCTTGCTTCTTTGTCAGCATAGAAACAATTGTTTTCTCCCAACTTCTTGTAAATCATTTCACTAACCTCCTTTACCTTACTGTTTTCTGAACTTATCTCTACAATATGATATCTAAACGGAGCTACTTCTTCTGGCCAAGCCATACCTTTTTCATCTGAAAGCACTTCTACCAACACGCCCAAGAGTCTTGTTATACCAATACCGTAAGAACTTAGAAATACCGGCTTTCTTGCGCCATCTAGGTCTGTAAAGTAGAGCCCCAATTGCTCGCTTTTTTTTGTACCAAAATTAAATATGTTGCCGACTTCTGCTGCTTTTTTTTCTTCAAAATCAGCGCTAGTCTTTCCTAAAGACGCAAGAGTGTCAGTATTGAAAACCTCTTGATTTACTGCCTGTTTATTATCTTTAGATACAAAGATTACATCTTCGCCAGCATCAGTCAAAGTTTGAAATTCGTGACTAAACTTATCAGTAAAGGCGCCGCCAGAAGCACTTGTAACAAATGTGGACTCACCTATACCTATTCGCGCAAAAACTTTTCTGTATGAATCAATAACTCTGTTATAAAAATTATTATTCTCCTCTTCACTCTTTGCAAAGTAATACATATCTTTCATCAAGAACTCTCTGCAACGCATGATGCCACTCTTTGCTCTAACTTCATTTCTAAGCTTATTCTGAAATTGGTGTACCGCGACAGGTAAATCGTTGTAGCTAGAGACATTGCCTTTCATTATCTCTGATATTGGTTCTTCATGTGACCAACCAAAACCCACCTCGCCACCAGCCTGCAAATTTGATTTAAACCAAACATCTACGTTTTTATCATCCCATCTATCTGTCTTTTGCCACAATTCTTTATTCTGCAACGTTGAGGCTAAAAGCTCTACAGAAGAAAGTAGCTGCATTTCTTCATCGACTATTTTTTTTATCTTCTGCACCACCAAAAACCCCAGCGGCAATAAAGAATATACTCCGGCCATCTCTTTATGGATATAACCACCACGTATTAAGAGTATTGCGTTTTTAGATGACTCGTCACTCGGTGCCTCTCTTCTGGTCTTGGTAAAAAGCTCACTTTGTCTCATATGGAGACAATCATATCAAAAGAAGTACCAATTTCAAAGGAGGTTTGATATATCTTTTGCTGTTACAACAACCATGAGAACGATCAGTATGATAAATCCGATCAAGTTTGCCATACTTGCAAAACGCGGATTAAGAGGAGATCCTTTTATTGATTCTACCAAAACAAATAGCAACCTGCCCCCATCGAGTGCTGGAAATGGTATGAGGTTTATAACTGCAAGATTTATAGATATCAGAGCGGTAAATGTAAGAAGATAAACAAATCCAAGTCTCGACGCATCTCCGACCAAACCAACTATCCCTATAGGCCCTGTAATACCTGAAAGGTCTGTCTCTGATTTGAATACTGACAACACCAGATCAAGGAGTCCGGTAACTGTCATTTTGGTCAATCTGGTTGCAAGTTTTACACCTTCTAAAAGAGATTGAAAGAAAGGCAATCTTACCGTGCCCACCGTATCCATACTTATACCTATAGCTTTTCTACCTGAAACAATACCTGATTGTGGAGTTACTTCGACAAACATGCCGTCATCTCCACGAGCAATACTCAGCAAAATATCCCCCTCTGCGCTATTAATAAAATCACTTACACTTTGGCTATCAACTTCATCTATAACTCTAGAATCAGAAATAGACAGTATCACGTCACCGCTCTTTATTTGTGCTTCCGATGCAGGGCTGTTTGGCATAACAGAAGTTATAGTTAGCTTAGGATTTTCTACTACTGCACCAAAATCATTGTCACTTGTAGTCGGCATACCAGACATAAAGGCTAGTGCAAACAAGAAACAGGCAAATATGAAATTGAACAGTACTCCCGCCACCAAAATCAGAGCCTGCGAAATCTTTGAGACCTCAGTAAAACTTTTACCTACCTTTGTTGATCCGTCTTCATCTTCTTCTGTATAATTTTCACCAAATATTTTTACAAAACCACCAAACGGTACCCAGTTTAACGTAAAGATGGTTCCCCACTTTTTTGTTATAGTTAGAGCCCTAGGAGGATACCCAAAACCAAATTCATCGACTCTTACACCTGCTTTTTTTGCAAACAAAAAATGCCCACACTCGTGTACAAGCACAAGAATTCCGAGTATTAATATAAAGATTATTATCGTCATTATTGCTTTATTTCTTTCTCCTTCTTTAAGGCCATCTCATCTAGCCCCTTAGAAGTTTCATCAATTATTTTTTGCATTTCTTCCTTCAACCTAAACTTCATGTCTTCGCTTATCTCTCCAGACTTCTCATCATCTTGGATCTGACTCCATTCTTTGTCTCTTACATTTCTTAGAGAAATTTTTGATTCTTCTAGTTTCTTACGAGTCAATTTTACAAACTCGTCTCTTCTCTCAGAAGTTAATTCTGGGAAAATTATCCTGACACCCTTTTCATACGGAGAAGAGCCAAGACCCAGGTTTGAGGTAGCTATAGCCCTTTCGATATCCTTTATGATACTGAGGTCATAAGGTTCTACTCTTATAGTTTTCGGATCTTCAAGGTTTATAGAGGCAAGCTCCTTGATGGACATCTTAGACCCGTAAGCATCGACCATAATACTATCGAGCATAGCCGTAGCCGCTCTACCTGTACGTATAGCGGACAATTCTTTTTCAAAAAAATCCTTTACTTCTTTTGTTTTGTTTTTAAGATTAGAGAAATCTTTCATCGGTATTTTTATTATTTTCCCATTCTAAATTATTTATAGATAATAAGCCAGCCACTCAAGAATCATCTTATGAGATACGCCTTTTTGTAGAGCGTACTTCAGTCCCAACATGATTTTCTCTAATTCTTTATAATTGCGATCTTTCTTTTCCTTGAAGTATAACTCAGCCTCTTCAATGAGATTTGGCAAGCTTTCTTTGTCTAGATTTTTCTTATCTCTTATTATCTCTAATCTAGATTTCATATCTTTGTCCCAGAAATCTGATTTGGTAGGAGCGGCCACAAGATCATGGGTTATCATCCTAGATCTAAGAGTTGGCAGTATAAATTTTTGGTTTTTTATGATGATATAGAGATATGTCCACGACCTTATCTCTTCAACTTCTTTCAGCAAGGCATTCTGAGACTCTACAGTCATAGAACTTGTAACAATGACGCACACCTTCCTATCGCCTACAGGTTTCAATTTTGCCCACTCTTCAAAAAAACGGGAGTCATCGATGCCAAAATTGACCACATCTATCACCAGAAAATCTGGATTACCGAGAACACTATATCCACTTGCCTCAAGTCTTGATTTTATTTGGCAAAAAGCCTCCTTTCCACCAAACACCAAGTTTGCTTGGTGCATTTTGTCTAAACTCTCAAAAAACATATTTTATCTTTTTGATACAGAAGCTCTCTTATAAGCATCGAGGTGATCTAATGCAATTCCGGCACCTTTTACAACACAATACAGAGACTCATCAGCAAGTGCGGCTTTCACTCCTATCCTACGCAAAACCAACTCTGGAAAATTGCGAAGATTCGATGTTCCTCCAGTCATAATGATACCGTTATCTATAATATCGGCAGCCAATTCAGGTGGAGTATTTTCCAAAGCTTGCTTCATGGCTTGGATCATTTCTCTAAGTTCTTTAGTGATAGCTTTTACCACCTCGTTGGTTTTTAGTTCAATAATTTTCGGCAAGCCAGAGACTACATCCCTACCCTTCACATTCATCGACAATTCCTCAGATATTGGCAAAGCCGAACCTATCCCTATCTTTACTTCTTCGGCCATCTTGTCACCGATAAAGATATTGAATGTTTTCTTTACATAGTCGACTATGGCTTCATCTATCCTATTGCCCGCACATTTGACGCTAGTAGAAGCTACAATACCCCCAAGCGATATAACCGCGACATCTGTAGTACCACCACCTATATCCACAATCATATGACCTTGAGCTTCATATATTGGGATACCAGCTCCGATAGCGGCGAGAATCGGCTCCTTTACCACATAAGCATTTCTTGCTCCAGCCTTTATAGCAGCCTCAATCACAGCCCTCCTTTCAGTCGAAGTGATACCAGCTGGTACAGATATGAGAACTTCTGGTTTTATGAAATTCCACCTACCTAAAGCTTTATGAATATAATACTTCAACATAGCTTCTGTCACTTTATAATCCGCTATGACTCCATCTTTGAGAGGCCTATAAGCGGCAATAGCATCTGGGGTCCTACCAACCATCACTTTGGCATCGTTACCGACTGCCAATATCTTGTTATTGTCTAAAGATACAGCAACAACTGAAGGTTCGTTTAAAACTACACCACTTCCTGGTAAAAATACGAGAGTATTAGCTGTACCTAGATCTATACCGAGTTTTTTGGAGAAAAGAGACATAAAGGATAATATACAAGTTTTTTGCATCATCTTCAACCCATTATTTCTTGCGTCTTAGAGCATTCTCTATTTTACTTATACTATGTATCTTGTGAGCTGCACAATTTTGGAAAAAAATATCAAGAAAAATCTATCTTATTTTTCCAGTGAAAATTATGAGATTGGCTCCCTTATAAAAGTAAAAATAAGAAATAAAAACACTATTGGCCTAGTAACAGAGACCAAGAGTATTCTGGACGAAAAAATCGCCATTAGAAAGATGGGGTTCCCACTGAAAAAAGTAGTATCTAAGCATTATTCAGATTTCCTTTTAAAACCATTTTTGGAAAGCACGAGAGAAATCGCAAACTTTTACGCTACTACACAGGGAGCTGTTTTACGTCAGTTGATACCAGATTCCCTCCTCGAAAATCAAAATCTTATAAAGGTAGAGGGGGGGTTCAACATAACGGCTAATAATATAGAAAGAATTAATGTTTTGCAGGCGAATACAAACGAGCGCTACGATCATTATCGAACAATCATCCGTACTGAATTTGCAAAGAAACATTCAGTTTTTATATGTGTATCCAGAAATGACGAAGCAATCAAACTGAAAGAATTTCTTGGAAAAGGCATTGAAAAGTTTATAGCTACTCCAGAAACTTTTATGTCTAAAAAGGATATGAAAGCAGAGGTAATTAAGGCCGTGGACCGAAACCACCCTGTTCTAGTTATTGCCACAGGTTCTTGGCTTTTTTTACCGCGCACTGATTGGGGTTTGTTTATTATTGAGGGTGAGAATTCGAATAATTGGTCAAGTTTTGGTAGTCCTTTTATAGATATGAGGGAGGTTACTAAATCAATATCAAAGCACTATGGCGCAACTCTTGTATTAGGAGATAGCTTTCTTAGGATAGAGACCCTGTACCAATACAAGAACCAAAAATATGGCGAATTTGGATCTGTAAAATGGCGGCTCAGTCCAGAAGTTGATTGTCAGATATTTGATAAGAGCGACGAAGTCAAGTTGAACAAGGACCCAAAAATATTGTCATCAATGATCCTAGAGAAAATCGAGCAAGCAATAAAAAGCAAGAAAAATGTCTTCATATATTCTCCTCGCAAAGGTTTGGCCTCAAGCATTTTGTGTAGAGATTGTGGCCAAACCATAGAATGCAGCAACTGCAACTCTCCCATGGTCTTATACCGCCTCCATGATGAGAACATCTTTCGCTGTCATCAATGCGGAGAAAAGAGATCATCTAAGGAACTCTGCAAGATGTGTGGAGGTTGGAGACTGATATCACTTGGTAGCGGCTCAGAAAAAATATCAGATGAAGTATCTAAGCATTTCAAAGACACATACGTATTTGAAATAAGTAAGGACAAAACTAAAACAAGCAAGCAAGTAAAAGATACTATCAGCAATTTTTTCCAAAAAAAAGGCAGTGTCTTGGTAGCCACAGAAATGGCACTTCCGTATATTTACAAACCAGTACCTCTTGTAGTAGCGGCTTCTCTTGCCCCATTATTTTCGATTCCAAACTTCAAAATTAACGAAAAGATATTCAAATTAGTGCTAGAGCTAAGAAATATGGCTAAGGATTTGTTCGTAGCCGAATCATATGGCAGCGACAAAGAACTTTTAGAAAAAGCTGTAAAAGGAGACGTTATGTCTTTTTATCAAGAAGAACTTAGCGATAGAGAACTTTTGAATTATCCCCCATTTTCTATATTTATAAAAATAACTGTCAGAGGGACCAAAGAATTCGTAGAGAGAGAATCAGCTACTATCTTGGATTTATTAGACAGTTATGATGTCACCACATTTCATTCGTTACATGAGAAAAAAGGACAGCCGTCAGCAATAAATATAGTAATAAAGCAAGATATCGAAAATTATCCAGACATTGAACTTATAGCTATACTTAAAGATTTGCCCCTACATTTTGAGGTAAAAGTATCACCTGACAATCTGTTATAGAGTTTATCCGGACCTATCAACATTCAGGTCTTTATGCTAAATTCTAGCTATGGAAAAAGATATTTTACAAAAGGATGATCCTATTCTTAGGTTGACAGCCAAGTCAGTAGAAGTGGAGGATATAACATCTAGAAAAATACAGACAATAATAAGACGAATGCAAAAAGCTCTCGAATCGCAAGACGATGGAGTTGCCATCGCTGCACCTCAAATAGGAGAATCTCTTAGGATTTTTGTAGTGTCAAAAAGAGTATTCGATATTCTGGAGGAAGAAAATAGGACAAACAATGAGGATGAAATAGGATCAAAAAACAACAAAGATATGGGTAAAACTAAGGATTTAGTCTTTATAAATCCAGTCATCATAAAACAATCAAAGAAAAAGATTATGCTTGAAGAGGGTTGTCTTTCTGTAAGATGGTTATATGGATTGGTCCAAAGATCTGAAAAAACAACAGTTCGAGCTTATGATGAAATGGGTAAAATTTTTACTTTTGGGGGATCTGGCATCATGTCGCAGATTTTTCAACACGAGACGGATCACCTAGATGGCGTATTATTTATCGACAAAGCAAAAAATTTGAAAGATATACCACCAGAATAAATTCATGTTAGATATCATCAATAAAAAAGAGAATTTTGTTTTTTTTGGATCATCAGAAATGTCTGTTTTTGTGCTTGATGAATTGAAAGCGCATGGTCTTGTACCAAAAATGATAATCTCTACCCCAGATAAGCCTAAAGGAAGGAAGCTAGTGATGACTCCTTCGGTGGTGACAAATTGGGCTCTTGAGAACAACATAGAGGTATTGAGACCAGTCTCACTAAAAAATAACCAAGAAATAGTAGAGATTTTACAGAAAGGAAACTACCAGTATTTTTTGGTAGCATCTTATGGAAAACTCATACCAAGCACTATATTTGATATCCCAGAAAAGAAAACTATCAATATACATCCTTCTTTGCTACCAAAATATAGAGGCGCTTCACCTGTACAAGCTCAAATACTTGAAGACGAGAAAGAAGTAGGAGTAAGTATAATGCTAATAGATGAGGAGATGGACCATGGACCACTATTAGCTCAGGAAAAAGTACAGATAGAAATGTGGCCATTAGGTAGAATCGAACTCGAAAAAATATTGGCAAAACGAGGAGCCTTACTTTTTCTACAGACCATTGAAAATTGGATTCTAGATAATGTAACACCACAAACACAAGATGAATCGAAAGTCATCCTTTGCAAGAAAATTATCAAAGAAGATGGCTTATTAAACATAAGTAATCTCGACTACAAACAATTCCTGAAAATTAAGGCTTTCGAAGGATGGCCCGGAACATTTTTTTTGTTTGATACTGGTGATAAAAAAATAAGAGTCATAGTAAAAGAAGCTCTTTGGAAAGACTGTGAGGTGGAAATAACAAAAGTCCTACCTGAGGGTAAGACTTTGATGTTATATAAAGATTTCTTAAGAGGTTACAACAGATAGCATTTATTCGAGCTCTATTTCACTGCTTACACCTTCAGTATCAGCTAAATCTGCCGCATCAGTTGTATCAGAAACTTCGTCATTGGTTATAGTCGTATTTGTTTTATCTAGCTCTTTAAGACTCATAAATGTGGCTGCTGTTTGGGTATAGGAAGCATCTAACTCCTCATACATACCGATACTTTTGTCATCTGAATAGGTGGTATACACGCTAGCCGTAATCAAAGCTGCGGCAAGCAAGACAATAGCTGATACTGTGTTGTTTACTTTTGGATCAAGATTATCGTTCATTGGTAAATTCTTATATTATTAATAACTACCTAAATTTTATCATCTTTAGAATATTTTTCACCTTGGCTGCACCTGCTCTAAAAAGCTTCTCGCTTTTCTTTTTGTCTCGGGACAACTCCTTAGTTATCTCATCTTTGACTTCGTCTATGGCGGCATAAAGGTCATCTTTCTCAACTGAGGCAAAGAAATCTTTACCACCTATATTTACCTTTATTTCTGCTCTAAAAATATCCCCCGACTTATGATGATTGCTAGTCTTCCCCACTTCTACATTTGCAAGCAACTCTTCCTCCTCCTTTATATATTTATGAAGAGCCATAAGCTTCTTATCCACATATTCGCTAATAGCCTGAGTCAACTCTATGTTTAATGTTTTAAGATTAGTCTTTATCATACTACTATTCTACCACAAAATTATTAGTCAAATATACTAACAAGGTACAAGTCGATGTTTCTCTGTTCTATGTCATAAAAATGCTCATTTTCTTCATGGAGCCTAGTTGCTAGGCCGACTCCTACAAATCTCCAGTGCCAAGGTTCAAACTGGTAATAGCCATTATCCTCTGGGTAGGACAATACAAAACCATACTTATAGGCATTTTGGTTCAACCAAGTATATGCATCTGTTTTATCAAATTTATTGAAATCAGCACCAGTAGCCTTGGTCGTAAAATCTAGAGCTGTGCCTAGTTGGTGTTCAGAATACCCTTGGTCAGCACTGAATTTGTTGGCTCCGGTTCCGTAAACAACGGTATATCCGTTCTTCAACTGACTCTGGTCTCCAAAGGATCTGTAAGCTGAGATTACTTTTATGTCTACACCGCTACTCGAAGCAGCTTGCATCATTAGCTCAAAATACCTATAAACTTTTGAATGAAGCTTTAGATCTCTGGTTGGCTCGTAGAGCAAACCTTTGTCTATAGAGGTCAGAGAATCCGGTACATAGTGTTCATTGAGAAAGTAGACTTTGGAGTATTTCTGAAGTAATTCCTTATCAGTCTTAGACAGTTTGTCCAAAACTCCTACTGTGCTGGCTATCTCTTTTATTTGATTTTCAAACTCAGTGTTTCTAGATTTTTCATCATAAAGCAGAGATAGTATCCTTATGTTACTCTCTGACAAAGAGCTTACAATCTCAGGAGACTGATCGAACATAAATATTATTTCTTGATACAACCCTTTATAAACAAAATAAACATACCCCAAACCAGCAAAAGACAAAACTAAAAGTGCATAGAAGATGATCTTTTTTTTAGGTGAGCTATTTACCATGGCAAGATATTAGCATAAGAAATACAACCACAATAGAGCAAAGCTATAAATACCAAACCCCGCACGACGGCGGGGTAACACGATCAGCGGGCGCTGATTTTGAGAGCCTTGAGAAATCTCAGGTCCTGTCTATCCAGAACGAGACCTGGCTCGTCGTCAGTTTCTGTATGCATTACGATTTCTGCCCCATTTAAAATGATGGGGGCAATTGATTCGTTTGGCGTCAGATCGACGGTAAACGCCACGCCAGTCAAAGACGGGACAATCCCCATCTCCCTGATTTCCCGCATCACATTGGAGATCCTCGGGTCCTCAATAAACCCTTTTGCCATCTCCATGAATACATCATTGAGGCCTTGATCGAGAACCTCAACTAATCCCCTCAACCGAGCAATAGCCTCGGGATTGTCTCTGAAAGGAAAACCTTCCCCTTCGAAGCTGAGATTATTTATCATTCCAAGAAAATAATAACATAGCTGTATAAAATAATCAAGTTTTAGGATATACCAAAAGCGCCGCTTGCAAGCGCGCGCTTTTGGAAACGGCTACAAATCGTAGAAGAGATGCGCCCCCTATTGTTTTATTTTTTATCTTGGACGATTTCGGGCTCATAACACCGAGGTCGATACACAAGATTTTGATATAGATTTAATCTATGGAGGCTCTCTTCAGACTTACCGTTGATTATATTTTCGCTTATCTAACAGAAATATCAATACCCCTCTGTGTCTAATTTTCTGGATTAACTGTGGAAAAAATGTTCAAAAGCCCCCTAAATCTGTGGGTAACTTTATACACAACAAAATGTCGTTCTTGTATATAAAAACCTAGTACCAATCCCCTAGTACCACTTCTATATCAGGATTTGCATTATTTACTATCTCTTTAAACTTCTCTACATCGCTTAGTCCATCTTGACTACGATAATGGTATGGCCAGACCTGCTTTGGTTTGAACTCTAGCACTGCATCTGCCGCTTCTTCTACGGTCATGGTATAAGGCAGGTTCATAGGTATAAAGGCCACATCTATACTATCGAGCACTCTCATTTCTGGTGTACCGGAAGTGTCTCCGGCTATGTATACCCTGAAACCATCTTTTTCTACTACATAACCATTTCCTCTGCCCTTTGTATGATATGCGTCATCAGATTCTGGGATATTGTACATAGGTATCGCTGTTATTTTAAAGCCATCGAAGTCAATACTGTTGCCATTGCTTAAAACTTGAGATTTTATAACTACACTGTCTGGCAATTTTTCCTCTAACACTTGGGGTACCACTAACAGTTCAGCGCTTTCAGCTACAGCTTCGAGCGTACTAGTACTAAAGTGGTCACCATGAATATCTGTAACAAGTACAATCCTTGCTGGTCCTTCTGCTGCAAATTTTTCTACACCCCCCACAGGATCTACATATATGTTTGTATCCCCCCAGTTCATGACAAAAGTAGCATGCTCTATAGGATGGATATCAAAATTTTTTACCATAGCATCATTCTTGTCTCCCACCATAGACCCAATAAATATTAATACTAAAACCACCACTACCAACAAAATTAATTTTTTCATAACTATATATTAACACATTTATATAGTGACGTGACCGAGTCAAAATCTTGCGACTACTATGTAGAAGACAAGGAGCGCGAGACCTCCCCACCAACCTATATCAGAGAGTATCAAACTGACAATGATCTTTTTTTGCAAATACTGCGGCAGAAGTTCTGCTTGTCGTCCTTCTCGTTCTCGTGCAAGCAGAAAAGGACTGACGTAAAAAGAAAGAAACAAACCGTTCAATATAAGTACGGTAGCGATAATGGCATGATACAGAGGTATGCCTGACAAAGACTCATGGCGATAAAATATAAAGCCTCCGATTATAGCGAAAGTTGTACCAACCCATATTAGGGGCTTGGTTACCTTGTGAGTACGAATGGTTGCTTCGGTCCAATAAGAAGACTTGCGGCCCAAAAACCCGTGAACATCTATCACGGTGACAGCCCCAAGACCGATCACAAATCCAGCAATAAAGACAAACAAACCAATAAAATCTAAAATCATTTATTTGAAACTTGTAATAAAGAAATATGCTATAGCACTGGTAAGCGCCGTAACTACCACTCCCCATAATATATCTACTACAGTCATAGAAATAGGCCACCGATCTATAGTTGCATGGTTGGTCAGATCATAAGCAGCATATGCAGCAAGGCCCAAAAGAGCTCCTCGCCACAAAACCCCTACCCACGAACCAGATGAAATGCCCGGCAAAACAACCAACATAAGTATTACAAAAGCATAAAGGGGATAAAAAAAGGCTATCGGTAATATTTTTACTGATTTAGTAAAAAGAAACCCCATCTGCTCGGCATAAAAGTTTTTGGCAACTACCAAAATCCATATAGCATCGAGTACGATCATAGGTACAAGAGTTGCGATGTATGTGAGTAATAGATTCATAAGCTAATTATTTATATAAGTTATGGTCAACTGTAAGCAAGTAGCAAAAGTCACCCAAAGAAGATATGGGATATTGGCATAAACCACCCACCGAAGTGAAGCTGATGAGTGCCATGCAGTATAAAGCGCCCAGACAAGAGTAATAAGAACAGCTAAAATATCGATAGAGGCTAGAAGGTTGTTTTTGAGGCCAAACTGTATCGGAGTAAAGGCAAAATTAAACACAAGATTGAGAGCAAACGGCAAAACTGTAATCAGTGGGATTTGTCTTGTAAAAGCTTTATAGAAAACTGTACCGAAGGATATGGCGATAATAGCGTACAACAATGTCCATACCGGCCCAAAAACCCACGATGGCGGCGCCCAACTCGGCCTCAACAAAGCTTGATATGACTCATAGTTGTTTTCCATACCAAAATCATCTCATTTTTTGATAAAAAAAGAAAACTTTGCTCCGCGGGTAGGATTCGAACCTACGACCAACCCGTTAACAGCGGGCCGCTCTACCAGCTGAGCTACCGCGGAATAATGAATATTTAAAATAATTTTTCCCGCTCTACCATCCGCCAGCTGGCGGAGAGCTACCGCGGAATAAATTTTTTAACGAACTCTCTGCCCCTAAAACTTTGCGATCACTTTTTCGATCTCTATAGGGCAACCCAAAAAGAATAGCAAAAAAAATAGTGGTAGTAAATATATCGCTAGCCGTCTTTCCCAAAGACTATATTTGTGGTACAATTCTTCCAGACAAAAGATCGGGTCGGCTGCTATCCCGACCTAACCAAGTTACCGGAAGGAGAGAAAGTGGAACATAAAAACAACGAGAGTATCGTGGAAATGATCAGGAAAGCATTCAAAAAAGATCCTGAATTCGCAGCGGCAGCAGCTCGAAGACATGAGACGTGGGAAACGATGACTGAGTTGATGCGTGAAGCATCGCAAAACTTGGTTGTACACGACCGGGTTTGTAGAGAAATTTGGTTACTCCGACGACAACTTGAATTGAGCCTTTAGGAACCCTCACACCATTCGCATCCCCCCTACCCCCGCGGCTTCGCCGCGGGGGTACTCATTTTATAATTCGAAAAGACAGTTATCTAACATGCACACCTAGCGCAAGCTAAGATCGTGAGCTTCTACTATTATAGCCCTTATTTCCTCCGGATTATCAGCGTGGTGGATGACTATGTCATCATGAGTTTTTGAGGCACCAGAGCCTGCAGTATGCACGTGTAGCGTGCCAAACTTGAAGAATGTGGCGATAAAGCCTTTTGTCTCTACTGTTATATCTTGTATCTGGTTGTAAGCACAGCTTGTGACGTGTCTATGGAAAAAGCCTTTCTGCTCTATATCTATAATTCTCTTGTTTGTAATAATCCATGTATCGAGATAATAGTCCGTCCATTCTACAAAGAATACTATCCAAAGAAATAACAACCAAAGGGAGTAGGCAAAAGCGTAATGTCCACTGACAAAATTCCTTACACTTTCCACTATATCAGGGCGCAAAAAACTTGAAGTATCGCCGGAGAATACAAGTTTATACAAAGCTATAGGTAGAAGAGACATAGCAACAATACCAAGAGTAAATCCTATCATTACAAACCAGTGTTTTCTGACCACTTTTACTATTTTCTCACCTTCTGAAAGTATAACCATGAAGATTTTTATTAACTTATTGATTGAGAGGCCAAAAGCAATAGCACTGCGGACACTATCAGAAAAACTACGGACAAGAGCAGGAATTTCCTTTCTCCCAACCCGTACTTTCGCCAATGATAGATCATAACTACAGAGACGACCACAGTCATGATAGTAAAAAGAGCAAAAACCACCCACTCTAATTCCAAAAAAGTCATGCCAAGTATGATGTTAGAAAAAGTGGAGAGTATTTTATACGGTATATCCACTGTCATATTTTAGCACAAACCACTGAGAATTTTTTTGAAATTTATGAGTATAGCTATCGATTCTTCTGGTGTTTTAGAATCCATAAGCATAGAAAGGTGTTTGTTTTTCTCTTCATAAACTCTTGTATCGCCAATAGACGAGACGGCATTGTTGAGATAAGACTTGAAATGCTTTTTCATCACAGCAAAGGACTTAAATAGAGAAAGATTTTTATCGAACATTTTGATATGCTCTATTAGAGCATCGATCCTCTCTAGTGCAGAAGCATTTGTGGTGACAAAGAGAAAAGGGTCGCCAAATATGGCTCTACCTAGCATCACCCCGTCGCAACCTGTCTCATCGGCCAGTTGGTAGGCATGAGGCACGTCTCTCACATCACCATTGCCGAAGATGAGAGTATGATCTCCCCCACCCGCTTCGCTACGCTCAGCACCCTCCCCTTGATCAGGGGAAGGCCTTGGGACAGAAATGCTCTTCGAAGAGACTTGCGACCTGCCCGCCTTGCTACGCAAGGCATTGCAGGCGGTGCGCGAAAAATACTCATCCCTTATCTCCACTGCTCTCTTTATCCTCTCCCACCTAGCAGGCACCTTGGACATTTCTTTGCGTGTGCGAGCATGCAAAGTGATAACTGCTGGTTGTGCTTCTAGTAAAGTCGGGAGCCAGCTTTCGAGCTCATCTTTGTTGTATCCAAGACGGGTCTTTACTGATACAGGTATCTCACTCTTGCCGTATTTTTTTGCACCATCTCTCACTCCCTTTTTTGCCGCTTCGATCAGCTCACGAGCAAGAGAAGGGTTCTTGATAAGTGCCGCTCCAGCTCCCTGCTTTTCTACACTTTTGTCCGGACAGCCCATATTGATATCTACTCCATCGAACCCGAGCTCTACTGCAAGCCTTGCCGTCTTCTCCATATGCTCCGGCTTGCTTGTGAAAAATTGAGCCACTATCGGCCTCTCGATCTCGTTATATTCCAGACCTTTCATCAGTCTTTTCTTTCCTTCCTCTGGAGCAAGAGCCAATCCATCGGCACTGACAAATTCAGTCCATGTCACATGAGGAATGTCTGAATTTTTTGATATGACATATCTAAATGCACTGTCAGTAACATCAGCCATAGGAGCCAAACACAAAATCGGCTTTTTTAGATCCGCCCAGAACCCCAGATTTACCATTGAGAAAATATAGCATAAAAAACAGCGCTGGAGATGACAAAATCAGGAAGAAAAGTCACCTCCACTAAGCGCTGCGCGGCTCACACTATGCCCGCAACCGAAGTTAGGATGCGAGCCACTGTATGGAAAATAGTAAATCATAAACACGCCAAAATAGCAACAAATAACGCGGGCGGCCTCTCCCAACGAGAAGGCCGCCCATTTTGATGTTAGAGAGCGACCCGCCTACTTTGGCGAGTGTGCGGGTCTTCTCCCTAGAGTGACTATATTATACAAAATTTCTTATAAAAACAAAATCCCCATCTGCACAATCGCAGTGGGGACAACAGAAGAAAGAACAAAAGATCGGGCTTACCCGCACACCCAGAAGACGATCTGGGTGTGCGGGCTGCCCTTCGCGGAGAGCGGCCGGCTAGCTGGTAGCTAGCCTGCCGCGCCGGCGCCCGGTCAGCCGGGGCACCGGTCCGGAGCGCCGATGCGCACGCGGCGGGCGGCGGCCTGGTACGGGCCGAAAAGAATGGGGTGGATCCGAGTGGTCGCGGCGCCCGCGGTCTTGCGGGTGCGGCCGGCGAAAGAAAAAACTGTTATCGATGTACCCATGGTTTTTGCCATGGGCGGCGAATTGGGCATCTTCTGCCCTCCTTTCTTTTTGCGCCAGTACCTAAAACTGGCAATCATTTTTCAACTACCAACGAACGAAATTACCGTTATATCATAGCACAACCATAGAAAGTGTCAAGGGTTTTACATGCTTTCCTGCATTTTGTCTAGCCCTTGTACCAAAAAACGGCTTTACGAAGCCGTTTTTTGGTAGTGCAAAAATATTTTGTAAAATTTTATATCAAAACAGAGGCAGTTTTGGTATGTATTTAGGCACAGTTTTTTATATAAAAAAGAAATCCGGGCGCCCTGGGTAGAGGGGCCCGGAATCGGGTTGTTCGGCGGTGCCTGGAGACTCCTAGGCGCCGTCGAAAGTGTTCGAGTCCACCGCGGCCTTCATGCCGACGATCTTCATGCCGGGAATCATCACTTCGTTGACTTCGCAATGATCGGTTCGCATGATTTGTTGGTTTCTCCTGTTGTTGAGGTGACACCCAGCCCCCGAGGGCTGGGTGAGAACGGTGGTGCTGTTCTTTTTTTAGAATAGCAAATATAAAAAATCCTGCAAGTATTAAAACAAAAAGTGTGGATAAGTAAGAAAATAAAAAAGTATAAAAAGTTTTAGGCCCGTGCGCTCCCTCTTAGTGGATTACGCACGGGCCTCTGTTTGGACGCGCCAGGGTAAAGATCTTGCGCAGGTGGCGAACCATCTCTGGTTCTTTCTGGGGAAGGTGCTTCGAGGGCTTACTTCCTAAATTTATACCACCTGCTTTTATTTAATAAAATAATAAAAATAATATAGAAAAAGAAAATTTTGTCAACTACAAAAGTGTATAAAATTTACCCCTCCCCTGATCAAGGGGAGGGGGTTGGGGGTGGGGTTCCTAAAGTTCTTCGACCTTCACCTCAATTTTCCCTCCACTTTTCACTTCCCCACTGATTATCTTCTTTGCCACAGCGTCCTCGACGATAGTTTTGACGGCTCTATTTATAGAGCGAGCTCCAAACTTCGGATCGGCCCCCTTTTCTACAAGATAGCGAACAAGTTCATCTGTTATGACTAATTCTATCTCTTTACTTACGAGTTGCTCTTTCAGTTTTTCTAGCTCGAGCCTAGCGATAGTAGCGAGGTTCTCGTTACCAAGTGGCTCGAACACAACCAGTCCATCGAAGCGGTTTAGAAGCTCTGGTTTAAATATTTTTTGTTCCACAATTTTATTTATTATTTCATCTTTTTCTTCTGCCAAATTTTTACCCTCACTCTCCGCTTTCCATATAAGGTCACTGCCTGCGTTTGAAGTAGCTATGATGATGAGGTTACGACAATTTACCTTATTACCAGAAGCATCGCTAAAAAATCCTTCATCCAGTATTTGTAAGAATAGATCATGGACTTCCCTAGAAGCCTTTTCAAATTCATCAAGGAGCAATACTCCATACGGGTTATCTTTGACTTTGCTCGAGAGTATCCCAGGTTTACCATCAGAAAAGTTCCCTATAAGACGAGAGAGTGCATCAAAACCACTATATTCGGACATGTCTATTCTTACCATCTTGTCTTCGCTCCCAAAATACACTAGAGCCAAAGTCTTTGCAGTCTCTGTCTTACCTACACCGGTTGGGCCAAAGAAAAGGAAGGAGCCTATCGGTCTATTTGGATTGCCGAGTCCTGACCTTGCTCTCCGTACCGCGCTCGACACTGTATCTACGGCAAATTTCTGACCGACTACCCTCTCCCCAAGCAAAGATTCTAGTCTATTTATCTTCTCCATCTCTTCTTCTCCGACTTTACCGATCTTTATACCAGTCTTTTCTGACACATAAGCCACCACATCTTCTTCTTTCAAAATCTGGCCTTTCACAAGCTTTGTACTCAATACCTCATCGAGAAGATCTAGAGCTTTTTCTGGCATCTCACCGGTAGTGATATGACGCACAGCAGAGAGCACTATCTGCTTTATCGCTCCGAAGCTAACCAATATCTTCTTACCATCCTCTATTGATCTTACTTTTTCTATTATTACAGGCAGCGAAGAATCTTCATGCACTTCAACCGGAAGGACTCTTTCAAATTTTTCTGAAAGTTCTGCACTTGTCTCCAAAAAGAAATGGAAATCAGCCGATGTAGAATGAGCAACAATGTTCAGTGAAGACGAATTGAGATACGGAGAAAGTAGTGACGCTACATTTACACCGCTCTGTTTGGCGCTGACCAAAAAAGATGGTAAGTCTCTGATATATAGGATTATATTACCTGCATTTGATGCTTGAGTTAGGAGTTTCAATATTTCAGATTCTATGTCAGCTTTATTCTTAAAGGTTGCTAAAAGCGCAGACCAATCCAACTCTATGATTTCCTTATGTTCGATATTAGGCAACGCAATCCCAAGCCTTATCTTGCGCAAAAGCCTAGCTACAATATCTCTAGAGACATCCTCGCTATTGCTTACTATTACTGCATTGGCCTCCTCACTCCTTTCTAAAATACCTTCGAGGATAGAGACTTCGTGTTCTCTGTACCCATTTTCAAGATTGATAAGTGACAAATCTATAGTATTTCCAAAACTTCTGCCATATTTACCAAGCTCAAATGAAATACCGTAGCTCCAAGATTTACCGATAGAGGGGATACTACCGAGCTTCTCCCTACCCCAAAACCTTTCTTCCCGTCTCTCTCGTTCTATCGATTCCGCTTCCATCAGAGCTGCTCCAAGAAATTCTTTTTTTCCTACATTGTGAGTATTCAAAAACTGAGCAAAGACTTTATCCAATTCATATACCGCACTAAGATAGCTGACAAGATCTGATTGTTCGTTTTCTGTATTGACTGAACCAGAAATGATAGGGGTACGCGCTCCGTCGACAAAACCTTGCCATTCATCCTTTTCGACACCACTTCTTTCAAGCACTCTTTTGCCAGTCTTACTTTCAAATATGCCCCTCGTTATATCTATCTCACTTGTGTGGTAAAGGATCTCAGATAGTGCAAAGTCGATCCGTCTATTTTCTTTGAGGTTGCGTTCTACCACTCTCGAATATATCCCTTCACCTTTCATAGAATGGTAGAAAAATTCTATAGAAGCGAAAATCAGATAGAAAAATACAAACAAGAAAAACAATGCGTCAGCAAAACTAAAATCTAGGGGCAATACATCTATAGATGCAAACGACAATATGAAGGAGAAAAGTGCCAAAGTAGCCGAGAGCTTCCTAAAAACAGCCCGCAAAAAACGTGGCAAAAACCTGTCTATAGTTAGGACCAAGGCATGAGGTCTGCTTATTTCCTTTATTTTACTGAAAGTCATCTTATATTAGAAAAAAGGTAAAAGATAAAATGGCACATCCAAGGAGCACTGCGGGCAGCAACAACCAAAGCATCATAACAAGTAGAAAAAGTAGTGAAATAACACCGTAAGACAAAACACCCACCAAGAGCACTACTACTCTGCTGACGAAACCGACTACTCTCATCAAAGAGTTGACTATGAAAGTTTCTACCAAATTCTCAAGATTGAAACCAGCAACGTAGGACTCGCCCATCCTCCTCCACAGGGCAAACAGTGTGTGAGTAAGCAAATTAAATGAAAAAAAATTCTTTATAAACCACAACACATTACCAAAAACACCGACAAGCTCTCCAAAACCCTGTAGATAGTGCCAATGCACATACGAGAAAAAAATATTCCTCTCAGCGTTTATCATTTTTATATTATAACATTAGTTTTCTAGCTTGAAGAAAAGCTTGTTGCCAAAACGCGCATCGATATATTGAAATAGAGCATCTGCTTTTTTACTTTTCTGATCATCGTACAATAGAAATATATTCTCCAATATCTCTTCCATTTTTTCTTCGTGCGGGTTTAGCAATATCTCACCTATAGAAGTAGTCATGGTAAATTTTTCACTAGACTCTGACCGAATAGAACTGACGCTCAAACCTTTCTTCTCAAAAGCTTCTAAAGCCTTAAACATATTTTCCCTTACGCTCTGCTCTGCGATTTTTGCCCCCAAAAGCCCTCCTTCCACTTCTGTATAAAAAACAGTCATATTTTCTCTATCCTGACTCTCTAAGTTAGCCTGCTCTCTGTATTCAAATATAGTCCCCGACATATCTACCTCAAAACATTCTTCTTCGTTGCACCATAAAAATTTTGGGCTCTTTTCTTCTATCTTTACGCTCAGTTTGTATAGACCTGCTCTGCTTATATCTATCTTCTGTATAGCCGTAAATTCTCCACGCATCTTATTCTCGAGAACATTGGTGCTGAGAAAAATGATATTTGCATTCGGAATGATCCTGTATTTATAACCACTAGTTAGTTCCAGTAACGCATTTTTTATGTCTCCCTCACTCAATGCAACTATACCTTCTACCTCCACTTCTCTGACTCTCAATGTATCAGAATAAGTAATAAAAATTAGACATAACAACAAAATGGAGGCAACCAAAGCAAAAAAAACTAGCTTTTTTATTTTTTTGACCTTGGTCCTTTTTGAAATCTTGTATGAATACCCTTTCATTATTTGGATATCCGATCTTTACCACCCATATATGGTCGCAAAACTTCTGGTACGGTGATGCTGCCATCTTCGTTTTGATAGTTTTCGATAATAGCGACAAGAGGCCTACCAGACAAAGCCGTATTATTGAGAGAGTGAGCAAACTTTAGCTTACCAGCTTGTCCTGAGCCAGCCGAAGGATCAGTGTCTTTATACCTAATGTTTAGTCTACGAGTCTGGAAATCATGGAAGTATGAGGAGGAATGAGTTTCTCTATACTTACCTTCGCTTGGCATCCACACTTCTGTGTCATATTTTTTGACCTGACCTAACCCTAGGTCGCCAGTACAATTGACCACTATCCTATATGGCAACTTCAGAGCTTGCATGAGCTCTTCTGTATTTTGAGTTATCTCCTCATGCAATTTTACCGACTCTTCATGACTTGCTTCGCAGAGTACCACTTGTTCGAACTTATAGAACTCATGTACTCGTATCAGGCCTTTTGTATCTTTGCCATGTGCCCCAGCTTCCCTACGAAAACAAGGAGAGAAGGCGATAATTTTTTTGGGCAGATCTTTTTTGTCCAAAACTTCGTCCATGTAGTAGCCCATAGTAGCCACTTCGCCAGTACCAGAAAGATAGTCGCCGTCTTGAGTTTTATAAAGATCTTCTTCACCCTGAGGAATATAGCCGGTACCTAAGAAAACCTCTCTTTTGACCAGAGAAGGTACTATCATAGGGACAAAATTTTTCTTACGAAAGAAATCGTTGGTAAACTGCCAAAGAGCAAATTGCAACTGTGCCGCCGCATTTTTCAAGAAATAACCTCTGAAGCCTGCCACCTTGCTACCACGCTCGAAATCGACAAGATCTAGTGCAAGCATCAGATCGGTATGGCTCTTGGGTGCAAAAGTGAACTTTGTTGGTTCACCTATCTTCTTCACTTCTACATTCTCACTATCATCCTTGCCTTCTGGTACAGACATATCGGGGACATTTGGTACAGCTATCATGAGCTTTTGCCACTCTACCATCACCTCTCTCATTTCTTCTTCCAGCTTTTGTATTTCTTCTTTTAGAGGCTGCATCTCACTTATGAGCCGAGCTTTCTCTTCCGGAGTAGAGTTGGGTATAGCTTCGCTTGCTTTGTTTTGTTTGGCCCTCTTTTCTTCAAGACTTTGACCTACGGTTTTCCTTTTGTCATCCAAGGCAATCAGAGCATCGAGATCTAGCTCAACAAATTTCTTGCGAGCCGCTTCTTTGATCACATCACTATTTTCTCTTATGAATTTGATATCAAGCATAGGATTGAATTATGAAGCTTGAATCATGAATCATGCATAATTCTTAATTCATACTTCGTGATTCATATGATAGCAGATGATACAATATATTAAAACTCAAGCCAAATGACATACACAATCCAAAAAATGTTGCCCACGGATTGGCCCCCTCTGCTTCAAGCAATCAACGACCCGCCTAAAAAACTTTTTTATGCAGGCAGAATACCTGATTATGAGAGAAAATTTTTGTGCGTTGTGGGTAGTAGAAAATATACAAACTACGGTAAAGAAGCTGTCACTTCGATCATCTCCGACTTGCAGGGGTATCCAGTGACAATAGTTTCTGGTCTTGCTTATGGTATCGACGCTCTAGCACACCGTAGCGCTATGAAGTTTGGCTTGCCCACGATCGCCGTACCGGGGTCGGGACTTTCAAGAGAAGTCTTACACCCTAGTGCTCATGCCGGCTTAGCAGAAGAGATAGTGGCAAGCGGTGGGACTCTACTTTCAGAATACGATAGCGATTTCAAAGCTACCCAATGGAGCTTCCCTCTGCGCAATCGGATCATGGCCGGCATGTCTGTCGCCACCCTCATTATAGAAGCAGAAGAAAAGAGCGGCACCATGATTACAGCCAAATTGACTACCGAATACAACCGCGATTTGCTCGCCATACCCGGCAGCATTTTCTCACCATCTTCAGACGGACCAAATATGTTTATACGTCTTGGGGCTACTCTAGTAAGAAATGGGGGTGATGTATTAGAAGCTTTGGGGATAGGAAGGATGAAGTTCAAAGTAGAAAGCGAAAAGTCAGAAAATAAAAATGGATCACAAATTTCAGAAAGAAAAGAAGTTGGAGAAGAACACTTGGATAAATATTTGAAAGAAAAGTATCAGGACTGCGGAGAAAACGAGCTAGTACTAATAAAAATATTGATAAAAGAAAACAAGCCCCGCGACGAACTCGTTCGTCGCGGGGCCGACTCCGGCCTCTCCATCTCCGACATCCAAACTTCTCTCACCCTCCTCGAACTCAAAGGCCATATCGAAGAAAAACTCGGAGAAGTAAGGCTTATATAGCCCAAAATACCCCCCACCCATTTACTTTTTGAAAATAAGTGCTAGTGTTGCAGGCAGCATGGGAATCATTCTCTTTATTGTCATAGCGCTATCAATAGCGCTGTGGAATTTTAAAAGGGCGGTAAAAAGGGGGATACTAGACCCCTTCAATCCGCCGAATCCAAATGAGGACTAGAAAAACCCCGATCCCCGACCGTCACAAGTCGGGGGTTGCTTTTTTATACAGAGTGTGATATAATCAAAAATGGAAAGGAAACCTCAATCATGAACCTGTGGAAACATTTTGCTGATTGGTGGCTTGCGCCAAAGAAGCAAGCTGCCAAGCTTCTTCCTGAGCTAATTGAGTTGCGCGAACAACTCAATAAAGCAATCAATCGCCCCCCCCTTGACGCAATCGTTTCGTTTTTTGATATCGTGTCGATGTGGCACGATCGCATCGATGAGGTGGACAACCTCATCTCAAGCTTGGAGAAGGTCAACTATGGCCAACACACCAAGTTGATCCAAAATTTAATGGGACTAAGAAAACACTTTGAGGACGCTGGCCGGAGTAGGTACGGATGGAATAGGACCACAAGGGGCCAGACAGTCACCGAAGACACCGTCTTTCTGGGCAACATTTTCGGACTGTGGACTTTTCCAGTACGTCACTGGAAATCAACCAGGAACCAAGCGCGGGACATCGGTACATTTGCGGGATTCACGGGAATGAGGGAAATGAACGCCTACGACGTAGTGTGTTGCCAGGCAACCAGATTCATTACCCCTCACGCGATCGGTATCCGTAGAGCCATAAGCTGGCTCGAAAACAATCTGTAAAACCGATTCCGCCCCACCTTGAGCAATGCCAACCAGCAGAGCTCAAGGCGGGGCTTTTCGTATTATAAATTTTCCACAAAACAAATCTAAACACCGATCACGAAGTGCCACAAAGTATTCGTGTCCCCATTATTTTGCTACGATCGTAGTAAAATAATGTAGCCAAGTGTAAAGAATTCAAGATGTTCAGATATCAAAGGCGCCCTTTGGGATGGTTTGTCTATATCTTTTTTTATAATAAAATTAATAAGGAGGTCCAACATGGACCATGGCTAAAAGGTTAAATCAAAAGGGGAATAACCCCCAACTTTGCCCCGCCACTCACTTGTACGATGAGAGGCGGTTTTTGTATACAAAATCAGAATTTGACAATATATAGGCGACTATGCTATAATGCAGTTTAGGAGGCACACCATGAACGATGATCCGTTTGTGATTGTGTTAGTTCTAGGAGGCTTCCTTTGTCTTATCGTCGCAAGACGACAAATAAAGGAAGTCAGAAAAATTTTTGGAGGAAAGAAAAAATGAGGAGAAAAAATGCTGCCCGGAGGGGTAGCAACTTGTTGGAGTACGCGGTGGTGGTGGGATTCGGAATTGTGGCCATCTATATGGCCTTCCGCGAGCCGATCAAGCTCGCAGTCCTAAACCTCATCAATGCGCGCGTAACTGCGTGCATTGCAAGCAACCCCACAGACAATACATGGCGGGAGCAATGCCACAAAGATGGCATGAATTGGAGGAGGATAATCGTAGACAGGTTGTAAAATGCTATTGCTATAATACTCTCTCTCCTTCTCCCCTAACACCCCCGCGGCGCAAGCAGTTTAGCGCCGCGTGGTATTTTTTTAATTAAGTAATTTCAATTTCTCTTCCCCCCTCTCCTGATCAAGGGGAGGGGTTGGGGGGTGGGGTTTTGCATTTTCTGCCCTTATTCTTTATCCTGTAATAAATACAGTACAGGGTTGCTATAATATTTTATGAAAAAAGATTTTAAAGATTGGCACAAAGAAAAAAGTTGCTTGCAGGAAGATAAGGTTCGTCCATTTTTTCATGAGAGAGAAGTTTGGTTTGCCTCTGTTGGTTTAAATATTGGTTTTGAACAAGACGGTAGAGGGGATAGATTCTTGAGACCAGTTATTATTTTAAAGAAATTTAACAATGAAGTACTCTGGTGTATACCACTTACAAAAAATCAGAAGAAAGGGAAATATTATCTTCAATTTAGACTTGGAGATGAAACCAGCACAGCCATACTCTCTCAGATTCGCCTGATAGATTCAAAAAGATTGCAGTACAAAATCGGAAACCTTGAAGTAGATGACTTTAGTGAACTAAAAAAGAAAATCACCCAAATTCTTGGATGATTTTCTTTTTTACCCTCTTGCGAGGGAGGGCCGAAGCCATTTGTACCCGTATTTTAGCAAATTGGTAATTTTTGCGCAAGCGTCAGTGGTAATTGCTAAAATTAAGCGAGCAAGATTATAGTTTTGCATTTTATCCCCTTATTCTTTATTCTTTAATAAATATATGAAATTGTTAATAGTAGAAAGCCCAGCCAAAGCAAAAACAATAAATAAATACTTAGGAAGCGACTACAAAGTGGTGGCTTCTATTGGACACATCAGAGATTTACCAAAAAGCAACAAGAAGGCCATCGATATCGAGGGTGGCTTCATCCCCCACTACGAAGTGAGTAAAGGAAAAGAGAAGGTGGTAAGCGAAATAAAAGAGTTGGCCAAAAAAGCAGATGAGGTCCTGCTAGCCACCGACCCCGACAGAGAAGGAGAGGCCATAGCTTGGCATATTGCTGAAATCATCGCAGATGATTTCAGCAAGTCAAAAGCTAAAAGCCAAAAGCAAAAAGCTATCAAAAGAGTGACTTATCATGAGATTACAGAAGAAGCTATCAAAGAGGCTCTGAAACACCCTCGCAATATCGACGAAAATTTGAAAGAAGCTCAAGAAGCCAGAAGAGTGTTGGACAGACTCGTAGGTTACGACCTCTCAGGACTTATATGGAAAAAAGTCCGATATGGGCTTTCGGCCGGAAGAGTACAATCCCCTGCTCTAAGAATATTAATGGAACGCGAGCGGGAGATACGAGCATTCAAACCAGAAACTTTTTATGTACTGAGTGTAGACCTAGAGACAAAAGCCAAAGAAAGGATCACTGCTTTTTGCGAAGTAGAACCAAGAGACAAGGCTGAAGCAGACAGGATATATGAAGTAGCAAGCACCAAAGATTGGACAGTAGTAGACATAAGCGAGACAGAAGTAAAACGTAGTCCTCGCCCACCATTTACAACCTCCACTCTGCAACAAGCGGCTTCTACTCGGTTAGGTTTTTCTCCCAAACGCACTATGATGGCGGCCCAAAAACTTTATGAAGCAGGCCACATCACCTACATGCGTACCGACAGCACCTCTCTTGCAGCCGTAGCTATGAATCAGATAAAGAGTGTAGTAAACAAAAAATTTGGCAGCGAGCACTATAGTGCTAGGCAGTTCAAAACCAAATCAAAGAACGCCCAAGAAGCCCATGAAGCCATAAGGCCAACTCATTTTGAAAGAGAAGCTCTAGGCACCACAGACGATCAGAAAAAACTCTACAACCTCATCTGGCAACGAACCGTATCTAGTCAGATGAAAGAAGCTCTGACTATGCGTACCAAGATAACTGCGCAACCGAAAACTGTGGGGAGCGCAGCAAAATCTGTCCCAGATTTTGCTGCGCATGGCTCGCGCATAGTCTACGATGGCTGGTTGCTTGCAGACCCAAGAGCCAAAAGCGAAGATGTTATATTGCCAAAAATGACAACAAACGACCCCCTTTCACTAGTAGATATCAAATCAGAAGAAAAACAAACAGAACCGCCAAACCGCTACAGCGAGGCCGGCTTGATCAAAGAACTTGAGAAGCGTGGCATAGGCAGACCAAGCACCTACGCTTCTATCATCAACACCATCATAGAACGCGGCTACACAGAAAAAGATGGCAAAACTTTGAAACCTACAGACATAGGAGACATAGTCTCTACTTTTCTTGAAGATAACTTTACTGATTATATAAGCGACACCTTTACAGCAGAGATGGAAGATAAGCTCGACGATATTGCAGAAGGTAAAAGAGAATACCTAAAGACCCTCAAAGAATTTTACGGACCATTTATAAAAGAAGTAAAATCGAAAGAAAAAATAGAAAAGATAAACAACCTCGGCGAAGCCGATCATAAATGGAAGTGCCCGAAGTGCAACAGTAATATGGTTATAAAAATAGGCAGAGGTGGCAAGTTTATGTCTTGTGATAGATTCCCAGAATGCGAAGGTATGAGAAGTATAGACGGTGAAGAAGTCAAAGAAGCTGAGAGCATAGGCAACGACCCAACCACAGGACTTCCTGTGTTTGTTAAGGATGGGAGATTTGGGCCATATGTCCAAATAGGAGAAAATGTTAAAAGTGAAAAGTCGAAAGCGAAAAGTCAAAAACCAAAGAGAGCAAGTATACCTAAAGACAAAGATCCTAATACAGTATCTCTAGAAGAAGCTCTGCACTATCTCTCTCTGCCTAGAGAATTAGGAGCCCACCCAGACACAGGAGAGATGATAAGTGCGAATATAGGCAGATTTGGCCCATACATAGTCCACCAAAAAGATTTTCGTTCACTCAAAGAAGATGATGTATATACTATAAGTTTAGATCGGGCTCTAGAAATACTGAAAGAACCAAAAAAAGTAGGAAGAAGAGGAAAAAAGAAGTAAGATAGGTACATGGCCGAGGTCAAAGACACAAATATATCTATAGACGAAATATGGAAAGCCACAGCTCTTTCAGAGAAAGATAAAAAGCTAGTAGAGAAAGCGTACAACTTCGCAAAAGAAGCACACAAAAACCTGACCAGACACAGCGGAGAGCCATATTTCAACCACTTATTCGCTACTGCAAAATACCTTGCCGAACTTGGCTTAGATGGCGAAAGTATAGCTGCCGGATTTTTGCATGACACGATCGAAGACGTAGGTGTAGATAAAGAGACTATAAAGAAGGAATTCGGTGATGAGGTCCTATTCATAATAGAAGGTGTGACCAAACTTGGCCATGTGCGTTATCATGGATCAGATAGACACAACGAATCATTGAGGAAACTTTTCGTAGCAGTATCGCAAGACATGCGCGTAATACTAGTAAAACTTTGTGACAGGTTGCACAATATGGAAACACTCGAGTTCGTACCGAAAGAAAAACAGCTTCGCATAGCCAAAGAAACACTAGAAATATATGTACCTATCGCCTACAGACTCGGTATACGAAAGCTATCTAGGCGCCTCGAAGATTTAGCTTTTCCGTATGTCTTCCCCCAAGAATCGAGTGAAATAAAAAAGCTTATAAAAGAGAAATTTGATTCCAGAGAAGAGTCACTTGATAAATTCAGAAAATCTCTAAGCAAAGAACTGGCAAAGTCAAGCCTAAGGGATTTTAAAACTGAGTATAGAGTCAAAGGCAAATATAGCCTTTATAAGAAATACCTAAAATATAAAAAGGAAATAGATAAGATATTTGATATCGCTGCCGTAAGGATACTGCTCCCGAAAGTTGAAGATTGTTATAAGGTACTTGGCATAATACACTCGAACTTCCAACCTATGCCCGGACGTATCAAAGACTTTATCGCCTTCCCAAAGACAAATGGCTATAGAGGCATACATACTACTGTCTTTACGGGTGACGGAAGCTGCATAGAAGTACAAATAAAAACTTATGACATGCATAATGAGTCAGAGTATGGTATTGCCTCTCATATGAACTACAAGACTGGAAAATCTGGGACACTTAGTCAAAGCTTAGAGTGGATAAAAAGTATACTGCCCCAAAGCTATTTCAAGAAAAATGAAGATCGAAAGGAGTATAAAGGTATACCAGACTGGATAAAGGACTTGGTCGAATATCAGAGTAATTTTGAAGACAGCGACAGTGTCATAAGTGACATAAAAAGTGATTTCCTAAATGAGCAGATTTTCGTATTTACACCTAAAGGTGACGTAGTGGACCTCCCAAAAGGAAGCTGTGCTATCGACTTTGCATATGCCATACACTCTGATATTGGCGACCATATATCAGGAGCTATTATAAACGGCAAAATGTCAGGTATTGATACTCCACTTTCCAGTGGAGACATCGTAGATATCCAAACAAGCAAAAATTCTAAACCCAAGCGCAAATGGCTTGAATTTGTAAAGACAACACTTGCAAAAAGAAGTATAAGAAACCAAATTTAGGCCAAATACTTATACCTAAATACTAAAATTTTTTATTGAGTATAGATCTTCCTCTTCTTTGGCCACTTCTTCAATAGTTGGTATAGGCGTATCTTCGGCTTTTTTTATCTCATCTTGGGATCTATCATCTATAAGCTCCTCTTCTAACCCATCATTTTCAACTGATACCTTTCCTGAAGACTCTTCAGTGCCTGACACTTCCCCATCAAAAGAAATTTTTTCTACACTGCTTATATCTTTTGCAAACGGCTGCAGCGCTCCCTTCTTGCCACTTTCTACGATTGCAAGCAAAGCTTCGAGATCATCATAAGAGAAAAAATCTAGAATCATTCTTCCACCCTCTTCTCGCTTTTCAATGCGAACACGTGTACCGAGACTATCTTCAAATTTCTCTTCTAAATCTGTCACTTCCGGATCGATATCTGATTTGAACCTTCTGACTTTATCTATAGCTATACGCCTTGCAGCAGTCTCTGCATCGCGCACGTTCATTTTGCGTAGAATGATGTCTTTGAAAAGTACAAGCTGTTCTTCTGCTCTATCGGCAAGCATCAGGAGTGGTCGAGTATGACCTTCATTGATCTTGCCCTCTGATAGTGCATCTAACATTTCATTTGGCAGTTCTAGTATGCGCATAGTGTTGCTCACATATACCCTACTCTTCCCGACCTTCTGAGCGATCTGGTTGTGCTTAAAACCAAAATCATCAGCAAGCTTTTTGAAAGCTCTGGCTCGTTCTACAGGATTGAGGTCCTCTCTTTGGACATTTTCTATGATAGCCAACTCGAGCTTCAAGAGTTCATCGTCCTTCTTCTCTTCTTCACCAATTCTTATAAGGACTGGTACTTGCGAAAGACCAGCCAACTTTGATGCCCGTAGCCTTCTTTCGCCAGCAATAAGTTCGTACTCTACGACCAAACCATCTTCCCGCACTATTTCTTTCCTAGTAACTACCAAAGCCTGTAGTACTCCGTACTGTTTTATCGAATCAGAAAGCGCCTGCAAAGCTACTGGGTCAAACTCTCGACGAGGTTGATATGGGTTTGGCTTTATTTTATCGACATCCACCCAGAAAATAGAGTTCTGATAAAAACTTGATTGACTATGCATGATAGACTAAATATTATCACAAAAACCTCTCTAATTTTTGATTTTAGTGGATATATAGAGTATATTTCTAAGTATAAAACACACAGGTGTTTTCAGTGCCGGAGTGGATCAAAAGCAAACTGCTTTGCTTTTGATCCGAAGCTTGCGTAGGTGGCCGACACTCCGGCATGTATAATGAAAAAGCTACGCATGTTTTCATAATGCCGGAGTGGCGGAATGGCAGACGCGCACGACTCAAAATCGTGTCTCGCAAGGGGTGTGGGTTCAAGTCCCACCTCCGGCACCAGATTGAGCATAGCGAAAGCTGTGTTTTTATTGTAAACAAAAAAAGATCGCCCCCGCCGGACGATCCTTGAAGCTGATTTAGTCTGTTTTATTTTTGAAAAAATCCTCAATATGGGGCTTGGCTTGTTTCCATATTTCTGCCCATTCATAAATCCTTAACCTCGGTTCCGTACTCTCAATCGATGGAGAGTACTTCCAAATCGCAACCCCATATCTCCAAAGAACCACCTTCGTGACTCCGTCAATCCGAAAAATACGGTCCTTCATCTCCAAAGCTGGGTTTGATAAATAGTCGATGGGCTTGTCCCACACGCAAACCAAAATAAATTGATTCTGTTTGGCCTCAAGTCTTTCATCGAGATCAGTAACTTCGTGCGCGGTAGCGTAGGCGGTATACTTGACCTCGCCGAAAGCCTCTTGTTCGGCTCGAAATCCATCTACGCGGGGAAACCACTTTTCTGAGGCTCTCCCTGACGTGATCGATTTGAGTCCAATACCCGCAAGGATACATAGTGCTCCGATGGCTACACTGTACCACCGATGCCAGATTACTTGTGTCGACCTACGTCGACGAGACTTTTTTTCCATGACACCTCCAAAGATCTTGATATGTCAAAGGGAGGCCTTCTGTTTTGACGACCCCCCCCATTCGCTTATCCCAGCCAATAGCCGAGGATAAGCAGTCCTGCAAACAGGAATCTCATAGCGTACCTCCTACCTACAATAATACACAAAATCATAATTATGTCAAACCAAGAGTGTGAATAAGAGCAGAAATATGTTAATACTTATGTGTGAAAAATAAAGGAGGTAAAACAAATAATATAGGAGAAAAGATAAAAGTGCTAGTGATACTTGGCCCCACAGCGAGTGGCAAGAGCGACTTGGCTGTATCTTTGGCGCGCAAATATGGCGGCGAAGTGGTAAGTGCAGATTCTAGACAGGTGTACAAAGGGTTAGACATTGGCACGGGGAAAATAACAAAAAGAGAAATGCAAGGTGTGCCCCACCATCTGCTTGATGTAGCTTCGCCAAAGCGACAATTTTCTGCTCACGACTTTGTAGAGCTTGCACAAAAAGCTATTGAAGACATACACGCGCGAGGTAAATTGCCCATCATCTGCGGTGGTACAGGGTTTTATATTAGTGCCCTACTTGGAGAGACAAAACTTTCTGACGTGCCGATGAATAAAAACCTCCGCAAAGAGCTGGAGAAAAAATCTGCACGAGAGTTGTTTGAGATTCTTCAAAATCTTGATGCAAAGAGAAGTAAAACAATCGATAAGTATAATCCGCACAGGCTGATAAGAGCAATAGAAATAGCCAAAGCTTCTGCAAAACATAAGCAAGCATCAAGTCCTAAAAAACAAGTTCCAAACAAATATGAGGTATGCAAAATAGGAGTTGCACCAATGAAAAAAATATCCCACCCCCCTACCCCCTCCCTTACCTTAAGGAAGGGGGCGAAGAGAGAGAGTTATATCATTGATCAAACAGAATTAAAAAGAAAAATAAATGAGCGTATAGATCGATGGTTCAAACTTGGACTAATAAATGAGGTGAAAAATCTTCACAAGAAAAGGATTTCGTGGAAACGAATGTCAGATATAGGCTTAGAATACAGGCTAGTTGCACAATACTTGCAAAAGAAACTAACAAAAGATCAACTTACAGAAAGAATGCGGCTTGAAACTTGGCACTACGCCAAACGCCAGATGACGTGGTTCAAGAGACCTGTCCACCACGCTTCGCGAAGCGATGCATGCGGAGATAGACAAATACATTGGTTCAAACCTGACCAAGTTACAAAGATCCAAAAGCTAGTTTCAAAATTTATTTAGCGGGTCCAGCAGGACTCGAACCTGCAACCTCGGTTTTGGAGACCGATGTTTTACCATTGAAACTATAGACCCTAAAAATCTAGCCTGTAAATATCCTTGTGATGGCCGATGTATAGGAATGTTACAACATCTCCGGAAAAATGAAAAATGATACGGTAGGCTCTATCTACCCTAAAACTCCAAATATTCAACTGCTTTGGAGAAAGTTTCTCAGTATTAAGAGAAGGATAAAACATATTAGCCCGAAACACAGCCTCCTGTTTCTGAGCTTTTCGTTGAATTACAGGTGTTAATTGTTCATACATACGAATAAATTTTCGTGTATAAACAATCTGCATTTTGTTTTAGATGTACTTTAGACTTTTAGCTTTGACTACCCTACCCTCCTTCATATCAGCAAGTGACTCTTTCATATCTTTGACAAATTTGGGTTCAAACATATCCAAAGAACCTGCAATTCTCTCAAGAGCGTTCAGATCAACGGAAATATTGTATTTCTTTGACTTATGATTTTTTGTTGTAATTATCATCAAATTCATAAGTTTATTATAGCATATATTACTTCTTACTTTCCTTGAAAACGACCCTCTTTCGGAGCTTTTTGGAATATTTTTTGAGCTCGATTTTACGCTCTACTTTTTTCTTGTTTTTGCGTGTCCAATACACCTCCCCAGTAGTTTTGTGCACTAGTTTTATCAGTTGATCTTGAGACATAGGCTTCAATATAACACTATTTTAATAGCTGTGCAAACCCTCCCATAAGCTCTTCGGTAACTCTCCCAATAGCCCCACCCCCCACTACAGAATCATCTATTTTGACTATCGGCACTATATCTTTGAATGAAGAAGTTATAAAGACCTCATCCGCCTCATAGAGCTCCTTGGTATAAACCCTTCTTTCTTCTACCTTATATTTATCCTTGGCAAGATCGAGTACGACCTTGCGAGTGATGCCATAAAGCACCTCGTCCGATGGAGTGATGATAGTATTATCCTTGACCATAAAAATGTTACTAGTTGCACACTCATACACTTCCCCATCTTTGGTATAGAGCACTTCTACTGCACCCTCTTGTTTTCTATGGTCCTGCAAACTCACACCTCTGATATAGTTTGTAGTTTTATATTCTGGAAATTCTCTCAAAAAATCTACGGTTATAAGCGCAGCCCCATTTTCATAATAATTTTTGGGTAAAGATACAAACTTCTCGACAATGATATAAAAAGTAGGATTTGCAAACTCATACTCTATACCTGCAATGGTCCGCCCGCCGGTTAGGATCAACCTTACATTGCCGCGATTACAAACATCACCCACACAACCATTTTTGATTGCAAGTTCTTCTATCTTTTTTTCTACTACTTCTGGAGCATACGGAATGTTGAGATTGAGAAACCTTGCCCCACTCACAAACCTATTCCAGTGATCTTCAAAGTGAAAAACTTTGCCATTTATGACCGCAAGCCCGTCATATATGCCATACCCTCTCAAAAGCCCTATGTCTTCAATTCCGATCTTAGCCTCTTTAAGCGGCATTATCTCTCCGTTTAGAAAACAATATTCCATCATTTTTGTTTTATACTATCTACTAATAAATTAAACTTCTCTCCCCGATCAAATTCATTTTTAAATTTTTCAAAACTCTTGGCCCCCGGTGAAAAGATGATAGCGGTTTTTTTGTTATCAGTTGATTTTGTAAGATCCAAAGCTCTTTTAAAGCATTCGTCCAACGAACCATACTCTTGATAACTCTGATAAGAGAGAGCGTTCTTGAGTTTTTCTGTAGCACTACCAGATATAAGTATAAGATTTTCTCTATCTATCCTTTTATTTATGGCTTCTGCTAAAGGTTTTAGTTCGAGCTCCTTATCGGTACCACCAGCTATGAGTACAGTCCTTTCGCTACCAAACCTTTCTATAGCAGCAACAGTTGCTTCAGGAGAAGTAGCAGCAGAATCGTTGTATATCTTCAAATTTGCATCAGAATATACAAGCTCCTGTCTAAATTTTATCTGGGGCAAAGTTTCTACAGCTTTCCTTATATCTGTGTTTATAACTCCAGCAAGAAGTGCGGCTTCAGTAGCAAATAACAGATTGGTGGTATTGTGCAGCCCCCACTTTTCTTCAAATCTTTTTAGAAAAGCATCGTCATAAACATCAGGATGATTTATATACAAAACTTGTCTGCCATGCCTCAAATCTGAAAAGTATTTTGACCATTGTTGATTGTAATCAAGAATAAGAACGTGATCACTAGATTGGCCCAAGAAAATATTTGCTTTTATTCTTGCATAATTTTCGATATTTTTGTGCCGGTTCAGATGATCAGGATAAATATTGGTGATAATAGCAACAATAGGATCAAAGTTATATTTGTCCACCAGCTCCAAATGATACGAAGGCACTTCTAGGACTACTATGCTTTCTTCGTTTATCGAATCTAATGCCTGAAGAAACGGATTTTCTGGATTGTTACCAAGTAAAAAAGTATTTGGAAACTTACTCTTTATAAGATGGTAGGTCCATGCTGATGTTGTAGTCTTACCTCTCGTCCCTGTAATTGCAACTACTTTCTTACTTTTGCAATATTTATAAAAGAGAGTCAGCTCATTTTCTATCAACTTACCTTTTGCTCTTGCCAGCTCTACGTACTTATTATCACTCGGTACATCAGGGTTAATGACAATTATATCGTTATTCAAAAAGTCCAACTCATCATGCCTACCAAGTTTATAATGTATACGATCTTCAAATTCTTTGAGTTTTTCAATAGAAGAGTTCAGAGCTTCAGCATCCTTCAAGTCTGTGATAGTCAGAAATACTCCTTGATTCAAAAGCCATCTTGCAGTAGCCACTCCGCCACCCAAGATGCCCAAACCCATAAGTAAAACTCTTTTTTCTCTTAGAATCATTTTAGACACTTGTTATTTTCTCGATACTTGCACCGATACTATTGAGCCTATCGACCACATCTTCATAACCACGAGTGATGGAGTAGACATTTCTCAACACAGACGTCCCACTTGCGGCAAGCATTGCTATAAGGATAATCATCGCAGGTCGCAAGGCTGGAGGACATACCACCTGAGCCCCCTTTAATAGGGTTGGACCGTTTACAAAAGCTCGGTGGGGATCGACTAGAGTAATGCTGGCTCCCAACTTATTTAGCTCAGTAAAGTGTATAGCCCTATCTTCCCACATCCAGTCGTGTATAAGAGTGCGACCTTGTGCTTGTGTGGCAATAGGTACAAAAAACGGTAGGTTGTCAGAGTTTAATCCCGGATATGGCAAAGCGTGCAATTTATCATGCGGAGCACTGAGCTTGGATGGCAAGACAGTTATATCTACGAGCTTAGTGTGACCATTCTTTGCAAGATATGATTTTGATATCAAAAATTTTTGACCCATCTTTTCCAATTTCAAGACCTCAAGCTGTAGGAAATCTATCGGGCATCTTTTTACTACAAGCCTTGAATTTGTGGTTATAGCAGCAGAAAGAAACATCATAGACTCTATCGGGTCTTCACTATTTTCATACTCCACATTCTGATTGATCTCCTTTAGCCCCGTCACCTGAAGAGTGGTAGTGCCTATGCCTTCTATCTTCACACCCAACTTCTGCAGGAAAAAGCAAACCTCCTGCACTTGATAATTCGGGGGTGCAAAACTTATCTTGGTAGTACCCTCAATCAAAGAAGCCAGCATTATGGCATTTTCGGCGGCAGTATCGCTCGATTCGTAAAGTACTATCTCGTTAGCCTTCAGCTTTTTTGTAGTTATTTCATATTTACCATCCAGACTTTTTATATTCACCCCCAAATCTTCGAAGGCAAATTTATGAGCGGCAATAGTTCTCTCTCCCATCTTGCAACCACCTGTATGAAGCATAGGAAAATTCCCAAGATTGTGCACAAAAGCAGGTATGAGCATCAGACTAGAACGGACACTAGCTACTGATTTGTGCATCAGTCCAGTTTTCTCAAATGTTTTTGGAGGCACGATCTCCAGCGTATGGAGATCGAGCCAGCGAGTCTTTACTCCCAAATTGCTAAATATCTCTAACATTCTGTTTACCTCTTCGATGCGCGGCATACCTCTAAGAGTAGTAACCCCTTTGTTTAAAAGCGCAGCACAAAGAAGCCCCATAGCACCATTTTTAGATGGATTTGTGGTAATAGAACCTTTGAGTTTCTTACCACCATGCACCTTAAAATCTACGGTATCAGAAAGTGAGACGATCTTGTGATCTAGAGCATCGCTGATACGCATCAACTCCTGAGCAGTAAGATTCTGACCACCACGCTCTATCCTAGCAATAGCACTTTGGGAAGTGTTCAATCGTTTGGCTAGATCTCCTTGGGTAAGAAGCCTCTTTTCCCTCAACTTTTTGATAAAAGCTCCTATTGCCTTCTGACTCTGATCGGTAATGTTTTGCACATTTTTCATGGTATAAAATATATCATATGTGATATATTGTGTGTATGACTATTGTGGAAAAAGATGCTTTTATACCAAACTCTATGAGCTTAGAATCGCGAGCCAGACTGCTTGTCCGAGCCAAAAGCCGGGCGGACATAGTAGAAGCTTGTGAGCTTTCTGATCGCGAGAAGTTACCTCTCTTGGCTATAGGAGGCGGCACCAATGTCATACTTGGTCCTAAGATCGAAGCTCTTGTGCTACTTATGGAAAATATGGGGGTGGAGATAGGCCCCATATCTACAGTGCAAGCAGGGGAAGATTGGGACAGCTTCGTAGCCAAAGCAGTCGGAGTAGGACTCTCTGGTATAGAAAGTCTTAGCGCTATACCAGGAAGCACTGGAGCGGCACCTGTCCAAAATATCGGGGCTTATGGTTCGGAGATAAAAGATATTCTCATATCGGTAGAGGCTTATGATAGAGAGAAAACAGAGTTTGTAGAAATAAACAACAAAGATTGCGGTTTTGGATATAGGGAAAGTGTTTTCAAAAGAGAGCCGAATAAATTTGTCATTGCATCGATAAAGTTAAAACTAAACACTAACAAACCAAAAGTGCCGGAATACAAAGATGCTATAAAATATTTCGCAGACAGAAACATCACCTCCCCTACTCTGCAAGAAATACGAGAAGCTATAATAGAGATACGGAGCAACAAACTACCTGACCCAAAAGAAATACCGAACTGCGGTTCTTTTTTCAAAAACCCGATTTTAGATCTTCCATCACTTGATAAACTGAAGACCGTTTTGCCTGCAATACCTACATTCCCTTTCGGAGACTCATACAAAGTACCAGCAGGACACCTCATAGAACAAGCGGGTTTTAAGGGTAAAGAGATAGGTAAAATAAAAGTTTATGAACACAACGCACTAGTGCTTACAAATCCAAACAATGGATCCTACCAAGATATTTTAAGCGCGAAGGAGACCATAGAAAAAGATGTTTTGGAAAAATTCGGCATTAAATTAGAACCAGAAGTAAATTTTGTATAATTTATACATGAATATTTTTGATAAAAAAAAATATCATTTTATAGGCATAGGGGGGATCGGCATATCGGCTATTGCCAGAATGCTTGTCTTGCAAGGCAAAAAAGTAAGCGGGAGTGACAGTGCAAAATCAGAGATAACGGATGATCTAGAAAAGATCGGGGTAAAAATATACATAGGGCAAAGAGCGGAAAACATTGCACCTGATACGGAAGTGGTTATCTATACTATCGCAATACCAGATACCAACCCAGAGATGCGAGAAGCTATGAAGAAAGCGGGTGGAGCAAAATCAGCAACGGAGCGAACATCCGCAGTGCAACGAGGACAAGAGAGCGAAATAGCTACTTTCGCTTCACCCAATTTATTATGTCTTTCTTACCCCGAAGCACTTGGTGAGCTTTCTAGGCAAAAATACACCATAGCCATATCAGGTACCCACGGCAAGACCACAACCACTGCCATGATCGCCCACATTATGGAAAAGGCAGGACTCGACCCAACTGTCATCATAGGTTCAAAGATGCTCAGTGGTGACGGAGATAGTGCACAAACTAACTTTCATGCAGGTAAGAGCAAGTACTTGGTAGCCGAAGCTTGCGAATACCGCCGTTCATTCCTCAATCTTTCCCCTACAATACTTGTGATAACAAACATCGAACCTGACCACCTTGATTACTACAAAGATTTCGATGATATAAAGAGCGCCTTTGAAGAACTAAAAGCAAAAGTACCAGAAAACGGGTTTGTAGTAGATGAAAATGAATACAGCAAGATCACACAAACATTCCCTCTCCCCATGGCCGGTGAGCACAATATGAAAAATGCTCGAGCTGCCATATGTGCTGTCAGTAAAATAGGAGTAAGTGTCGAAAAAGCTATCAAATATCTTCAGGACTTTAGAGGCACTTGGCGCAGACTCGAATATAAGGGTAGTATCTCAAATAAAGACGGAGAGCAAAACAGTATGATATTTTATGACGACTACGCCCACCACCCTACTGCCATAGAAGCTACGCTCAGAGCTCTTAGAGAAAAGTACCCAGATCACACACTCATAGCAGTATTTGAACCTCATCAACAGAAACGGACTAAAGATTTTTTTGATCAGTTTGTCACTTCCCTCTCACTTGCCGACCTTGCCTTCATCGCCCCAATATACATGGCCCGCGAAGAAAAGGACCCAAGCATCTCAAACACTATTCTCGCAGATACTATAAACAAAAATATCCCTGCCAAACCAATCGCTAATGTAGATGAACTTAAAGCATACTTGGATCGTATCGATAATTCCAAGCCTATCTGCGTGGCTATGATGGGAGCTGGTGATATTTATAAGTACACCCAAGCTCTTTTATCAAAAACCTCATAACGATCACAGCTCGCTGGCGAAGCACAGCGAGCTGGTTGGGGCGATCATTCATCGCCTGAATTATTTGGACTGCCATGGCCAATAGCTGCAAATAGCAGTCCGAAAAATACAACAAAAATAGCGATCAGTGGCATCCATCGCATATGTATAGACCCCTTCTTGGACGCGAGTTTCTTGTTCTAACCTAAATTTAACACGACTAACAAAACTAGGCATTGTGGATAGGTTTGAACTTGACAAGGTGCTATATACTATGCTATAATATAGGTATTATTCCTATATTGGAAATATGAGTAAAATATCAAAAATAGCTTTAATAACAGGCCTCTCTACCCTTTTCGCCCTCAGCGCTAGTGCACAGACAATAGTAAGGGCAGAGGCTAGTACTCCCGATAGTATAAAAGTAGGCAAAGAGCAGACAGTAAACTGGAGTAGCGAGCATTTTCCAAAAGGAGCCTTCGTGCATATCAACCTTATAGAAAAAGTATCTGACTCCCCCAACACTTACGAGCTTGTAAGGAGACTTGCAGAATATAGCGTAAATGATGGCAATGAGACATGGGTGCCAGAAAGAGTAGATATGGGCAAGGAACTTTATATCGAAGTCACTTGTGCCGGAGCCACTAGATTCCCAGACGGATGTTCTTCTGCATTGCCTACAAGTAAGTTTGCAGTAGAGAGCAGTTTCGGCAGCAATCTTGCAAATATCTACACTGCATTTGTAGAATTCTTGGGTAGCGTGCTCAAATAAATAAAGAAAAAATAAAAGCAAAAAACGAGCCTCAGTCTCGTTTTTTGGTAAAACTGAACCCCCAAGCTCATCTGTAAAGACGCCAGGCCACCACCTGATGTTGCGGGAACACAGAATTGGGCAAACACCCATACGGTTCTATCGGATATAACCACACCAGTTCTGAGTGACCGAAGCCAATTGTTGCAAATGAGAACATGCCATTTCGCAACAAAATACAAAAAGTGCGCGCTCGGATACTGTGCTCCGGCAACTCAGGCAGCGGTCTAGTATTAAAACTCAAACGGCGCTCCCGCACAAACCGACTCATTCTTAGCCCGAGAGACCAGAATCGACTTTCTAGTTCCACTATTTCAACTTGTGTGCTCATAGATCACCTCTGCAACAAAACTAACATTTAAGGCCTGAATTTCCAAGTATCCTTATTACAATAATATCAATATCCAGACTACTTTTATTTAATGATTTTTATGATAAAATCTGCATTATCGCGTCGGTGGTAGAGCTTGCCCCGCCACGGCGGGGTGAAGTCAATTACAATATGTGGTATGTATATATTCTCAAAAGCTTGAAGGATGAAAAATACTATATAGGTTGTACAGATAATTTAGAGAGAAGAATTGATCAACACAACAGAGGAGAAAATTCATCGACTAGATTCCGGAGACCTTTTGAGTTAATCTATACAGAAACATACGCGAATAGCAGTATTGCTTATTCGAGAGAAAAGAAAATAAAAAGATACAAAGGTGGAAATACCTTTAGGAAATTGATAAGTAAATAATGCGTCGGTGGTAGAGTGGTCAATTACAACAGACTGTAAATCTGTCGGCCTTAGGCCTACGCAGGTTCGAATCCTGCCCGGCGCACAGCGCAAAACAAAACAAAAACAGGATAAATGCCTGTTTTTGTTTTCGTGCCTATGCACGAGGGAGGATTCGAAAGCCGGAGGGCACGGAGCGAAGCGAAGTCCGAACTTAGCAAAGTTCGGGCCCGAGGTGGGGTCGCGGAAAATTATTTTTGACGAAAAATAATTTATCTGTGACCGAATCCTGCCCGGCGCACAATATCAAACTTTCCGATTTTTATATTACCCCTACTAGATGGTATGCGGTGAATTATTCTTCTTCAGCTTCAGAAGCTGCCTCGTCGGCTTCTCGTTGAGCTTCGCTAGCGGCTTCTTTGCGATCATCCGCAACGTTCTGTCTATGGCCTGCATGACGATACTTCTGTGCTTTTTTAGTTCTTCTATCTGCTTCGTCTTCATATTTATTTTTATTTGCCATGATTGTTTTGTTATTTGTAACAATAAAACCATCACGGATATTTTAAACCGCAGACCATGAATAAATCGTGAAATAGAAGTAATATAGATTGGGATCTAAATATTGACTTTCGTATCCAATATACTAGCTTCTATTATAGAACCACGTCTACCTTTCTTGATATCAAAAATAAGCTCTCCACCTTTTTCAGAAACAGTTATCGAACCACCTTTCAAGACTTTCTTCGATATGATGTAAGAAGCGATAGGATTGAGTATCTTATTTTGGATAAGGCGCTTGAGTGGTCTTGCACCATATTGTGGGTTGTAGCCTTCGTTTGCAAGGTAAACAAGAGCGCTATCTTCTACTTTGATGCTTATTTCTTTCTCTTCCAACCTCTTAGCCACCAGCTCGATCTGGATCTTTACGATATCTGCCACCGCTTCTTTACTTAGAATATCGAAGAGGATGATATCATCGATACGATTGAGAAATTCTGGCCTAAAGTGATCCTTGAGAGCCGCAAGCACCTTGTCTTTTACTGCCCCATAGTCTCCATCTTTCTTCTCCCCATCGGCAAATCCAATCTTTTCCATCCTATCAATGTATTGAGCACCTATGTTTGAAGTCATGATGATGATGGTATTTTTGAAGTTGACTGTCCTACCTTTCGAATCTGTCAGACGACCATTGTCTAGCACTTGGAGCAGTAAGTTGAAAACTTCCGGATGAGCTTTTTCTATTTCATCAAAAAGGACGATTGAATACGGTCTATGACGGACCATGTCAGTAAGACTGCCACCTTCTTCATACCCTACGTATCCTGGAGGAGCCCCGATCAATTTTGATATGGCATGGCGCTCCATGTATTCGGACATATCGATACGAAGCAAGGCCTTCTCATCGTTAAACATAAAGTCAGCCAAAGCTTTAGTAAGCTCTGTCTTACCTACTCCAGTAGGCCCAAGAAAAATGAACGAGCCAATAGGCTTGTTTGGGTCGCTTATACCAGCCCGAGAACGCTTGATAGTATCGCTGATCTTTTGGACAGCTTCGTCTTGACCAATGATTCTTGATTTGAGCTCTTCTTCCATCCTTCCGAGTTTCTCGGCTTCTTCTTCGAGCATACGAGTCACTGGTATACCAGTCCACCTAGAGACCACACTCGCTATATCTGTTTCGGTAATTTCTTCTCTCAAAATTCTTCTGGAACTCTGAAGTTTCTTGAGCTTCTTCATACTCAGGTCGAGATTCTTCTCAAGATTTGGAATAGTGCCATAACGTATTTCCGCCGCTTTCGATAAATCAACTACAGCCTCAGCAGACTCTGCATCAAGCCTAGCTTGCTCTAGCTTCTTCTTGGTATCTTTTATCTCTGTCACTGTTTCCTTCTCGTTTTTCCACTTGAGATCTATCTCTCTTATTTTTTCTTGCAGATCAGCGATCTCTTGGTCGACTTGAACCAGACGGTCTTTGGCTTTGTTGTTTTTGGTCGATTCATTTTTCAAGGCCTCACGTTCTATCTCGAGCTTCACAATCTTAGAATTGGTCTCTTGCAAAACTGGAGGCATATTCTCAAGAGAGATCTTGAGCTCAGAAGCGGCTTCGTCGATAAGATCGACTGCTTTGTCCGGAAGGAACCTATCTGTGATATATCGAGTGCTTAAGTTTACCGCCGCTTTGATGGCATCATCAGTGATACGCACGCCATGATAGAGCTCATACTTTTCTTTGAGACCTCTTAAAATAGTTGTGGCGTCTTCTACGTTTGGTTCTGAGACATAGACTGGTTGGAAGCGCCGAGTCAGAGCTGGGTCTTTCTCGATATGCTTCTGATATTCTTTGATGGTGGTAGCCCCTATGGCTCGAAGCTCGCCTCTAGCGAGAGGGGGTTTGAGCATATTGGATGCGTCGAGCGAGCCTTCTGCACTGCCAGCTCCGACGATAGTGTGTATCTCATCTATAAAGAGGATTATTTTGCCGTTTGATTTTTCGACTTCTTTTATTATATTTTTTAGTCTTTCTTCAAATTCTCCTCTGTATTTGGTACCCGCCACAAGCAAACCTACGTCTAAGGACACCAGCTCTTTGTCTTTTAGCGACTCCGGCACATTACCAGAAACTATCCGCATAGCCAAGCCCTCGGCAATAGCAGTCTTACCTACACCCGCTTCTCCGATCAATATCGGGTTGTTCTTAGTGCGACGCGAAAGTATTTGGATAATTCTTGATATTTCTATGTCTCTACCAATAACTGGATCAAGCTTGTTCTCTTTGGCAAGCTTGGTAAGAGAACGAGTATACTTGACTAGAGTTTTAGCCTTGCCTTCACCGCCACTTGCACCTATACGACCTTGTTTTATCTCCTGTATTACGTACATCACTTTTTCCTTTTCGATCTTAAACTTGGCAAGCATATCTTTGGCTGGACCTGGCACATCGAGGCAAGCTATGAACAGATGCTCAGTAGAAACAAACTCATCTCCCATAGAGCTTGCCACCTTGGAAGAATGTTCAATGATGTGAGCTAGTTCGGGAGTAATGTATATCTGATAAGAAGGAGTCAGAGTGCCCCCACCTGGTTCGCCTTCTATGACTTCAAGAAGAGAATCGGTTAGTAGAATATGGTCCACTTCCAGAGTATCGAGTACCGAGATAACCATGCTCTCTTCCTGCAATATGAGAGCAGTAAGAAGGTGGAGAGGGCCTACGTGGTTACTACCACGTTCAATAACCAGTTCGTGAGACTTCCTGATGACTTCCTTAGCTTTGGTCGTAAAACGATTGAATGGAATCATAAGCAATATTATACACCAAAATCCTATTTATTCAAATCTGAAATAGCTCTATTTATAGAATTTTTTAGTGCGTTTATAGGAAAATAAGAAATAGCAGCACTGTTGCTGTCTTCTATCTCTATCCCGACAAGATCTGCCGAAAGATTCAGTACTGGGCTACCGGTCATAGCTCTTGAAGATCTAATGTCTGTATCTACGGCTGTCAGTTTGTCTGCCTTCTTTACGAGTTCTGCTACTCTCCCGACTGTAACCGCATTGCTTTCTTTTCCTGAGACAGCTATAAGAGTCTGCCCAAGACGCAAAATGTCTGAATCGCCAAGCTTAGCTGGAACGAATATTCTCTTTTCTGTAAGCGGGATACCAGGCTTCATAAACACAAAACCACTCTCTTTGTCTTCGAACACCTTCGAAACACTGTACTCAGAACCGTCTGGGTATTCGATTTGATATTTCTGGTTCACTGAGTAAGTGTCTTGACCAAAAGTGACAATACCATCGCTTGAAACAATTACACCTATACTTACCACTATTTCACTGCCATCAAACCCAACTGTTTTAACCCTAGCAATAGATTTTGTATTTTTTTCTATGGATTCAAGTATCAGATCTTCTTCACTTACCACATTGGTCACTTCTTTGATCACCTCTCCAGAATTATTTTCATTTCCCCCGTCTACAGTAGCCACCTTTTCTATAGTTCTTTCTACCACCCTGTTGATAGTTTGAGTCACAGCGATAGGAGCTTCCTGGAGAAGAGTAGATGTGATGATACCTGTAGCAATAGAAGTGACAAAGCTCACTAGTAAAGTGAGAAGAATAAGTTGTTGTTTGTTTAGATCTTCCATCCCATAATGAAATAGTTTATATAAATATTTTACCAAAAAAACCAAAAGCAAGAAAGCTATTTCAAAACTTTTTTGAGAGCAACTATAAGTTTGTCTATATCTGTTTTTTTTGTATCCCTACCAAATGTAAAACGCAAAGAAGAAGTAGAGCATTCAGGCTTACCCAGAGCTTCGATAACATAAGAGCCATTTTCGAAAGAGAGGGAGTGACAAGCGCTAGCAGCAGAAACCGCAAACCCTAGCGTGTCCAGCTTGATGACTACAAACTCAGAATCAAATCCTATAAACCCATTTTCTTGAGACTCTGGCGAGGCGAAGCAGATATTTACATTGTTTGGCAACCTTGCTTCCTTACTACCATTGAGTGAAGAGTTGGGAAAAGTAGAAAGTATTTTGTCGATACAATAATCTCTGATCTTCATCAATCTTTCCGACTCCTTCTCTCGCATATTACTTGCCAGCCTGAACGCCTCGGCAAATCCGATTGCACCAATGACATTTTCAGTACCACTGCGCAAACCGTTTTGTTGTCCTCCACCATAAAAAATGGGGTCAACTTCTACAGAATTCCTGACCACGAGCACGCCGACACCTCGCGGCCCATACATCTTGATGCCATCAAGAATAAGTATGTCTGCCCCAAGTCGTTCTATAGATACATCTTCATAACAAGCTGACTGGCTAGCATCGACCAACAAATATGTATTGTGGGGTAAGTATTTTGTATTCTGCGATTTTATGGCAGAACAAATTTTGCGAATAGGCTGCAATGTCCCTATCTCATTGTTTGTATGCATGACACAGACAAGTACGGTATTTTCTTTTAATTCTCTTGCTACAGATTCTGGGTTTATTAGCCCCTCTTCGTCTGGGGAAACAAAACTCACCTCCACTTTACACCGCCTCAAAAGAGCCCTAATCACCTCTATTACCGCTGGGTGTTCTATGGTAGAGCATATGATGTGAGGTAGCTTTTCGATTTTCAAATCTTTAAATCTTTCGATAGATCTCTCTACCACGCCTTGGATAGCTATATTCAGAGCTTCTGTGCCGCCACTTGTAAAATATATTTCACTCTTCTTGCAATGCAAAATCTTAGCTACTTCTATTTTTGCATTATCAAAAGCCTCTTTAGCCTTCTCGCCTTCAGCATGCAAAGATGAAGGGTTGGCCCAAGCAAAATTGTCGGCATTTTTCATAGCCTTAAGCACCCTCTTGTCTATAGGGGTAGTGGCAGCGTGGTCAAAATAGATCCGTGCATTCCTCCCTTTGGTTACTTCTTTCATAAAATATTTTTACATTATTTTTTGCAAAATGACAATAAAAGGGTTAGAATGCTCTCACTTTTTGTAATACTAGAAAATGACTAACAACAATGAAAACAACACAAAGAGACCTCCGGTAGTAGTAGTGATGGGGCACATCGATCATGGCAAATCAACACTGCTAGATTTTATACGCAAATCTAAAATAGTAGAACGTGAGGCAGGAGGAATAACCCAACACGTAGGCGCATACGAAGTGGAAGTAGGTAATGATAAGTCAAAGATAACTTTTCTCGATACTCCAGGCCACGAAGCCTTTTGTTCGATCAGAGAACATGGTTCAAAAACTGCTGATATAGCCGTACTCGTAGTCTCTGCAGAAGATGGGGTAAAACCCCAAACCATAGAAGCCCTAAAGTGCATCACTACCGAAAACTTGCCATACATAGTAGCGATAAACAAGATCGACAAACCAAACGCAAACGTAGAGAAGATAAAACAAGAACTTGCAGAAAAGGAAGTGTATCTAGAGGGTTGGGGCGGCCATGTACCAGTAGTGGCTATATCAGCAAAGACAGGACAAAATGTAGACGAACTTCTAGAGCTTATATTGCTCCAAGCAGAACTTTTGGAGCTAAAATCGGACTCTAGTTCAACTGCAAGCGGTTTCGTCGTAGAGAGCAACATGGATAGCAAGACAGGTATAAGAGCAACACTAATCGTAAAAGATGGCACCCTACTAAAACAGACATTCTTAGCAACCCCGAACGCTTGGACAGTAGTACGAATGATCGAATCGAGTGAAAAGAAAATACTAGACAATGCAATAGCTTCGACCCCAATCATCATAACAGGCTGGAGCGAAGTGCCCATGGTTGGCTCTACGTTCAAAGCTTATGAAAGCAAAGATAAAGCAATAGAAGCGGCAAGCTGTATGGCCAAAGATAGCAAGGAAACAGAGGAAGTTGCTTTGGATTTTGTTGTGACAAATCTTATAGTGCGCGCAGATACTCATGGCAGCATGGAAGCTATAAAGCATGAACTAGAAAAGCTCAACTCTGAATTTATAGAAAAGAAGGTTATAGCACGCATCGTGGCCTCAGGTATCGGGGCAATAACAGAAAGTGATGTAAAGAACGCATCTAGCAGCAAATCTATTGTCATAGGGTTCAATGTAAAACAAGACAAAAATGCAGCCGCTATATCTCTCAGAGACAATGTAGAAATACTAGATTTCAATATCATATACGAGCTTACTGATGCTATAAAAAACAAAATGCAACAGATAGTACCCTCTACAGAAGAAGATATGATCATAGGCAGAGCCACTGTACTGAAAAAATTTAGCCAGACAAAAGACAAACAGGTCTTGGGCTGCAAGATAGAATCAGGAGAGGCCAAAAAGGGATCTAGCTTGAAAGTCTTGAGAAGAGACACAGAAATCGGTGTCGGCAAAATAAAGGAGCTTCAAAGCAAGAAAGAAAAAGTGGGTAAAGTAAGTGAAGGTGAAGAATGCGGCATGCTTGTAGAATCAAAGACTGAAATACTCTTAGGTGACACACTTACAATATTCAACTAGTGCCCGAGGTGGGGGTCGAACCCACATCCCTTTCGAGACACGATTTTAAGTCGTGCGCGTATACCGATTCCGCCACTCGGGCATCCGCCTACACTTCGCACAAGCGAAGCGCTGAACTTTTATAGTCGCTCCCTGCTCCTTAAAAATTCAAGGAGGCCTAGGGCGGAATCGAACCGCCGTATAAGGGTTTTGCAGACCCTTGCCTTACCACTTGGCGACTAGGCCGTGTCGCAATATTAACATATTGACCTATTTTAGTCCGCTCAGAGGGAATCGGTCACGAGTTCCTTCGCCAAGCTCAGGACTCTCGACCCCAGCTCGCCCGTCTCGCTTTGCTCGACATGGCTCCGCTTTTCGATTCCTCACGCAAGCAAAGCAGTTTGCTTGCTTTCGCGTCCAAACCGCTTCGCAACTTGTCCGCTCAGAGGGAATCGGTCACGAGTTCCTTCGCCAAGCTCAGGACTCTCGACCCCAGCTCGCCCGTCTCGCTTTGCTCGACATGGCTCCGCTTTTCGATTCCTCACGCAAGCAAAGCAGTTTGCTTGCTTTCGCGTCCAAACCGCTTCGCAACTTGTCCGCTCAGAGGGAATCGAACCCCCGACCATCTCCTTAAGAGGGAGCTGCTCTACCAGCTGAGCTATGAGCGGATACTCTTTATATTTTTATCATAAAATTTCTTTGATAGAAATTTGTGCTGAGGAGAGGACTTGCACCTCCACGCCTTGCGGCACTAGTTCCTAAGACTAGCGTGTCTTCTATTTCACCACCTCAGCAATCAATACTTCTAAAACTCTTCAAAACAACTTTCTCCTTCCTTTTGATGTAAGGTAAAGTATGGCTATTATACACTGATTTTATTATTTTTAAAGTATCAGATTTACAAAATTGTAGGGCAGACACACTTTGTAATTTATGCTTATAAATCGAGCCTCCTGTGCACGAAAACTTTTGTTTAATTTTCTTATGCATCCAAATTAGAAAATTTGGACTCGCTGAATACAACCGGAGTTTCAGTTGCCATTGTACACTTTTTATTTTTACTAAGACTTATAGCGTATACCATCTATTACATAATACACGAGAATTATTTGATAATAAACATAGTCAGCATGAAATATTGGGGAATCATTTATACCCACAAAATATACCAAAAATAAGGTCATTTTGAGATGTAAACAACTGGTGTTTACATACTGAAATCGAGAGGTAGAATGTGGATATGAGTATGAATATGGAATCAGCTTATGAGGCGGGAGAATTTGATGGGCATGCAAGTGAAGCCGTAGAAACTGAAGCACGGCAAGAATACCATGAAGGTCATTCTGAGTATGTAGTTTTTGAATCAGAGGAGAAAAAAGAAGAAGCAAAAAAACTGCTTGATGAGCACCACCAGACTGATGGCAGGCTGACTTATTTTCTTAGATACGAAGACAACGAAAACCAAAACTGCCTTCAAATAATATTTTCTAAAACATCACAAGACCAATGGAGAGATCTAAAGGATTTTTTCAAAGAACACGGTCTCAGGATTGAAGACAAAGACATTCACACCGTGGACCCTAAAGGCAACGAGACACACCACTAAACAAGCCCACAAAAAAACACTCTTTCGGAGCGTTTTTTTGTGGGCCATATTTTCATAAGCCGAATTCTGTTTTGATTGCAACAATTTATCTGGACTTAATATTACTATTAAGTTCTTGCGGCACTCCCCATGAGGTAATTTCGCAAAAGCTCACTATCTCACGGGGCACGGCCTTGCACAGAAGTAAGGATTTTGCCGTTTCAGCTTGGCATTGCTACCAAGACGTTCCGATCGCTTGGAACCCCTATTCTTTCGAAATCGGGCGTTTCTGTTCGCACCTCTTCCAATTTTGCCCACCGAAAGTGGTCGCAAAATTGAGAATCCGCCGAAGCTTTAGTGAAGGCGGAGACATTGTCTCAACTTTGTATTCACTTTCAGTGAACAAAACCAGAGACGGGTGTTACCCGCTACCCTGCTGCATATGAGGTGGCAAGATCTTGCGAGCTCCACCTCATATGCCTGTGTTCGGACTTTCCTCCACGTGAGATAACTGCAAACTATCCTTCAACCGGGATTTTATATACCGTCTGCCCCAAGCAGTTTTAAGATACTTTTCTCTTTTTAGAGAATCTCTGCTACTTGAACAGGCTTCATAATATACAAGTCTCCATGGCCCGCGGTTTTTTGTAGCAATAGACTTATTGTCGTTATGTTCTTTAAGTCTTCGCTTCAGATCAGAAGTATATCCGATATAAAACTGCTTTGGGCCTTTGATTATGTATACGTAGTGCATAATTTACAATTATCTCACGTGGCTGTTGCACGAAATATGGCCTGAAATATAGGTTATCACACATTTCCCCAAAATTCAACATTTTGCTTGCATTTTCTATCATAATATGCTATAATAAAAGTAGGAGGTGGTCATAATGAAGATCACATTATTGCTCGTTTTCACGCTGGTCGCGGTGACCAGCTCCACTTTGCTGGCCCAAGGCCGGCAGGCCGGCTCGGTGGCCATCGCCGAGCACATCAGTTCAAACCTTGTGCTCGACTCAGTGAAGTGCCTGGAGCGAGCAACAAATAACAATATTAGGGCTGGAGAGAAAAATCCGGCCGAAAAGGCATCCAAGTTTTGTCAAACCTCAGTCAACGCTGAAGTTAAGAGGAGTACGGGGGTTGCCAACGAGGCCGCAGACGCCACAAAGGCATCGGCCCCTCGGGGAGTAGTTCTTCCCGGGGGAATAGGACTTGGTTGGGGGGGTTACTACGGGGGAGGAGGCTTCATCCTCCGCAGGCCGATCGGTCGGCGGCAGATAGTCCGGCGGTAAGACCGCCAATCCCGTCGAGATGCACACAGCACCTCGACGGGATTTTTATTTACAAAAACCTTGCATTTTCCACCCTTTTGTGATATAATAGAGGGTGGAAGTAGATCTTCTACAAATCTATTTAGAGGCAACGAAAATGACGGAAAAGAATGAAGAAAAGATCCAAGAAAAAGGGGTGGGTGGCCCCAACCCCCCACCGGAATACCAGTGGATAGTTACGGTCCCCCAAGAGTGGTTCAGACTGGTTCTTAGGGGAGAGGACCTTGACTCAATTATCCACGGAGCGCGTGGATACAGAGTCAACGAGGAATTGGAATTTGAAAAAATCCCACCGGGATTTGAAGACGCTTACGACCTATCACCTAGACACCTCTTCCGCCAAGTAACTGGGCGGGAATTCGTCGGGATTCCCAAGCTCAAGAGGACCGGTATATACGGAAAAAAATTCCGTTGGGCCGCGTTTTTTCCAAGAACCGAAGGAGGTGGTGAGAACGGTAAACCGGTATACACGCCGGGCTGGCACGACCAAGAAATCGTGCGGGCATTTCCTCTCGTATCGAGTTACCCTCTAACCTTTACAAATATCGACGTACAAGGTCGAGAGGTGACAACTGGCGACCCGTCGATCGTCCAGATCGCGATGACGGTCATCATCCGAGTCAGGATGCTAAGGCCACGGATCGCACTGATGCAAAATACCGACTGGCTCGGAAACGGCGTGTCCCCCTATCTCCAAGGTCGCATTGGTGACTATATGAGGACTGGAGGAGATGACACAAATATTATGTCCTATGACCGTGTCATACGTCGTGATAGATTGAACGGTAGAGGAAGTCGGTTTCGCAACACCTTTCTCGGCACGTTGATCAATGGCGGAAAGCAAGTCGAGCGAAGCAGTTTGAGACTCTCCTTACTTGCACAGTATGGAGTGGACCTCATCGACGTGCAAGTCGTCGATGTGCAAACGAACGAAGAGTTCGAGAAGAAGCTGAGAGCACTAGCCGACGCCGATATCGATGCCGCAATCATCGAGCGGCAGGCAAGAGCCGAAGCCCAGAAGCGAAAGCTTCAGGCTGAGGCCGAGGGAGAGTATATTCGCCAAACATCAGCCGCCATTCAGGACAGACTCCGCCGGTTGATGGAAAGCATGGGAGGAGACGCGGCTAGCGTAAGGGCGATCGAATATGCCTATGCCCTGCGCGACTCCAAACTCACCACCCTTGCCGGGGCCGGCGTCAGCCTCGTCGTAGGCCCAGACGGCACCATCCGCTAGACCCAAGCCCTGTTTAGGGCAAACCAACCCCCAAATGCATCGCTTTCAAGGCATAGCGTGAGGGGGTTGCTTTTTTATACGAAATGTGCTATAATATAAATAGGTCTGTGTACAATAACAATTGCATAAGGAGACGAAGGAAATGAACGCAATAAATAGTGGAAATGGCCGCTTGATTAGCGGCCAGACGATGGCCCAGTCTTTCTGGGCCCAGTTCTGGGCCTGGATCAAGTATAGTTGGGCGACAAGTGGGTGGTGGAAAAAAATCACCCTCGTCCTGCGGGCAATCTGGGCACTCCTGGTCGCAGGAGTACGGTTTCGGATCTTATCAGCAGGGCTCGCCGGATTGGCCGCTTTGGCCATCATCCTCGGGGTAGCATACTGGTTCGTGATGGGTGGTTACAAGTGGTTATTTAGCTCCACTATGTGGATGCTGTTTGCCACTGCCATCTTCATCGGCCTATGGTGGCACCTTCGGAAGTACAAGGATGAGGATTTCGTAAAAATTGCGGGGGGAAAGTTCGTAGCCAAACCCCTGCGGTCAGCTCCGTTATGGGCAATCGCTGTCATCTGGGCAATCTGGGTCGCCGTTCAGGCGATAATTCTGGGTTGGCAAGGTGTGGTCGCGATCTACAAGCTCGCCGCAGACTGGTTCTTCAACTTTTCTGGGGGGCTCGCTCTCTGGAAAGTCGCTCTGGGTTTACTCCTGCTAGCCGGCATTGTGTGGGTAATAAGCATACTCGTCCGGTGGGCAAGAAAGTCTAGAGAGGAGAACGACAAAACCTTTGGACTCGGCTCGGCCCTCGTAGTCGGCATGGTGGCAGTAGCAATACTGAACACCATACTGTTTCTCGAAGCGTATCTATGGATCGCTTTCGCAGAGAACCACACGGCTGGGTTCCTGGGAACCAACCTCTCTCTCTGGCTTGCTGTAAGCGCATGGCTGGTCAGAGACAAGGAGGGCAACCGCCCCGCTTGGTCTGCCAATGCTTCAAATATCCTATTTGCTCTCGCTTTAATCGGCGTCAGCATAGCGGGATGGGAGGCATTCCGGCAAATCGAGGAACCGATTACTTACGAGGCGGTTCCTGGAGGGGTACTGGCAAAGGTTCTTGCTCCAATCGACGATTGGAGTAAAAACCTATCCGTCCGAGGAAACAAGTTCAACCTTGAAACCGTCCCCGGACGGAAGTTCAAGGTGAAATTCCTCGGATACGAGGTTAAGGACGGGAGAAGGATTCCTTTGGTCAAAGTTTTCGTGGTCAACGACAATGACCACGATTTCGAGACTGATGGAGTGATTCAAGAAATACTTGTTCAATCACTCGATGGGAGACCGATGAGAGTTCCAGTCGAGATGATGTCGCGGCGATAAATTTCCACCCTTCTCCTTATGCACACCCCCGCTTGGTTTCGGCCATGCGGGGGTGATTTTTTATAAAGCTTTTTTACAACCCCAAAAGCCCAGAGTAAGTGATACCAAAAGTAGAGAGCACGAGGCGCAATATGCCATAGACGCTAAACATCACAAACATCCCCACAATTCCATAGAACACTGTGCTCTTTTTTTTCTCCAAGTCTCCCCCGTCTGCCCCCCATATAAGCCTTACTACACCCCAGAAGAAGACTACAGTAGCTATAGCGAAGCCGAAGACTATCACTGGATTGATGATATAAGTGGCTATCTTACCGAGCAAAATTTTTATTGGCATTGGCTAAATAATAGCACAACCCCGACACTATTTTGTGTGTCGGGGTTGTGCAAAAGACAATTATTTCTTTTCTTATTACCCTTGTGGGACAAGATCAGTAGGACTGAAGCCAGGACCAGTACCAGTATCTATATCGAGAGAGCTACTTAGGAAGTTTACCAAGCCCCAGACAGCTGCCATGACGAAGAGGGCTACTACACCCCAGATCATAGTCTTCTTTGCCTTCTCCTTGTCGTGCTCACCACCAAAGATGTATAGAGCCAAACCCCAGAAGAAGAAGAGCATAGCAAGAGCAAATACTATAGGGATGAGGATGTTGATGATATCACCTACAGATGATGCCAGAGTCTTTATGTTGTCGAGTTGCTGTGCTCCTGCTACCAACGGTAGAGAGAACATAGAAGCAACCAAAGCTATTTTCTTCATTTTTATAAACATTAATTATTAAACGACCGTTTTAATATATCACAATTATACCCAATTTGCAAAAACACGCGCAACTCTGTAATCCACAGCAGACATTTTTTGAATCAAAAACTAATTAAATATCGCCCAACAATAATGGCGTCTCTCCCCCACCACTTGAAGCACTTCCATCCAGATTTATATTTGGCACAGTTTGATAATTACCCACATCTCTAATACCAAATTCTCGTCTCAAGAAAAATACCAGACCCCAAACTGAAGACATTACGAAGAGTGCTACAACTCCCCATACCATTATCCTCTTACCATCATCTTTACCTTCACCTTCAGAGCGAATGTACTTTGCAACACCCCAGAAGAAGAAGAGCATAGCAGCCGCAAAAGCAAGGGGCACCAATATATTTGAAACTAGAGATAGAGCATTGGTAAAAAATCTATCCGTGCCGCCTAGAGGTTCTGAAGTCAACACCTGAGCATTGGCAACTGTAAAAGTCAGACAATACAGCGTTATCAATAGAATCTTATTTACACTTTTCTTCATTTTGTTTTCAAACAATTTAACTTATAAGCTATTGCCTTGGATACTGATCGTATCCTTTTGCGGCAATTGAAATTCTTTTTGTATAAACTCTATTATACCCCATATAGAGAAAACTACGAATATCCCTAGGAGTCCCCACATCATCACCCTCCTACCCTCTTCTGCTGCCCTATCTCCCCCAGCGTCTTTGCGGATATACTTGGCAATGCCCCAGAAAAAGTAAAGTAGGCACAAAGCAAAGGCAAGAGGCACCATAGTACCTGTTATGATCGACGTTGCTCTTTGGACAAGTTCTACCATATTGTTATTTAATGAATATTTGAGGTATGCCCAGAGTATCACCAAAACCAAACTCCTTTCTTATAAATATCAGAATACCCCATATAGAGAACATTATAAAGATACCGATAACTCCCCATATTATGATATTTTTGCTCTTGGCTAGCTCATTCTCATTGCCCGCACTCCTTATAAACCTTCCGACTCCAAAAACAAAAGATACAAAGGCTAGTGCTGCAAGGAAAGGTACCAATACCAAGGCCATATCTGTAAATTTTTCCAATACTTGTGTCAGATTGTCCATTTTGTATCTATATTTTCAAATTAACCTCCAAGCTGTTTTACGGTGCCCCCTATGGCATTGGCGATGACCCAAGCCCCTAGCAATATAGCGGCTCCCACCACTCCGTACAAAAGAGCCTGGTGAGCCTTGGCTATCTTGCTCTCATTTCCACCTGCGGTCACATACAAAAAGCCAGCGTAGATGATCATAATAACTGCGATAACAGCCCCTATTGGCAATATGATCTCGTTGATTATGAGCCTAAGGAAACTATCTACATCTTTCACATCCCCTTTCAGAGGATTTTGGATGTCTATACTATAGCTAACAGGTGGCTCCGAGTTATTACCACTTATGTCTGCAAACAAAGCAAGGGGGGCTATCATGCCGATGATTATCATTATAGTCACTATAGCTATAAATATTTTTTTGTAAGTATCTTTTACCTTTAGCATGTTATTTGTTTAGTTGTACAGCATCGTTTATATCTGGCCTAAAGATAGCTCGCGATATGGTGCCGACTATAAGCCAAGCTGCTAGCATGATAACAAACCCGATAAAAACTTTCTTGAACAACTCTTTGGCTTCAGAACGCCTATCAGAGACTCCAGTAGTCATAAGTATAAAACCAGCATAAGCAAAAGCCCCCGCCGCTATAGGTACTGATATTTTCACAAGGTATCCCAATATCTTGTTTACCAGAGTGACAAGCTTCTCCAAACTGCATTCATCTCCCGGCAAGCCACTGCAGACTACAAAACCTCTGTTTTCATCCCTATCATTCTGAGCATTTGCGACTGTGGGTAAAAGGTTCAGTGCAAAAATAAACAGACACAGCAGAGCCATCAGACTTTTGAATTTATAACTTTGTACTTTCAAACTTTTCACTTTATTTTATGTTGTTTCGGTTATCATTTACCCAAAAGCAGTACGTCGATTTCTCTGTTTGCTCTAGAAAGAGCGTCCCCAATTCTCGAACGACCGCTGGTTATCGACTCTACCATGGACTTAAAGACTGCGTTTGTCTCTAGTGGTTCTGGATCGAGCCAACCTCTCGCCATGATAGCACTTTCATAAAAGATAACCTTATATGCATCCGTCTGCCTTTCTGCAAGCAAGTCTCGCCTTACCGGTGGAAGATTCATCATGGTACTAATAACCTCAGCGCTTTCTCCCAATGCTAAAGCGTTTGCTACAGTGAAAGCTGCGTTTGGATTTTTGGATGTTTTGGTTATTGCAAAACCATAAAAATCACCAAAAGTGACATTTTCACCATTTTCTCTAGGCACTGGTATCTTGGTTACATCGAAGTTTAGGTTTGGGTTCTTTATATTTATACTAGAAAGCTCACTTGCGGGACCGAAATACATAGCCAAGTCACCACCCAAGAAATATGTCAGGGAATCTGGCAATGACCTATTCCAAGAATAAGAACTTTTGGCTGGATTACCAAACTCTGTATAGAAGTTGAGAGCAGATTCTGCAGGCAATATAGGCTTGTTCGATGGGTTTAGAGTCCATGCACTTTTGGGCTCACTGCCTAGCCAATAGACTATAGGGGTACTGGCTTGCATGGCCAGAGTAGCGATTATGTCCTTTGCGTGGCGTATGTTTGAAAATTCCCCCATAGAGACAGCACTACGTTGGATATTTAGAGCCCCGTCCTTTATAGAAATCTGTGAAGAAAGACCATAAAACTGATCCCAATATTTGGGTGGCAATGTCACCTGAACATCGTTAAAAATAGACCTGTTCCAATACATGACAAGCGGATCTACGACCACAGGTAGAGCCATAGCTCCATCTGGAAACATAAATATCTCAGCTCCTTCTATGAAAGCATCTTTGTATTGCCTCTGTGTAAACACGTCATAAGGTAGCGGCAATATTTTGTTTGAATGTTTGAGTAGTTTGGAGCTAGGGAGCAAAATAAGATCAGGGCCATCACCTGAAGCTAGTGCTTCAATAAAACTTTGGTCAAACTCATCGCTGGATCGATATTTGTATTCGATCTTTATGTTTGATTTGCTGTTGGAAGAAAAGGGGCTCGACTCTACTATGGTGTACCAATCGCTCTGAGGTATGCTGCCCCAGACTGATACTACTACCTCTTGGCCAGACGAACCTTTGTATGCAGAGAAAACAATAACCCCACCTATGATAAACAAACCAAAGACGGCCGTAAGGATGATCTGAAATTTTGACATAACAAAATTATACTAGAGCAATTTTTTATTGCCCACAAAAACAGTGGATTCAAATGTTATTTAGAAACACACAAGAGAAGCGAGAGAATCCCCATCTCTCAGCTTCATGATCCGTACACCCTGAGTAGACCTGCCGAGAGTTGGAACTTCAGATAGCTCGAGACGTATAACTTGGCTTTTCTTAGACATAGCCACCAACTCTGACTCTTCTTCGGTAACAACACTTGAAGCCATTATTTTGCCAGTCTTTGAAGTAACACTTGAGGTCTTTATACCAGAACCTCCTCTGTTTTGGATCTTATACTCTTCTATGAGAGTTTTCTTGCCGTAGCCGTTTGCACCCACAACAAGCAATGCGGAGGCCTTTTCTTGACCTTTCGGCACCCTATGAGCACCGATAATCTTGTCTCCTTTATCAAGCTTCATAAGTTTGACACCCCCCGCTTGCCTGCCCATCTCTCGGGCATCACTTTCCTTAAATCTGATAGATTGACCGTTCTGAGTTACTAGTATGCAAGAATCTGCTTTCGATACTTGAAATACTGACACTAGTTTGTCATCTTCGTGCAGCTTTACCGCTATGATGCCGCTAGAGCGCACATCATGGAAACTTGAGGCAGAAACCCTCTTGCCCACACCGTGTTCTGTAACCATAAAGAGAGACAAATCAGCGTTTGCCTTTGAATCTTTTGATACAGGCAATATGGAAGTAACCTTTTCTCCTTCTGAAAGTGAGATAAAGTTCATAATAGACTTACCACGGGTAGCACGCCTGCCTTCTGGGATATCGTACATCTTTATCTGATAAGCCTTACCTTTGTCGGTAAAGAACAAAAGATCTGCGTGGGTGCTAGCTGTCAAAAACTGTGTGACAAAATCTTCTTCTTTAGTATCTAGATCTACCACTCCTACGCCACCACGTCTTTGCTTTTTGTATTCGTCTGGATGTGTTCTTTTGACGTAGCCACCAGCAGTAAGAATAAGCGTACTTTCTTCGTCTGGTATCAGATCTTCTACATTGATGACTTTGACCCCACCCTTAATAACCTTTGTTCTGCGGTCATCTCCATACTTTTCTGCAATATCTGAAAGCTCTTTCTTGATGATAGTCATCATCTTTTTGGCACTTGCAAGTATCGACTCTAGTTCCTTTATCAATTCTTGGATGGCTTTCAGTTCGTCTTCTATCTTCTTTCTTTCAAGACCGGCAAGCTTCTGCAATCTCATCTCTAGAATAGCGTTTGCCTGTATCAGAGAAAACTTAAACTCTTTCATCAGATTCTCTCTGGCTGTATTTACGTCTTTACTCTTCTTTATCAGAGCTATTATTTTGTCTATGTGGTCAAGCGCTTTCTTCAATCCAAGCAAGATATGCTCTCTAGCCTGAGCTTCTCTAAGATCAAACTCGGTTCTACGTTTTACTACCACCTTCCTGTGCTTGATGAATTCATCTATGACACCTTTGAGAGACAGAGTCTGAGGGACATTGTCTACCAGTGCTACAAGATTTACATGGAAAGTCTCTTCAAGCTGAGTGTGCTTGTAGATATAATTCAAAACCTTCTGAGGATGGCTGCCTGATTTTAGGTCTATCACCACTCTTATATCTTTGGTTGATTCGTCCCTGATACCTTTTATACCTTCAAGTTTTTTATCCCTTACAAGGTCAGCTATACGCTCTATCAGAGTAGATTTGTTTACCCTATACGGTATAGAATTGATAATAATCTGAGAGCTACCCTTAGCTTCTACTATATCTGCTACACCGCGAGTCACGATACCCCCTCTACCAGTAGAATAAGCATGCTGGATATCCTTTGCATTGAAAATAACTCCCGCAGTAGGAAAGTCTGGACCCTGTATAAATTGCAGGAGATCGTCTGTAGAAGCTTCTGGATTGTCTATCAGAAAAACTGTAGCATCGATCACCTCTCGCAAGTTGTGAGGAGGAATGTTCGTTGCCATACCTACAGCGATACCCAAAGTACCGTTTAGCAAAAGTTGTGGCACTGCAGCCGGCAAAACACTAGGCTCTTTCTTCGTACTGTCATAATTCGGTCTAAAATCAACTGTGTCTTTGTTTATGTCTTTCAGAAGTTCTCCGGCAATGCGACTCATCTTGGCTTCTGTATACCTCATAGCAGCAGCCCCGTCTCCGTCGATAGATCCGAAGTTACCCTGTCCTATTATAAGTGGGTAACGCATAGAAAAATCCTGAGCCATTTTTACCATAGCATCATACACAGCTACATCTCCGTGCGGGTGATAATTGCCCAACACCTCACCGACAACAGTAGCGCTTTTTCTGGTCTTGGCAGAAGCTGTCAGATTGAGAGTCTGCATAGCATAAAGAATACGCCTATGTACAGGTTTCAAACCATCGCGCACATCAGGAAGAGCCCTGTCCGTGATAACAGACATAGCATAGTCGATAAACGACTCTTTCATCTCGCTTACTATAGAGCGAGAAACGACCCCACCTACCGCCTCTTCTTGCGATTCTTTTTTATACTTATTGTCAGACATTTTTCAGAAATTTACCTAATTATTGTAGCAAAAAAGAGGGCTCAAAGCAAAGCTTTATTCCTTTTCATATACCTCTATACCAGTAACAAATGGTACAAGAACATTTTCGACTGATTCTCTTGCAGAATAGAAGGTCTCTTTTAGTTGTTCTATCATAGGTCGAATCGAGCTAATAGTAGTGTCCCAGACCGAAGTGTTTTGTGCCACACTAGCAGTTTGCACACTCGGAGTAGGCTTTTTGGCTATCACGTTACTTTGTTTACCAACACTCCAACCAAAAAACACGACCAAAGTTAGGAACACAGACAAGCCTAGAGCGATATGATTTCTCTCGTTTTCTGGACGTTCATTTATTTTTTTAAACCAGTCTTGCATTTAGTGCTTATTGTGCAAATTATAACACCAAAATGTATTGGAAACACTATTCTTGCCTGAGAACAACAATCTCGGCTTGTTTGCCTTCCAAATCTTTTTTCTTGATAGTCAGCTTGTCTGCAGCAGGCGCACTAGCACCAGCTTCTTTAAGAAAAGCTTTCAGAGAGGTGTCGCTATAATTCATCGGGATGATGATAGACGGTTCGAGAGAAACCGCAAACTTATATGCATCTGAAGGTTCTAAAGTCCCTTCGCCTACTGGTACAAACAATATGTCGACGTTGTCTATTATTTCCCTTGTATGTTCTCCCATCTTTGTATTGCCCAAGGCTCCGAGAAAACATAGGTTCATATTTTCTAGACTGATTGTGTATATAGTATTTATCGACTCTTTGCCAGAGTAATTTGAGACAGTCTCTGCCCCCTTTATAAACACCCCTTTTATTTCATACTCTCCCGGACCAGAAACAACAAAGGATTCTTTGTCTCCTCTGGATGTAGAGTCGCTACCGTTCATATCTGGGTTGTTTAGGGATATAAGAGTAATATCTGATCCACCTCTCCATGGACTCCCTTTTTTAGAATCCTTTGAGACAGGATCTAGGGCTAGAGTAATATCTCCAAAACTAACCTTAAACGATTGTATGCCATGATGTGTGATAACCATGAGGGCCATATTACCAAAAAACGCTTCTTTTGAGAAGCGTTTTTTGGTAATAATCTTTCTGTCTGTACTTTCGCTATCTAACTTTTCACTTGATAGACTTTCGACTTTTAACCCTTGAATACTAAGCCTTTGCTTTGTCTAACTTATCGAGCCCAATCATCTTTACGCCGTAATACACCACTAGAGCAATAACTACAAAGTCTATGAGTACACTTATAAGATCGCCATACATTATCTGAGCTGACCCTATACCGAAAGAAGCGGTCTTAAGACCTTCTGCTGCTCCCAAAACCAAACCAAGAAGAGGGTTTATGACATCTTCGACCAAAGCACTGACGACCTTCGACACCGCTCCGCCTAGAATAAAACCGACCGCTAGACCCACTACCCCTTGCTCTCTAATAAAATCTACAAATCCATTCATTTGTTGTCCCATGATTTTATACAATAAATTATAAACGCACCCATTATAGCAAACTATCAGATTTTTTATATGCGGGCCGTCTCGAGCTATAACCTTTCGGTTCATTACCCTACAAGGATTTTGTAATAATTCTTACACTGGTATATCAAAGCTCCTTGAGCGCCTAAATTAACTATAAAACAGCGGTCTCAATTCTTCTTCAGAAACATATTTGGAAGCTTGGATAAATATCTGTTTAAGAAGTCCTCTATCGATTTCCTTGTGTATGGGTACAGTCAAAGTTTGTTTGTCTCCAGCAACAATGCGCCTCATTTTTACATGGCTTCCTCGCTGATCTATCTCTTCAAAACCAAAAGTAGAGAAAATTTTAAGCAGATCTTTTCCGCCTAAACTTTCAGTTTAGGCATACTGCGGAATCTCAAAATTTACCAGTAATGATGGGGTTTTATCTAAACCGCTTTCAGAAAGATTCTCGTCTGAGAAATGGAGATAAGTAGCTTCTTGGATGTTTTTAACAAGTTCGTCAAGAGTTTCCGCTTGAGTGAAAATAGGAAAATCATTCGCGTGAGCGGTGTAGAATTGTTCGCCTTTTTGAATAGTAAATCGAATGATAGTTTTCATGGTCGTATTATAACATATATGAGTTATTTTAACAGAGTTATATACTCTTCTAAAATGTCATTATGTTCAAATGCAAGATCCTCTAGTAGCGCCTTATCTAAGGGTATCCACTTATATTCTTCCGAGTAGATTGGCTTTAATTTTATCTCTGATTCTTCGATGTTACCTCGAAAAATAATCACTTCATCTGTAAGCTGATCGCCCCCAATCCCCATTGAAAGTACTCTCTCGCTGTTCAAAAATTTTGCTCCTATATCTCCTCTTACTTCTCCTAAAATAGCTTCTTCAGGGAGTAGGCCCTTTCTTGATTCTCCAATACCACTTATAAGCGACCACTTACCTTTGTATGGTTCACGTCCTCTTTTTACTAAAAGTATTTCGTCTTTATTATTTGTAATGATTGCACAAGTTGTTGTTAATTTTTTCATATTTAACGCGTCTCGGGCGCTGCCCGACTTGGCGGAGGGTACAGGATTTGAACCTGTGATGGGTTGCCCCAAACCGCGTTTCGAGTGCGGCGCATTAGACCACTCTGCCAACCCTCCTTTATTATTACTTTTCTTTAGTATAACTCCCTAGATACAACTTTATACTCTAAAACTCTATTTATCTCTTCTCTACTTATTGCCCCTTCTCTTAATATTTCCACATCTTCACCTATTATCTTTACCACAGTAGAAGTAGGCCGTCTTGGCAACTCTCCACCATCGACTACAGCATCTATAAGGCCAAAGTTTTCTCCCAAACTTTCCTTGACTTCATTCACACCATAACAAGTCTCACCACCACTCTTGTTGGCACTTGTAGATGTGATCGGCCGACCCAGCTTTCTTACGATATATCGTATAAATTCGGAATCTGGGATGCGTATACCTATAGCATAGTTATCTACAACATCAGGAGACCACTTTGAAACATCAGTACCAGTAATAGGGGCAACTATCGTAAGCGCTCCAGGCCAAAAACTTTTTGCCAATGTTTCCACCTCTTTTGAAAACACAATCTCCTGAGCCATACTATCTATGCTGTCAAAAAACACGGGCAACTTTTTGTTTACTTCCCTATCCTTTATTTCAAATACTTTTTCTACAGCCTGTGCATTTGTAGCATCTACACAAAGAGCATAAGCAGTGTCAGTAGGTATAAGGGCTACCCCACCTCTTTGCAAAATACCTACTACTTCATCTGCAGTATTTTGGTCACCGATACTAAATTCTCTCATAGGCCCTATCCTAGCATTTCGGTGAAAAAAATGTTATATTTCTACCGCCTAAATCAGGCCCTATCGTCTAACGGTTAGGACGGAGGCTTTTCAAGCCTTAAATCGGGGTTCGATTCCCCGTAGGGTCACACGAGTGTAAAGCACATGAACTGCTTCATGTGCGAACGAAGTGTGAAGCCGCAGCCATGCCGCTTTGCGGTAGGCGAGGCGGGGTCGCGAGCACTTAGTCCGCGCAATATTGCTTGCAAAATGAGCAGACTTAGTGACTTGTGACACAAAGGCTGGAAAATTTGCGAGTGACGACGAGCAAATTATTTAATAAATGGTGGCTGACCCCATTTTCCATGACCCCATTTTCATCACTGACCCCATTTTCCGAGTGACGACGAGCAAATTATTTAATAAATGGTGGCTGACCCCATTTTCCCTGACCCCATTTTCCCTGACCCCATTTTCCCTGACCCCATTTTCCCTGACCCCATTTTCCCTGATCCCATTTTGCCATATGTTTGTAAGCCCATAATACAATTTCTCAACAAATTCACAATATTAAGAATGTCTACGAAATCCTTAGTGGTCTTGACAGATTGAAATATGTGTGCATATAATCTAGTCGGCAGTACCAAGACATATTTAGAGGAGGCGCCCTATGCGCAAGATGATCACCGCCATTTCCCTGGCTGCATTTCTCGTCAGTTTGACGGCGTGCAGCTCGACTACCGAGGTTTCCGTGAAGGGCAAGATGTCGCCCGTTGTGGACGAGGCGAAGACCCAGGAGGTCAACAAGTTGCGCGATCGCTTCGAGGCTCTGACTGCGAACAAGTCCACGATCACCAATGCGGCAATGCTCGACGACACGGTCGACGGCCCCTGCACACTCTACTACGAGTGGCAGTCGCTCAACACCGTGAAGGTTGAGTACGACAAGTTGGACTACGGCACGACCGATTTCTCCGCCGGACTCAACGAGGCAGTGAAGGCGGCGGCTCAGAAGGCCACTGGTGCGGCGTACGAGCGGATGAAGAGCGGTAAGACTCTTTCCTGCAAGGGATTGACGAATGACCGCCTGACTCTGGTGAGTAACATTGCCAAGCTCATGGACGAGTACGGCAGGCCGGCTGATACCGAGGCGTTCGACCCGGCAATTCTACGGGCCGCTTGTCTTCGGGAGATCAAGCCCGAGGTGCAAAAAATCCTAGCGACGATCAAGAAGTATGACGCCAACAGCGATACACTCGGCTGGCTCTCAAACTACGTCGAGAGCGTCAAGACGACCTGGCACTTCACTCCCGAGGAGATCGGGGTGCCCAAGGCCCTGATCACTCGCCTCGACCTCTGAATTACCGTCCACAAGGGCGCCTACCCGGAGAGCAGCAATGCTCTCCGGTTTTCATTTTACTTTAATTTGATGTTTTAGGTACACACATATGGCGGATTAGATTTCTTGTAATCGGCGAGAAATT
>CAZJPJ010000005.1:0-67514 GCA_964548205.1 uncultured Candidatus Saccharibacteria bacterium
TAGCCGTGAATGGAAACCATGGCGATAGTGTATAGGCACAAGCTGGCTTAACTGCGAGACGTCAGTGTCGAGCAGAGACGAAAGTCGAGCTAAATGAACCGATCGTACGCGTTAGACGCGGCGAAAGATTATCTGATAAAAGCTACTCCGGGGATAACAGGCTGGTTCCGCCTAAGCGTCCAGAGCGACGGCGGAGTTCGGCACCTTAACTTGTTGTTACAACACATCGGGGTGCCTAGAGGAGCAATTCTCTACAAAAACAAATTGGCTATAACGGTGAACTCCATATCAAGCCAACCAAAAAATGGTAAAATAATGTGGACAATACCGTGGGAAGACTAACTCAAATTCAAAGATCTGTAATAATAGGTTCTCTTTTAGGGGATGGTTATGTACGGATAATAAAAGGGAGAAAGAATGCATTTCTTGAAATCAATCACTCTTATTCAATGAAAGAATATGTTGATTGGAAGTATGAAGTACTCAAGAATATCGTCATTTCACCTCCAAAACAACGCAAAGGAAATGGTAATAGGGTTGCATACAGATTTTTTACTAGGCAACATCCTGAAATTACAGAATTATTTAAGCTGTTTTACAAAGATGGCAAAAAAGTAATTCCAAATTTTCACCTTGATCCTGTTTCTATTGCTGTCTGGTATATGGATGATGGCAGTAAATGTGGTACATCAAATTACTATCTAAATACCCAACAATTTGATTTAAAAGATCGAAATAAACTGATGGTGTATTTAAAGAAATTCGGTATCGAATCGAGATTAAATAAGGATAAAGAATATTTTAGAATCAGAATGATGATGAAAAGTATTCCAACCTTTATTAAATTGGTCTACGATAATATTATTCCATCATTGCAATATAAAATTTGAGTTTAGAACCCGTAGAGACTACACGCCAATCTCCCGCTTAGCGGGATGAAGATATAGTCCGATCCTGCTAGTAATAGCAGTAAATGACAGCGATGTCGGCTCAACTTATCCTGGAGCTGGAGAAGGTTCCAAGGGTTTGGCTGTTCGCCAATTAAAAAGTTACGCGAGCTGGGTTCAGACCGTTAAGGATTGTTGTGTCAAAAATATTTCTCGAAATGCACGGATATTTTTCTGCTGAAAAATTCCTCGTGCTCGCTCCGTCGAGCCTCGCAAGGCATTTCTTAAAATATTTTTTGACTCACAAACAATTTTTAGCAGTCTGAATCCCATCGAACATTGTTATAAGTTTTTTCGTTTAGAAAATATTAGAGTCTCAAGACTTTAATAAGATAAAAGATAAAGAAATCAATCAAATCACGGCGGTCTAGTTCCAATTTTTATAAAATATAAAATTAGGACTGGGTGAAACTGACTAATATCGGTGAATTTCAATCAGCTTTTAGCTACTAGCTTCTAGCTTTTAGTGAAAGAAGGAGAAGAATACCGAGGGAAGTTTGTGAATTGAATAATCAACACAAGTAAAGAGTGTACCTACAAAGTGAGTAAAGGTGTCCCAGCCCTATAGGTTTGGATCAGATATCCGAAAGCTATTTTGAGAGAGATCTCTCATAAGGTATGTAACTCGTTAAGTCTAGTTGCTTGTGTTGACTAGGGGGGTGTGTACTAGTCATGCTCCCCGACAATTATTCAATTCATAAATACCCGTAGAGACTAAACGTCAGTCCGGCAGAAATGCCGAGAAGCTATAGTCCATTGCCACAAGTAATTGTGGGTATCAAGCGTGAGACAGGTTGGTCTCCTATCTACTGCAGGCGTTGATTCTTGAAGGGATTTGCCCCTAGTACGAGAGGACCGGGGTGAACTGACCTCTGGTGTACCTGCTGTTCTGCCAAGAGCACCGCAGGGTAGCTAAGTCGGGGCGGAGTTACCGCATGATAACCTCTGAAAGCATCTAAGAGGGAAGCTAGCCTTAAGATTAGGAATCGTTGAGACTCGTAGGAGATGACTACGTTGATAGGCGTTAGGTGTAAGCACAGTAATGTGTTGAGCCGAGACGTACTAATGTTTCGATTTTACTTCTACTATTTTAGTAGGGTTGGAAATTTAAAAATCTACAAACAATCTTGTCACGTGATACAGTTTCATCTGTGTCTTTATACCTTTAAACATAATTTGAATTTTAGAAGTTGGTGATTCGTCGCAGAGGTCACACCCGATCTCATTCCGAACTCGGAAGTTAAGCTCTGTTGAGGCGATGGTACTGTGCAAACGGGAGAGTAGCTAGTCGCCAACTTCTAGGATTTAATCTAATAGTAAATGATTGTATAATGCTTGTATGAACGATTGGGCAAGCAGGCGCAAGAATATATATTTAGGGAGTGTGGTAGTACTTTTTACTGCTGCTTCTTTTTTTATGTTTTATAAGTTTTGGTACCAAGCTCCGACTTGTAACGACAATCTAAAAAATGGTGATGAAACTGGTATAGATTGCGGAGGTTCTTGTTCGTTGATTTGTAGCTCAGAGGCGATTTCACCTATAGTGCGATGGGACCCCAGACTATTTGAGGTTCTAAGTGGTGTATGGAGCGCTGTGGTATATGTAGAAAACCCAAACTTGAATGCTGATGCTGTCGTAAACTACAAATTTTCTATCTATGGTCAAAATAATGAACTGATTTCAGAAAGAAGTGGTTTGACTCTTCTTCCCAAAAATAAAACAGTGGGTGTTTTTGAAGGCTCAATACAGCTTGGCAACAAGAGGCCTGCCAGAGCTATTTTTGAAATAGATAAAAAAATAATATGGCGTAAAGACGTAAAGGGAGATTCTGTAACAATTACACACAGTCCTATATTGCGCGCAGAAAAATCTCCTAGAGTAGAGGCAGAGGTGGCGAATAACAACGTTGATGATATCGAGAATATAGAGCTAGTGGCGGTTGTGTTTGATACCAAAGACAACGCAATAGCTGCCTCGCGTACTTTTATAGAAAAGATAAGAAAGAATGAGAAGAAAGAAGTATTTTTTACTTGGCCCACACCATTTGATCTTGGTTCTAGAGTCTGTCAAAAACCTTCAAATATAATACTTGCTATAGACAGATCTGGTTCTATGGCAGCGATATCAAAAAACCCTCCTGAGCCGCTCACTTCTGTGAAAGAGGCAGCTAGTTTGTTTGTAGAAAGTTTGTATGGGGAAGATAAGGTTGGGGTATTATCGTTTGCCACAAGTGCGTCAAGTCCTATCGATAGCGGTCTAAGTAGTGATATAGACAATACTATTGCAGCCATTGATTCAATACAGATACTAGAGAATGGAACTCAGTTTACTAATATATATGACGCTCTAAGGGGGGCTAGACAGGAACTTTTGTCTGCAGATAATTCAAACAAAGTGTTGATACTTTTGACTGATGGAGACCCAACTTACCCTAGGGATCCGGAAGGTAAAACTGAGGATGACGATAAATTGTATGCTCGAAAATCTGCACTTCTAGAAGCTCAGAAGGCTAGGCAAGATGGCATAAACATTTTTACTATAGGCTTGGGAGAAGAGGTAAATGAAGATTTTCTAAAACAATTAACTTTTTCCCAATCAAATTATTTCAAAGCTCCTACAGCTAATGACCTTAAGTCTATTTATAGCAGTATATCTACTGCTATCTGTAAAGAAACACCGGCTTATATAGAAATTACCTATAAGATACTAAACTAATGCATACTTTTATAAAAAAAGTATTGCAAACAGATTGGTTGATACTTGCTCCTGTTATGATCTTGTCTTTGTTTGGCTTGTTTACCATGAAGTCTTTTATTGGTCAGTCCGAATTTTTCTCGAGACAAATAATATGGATACTGATCGCTTCTACTACTTTTCTTGTTGCTTCAAATATAGATTGGAGGTTTCTGAGGCGTACTTCTGTTGCGGTAGTATTATATTCGATAGTACTACTCTTGTTAGCTGTCTTGTTTTTTATTGGGTCGGTTTTCAAGGGAGCTCAGAGTTGGTTTGATATTGGTTTGTTTGCCTTTCAGCCAGTAGATATCGCTAAGATAGTGCTTATAATTGTCCTCTCAAAATACTTTTCACGTCGCCATATAGAAATCGCTAATGTAAGACATATACTTGTCTCTGGATTATATGCATTTTTGATATTCATACTCATTGTCATGCAACCTGATTTTGGGTCATCGATAATCATATTGAGTATTTGGCTCGGTATGATAATGGTGTCTGGAGTATCAAAAAAACACTTATTAGTGGTAGCTGGTATAGGTATCCTATCTATTTTCACATTGTGGTTCTTTGTATTTGCTGACTATCAGAAGACCAGAATAATATCGTTTTTGAATCCACTAGAAGACCTGCAAGGCGCTGGTTACAATGCCTACCAGTCCACTATAGCAGTTGGTTCCGGTCAGATTTTTGGTAAGGGTTTTGGTTTAGGCAGTCAATCCAAATTAGAATTTTTACCAGAGCACGAAACAGACTTTATTTTTGCCGCTTTTGCAGAGGAGTGGGGGATTGTAGGTGCGGGGATGATTTTTTCTCTATTTTCAATCCTATTTTATAGGATTATGAATATTGCTCGTTCGGGTATATCTAACTTTGAAACCTTGTTTGCGTTCGGGGTATTTTTTGTGCTGCTGTCCCATTTTGTTATACATGTAGGAATGAATCTGGCTCTTTTACCAGTTACGGGTATTACTATGCCGTTTATGAGCTACGGGGGCTCACATTTGGTTGCAGAGTACTTGTCGCTTGGAATGATAGTCGGTATGAATAATTATTCGAGTCAAGGCAAGAGGGAATCAAACCAAAACGAAATGTTAGGAGCTATATAGAGTTATCGTTTTTCCAAACATTTCTTCAAAAGAAAAATTATTTTCTATCTTCTCTTTTATTTTTTTTCCAAATTCTTTAGCCTCTTTAGGATGCTCAAACATGTAGGTTATTGCTTCTGCAATTTCGCGTGGATTGTTTTTGTGGACTAAAATTCCATCTACTGTATCATAAATAATCTCAGGGATACCACCTACGCTTGTCGATACTATCGGTACGCCACATATACCTGCTTCAAGTATTGCGAAAGGCAGATTTTCATTTTTTGAAGGAAACAGGAATAGATCAGCGTTACCAAGTAGTTTTTTTGCATTATCAACAAAGCCTAGTAATACTACGTTTTTTTCAAGACCTAGATTCTTAATTTGAGTTTCTAGGGCGTGTCTTTCTTCTCCTTCACCTGCTATGTAATAAACCATCTTGTCTCTGATTTCCACAGGTAGCCTACCTAATCCTTGAATAGCTATATCCAAACTTTTGTTTTTGTGTAGCTCAGCAGTTGTAAAGATAACCAGAGCTTTATCCTTGCGGGGAATTATCATGTCGGCTTGATCTTTGCTAAGCGTTTGAAAAGGGACTATACCGTTATGTATGACCTTTATTTTACCCTGAATGAAGGGGAGCCAAGAGATATCTTTTGCTGTTTTGATAGAGACCGCTATTGTTGTATGAGATAGTAAGACAGTGAGCCAATGAAAAAATAAGATGATGGTCTTTGCCACGAAACTCCTGTCTTCATTAAAAGCCCATCCATGTGATGTAAAAATTATTTTTTTTATCCCAATAATTCTTCCAGCGAGTGTCCCAAGGCCTCCAGCCTTTGAGCTATTTAGGTGCAATATGTCTGGCTTTTGATCTTTTATTATTCGCCAAAGTTCAAAAAAATTTACAATATCTTTCGAAGGATTGATGTCTCTTTGAGAAGATAATATTTTTATAACCTGTATGTTTTTATTTTGGAGCTCTTCTCTTAGTTTATCTCCTTCTCCGCAAGCCACAATGACTTCAAATTTTTCTTTGGGTAGGTTTGTGGCTAGGTCGTAGACATACTTTTGAGCCCCTCCAAAATTACCTTTGGTTATTACAAATAATATTTTTTTCTTCATACTCATTTGCGCTGCATCAATAATCGATTCTCTCACAGTAAGGGGGGTACTTCAAGTCGAAATAACATACAGCCAAATAATATTGCAATTTGGTAATTTTTTAATTATAAGGTATAATAATAAATCATGACAATTTCCAGAAAAAGGGAAGCCGCCATACTTTTTATTGCTGACTTCCTTATTCTTTATGCGTCACTTTGGCTTACATTACTTGTGAGGTATTGGGGGATACCTAGTGAGCATATCTGGAACATCCACTTTTCTCCGTTTACTATCATTATTTCGGTATGGATACTGGTTTATTTTATATCAGGATTATATGAGAAACACACTCTTATTCTAAAAAGCAGGCTACCTTCTACTGTATTTAATGCGCAGCTTGTAAATAGTTTTATTGCCGTACTATTTTTTTACTTCATCCCTTATTTTGGTATTGCTCCTAAGACAAATCTCTTCATATATCTATTGATCTCATTAATATTGGTGATTTTGTGGAGAGTCTATGGAGATAAATTTGTAAGCCCGTCAGTCAAGCAAAAGGGTATCATCGTTGGAAGTGGGGAGGAGATGAAAGACTTACTTTTAGAAGTGAACGGGAATTCAAGATACGGTTTAGAATTTGTTTCCTCCATTGATCTAGAAAAAATTGAAGGATTAGACTTCCAAAATGAAATCTTAAATCGGGTTTATTCAGAAGAAATCCAAACAATAGCCATTGATTTAAAAAATGAAAAAGTAGAACCTATTCTGCCTCACTTGTACAATCTTATTTTTTCGAAAGTAAAATTTATCGATATGTATAAAGTTTATGAAGATATTTTCGATAGAGTACCGCTTTCTTTGGTTAGGTATAATTGGTTTTTAGAAAATATTTCTACTGAGAGCGTGACTGTCTATGATGTACCAAAACGCCTAATGGATATAACCATTTCATTGCTCATAGGCCTGCCCTCACTACTAATATATCCTCTTGTTTATATTCTTATAAAGTTAGACGACAGAGGAGAAGTTTTTTTTGAACAAGAAAGAGTGGGCCAAAACAATAAAATAATAAAATTAAAAAAATTCAGGACTATATCACACAACGGGGATCAGGAAATGATAACAAATGTTGGAAAGTTTTTTAGAAAGATGCGGATAGACGAATTGCCTCAGTTGTGGAATGTTTTGAAAGGGGACATGTCTCTCATAGGTCCTAGGCCAGAAATTCCAAAACTAGTGAAGCATTATGAAGAAGAGATCCCGTATTACAACATTAGGCATCTGATAAAACCAGGCCTTTCTGGTTGGGCACAGTTGTACCATATAGATCCACCAAAAGTGGTAGCTGATGCTGATAAGACTCGTATTAAATTGTCATATGATTTTTATTATATTAAGAATAGATCCCTGATGCTTGATCTAAAAATTGCTCTAAAGACCATTAAAGCTTTGATGTCTAGGAGTGGTGTTTAGGTGCTGGTAAAAAGATTTGGCTATGGTAGTATAGCCTTGAATGGCAAAGTACAAATTTTGGACAATTATCATTTTTGCTGCTGCTATTTGGGCTGCTTTTTTTGTGTTTAATTCTGAGAAAAGTGCAGAATCTGATTATAAATTCAAGTTAGGGCTAGATCTTTCTGGTGGGACGCATTTGGTTTACAAAGCAGACACTTCTGAGTTGGGTTCTAATGATGTTGACGGTGCAATGAATGCCCTTCGTGATGTAATAGAACGCAGGGTAAACTTGTTCGGTGTTTCTGAACCCATAGTGCAGGTAGAACAAGGTGGGGTATTTGGTGACGAGAGCGAACAAAGGCTTATCGTCGAATTGCCCGGAGTTACGAATGTAGAGGATGCTGTAAAACAAATTGGGGAGACTCCTATTCTGGATTTTCAAATTCTTGATCCAGAAACTAATGAGTTTTACATTACTGGTTTGACTGGCCGTCAACTAGAGAAGGCAGTACTACAGTTTGATCAAAATTTTCAAAATAAACCTATTATAGGACTTTCTTTTAATGATGAGGGAGCAGTTTTATTTTCTGAGATAACCAAGAATAACATAGGAAAAGTTTTAGGTGTTTTTCTTGATGGCGAACTAATAGAAGCACCATACATAAGGGAGGAAATTACGGGAGGTCAAGCGGTTATAACAGGTGACTTTTCTATTGATGAAGCAAAGGCTGTAGTAAGGAATTTGAATTACGGAGCATTGCCTATGCCAATAAACCTAATAAGTACCGAGACTATCGGGGCCACTCTCGGGAGTGAGGCTTTAAATAATGGTGTAAACGCTGCAGTTATAGGTATGATCCTTGTGGCTTGTTTTATGGTGCTTTACTATCGATTGCCGGGTCTGGTTTCTGTTATTGCTCTGGGTGTATATACTCTTATGATGCTTGTTTTGTTCAAGGTTGTTCCGGTGACAATAACGGCTGCAGGTATAGCAGGTTTAATCATATCAGTAGGTATGGCTATAGATGCAAATATCATCATCTTTGAAAGAATGAGGGAGGAGTTCTCTGAAAGAGAGAATCAAGAAGAAGCTATCAGAAAAGCTTTCGAACATGCTTGGTCAGCGATAAGAGATGGTAACTTAACTACAATTCTCGGAGCAATCGTACTGTTTTGGTTTGGAACATCTGGTGTCGAGGGTTTCGCTTTGGTCCTTGGTCTTGGAACAATAGTTTCGATGATTTCGGCCATGATAGTATCAAAGACTTTTATGCTGTCTCTTCCGAAGATGCCAAAATTTCTAAGAAGTTCAGGATTTAAATAATATGTTTGCTGTCAAAAATAGAAAAATATTTTTTACACTATCACTTGTCATGGTGCTAATTTCCTATGTACTGATGATTGTCTGGGGTTTCAATGTCGGTACTGATTTTAAAGGGGGTTTTATAGCTGAAATCAGGTATGTGTCCTTGCCTCAAAAATCTCTGGTAGAAGAATCTGTATCTAGTCTTGGTCTGGGCAATGCTTCGATTCGAGCTGCGGGTAGCAATGGTTATATTATAAGGATGGCTGATTTGACGATAGAACAGCAAGAGAATTTAAAGCAAAAGCTTTTAACTAGTACTGGAGATTTTGAAATAGAAAGGTTTAATTCTGTCGGGCCTACAATAGGTAAAGAGCTTCAAGAAAAAGCTATCATTGCAATCGCCGGTATAATAATAATCACAGTTGTTTTTATAGCGTATTCATTTAGACAAATATCTAAACCGATCTCCTCCTGGAAGTACGGTTTAGTTTCGATAGTTGCTCTTGTTCATGACATATCCATTCCTGCTGGAGCGGCTGTCATATTGGGGAGGTTTTATGGTATGGAAATAGATGCCCTGTTTATCACTGCTCTCTTGTCACTCCTTGGCTATTCTATAAATGACACAATAATTATCTTTGATCGTATTAGGACCAACCTAAATAAGAATAAAGATTCTAATCTTAAAGAATCTTTTGATTATACTATTGGCAAAAGTCTATCAGAGACATATGGTAGGTCCATAAACACATCTCTTACCGTGTTTCTGGTGTTAGTCTCATTGTATTTCTTTGGTGCAGCTTCAATCAAGTTCTTTATACTAACACTAATCGTAGGAACAATAGCTGGAGCATATTCTTCCATATACATAGCAGCACCTCTACTTGTGTCTATAAATAAGCAAAAGCAGGGTTCTTAACAGCTCTAAATGCTGATGTGTTAATATACTTCTTATGGATAGTAGAAGTAATTTTTATCTAACATTTAGTGTTTGGCTGGTCATACTTCCTCTTCTTGGTATACCAAATATCTGGAAAACATATCTTACTTTGTTCTCAGGAATTTTTTTGATGCTGGTTGTTATAGGGCCCGCGGCTATGAATAATATAGTTATGCAGGAAAAAATGAAGGCAAAGAGAAAGCAGGTTCGGCCCAAGAAAAATATTGCTATTGAAAATATAGATTTTGAAAGTGAAATGCTAGAAACAGAGCAAAAAGCAAAAAGTAAAACAAAATCATCAAACGTTGACACTAGAACTGACGATGAAAAGATATGAGTTTGTTATCAAAAGGTAAATTTCAAGCAGTACTTTTCTTCATAGCTATAATAATTGTTGTTTATACATCTGTAATATATAGTGAGACAAAATACCAAACTACTTCTACTGCTAGTCTGTATTTATCTGAAACAATTAGAGAAGAACTAGAAGTTGTTCATATGGAAACTCCTGAACCATTGAAGGCGGTGTATATGTCTCAATGCGCAGCTTCTACAGATGAATTTCGATCACATTTATTAAGTCTGATAAAAGAGACAGAGTTGAATTCTATCATTATTGATATAAAAGATTATACTGGGAGCGTATCTTTTGTAACCGGAAATACTGTTATAGATGAGATAGGTGGAAAAGGTTGTAAGGTGCCTGATATGAAAGAATATGTCCGTTTTTTACATGAAAACGAAATATACGTGATTGGGAGGCTGACTGTGTTCCAAGATCCAGCTTTTACAAATAAATATCCTGAATATGCAGTTAAAAGTAAGAAAACTGGGGGGGTGTGGAGAGATAGAAAAGGGCTCGCTTTTGTAGATGTCGGGGCGCGACCATTTTGGGAATATGTATTCAACATAGCAAAAGCGGCTCACGAGATAGGTTTTGACGAAATAAATTTTGATTATATTAGGTTCCCATCGGATGGAGATATGAAAGATACTTTTTTTAGCCATACGGGGACCACTACAAAGAAAGCAATGCTCAAGGAATTTTTTGCAGAATTAGACAAAGAAATGGGCGCTGCTGAAATAAAGACATCTGCAGATATATTTGGAATGACTACTACAAATAGAGATGATCTAAATATTGGTCAGATATTGGAATACGCTCTTATGCATTTTGATTATGTTGCTCCCATGGTCTATCCTTCTCATTACCCAAACGGTTTTAATGGTTGGGATGATCCGAATAAGGTGCCATATGATATTGTGAAATTTAGTATGAGCTCGGCTCTAAGAAGAAGTGATTTCCTGTATTTAGAGATAGCAAGTTCTTCTCCAAGTAGTCCCATGCTAAAACGTATCAAGCCAGAACAATTGAGAACGTGGATACAAGATTTTGATTATCCAGTTACATATACTTCTAGTATGGTGGAAGATCAGTTAAAGGCAGTCTATGATTCGGGTTTGACCTCATGGATGCTGTGGGACCCAAGCAATTATTATACAAGGGAATCACTACAATCAAACTAAAATAATCCGTGGTAGAATAATATTGTAAATGAGTGACAATTCACCAAGAATAACTTATTTTGCTGAAACAGACGCAAGAAATAATCGCGTCAAGTTTGGTATCAAGGACGAAGACAGGCTTCGACATGTTTATTCTATCGGCAAGACCGGTATGGGTAAGAGTACGATGCTTGAGAATATGGCCATACAGGATATTAGAAACGGTAACGGTATGGCTTTTTTAGACCCACACGGCAAAACAGCCGATCTTTTGCTTGACTATATACCGGAAGAGAGGATAAAAGATGTTATATATTTTGCTCCATTTGATACTGATTACCCCATATCTTTCAATGTGATGGAAGATGTCGGTCCCGATCGCAGACACTTAGTTGTTTCAGGCCTTATGAGTGCTTTTGAAAAGATTTGGGTCGATGCTTGGAGTGCTAGAATGGCTTATATCTTGCAGAATACACTGGCAGCGCTTCTAGAATATCCGGGCGCTACGATGTTGGGTATAAACAGGATGCTAAGTGATAAGGTCTATAGAAATAAAGTTGTCGATAATATAAAAGACCCGACAGTTAAATCTTTTTGGACAGAGGAATTTGCCAAGTATACAGATAGGTTTGCAGCTGAAGCTACTCCTGCCATACAAAACAAAGTTGGTCAGTTCACGTCAAACCCCCTAATAAGAAACATAATAGGTCAGCCAAAGTCTTCTTTTGATATAAGAAAAGCTATGGATGAAAAAAAGATCATCATAGTAAATCTTTCAAAGGGTTTGGTGGGTGAGAATAATGCAAACCTTTTGGGTTCGATGTTGGTAACCAAGATTTATCTTGCAGCTATGTCTAGAGCAGATGCTTCTCCAAGTGAGTTAAAAAAATTGCCGAATTTTTATCTTTATGTAGACGAGTTTCAATCTTTTGCAAATAAGAGTTTCGCAGACATATTGTCTGAGGCTAGGAAGTATAAACTTTCTTTAAATATTACTCATCAATACATAGAGCAGATGGCAGAGGAGGTGAGAGCGGCTGTGTTTGGAAATGTCGGTACCATGGTGTCTTTCAGGGTGGGTTCTTTTGATGCAGAGATACTAGAAAAGGAATTTGCGCCAGTTTTTACTATGGAAGATATAGTAAATCTTGGTTTTGCGCAGATTTATCTAAAACTCATGATCGATAATGTGGCATCTTCACCCTTTAGTGCTACTACATTGCCCCCTATAGAGCCACCCAAGATTTCATTTAAGGAAGAGGTAATGAATAATTCTAGAAAAGTATACGCTACGCCTAAAAATGAGGTAGAAGCAGAAATAAAAGCTTGGCATGAATCAGAAATTCCTCAAAATAATAACGTGATCAAGAAAGCTGGGCCTATGCCAGTAGATAGGGACAGGAAAAATTTTAAAGACGTTGTTGTTAAGAAGAACGAAGTAGATAAAAAAGACATAGATAGAAAATTTGAATCTAAAACAGTGGATAATGGTAAAGCTGGCGAGATACCAAACAAGACAAATGTTTTAGCAGATGCGATAAAAGTAGCTATGACGAGTAGAGGTGGAGGTGTAGCCACTCTAGAAAATAACGAAAAGCAGGACAAGATTTCATTGAAGGAGTTGGTCAAAGATAATAAAAACTCACATAAGCAAGCAAGTCCAGAGAATCTATCGGCTCTAAAAGATGCGCTAACTAAGGTCACAAAGGACAATAGAGATCAGAGTAAGGTTAGACCGGAAGATGATGGCTCAAAGACTAACAGCAATGCACAAAAAAAAGAGTCGAATAATGAAGAAAAAAAGGCCAAAGAAGTCTCGGCTGAAGTTTTAAATAAAATATTGAATAGCTAAAAAAACGTGTTAAAATAGGCATGAAATCAACATGTCTAAGAGGATACTCATATTTTCTACTGCCTACTTTCCATTTGTTGGCGGGGCAGAAGTTGCAGTTAAAGAGATCACCGATCGAATTTCGGGTGTAGAGTTCGATATGATTACAGCAAAGATGAAGAAAGGATTGCCATTCAAGGAGAAAGTAGGAAATGTGAATGTATATAGATTGGGAGTCGGAGTGCCAATAATAGACAAACTCCTGCTACCTTTTGATGGGGCTTTTTTTACCAACCATCTTAAAAAGAAGAATAGCTATGGTGCATATTGGTGTGTTATGTCTACATACGCAAGCGGGGCTGCGTATATAAGCAACATGTTCTCAAAAGTAAAAGTTCCGATCGTTTTAAACTTACAAGAAGGGGACTCGGAGGAATATTTTAGTAGAAAATGGTTCGGTCTTATCAATTTATCATGGAGATTGGCATTGAAATTTTCTAGCCATATCACTGTCTTGAGTAGTTCGCTAAAAGAGAGAGCTCTAAGGTTTGGATACAAGGGTGATTTGGATGTCATACCAAACGCTGTAGATGTTGGTTATTTTTCTAAACAAATTCATGCTTCAGAAAGAATTGAGATCAGAGATAAATGGAAGGTTGCAAGTGAGGACATTGTCCTTATAACAACTTCTAGGTTAAATGAAAAAAATGGTATAGCAGACGTTATAAAGTCGCTGCCTCATCTCCAAAATGTGGTATTTGTGGTTTGTGGCGATGGTGAGTTAAGGGGGTCATTAGAAAAGAGTGCAAGGGAGTTAGGAGTAGAGCGGAGAGTTGTTTTTCTTGGTAATATTTCTCATGCTGATTTACCAAAGTATCTACAAGCCGCTGATATATTTATAAGGCCTTCTCTGTCAGAAGGATTCGGGGTTTCTTTTGTAGAGGCAATGGCTGCCAAAATTCCAGTTATAGCTACTCCAGTTGGCGGAATAGTTGATTTTGTCAGAGACGGAGAGACTGGTTATTTGTGCAAACCACATGATTATCTTAGTATTGTCGATACCGTTAGACGGGTGATTAATGATGAAAATAAAGGCAAAGTTGTAAACACAGCGTTTGAAATGGTAAAGGAGAAGTATGATTGGGATAGGATTGCGCCGAAAGTATTAGAAGTGTTTGATAAAATTGGTAAAAGATAATATCAGGTATATGAAAAATATTTTAGTAACAGGGTGTGCTGGTTTTATAGGAAGTAATTTTTGTCGACAGTTTGCTGATCAGTTTTCTAATGTAAAGGTTATAGGTCTAGACGATCTTTCCAGTGGTAGAAGGGAAGTGATAGATAAGAGAGTAAAATTCTATAAAGGCTCCATAATAAATGAAAAATTAGTTGAAAACATATTTAAGACAGAGAAGCCTGAGTATGTGTTCCATTTTGCAGCCATACCTAGGGTTTCTTTTTCGGTTGAAGAACCTGTCAAAACTACTGATGCAAATGTGTTGGGCACTGTTGTCATATTAAATGCCGCTCGCAAGTATTCGGTCAAGAGAGTCGTATTGTCCTCTTCTTCTTCTGTTTATGGTGGGGCAAAAAAATTACCAACAAAAGAAATAGAAAATTTACCTGATCCAAAATCTCCTTATGCTGGACAGAAGTATTGCGACGAGGTTTTTTGTAAAATCTTTGGTGATATATATAAGCTTGATACAGTCTGTCTACGATATTTCAATGTATATGGTCCGGGTCAGTATGGGGATTCTGCTTATTCTACTGTCATATCTGCTTGGCTAGAAGCTCTGTATTTTCCAAAAAATAAAAAAGCTTTTATAGAAGGGGATGGTAATCAGTCTAGGGATTTTTGTTATGTAGACAATGTGGTTCAGGCCAATATTAAGGCTATGCAAATGAAGAAGAACTCTTTTGGAGAAGTTTTTAATATTGCTCATGGTGAAAGAACTAGTGTAAACACTGTTAAAAAGCTTATAGAAAAACATACAGAAAGAAGACTGGAATTAGAGAAGAGAGCTTCAAGAATAGGAGATGTCAAACATACTCATGCAGATATTTCTAAAGCTAAAAAATGGTTTGGATATAATCCTACCGTCACATTCGAAGAAGGACTTGTGGAAACGGTTAAGTGGTTCAAAAATAGAAAGAAATGAAAATATTGGTGACAACAGGAATATATCCGCCAAAGATTGGAGGTCCAGCTCAGTATGCTAAAAACTTGAAAGAGGCATTTGAGAAAGCTGGCCATGATGTGCGTATTAAAACTTATGCTATCGAAAACAAATTGCCAACAGGTGCGCGTCATATTTTTTTCTTCCTAAAGATTTTACCAGTGTTAATTTCTTCAGACATCGTATACGCACTAGATACTTATAGTGTAGGGTTCCCTTCTGTTTTCGCTGCTAAAATCTTTAGGAAAAAGTGTATCATAAGGACTGGTGGGGATTTCCTCTGGGAACAATATATCGAAAGGTCTAGGAGGAAGGTTCTTTTGAGAGATTTTTATTATTCTGAAAAGACCAACTTTAGTCTGAAGGAACGAGTGATCTTCTTTGTCACAAAATGGACCCTCAACAATGCTTTCAAGGTAATTTTCTCTACTGATTGGCAGAGAAAGATATTTGCCGATGCTTACGATATTGACCTGACGAAAACGGATATAGTAGAAAACTTCTATGGTCCAAAAGAATCTGATCTGGAACCAAAAGAAGTTGAATTCATTGCATCTAGTAGAAATCGTGTTTGGAAGAATCTTAATTTGTTAAAAATGATTTTTACAAGAATATCAAACCAAAAACCGGAAACAAAACTTTTTCTTGATCATTTGCCGTATGATAAATTTATGGAAAGAATGTCTAATTGTTTTGCTGTTATACTTATCTCTTTGGGAGACATAAGCCCGAATATGATTTTGGACGCTATCAGACTGAATCGGCCATTTATTTGTACCAAAGAAATCGGAATCTATGATCGGATTAAAGACGCGGGTTTTTTTGTCGATCCGCAGAACGAACAAGAAATAGAAGAAGCTTTGATGTATCTTTTGACTGAAGAAGGTTATAGAGAAGCGAAGCACCGAGTATCTAGTTTTAACTATGTTCATACATGGCAGGACATCGCAAGGGAATTTATTGATACATTAAAAAAGTAAAATATGAAAATTATATCTTTGGGAATGGGTCAGAAGATATTTGAAGAAGACTCTACGGTCAGACAGAGAATGATTGAATACGGTAAGATTTTTGATGAGCTCCATATTGTTGTGTTTACTCCAAATTTGGAAAGATATAACAAACAAAATATTGCCCCCAATGTATTTTTGTATCCTACGAGGTCAAAAGCAAGAATACTTTACGTGTTTGATTTTTTAAACATTGTAAGACAAATCATAGAAAAAATAGGCAATAAAGATTTGGTAATAAGCACTCAAGACCCGTTTGAAACTGGCTTGGTTGGTTTGTTGCTTAAACTTCGTTTTGGTCTGCCTCTGCAAGTCCAAATACATACTGATTTTGTAAATAAGTTTTTTATTAAACATTCAGTACTCAATTTTATTCGTTTACTTATTTCGCACCTAATTTTGCCTTATGCTGATGGTGTTAGGGTTGTTTCCAAAAAAATCAGAGACTCGATCACTGATCTGTCTAGTAGTATAAGTATTTTACCGATTCTAACTACCACTAACGTTCAAAGCCAAAGCATAGAAAAACCAAGTATTTTTTCTATTATAACCGTAAGTAGACTAGAAAGCGAAAAAGCTATTTCGTTGGGTATCAAAGCATTTGCCAAATTTTTGGAAAATGGTATTAAGTCGAGGTATGTTATTGTTGGGGATGGCTCAGAAAGAAAAAGACTCGAAAAATTAGCCGAGGAACTTGGTGTAGCCGACAAGGTTTATTTTGTGGGTTGGCAAAACGACATTAGCCCTTTTTATGCTGGGGCAGATGCTTACCTTTCGACTTCCCTTTATGAGGGTTATGGCATGACTCTGATCGAAGCTTCTTTATCTGGCTTGCCGATTATAATGACCGATACTGGTTTGGCTGGAGATATTTTTATAGATGGCAAAAGTGCACTTGTCTGCAAACAAAATGATGTAGTTGGTTTGGCCGAAGCGCTTTTTCATCTTGCTACTGACAAAACTTTTGCACAAAAGATTGCAGATAGTGGTAAAAAACAGGTTACAAGCAGACAGATTTCAAAAGAGGTTTATCTAGAAAGATACAAGAAGGCTTTGCTCCCATTGTTGAGTGTAAAGATTGCCGGAAATATTTTTAGTCGAGTTATTGAGTTGGTAAAAAATATGGTGGGCCATATTAGGTTGTTGCGTTTTGCGATTGGTGGGCTTTCTATTGCCTTAGCTCAAATATTGCTTCTCTATATTCTGACTGAATTTGCTGGCTACTGGTATCTGCTTTCCTCAGCTATGTCTTTTTGTTTCGCTGTAATCACTAGTTTTCTGGTCCAGAAATATTGGGCGTTTAGGGATCATTCCAAAGAAAGAGCTGTAAGGCAGTTTATACAATTTGTTATAGTGGCCTTAATCGGTATCGCTACGAATACAGTTTCGATGTTTTTTTGGGTTGATTTGGTTCATGTTTGGTATGTTCTGGCTCAGGTATTTACGGGAGCTATAATAATGATTATTAATTTCCTAATATATAGATTTGTCATTTTTAAAAATACCTATGAAGATTCTAATAATTACCCAGAAAATAGATAGCTCAGATCCAGTATTAGGATTTTTCCATAATTGGGTTCTGAAACTTGCTCCCAATTTTGATAAGGTATCGGTAATTTGTCTGGAAAAAGGAAGGTTTGATTTGCCAGAAAACGTAAGAGTGTATTCGTTGGGTAAAGAAAAGGGGAGAAACATATTCAAGTACGTATCTCGTTTATACATGTATGTATTAGGTCTTGCTACGGAGTATGATGCTGTGTTTGTACATATGAATGAAGAATATATGGTTCTCGCTGGATTTTTGTGGAAGATTTTGAGAAAAAAAGTATATTTTTGGCGTAACCACCCCAAAGGCGGGGTCTTTACCAAGATTGGATGCCTTTTTGCAAATAAAATATTTGCCACTTCTCCCAAAACCTTTGTGATGAGGTATAAAAAAGCTATTCTCATGCCGGTAGGGGTGGATGTAGAAAAGTACAAAGTTCAAAGTGCAAAGCTAAAAGGAGAGAATAGCATTTTGTCTTTAGGCAGAATATCGCCGATAAAGAATATACACCTGATGGTAGAGGCGGCAGAAATACTAAAAGGTAAAAATAAAGAATTTATCTTTGATATTATGGGCGATCCTGTAAATAAAGAAGATTTTGAATACAGAGAGCAATTAAACAAATCTGGAGCTGTAAATTTTGCAGCTGCAGTAGCCAATGATAAGGCTCCAGAAATATATGGGTCTCACAAAATATTTATAAACATGACAGAGTCTGGAAGTATGGACAAGACAATTTTTGAAGCCATACTTTGTGGGTGTGTGCCGATAGTAGCAAATGATTTTTTTGACGAAATATTCGATCGGGAAATGATTTCGCGACTTGATGCAGGTGCCCTTGCTTCAAAAATAGAATATTGGTTAAAACAAGGTGATTCAAGGTTTGAAGAGGCTAGAACAAGGCTTCGTAAATATGTGCTTGAAAATCACAGTTTAAATGCTTTAATAGACGGACTATGTACAGAAATAAGAAAGTAAGTGTTGTTATTCCAACCTATAATGAAGCTGATTCTATAAGGGCCACAATAGAGGCTTTTTATGCTACAGGAGTGGTGGATGAGGTTGTCGCTGTAGATAACAATGCTCTCCGTCACACTTCCTCTGAGATACAGAAAACAAAGGCTATACATATAAAAGAGGAGAGACAGGGCTATGGATATGCCTTGATGAGAGGCTTAAATGAAGCCACTGGAGATTTGATCATAATGTGTGAGGCTGATGGCACAGCAGAGCCTAAAGATGTTTTAAAATTTCTTCTTTATAGCGATAGCTTTCCTGTTGTTTTGAGTACGCGTACTTCTAGAGCTGCTATATTTTCTGGAGCTTTCATGCCATTTCCGGTAAGGGTGGGTAATTGGCTTTGGGCCAAGATAGTAGAAGTGTTGTTCAACGGGCCTTCTATGTCGGATATTGGTTCTACTTATAAACTCATAGATAGAGAAACTCTTGAAAAAATAAAAAAATATTTTGCGCTCTCAGATGGTGATGGTAAGTTTTCTCCAGAATTTATAATGTGGGTTATTCATGCAGGGGTTATGCCTATAGAGATACCTGTGCTATTTAAGCCACGTATAGGTGAGTCTATGTATACAGGTAGTGTTTGGCGAGCGGCAAAACTAGGGTTTAGAGAGCTGTGGATGATCATAAAATACCGCTTGGGAATTATAAGCATGAAAAAATTGTCCAAAAAAAATATTGTTTCAAATTATGAGTTAGTTGCCATGACTCTAGTGTTTATTTCGTCTTTGTTTGTTAGGCTATTTTCTGCTTTAAGGTTTTCAAATGATGATCAGTTTATTCTTTATAGATACATCCAGAATATTGCAGATGGCAATGGTTTTGTTTATAACCTCGGCGAGAGGGTGTTGGGAGCGACAACTCCTTTGTTTACTTTGACTGGAGCTTTGTTAAAGTATCTTTTCTATTCACAAAATGTTCCAGACATAGTGGCTGTATTAAATATCATACTCATAACTCTAGCTTCACTTTTCTTTTTTAAGTTGGTTCAGCATTTTGTTTCTCTGAGGTTTACATTATTATCTACACTTATATTTGGATTTAATCTTGCGAGAGTGATTCCAGAAGGAATGGAGACTAGCTTATTTATTCTTCTAGTACTTTCTTTTTTGCATTATATTTTTAATGCTAGAAAAAATATCTCCGCATTATTGCTGGGTCTATTGTTGCTTACTAGACCGGATGGGGTAATCATAGCTGCATTCGGCTTGATGTACGTCTTTATAAATTTCGGTAGACAGGCCGCTATAAAGTTTGTCGTAATTACTAGTTGTGTTGTGCTTCCATGGTTGTTGTTTTCAACATTTTATTTTGGCTCATTTATTCCTCAATCGGTTATTGCTAAGACTCATACTAACGATATTGTAAACCAAGTGAGCTATCAAGCATTCAAGGTACAATTTTCAAGTATAAGTAGAATATATTGGGGTAAATTATATGATCCTGACAATATAAAATCCCAAATTGCTTTCAATTTGTTGCCGATGTTGGCCCTTATTGTTTTTTCACTTAGAAAAATTGACTATAAAAAATATTGGCTACTTTATGTAATACCTCTTTCCTACCTTTTAACATATGGACTAAGTAACCCAGTCATGTTCCCGTGGTATTTAAGTCAGATGGAGCCTTTTTGGATAATCTTATCGTACGTGGGAGTTGTATATCTATATTCAATAATTAAATATAGGACTTTGGCACTTACCATGCTTGTATTATTTATAATTACCCCGCCCGCTTTTGGGTGGTATCAATTAGTGTCAAGAAATGATCCTGGATCAAAGACCCCATTATTTGAAGTCGGAGAATATTTGAAAGATAATGTCAAAGATAGAGAAACTGTTGGGGTAAATAACATAGGCATCATAGGTTATATAAGCGATGCTTACATAATAGATTTTTTTGGTTTGGTGAATAATGATTCTCCTTATTTTTATCCAGTAAATGAGTGTGTAGATAAGAGTATCCAGTATATTATTCCTCCAAATCTTATCCAACATTTCTCTCCTGATTGGTTGGTGGTTAGTGGTGAGACAGAGCTGACCGAATGTTTTAAAAAAGGAAAATGGTTCAAGAATAATTATCAGTTAGATCAAAGTATTAGTTCCGCGAGGATATACCGAAAATCAAATGAATTTTAAAGATTTAGATATAAATAATTTTAACAATGCTCTTATTTTTTTGGATATCGATGGAACCATCACTGAAGATAAGTCTCAAAAAATAGATGCGGTAGAGTTGCTTAAAATAAAAGAATTGCAATATAAAAACAAACTATACCTTTGTTCTAATGGTAATAATAGTAATATTTTTAGTAACCTGATTGGTGTGCCATATATACAAAATCGTAAACCGTTTATTGGTAAGAGCGCGAGAAATATTTTGAGAAATTTTGATTCTAAAACTACTAATAAATTTGTCATAGGTGACAAATTTTTGACAGATGGCCTGTTTGCTTTACTAGCTAAGTCGCGGTTTATAAAAATTAGACACAAAGTCGGTGATAAGAGGACCTTGTTTGAGAGATTATCCTACCTTTTTGATGATATTGTGTGGTTCTTTTATCAAATTTTCATATTGGTAAGGCCCTTGTCGTGGGTAAAAAGTTTGCTTGTGTTTGCGCCAATCTTTTTTGCAGGAGAGATATTTGAAATATCGATCATAACAAAAGCACTCAAGGCTTTTGTGGCGTTCTGCTTTGCTTCTAGTTTTGTTTATGTACTAAATGATATTGCAGATCGAGAAGTAGATAGAAAACATATGTTTAAAAAATATAGACCTCTAGCAAACGGTGCTATAGGTATCGGGAGTGCGTACTTTATCGCCCTTACTCTTGTTGTGTTTTTATTTAGTCTGCTATCTTTTGTTCCGGAAATAATAATACCCATTACAATCTACATTGTATTAAATGGTCTATACACTATATGGCTAAAACATATAGCAGTCTTAGACATTATATTAGTGTCATCTTTTTATTTGCTAAGAGTCTTGGTGGGGGGTGTGGCTGTAGGGGTATATATTTCACCTTGGATTATTATGTGTGCATTCTTCGGTTCACTGTTTGTTATATCTGGTAAAAGGAGAGCGGAACATGCTAAGAAAAATAGGAGGCAGGTCCTAGACGACTATTCAGACAAAGCTCTTGATTATATATTAGCCATATCTTCTTCCTTGGCTGTTATGGGTTATGCTATCTGGAGTGTTGTTGAGCACGATTCGCCATACCTAGTGTATTCCACAATATTTGTAGTTTTCTCTCTTTTCCGAGTTTTAAATCGAGTGTATACTCATCCTGAAGAAGCAGAGTCACCTGAGATACTAGTTTTTAAAGATGTTTATATACTCTCAGCCTTTATATTTTGGGTAATATATATGTATATTATTTTTTATCAATAAATAAAATTGTAGAATATGACCTATTTTATTACAGGGGGTTCGGGTTTTTTGGGAATAAACATGGTCAGATACCTCTTGGAAAGGGGGCACAATATTGTTTCCTATGATCTTCTCCCTTTTGATTATCCTGAGAAAGATAAAATAAAATGGATAGTAGGAGACATAAGGAACAAAGATTTTCTCAAAAGTAGTATGCAGGGAAGTGATATAGTTATTCATACTGCCGCTGCACTTCCTTTGTACAGTACAGAAGATATAAGAACAACTGATATAGATGGCACTAGGAATGTATGTGAATCAGCTCTAGAAAATGGGATAAAGCGCATGATCCATATATCTTCTACTGCTGTATATGGTATCCCAGATCACCATCCTTTATATGAGACTGATAAGCTTGATGGTGTTGGAGAATATGGTAAGGCAAAAATTGCCGCAGAGGACATATGCAAAGATTATAGAAGTAAGGGTCTTGTGGTACCTATACTAAGACCAAAATCTTTTATTGGCCCAGAGCGCTTGGGGGTTTTTGCTTTATTTTATGATTGGGCTGCTACAGGACATGGGTTTCCAATGATAGGGAATGGCAAGAATAGGTATCAACTCATGGACGTAGAGGATTTTTGTGAGGGTATTTATCTTGCTTCAACTTTAGAAGAAGAAAAAGTGAACGATGTTTTTAATTTTGGAGCAAAAGAGTTTACTACTATGGGCGAAGATTATCAGGCAGTACTTGATAGGGCAGGGTTTAATAAAAAGATTTCGGGCTGGCCTGCAGCACCCATGATCTGGGCTCTTCGAGTTTTAGAATTTTTCAACCTTTCACCACTTTATAAATGGGTCTATGAGACTGCAAGTAAAGATAGTTTTGTATCAATAGAAAAGGCGGAAAGGGTACTTGGTTGGAAGCCGAAGTTTTCAAACAAAGATGCCCTCGTGAGAAATTATGAATGGTATTTGGAACACAAAGATAGTTTTATCGGCCAGAGTGGTGTAAACCACAGAGTACCTTGGAAGCAGGGTGTACTATCATTGGTAAAAAAGTTTTTCTAATTTTATCTAAAAATCTAAAAATGAAACCCCGCCCTCGGCTTTCGCCTCGGGCGGGGTGAAGAACTTGTGGGGGAAAGGGGCTAGATCCACCCCTTCAACCAATGGTGGAAGCGAGACACCCGCTCCCACAAAATATAGATCGGTGCGCACCAGATTTGAATGTGGGGGTTGCCCAACTCGTACGGTACCTTTCCTGGGTCAAGGATCCCGACAACCTTGAACTCCAGCTTTTCGGCCACCCACTTGCATCGCATAGCGTGCATGGGGTGGGCGAGGATGACGATACTCTTGAGTTGCGGGCGCGCCGCCCTCAATATTAAGAAGAAATCGCGAGTGCTGATGTGGTCGGCTCCAGGTTTGCCGACTACCACAGGGGAGTTTTGGGCGATACCCTCAAACTCCCACTGAAGGGTGAGGGGTTTCCGAAGGTTCTCCTCATAATTCAGGCCAGCTTCAGCTAGTGCTCTATTGCTCGGGTTTATGGGGTCCCCGAGCTTTATGGTCCCAAACGGGACCACTGCGATGGTGTCAAAAGGGGGAATCACCGCCCCCTGATATGTCTTGAGGTACTTGGAAGGACCCCAGTACCCAAAGAGTTTTTGAAATGTACTCACTTTTCCTCCTAATTTACAGGTTGTGAAAGGTTTTTCTTGGCGAAGTATTCTACGCCAAGAATTTTGTAAACGGGTAGCCCAAAGAGGTTGGCAACGATCCATGTCTGCCAGTACCTCTGGGCGATCATTGGACTGTTCGGGTCGTCGTCCCCCTTCATGGGGGTAGAGACGAACCAAAGTTTTTCTTTTGGGTGGTAGTGTCTCCACACCATCCGAGCCCTACGTATGTGAGCTCCGTTGCCGACAATGATCGACGGGCCGATAGTAGTGCCGCCATTGACCTCGAGCGCTTTTGCCACCAGAAGCTCTCTTTCGTCAGTGGTACTCGATGCGTTGCCAGCATTTTTAATCCGGCCAAACAAAGAGTTACGAAGTGCGAGAACTTTTTTACTTGCAAATTCTTTTGATCCCTCGGGGTTATCTCGGAATTCGCATGAAAAAATACGTGAGTCCGGATACTCGTACGCCAGTAGAATGGCGAGCAGTGTGGTGTTGAGAGACATACACGTTAGCCCCTGTTCGTTTGCTGCATACGATATCAGGAATACGTTTTTTATTCCGTCATTGCTGGGCAATTCATGCCGTTCGTCTATCTCCATCCAAGGTATGAATAGGGATAGTATTCGAGATACTAGCCATGATGTCAAAAACCTGATCACAGCCGGCTTACCAAGAAGCCGGAGAAATTTTTGTTCCACGATTTCAATCTCCTTCTTTTGTGATTTAAGCATAAAATTTGGCATTTTGCAAGTTTAGTCTTGCCTTTATTTTAACACTCTTTTTTGTTACTTTTACTACACATGAATTTGTCAAAAAAGGAACTGCTAGTTTTCTTGGGATTAATTATTTTGTTTTTTGCTCTGCGGCTGCCGGGAGTTACTACCCCATACCATCAAGATGAATACAAATGGCCGCTTTATGCCGAAGAGAAGGTCTATGCTCCAGGGAGCGTACCTCACCCTCCACTTACAGAATTTATTTATAGAGTGGTGGGCAAACATATAGGGTTAGACAATTTTAGATTCATCCCCCTAACTTTTGGTTTTATAAATTTATTTCTACTTTTCTATCTTGTCTCTTTTATTTTTGATCGCAAGACTGCTTTTTGGGCTGTCGGACTCCATACTGTATCTTTCTACTCCATACTTGCTAACCTTATGGTCGATGTGGATGGTAGTGTTATGCCCTTTTTCTTTCTTACCTCTCTAATTGGTTATTACAAGATGAGGCTTCTTGATTTCAAACTTGTCAGACAAAATATAAAATGGCCCATCTTACTTCTCTTGGGTATCGTGGGAGGATTTCTTATCAAAGTCAGTTTCTTTTTGAGCATCGCTGCTATAGGAGCAGATTTTTTGTTTGAAAAAAGAGTTTTCTCTGATAAGAAAAAAGTATTGAAATATAGTTTTTATGCATCACTCGCAATGTTGGGGCTTGTGCTTATACTTCTCTCTATCAAATATATATTCCCGTTTTTTGATCTGTCAAAAGCTCTTAAATATTGGGAGCATTTCGCTGTGTTTAGTGGCAGAGGTTGGGGTCAGACGTTTATACAGTTTGCAAAGTCTCTTATGTACATTTCACCGATGCTTCTCTTGCCTCTTGCTTTTGTAAACAGAGATCTTTGGGCCAGAGCGAGACCAATGTTTCTATTTCTATTTTTTGCTACAGTTTTCTATCTCTTGGTCTTTGATTTCTCTTTGGGTGCTATCGACAGGTATTTTCAGTTTGCAGTGGTACCGCTATCTATAATAGTAGGTTCTATATTTGCAAGCTATATAAAATGGGAAGATGCGAAGGAGTTTAGAGAGAAGAAATATTTGTATATATCTATATCTATCGCAGTAATTATATTCCTTATCCAATTGTTGCCACATGTAGCACCGCCTCTGTATCCTAAAAGTGAATGGGTAGGCAGGGTCTTTTCTTTAGAGTGGAACTTATTGTTCCCATTTATGGGTGGTTCTGGACCGATACCGTTTTATATGTCTTTTGGTTTTATAGCACTTAGCTTCATTGCTTCTTTGGTTTTTGTTGTATCAGCTATATTTAGACGAAAGATTATTAGTTTTGCTCTACTTTCTGTACTTATATTAGGACTTTCTTACAACTTTGCTTTTACACAAGAATACTTATTTGGCAAGATAAATGGTAGCTCCAAAAATCTTGTAAAAGAAGCACTCGAGTATATAGAGAAAGATCAAAAAATAAAAAAAGTTGTGGTTTATAATGATAACGGTGGATGGGATGTAAGGAAAACCGGCAAGTATGCTCGTAGGATGTATGCTACTCCAGAGTTTGAAGATGAATATAAAGAATATCTAGAGGCTTTTAGTGGTCATGTTATGTTTGTGGGTGTACCAACACTATATAAGAATAGTTTTTATCAACAATATTTTGATTCTTGCGAAGTTGTTTATACAAAGAGAGATAAACAAATCGGGTCTAAAATATATAAATGTAATTAGATAAATGAAGCCACACTGCTCCATCTGCGACACCTCCTCTATATTTCTTTTAAATAAAGATGAGCATGATCTGTATAAGTGTCCAAAATGTCAGCTTGTCTTTGTGTACCCAGAGCCCCCCTCTACTTTTCTGCAAGAAAATCTATATTCTGCCGAGTCTGGTTATATGTCTAATCGGGCTAGACAAGATTTATCTAAAGATAAAGAACAGAAAAGAGTCAGTGTTGTATTCGATTATTTTCAAAGGCATAACCCTAAGGGTCTAATGCTCGATGTCGGTTGTGGTAATGGTCAGATGATGTATTGGGCACAAAAAAGAGGGATAGAAAGTAAGGGGGTAGAGCTAAACAAAAGAACAGCAGATAGAGCGCTGGAGTACGGTTTTGAAGTTTATAATGGTTTTTTAGAGGATGCGCCATTTGATAAAAAATCATTCGACTATGTATTCCTCGGAGAAATAATAGAACATGTTATTGATCCAAGAGTCTTTGTAAGACAGACCGCTTCTTTTTTGAGAGAAGAGGGACTAGTAGGTATCACTACACCCAATATTGACTGCCCGTGGTCAAAAACCACTTTTTTTTATTATAAAATATTTGGTATACCTTGGTCTTCGGTTACACCACCATACCACCTAAACCAGTTTGATTCTGCCAATCTAGATTTGCTTATGAGGCAAGAAGGTTTTACAGAAGTGCTTACAAAATATCTAAGAATACCTCCCCTCAAATACGAGCTCGGCATGTTGCATCTCATAAAGAGATACAAAAAAAGTAAAAAATTTAGAGACCTACTCTTCGCTATTTTTTCTTTTGCTCTTTATTCTATAACCCATCTTTTCTTTAGGTTGTTGCATCCGATCTGGGGCAAAGATTTTCAGATGGTAAAAGTTTATAAATATGCAAAAAAATAAGATTCTTTTTTTGATAAATAAATTAGGTACAGGTGGGGCAGAGAATGTCTTTTTGAAAGATGCTAACCACCTTACTAATCTAGGTTATGATGTGTACTTCTCTCTTGTCTTCGGTGACCCAGAAGAACAGCCCCTTTTGTCAAAACTGAATGTACCCAAAGAAAAAATACTTTTTTGCGAAGCGAAAAACCTCTTTGATTTAAAAGCTTTATACAGATTAGTTCAATTTATCAAAAAAAATAATATCAATGTATTGTATTCGACCCTAAACGAAGCCAATATTTTCTCAAGACTATCAGCCTTTTGGCGGCATGGCGCTAGAGTAATCATACGAGAGGCGAATGTGGCAGACCCTAAACCTTTGAAGTTTAAATTTCTTGATTTAGTTTTAAATATTTTTGTTAAAAAAATAGTCTGCGTCTCAGAGGAGGTAAAAGACTCTCTTCTTAAATATTTGTGGCTATATAGAAGAAAAATGGTTGTCTTGCCAAACGGGGTAGATATACCAGTCAAACAGAAAGATTATTCTTATATGAATATGGCAAAAGAAATAAAAGAACCTGTAAGATTTTTAAATGTCGGAAGCCTGACTATTAAGAAGGGACATAAAATATTAATAGAAGCGTGTGCTTTGGTGCAAAAAGAAGCTCCTGATTGTTTTAGTCTCGATATAATAGGGGATGGAGTAGAGAGAGAAAATTTGGAAAAATTAATTAAAGATATAAATTTAGAAGACAAAGTTAAGTTGTTAGGTAAACAAGATAAAGAGAAAGTAGGAGAGCATTATTTAAATTCAGATGTTTTTTTGCTCTCTTCTCTTTGGGAAGGTTCTCCAAATGTTCTACTCGAAGCTATGTCTTACGGGCTTGTCTGTATATCGACTAGAGTAAGTGGGGCTCTTGATATGATAGAAGATGGGGTATCGGGGCACCTTGTACCAAAAGGAGATAGTAAGGCTCTAGTAGAAAAAATGCTCGAAGTAATAAAGGATCAAGAAAATTTTCAGACTATTGGTAACAATGCTCGCAAGAAGATGATTGAAGAATACGCTTTTCCTATTTATATAAAAAGGCTTGAAAATGTATTAAGTCTATAGATATGCAGAATTTGGCGAAAAAAGAATACTGGGATTCTGTGTACCAACCCATGGGGCCACATTCTCATGAAGAAGAAACATTTCTCAAGAAGGCGAAAAATTGGGTCAAAAACCAAACTCGAGACTACAGCAATTTTATAATGTGGGAAAGAGTGGTGCCTAAGTATTTAAAGAAAGATAATTCTCTAAAAATTATAGAAATCGGCTGTGCCCCCGGAAAGTATTTGATAAACTTCAGCAAACAATATAGTTACAATGTTTTTGGGGTGGAGTATTCAGAAAAAGGCTTACAAATTACAAAAAATAATTTTATATCAGAAGGCTTGAACCCAGAGAATGTGATAAAGGCAGATTTTTTTGATAAAGACTTTCATAGCAATTATCACGAAAAGTTTGATCTCGTGTTCTCCAGAGGTTTTATCGAACATTATGATGATGTAAAAAGTGTGGTCGATCTTCATTTAAGCTTGATCAAAAAAGGAGGACTTGTGATTGTCTCAATTCCAAACCTGTCTGGGCTAAATAAGTTTTTTGGCAAATTTTTTAATATAGATTCGTACAATCTTCACAATACTTCTATAATGAGTCGCAAATCATTTAGCGAATTATTTGATCCAGAAAAAGTAGAAATGGTATTTTGTGATTATGTAGGGGTCTTTAGTTTCGGTCTATTCAATACAAACCGTAGATGGAAGTATTTTTTACACAGAGTCTTACTTATTGTACAGAGACCTTTTGATTTCTTGCTAAGAATTTTGTTCGATAAACCTACTTTAAGGTCTAAATATTCTTCTCCTTATCTTATGTTCATTGGTCGCAAAAAATGATAAACTCGCATGTATGAATGCCCTAAAAAATAGGCTAAGGCCTGTGTGGAATTCGCCCTTGGTCTGGGATTGTAGAGGGCATTTTTTTGCCTTGAGGGAGAAGTTGTCGGGCTATAAACTGGCCAAACGAGATTTCTTCGAAAAGATGGGGTATGAGCTCAACCTAGATAACCCTCAGACTTTTAGCGAACATATTGTCCATAAAAAAATATTTGATCGCGATCCCTTGCTGCCTATTCTTGCAGATAAATACAAAGTTAGAGAATATATAAAGAAGTTTTTAGGAGAAGAAGAGTCGCAAAAAATCCTAATACCACTTTTATTCGAGACACAGAACCCTGAGACTATTCCGTTCGATATATTGGAGCGTGAATATATCATCAAGACCAATCATAATTCTGGCCCTCACTTCATTGTAGAAAATAACAAGAGTATCGATAGGGAAGAAATAATTGCTAAACTCAAAAATCAGCTCAAATACTCTTATGGGATACTGAAGCACGAATGGGCGTATTCTAAGATAAGTCCAAAAAGAGTAGTGGTTGAAAGGTTGATCAGAGATGAGCAAGGAGCTCTACCAAAAGACTTCAAATTTCATATGATTAAGGGAGAGTGTGCTTTTATCCAAGTAGATTTTGATCGCTTTATAGATCATTCAAGGACTTTGTATGATAAAGATTGGAATCGAATAGGTGCTACTTTAAAATTTAAACAAGGGAGAGAAGAACCAAGGCCGAAAAATTTTGACCAAATGCTACAGTTGGCTCAAAAGCTTTCAAAGCCGTTCGACTATGTGAGAGTCGATTTGTATACAACTCAAGACAAGGTCTATTTGGGAGAGATGACCCATTATCCGGGGTCGGGCATGGAGCCCTTTACTCCCATAGATTATGATTATAAGTTTGGAGAATATTGGGGGGATGCAAAATAAAGATATATCAAAAATAATATCTATCATTTCTACGGAAAAAAAGTATCCGAATTTTCCCTATGATGACTCTAAGTTGAAATCAGATATTACAAAATTGCTTGCCCAATTGGGGCTTGATCCGATAAATCCATTTGGAGACTATGTAAAAAAGGGAGGCACGGTCCTCATTAAGCCAAATTGGGTTAGGGATTATAATCCAAAGGGAAACTTTGATTGTCTTGTGACTCACACTTCAATAATAAAAAACATAATGGAGCTACTCGTCACTGCTCTTCAAGGGCAAGGTAGGATAATAATAGGTGATGCCCCTCTTCAAAATTGCAATTTTGATAATTTGATAAAAATATCGGGCTTTATAGATGTTGTAGATATTTTTAAATCGAGAAACCCAGGTATTGAAATAATTGTTGAAGATTGGAGGCTAACCCTCCTTAAAAGTTCTGATTCTTCAGATTCTATTGCCCAGATTCAAAGAATGACCGAGGAAGCGTCATCCCAAAGGTACTCTTTGATAGATTTGGCAGAAGAAAGTTTTCTTGAAGATATTTCAGATAAGTCTGATCGTTTTCGTGTTACAAAATACAAACCAAGCTTACTTAAAAAGCATCACTCTAAAGGCAAGCACGAGTACTTGGTAACAAAACGTATTTTTGAAGTCGATTTTGTTATCAATCTTCCGAAACTGAAAACTCATATAAAAGCTGGTATCACTGGAGCTCTAAAAAATTTGGTAGGCATAAATGGTCATAAGGAGTTTCTGCCTCACCATATAAAAGGATCGAGCGAAGAAGGGGGAGACAATTATAAATACAAAAATTATTTTAGAGCCAAGTACGAAGATTTGTATGATTATCTGTGGGAGAATTTCAACAACATATCTGTGTGGAAACGCAGAGTTTTGATAAAGCTTGTTAGGGTGTTGGAATCTTTGTCTGTAATATTTGGAAAAGAAGCTATAACCGCTGGAAGTTGGTCAGGTAATGATACTATCTGGCGTACTACTCTAGATCTGAATCACATACTTTACTTCAAGGGTAAACCAAAAAAAGTTTTAAATATTGTCGATGGCGTGATCGCAGGAGAAGGGGATGGTCCGTTAGAACCTCTACCAAAACCTGTTGGTGTTTTGATTGCAGGCGAGAATCCCGCTTTGGTTGATGCCGCTGTGTCTAAGCTTGTTGGTTATAAAATAGAAAATATCAAAACTGTCAGTAATGCTCTTTATAATGAAAAATCAAAATTCAGAATTTCCCCTAAAGAGGTAAGTGAAATGATAGATAGTCTACCTGTTTTTGATTTTAAGAAACCAAAATACTGGCAATAGTGATGATAAGTTTAAGTATAATCATACCGACATACAAACGCCCAGAGCTTCTCAAAAGGTGTTTAATGAGTGTGGTCAAAGAAAGAGGAGATTTCGAAATATTCGTTATAGACGATGCCTCGAATGATACCACAGAAGAAGTGGTAAGGAGCCTAAATGACGAAAGAATAGTATACCTTCTTCAGGATAAAAATAGGGGAGTAAACGCCGCTAGGAACAGAGCCATTGGTCTTTCAAAAAGCGAATGGGTTTTTTGCCTAGATGACGATGATGAGTTATTGCCCGGGGCCATAGATTTGATAAGTAAGAGACTGTCAGAAATGCCTCAAAATTATAATGTTGCTTACTTTAATTCAAAAATTAAACGAGATGCTGGTGATTTGATTGGCGGATTCCAGTTTGGTGCCGAAAACTTTTTTGATCCAAGTTACCTTGAGACTATGACAAAGTATAACCTTAAAGGTGATTGCAAGCCTGCATTCAGGAAGGTTTTGTTTGACAATCAAAGATATAAGTTTCCAGAATCGGTTAATGGTTTCGAATCTTATACTATGAATATAATAGCTAAAGACAATAAAGGTATTAGGTATTGGAAAGATGTGGTCACTCTTATTCATCAAGAGAGTGCTCTAATAGACCGCCTTAGTGTCACTGCTTCCAAGAAAAATCCTTGGCCGCTTCTTGTGCTTCATGTAAAGCAGCTATTTGAACATTTTATTTTTTATACAAAAAAACCTATCTTTTTATACAAAAAAATAAAAGACATCATAAAACTTTTGGTGAGGTCTTTGTTTTCTTTGTTCGGTATCAGGTGGTAGCTTTTCTTTCTAGGCCATAGCTAAGCGCCAAAGAAAAACCGTTGCCTATAATCCTACTCACTATAAGTCCCCATATGCTGAAAAAATATGCTCCAGCTATCATAATTGAAATGTTGAATAGCGGGTTCGCGATGTTGTAAGTGTATATTTTTGTTGACTTAGAAGCAAACATGAAAGATACAACAAAACTAGTAGTCGCGGATATGGCGGCTGCTAGGACATAGACTTGAGAGTAGGGTGCTGATTCTATGTATTCTGGGAATAAAAATTTGTATACAAAGGGAGCAAGTAGTATATAGATTATCGCAAAACCTAAAGAAAAAATAAGAAGTCTGGATATTTTGTTTCCAATTTGAGATCTAAAATCATCATGGTTTGCTACTGACATTTTCGGCATAGCCACTGTCGATATCGGTCTTATTAGGCTGATGAATTTTTCTGGAATATTTGAAGCAAAAGCGTATATAGCTAGATCTGAGGCCCCAAGTAGATGGAACACTAAGATATTATCAATATGGAGGGATATTAGGGGCAAAATGCTCGATAGGCTAAGTTTTTTTCCATAATCTATAGAACTTTCTTCTTCCAAGTTGTTAGAAACATATTTATTATTTACTCTCAAATATATAAGAATATTTATGATTGTAGAGGAGAGATAATTTACTATAACCAAAGCTGTAGTTTGTGGAAAAATGATTATACAGGCAAACATCATCGAATGGTAAAATACGCTTGAAATCTGTCCTAGTGAAAAGGTGGCGGAGAATTCTTTTTTCCCAGACAAAAAAGCTGACCAAGTATTGAAAGCACTTCCTATTGGTATTAGGATGGCTATAGCAATAAGGGAATAAGACAGAGAAGTATTTTCATTCAAAAGATAATAAAGAGATGCCGCTAGACCAACTACAAGTGGTATAACTCCGTATTTTAATTGTATAAAGACCGATCTTTTTAAGATACCATCATATCCTCTAGCGACAGCTTGTGTAACTGCTGCATTCATGCCGGTTAGCGTCAAAGTGCCTATGACAGAAGCAAAAGATATAAGAAACTGGTAATTACCATATATTTCTTTTGAAACATATTGAGCAAATAATATAGAAAGGACCAATGAAAAAGCGCTAGAAATTATGGTATTCAAATTGAGCCAAAAACTGTTCTTTAGAAGATAGACCATATCTGTCTTGGTATATTTTTCGCTCCAACGTAAGAGGTTATAAAACTTGTTTTTCATTAGTATCAAATATATGGTATTATACCTGTCATGTCTAACAAGTTGCTGAAGGCTGTAGTAATGGTAGGGCTTTTTGCCATACCATTTGTGCCACTTATTATAACTAAGTCTTTGTTTTTCCCTTTTATCACTGGTAAGGCTTTTGTCTTCAGGTTGATTGTAGAAATAATATTTGCCGCTTGGATAATATTGGCGATCAGGGATTCTGAGTACAGATTAAAATTTTCTTGGATTAGTGGCGCACTGCTTCTTTTTCTTGTGACTATTGGTGTTGCTAATGTTTTTAGCGAGAACCCTTTCAAAAGTTTTTGGAGCAACTATGAACGCATGGAGGGTTTTCTCGGGCTTTTGCATTTCGTGGGCTATTTTGTGGTGGCTGGGACAGTGCTTAAAGACCAAAAAATTTGGGATAAGTTGTTCATGACAAATCTTTTAGCCAGTGCTGTCGTTGCTATATATTCTTTCTTCCAACTTGCAGGTAAAATCGCTATTAACCAAGGAGGAGTGAGAGTTGACGGTACTTTTGGTAACGCAGGCTACCTGGGTATCTATATGGTTTTTCAAATATTTATAGCAGCCCTACTACTTTTGCGACAAAGGCCAAGCTATCAGAAGTATTTAATAGGACTCGTAGGATTGATGAATTTGAGCGTTCTATATTTCACTGCTACTAGAGGCGCCATTATAGGTTTTGGTTTTGGTGTATTTGTTACTCTACTTATTTTGATTGCCAGGGCAGAGAGAGGTACCAAGATAAAAAAATGGGGAATCGGCGCTATCGCCACAGGTGTCTTCTTAATCGGAATATTTGTAGCAATACGCAACACTTCGTTTGTCCAGAATAGTCCGGTTCTCACTAGGTTTGCCAATTCATCTTTGAGTGAAATTAAGACACAGGGTAGGTATTTTGTTTGGCCGATGGCCATAAATGGTTTTGTAGAGAGGCCAGTATTTGGTTGGGGCCAAGAAAGTTTCAACTATGTTTTTAATAAGTATTATGACCCTCGGATGTACAATCAGGAGCCTTGGTTCGATAGAACTCATAATACTATTCTTGATTGGGCTATTGCTGGAGGAGCTTTGGGTGCTCTGTCTTATCTTTCTATCTGGGGAGCACTTGGCTACTATTTGTTTAGCAAAAAAAACCAGTTGTTTGAAGATAAAAGAGAACAAGCTTTGATATTTGGGCTCCTATCTGCTTATTTTCTAAATAACATATTTGTTTTCGATCAGATAGGTAGCTACATCATGTTTATGTTGGTTTTGGCCTATGTCCACCATGCTACCGATACAGGATCTGTTGGTATTTGGCGCAAACTCTCGCTCTCGATTCGTAAGACTTTTGATTCTGAAAGTAAAAGATCGATAGCAGAATCAGTGGTGGTGCTTTTGTTTGTTGCTGCTCTTTATTTCTTCAATTTTCTACCTTGGCAACAAAACAAGCAAATAATGGCAGCACTTCAAGCAAATGCTTCCTCTGATCTCTCAGCTCCAGAAGTGTTTGGTGCACCTCTTAAAGATTATAGTATGGGATTTCCAGAAGCTTTGGAGCACACTTCTCAGGTGGCTATAGCATTATCTATGAATCAAAGTGTGCCAGCAGATTTGAAGTTGGAGCTATTTGAATCTATAGATAAAGCGTTCTTGGCCCAACTTGAAAAAGTGCCAAACGATGCAAGATATAGATTGTTCTACGGCATCTTTCTTTCTCGTTATGGTTGGTATGGTAGAGCTGTAGAGCAGTTGAATATAGCGAGGGAATTATCTCCAAAGAAACAGGGAATACTGTTTGAGCTTTCTTCGAACCTGCTTCTTGATGGTAAGGTCAAAGAATCTGCTGCTGTCGCCAAAGAAGCATACATGTTAGAACCAAATTACAAAGAGGCAAGAATAATATATGGCCTGACCTCGCTTGCTGCAGGAGACACTATAGCCTCAAAAGAAGCTTTTGAAGGTATAAGTGAATCAGAGCTAATTTTTGATGACAGATATATGACCGTCCTGCTTTCATTGCAAAGATATTCTGAGATAGTAAGTGTTGCGAAAAGACGAATAGCTCTCGATCCAAGCAATATAAACCACTATATAACTTTAACCGCAGCTTATTTGCAGGCGGGGGACAGGGCAGGAGCTGTAAGAACGCTAAGAGAAGTGATATCTCTCGACCCGTCTTTTAAAGAAAGAGGTGAGTACTATATAAATGAAATCCAAGCCGGTAGAAACCCCTAAATTCGGTTTTCCACAGCCTACTTGCAAAAAAACACGAAGTATGCTATACTTGATGTGTGAGTGCGGTTATTGTTATATCCGCATCGAATATCTGCGAAAGGGCCCCTTTTAGGGGTTTTTTCGTATAGAAACAAAAAAACCATGATGGGCTTGCGTGTCTATAACTTTTTTCTATAATAAGTATTGGAAAAAGTGTAGTAAAAAGTGTAGTTGTGTGGGTGACGGTTCGCACTCACATAGATGTTCAATTTGGAGATAGCTTCCGTCATCCGCACAAATACATTTTGAAAAAATAAAAAAATAATTTAGAAAATAAAAAAATGTTTTCTAAAAAATAAAAAGTTATCCACATTTTTTTTCTAAAAAATATTTACGAATAATTTTTTTAGAGAGATAATTATAGTAGGTCGATTACAGAGTGCGCACTAAAATCGCTCTGAGATTTTAAAAAAATTTAAGAGTCTCCAATTTAATCAAAATTTTTTTTACAAAAAATTTTGAAACAAAAATAAAATGGCTACAAAGAAAAAGACAACTAAGAAGAAGGCTGCTCCTAAGAAGAAAGCAGCTAAGAAAACTTCAAAGAAGAGAGCGTAATATACTCTTTTCCCACTTAAACAAAAATCCTTCGTTTCATACGAAGGATTTTTGTTTATGCACTACTTGTTTTTTTATGTTAATATGCCCCTGTCATGGCATTTCTAGATAAGATTTTTGGGGATCCAAATGCGAAGGCTATTAAGGGCTATAAGCCTTTGGTGGAGAAGATAAATAGCCTGGAAGAAGGTCTTGAAAAACTTACAGATGATGAACTTAAGGCTAAGACTTCAGAGTTTCGAAAGCGTTTGGAAGAGGGCGTGACTTTGGACGACCTGCTACCAGAGGCATTTGCCGCTGTAAGAGAAGCCAGCAAGAGGACTTTGGGCCTGCGGCATTTTGATGTCCAACTTATTGGAGGTATTGCAATGCACAAAGGGGGAATTGCTGAGATGCGTACCGGAGAGGGAAAGACTTTGGTTGCCACACTGCCAGCATATCTCAATGCGCTTAGTGGTAGTGTCCATGTGGTGACGGTAAACGATTATCTAGCAAGGAGAGATGCGGTGTGGATGGGGCAGATATACAGCGCGCTCGGGTTGCAGGTGGCTGTTATCGCGCACGAGGCATCTTTTTTGTATGATCCGACGATCAAAAATTCCAAATCACAAATTCCAAATAATACAGAAACTCAAAATCAAAATGACCAAAATACAGAGCTAGATAAGGAGAGAGATGAGAAAGGAAGCTTCCATGTGGTGCAAGAATTTTTGAGGTCAATCTCAAGAAAAGAGGCTTATAGAGCAGATATCACATATGGTACTAATAGTGAGTTTGGTTTTGATTATTTGCGCGACAATCTAGAGTATCGTAAAGAAAACATAAGACAACACGAGCACAACTTTGCCATCGTGGACGAAATAGACTCGATACTTATCGATGAGGCTAGGACTCCACTCATTATATCTGCTCCGGCGGCAGACTCGGATCAGCTTTATACTAAGTTTGCTTCGATTGCTGAAAGATTGGAAAAAGACAAAGATTATGAAGTAGATGAGAAGTTGCATTCAGTACTTATAACGAACGATGGTATCAGTAGGGCCGAAAATCTTTTGGGTATAGATAATATATATACAGAGGGGGGTATCAAAATGGTGCACCATCTGGAAGTAGCCCTCAAAGCTAAGGCTCTATACCATAGAGATACTGAGTATGTAGTACGTCCGTCAGCTGATGGAGGGGAAATAGTGATAGTGGATACCTATACAGGTAGGTTGCAACCGGGTAGGAGATGGTCGGAAGGTTTGCATCAGGCTATAGAAGCTAAAGAAGGTTTGAATATACAGAAAGAGTCAAAAACTTATGCTTCTATTACATATCAAAATTATTTTAGAATGTACAAGAAGCTTTCTGGTATGACAGGTACAGCTGCTACTTCCAAGGAAGAGTTTTATAAAGTGTATGGTCTCGATACTTTGGTAGTGCCAACTAATAAACCGACTGCAAGGATAGACAAAAACGATCTTATTTTCCAAACAGAAAACGGTAAGCTCAAGGCTATTGCCAGAAAAGTGAAAGAGCTTCAGAAGAACGGTCAACCTGTACTCATAGGTACTGTCTCGATCGAGAACAATGAAATGTTGTCGCAATATTTGAAGACTGAAGGGGTGCAGTTTGAGATGCTTAATGCCAAAAACCACGAAAGAGAGGGAGAGATCATAGCACAAGCTGGTAGAAAAGGGGCAGTGACAGTAGCTACCAACATGGCAGGTAGAGGGGTGGACATAAAACTTGGCGGCAATCCTGCTACAGCGGAAGAATATGAGGAAGTTAAAAATCTGGGAGGGTTATTTGTCTTGGGTACAGAAAGACATGACGCAAGGCGTATAGACAACCAATTGCGCGGAAGATCGGGAAGGCAGGGGGATCCGGGAGAAACGCAGTTTTTCGTCTCACTTGAAGATAGGATAATGAGAGTTTTTGCGGCTGATACTGTAAAGAATATGATGGGACGTCTTGGTCTCGCTGAGGATGAAGCAATTGAGAATAAGCTAATAACACGCTCACTTGAAAATGCTCAAGAGCGCATAGAGGGAATAAACTTCGATGCTAGAAAGCATGTGCTTGAGTATGACGATGTGCTCAATTTTCAACGTAAGACTTTTTATGAACGCAGAAGAAATATTTTGGAGAACGAAGAAGATGAGCAGAAGAGAGCAGTAAAGCTGCAGGTCAACGATATGTATTGGGTAGATCATCTTGAGACAATGGATTATCTGCGAAGTAGTGTAAACTTGCGAGCTTATGGTCAGAGGGATCCGCTTGTGGAGTACAAAAAAGAAGGGTTAAGGCTTTTTAAGGACATGGAGGAGGCTATAAAAAATACAATCGAAGAAAATCTGAAGAAACTTGAAGAGCAACAGATAACTTTAGCCACGAGTGAAGTGCAAAAACAAGCAAACCTGATAACAAATGAAAATGTTTCAAATCCTGCATCTAGTAGCTCTTCTGTGACTTCTGGCCAGTATGCAAATGTTGGTCGTAATGACCCATGTCCATGTGGTAGTGGCAAAAAATTCAAAAAATGCCACGGGGCATAAGCCTCATTTTCTCTAAATTGTAGCGATGCATCGCTACAAAACGGTACTTTCTTTTTAGGTCAATTTTGGGTAAGCTGTGGATATGAATTGTCCGTATTGTACGTTGCCTGAAATAAAGGAAAGAAAAATAGTCGAAAACGAGTTAGCTTGGGCGTTTCCGACAAATATACCTATAACAATCGGGCACACTCTTGTGATACCCAAGAGACATGTTGCCAAATATGAAGAGCTAACAAATAAGGAAAGAGAAGCGTTAGAAGAGATAAGAGCCAAAATAGTAGTAGCACTTAAAAAGGGTTTTGATGCAGAGGGGTTTAATTATGCTTGGAACGAAGAGAAGCTTGCTGGGCAATCGGTACCACATTTTCATCTACATATTGTCCCAAGAAAAGAAGGTGATACTGGTATATATGAATACGAGCCACGCAAGTTTTTATATAGACCTGGAGAAAGGGGGATTTCTCTAGAAGAGGAGTTGAGAAAAGTGGCAGATATTATCAAAGCGAATATATGAACGAAATAAAATTACAAGTAGGGGTGAAGGTATTTTTGAGGAATAGAGAGGGGAAGTTTTTGCTAGTACGTAGGAATACGGAGAAATATAAAAACGTAAGAGGTGAATGGGATATTGTAGGAGGTAGGATTGATCCCGGAAGCAAGCTATTAGATAATCTTATGAGAGAGGTAAAGGAGGAAACACAGCTTGTAATATTAAGTGAACCAAAACTATTATTTGCTCAAGATATAATACCTAATCCTGAAAGGCACATTGTTAGACTTACATATGTGGCTTACGGGGAAGGTGAACTAGTTTTGGATACTGAAGAAAATGATGAATACGAATGGCTTAGTTTGGAAGAGATGAAAAATAAAGAAGATTTGGATATTTATGTAAAGGAAATATTGGATTTGAATCTGGTGGAATAATATGAAAAAAATACCTGAATTTGGGATAAAACGATAGAATGAGGAAAGGAGAGACGGTGGTTGTGCTGTTGTGTTTGATCCAATCGGTAAAAAATTTGCTGTAAACAAATTTGAAAATGGACTCGGTCTAATATCTGGGGGGTCTTGATAAAGGAGAAGATATAGAGAGTGGGATCTTAAGAGAAGTGACAGAAGAGAGTGGCTTGTATGATTTTGGGCATACTGAAAAGGTGGATGAGGCACTGACTCATTACTACAATATACTTAGGAGCGTGAATCGTGTGGCTCATGCTACGTGTCTACTTATAATACTAAAAAGTACTGAAACAAAAAATGTTCATTTGGAAGAACATGAAAAATTTTCATTATGCTGGGCTGATCTAAATGAAATTTTGGATAATTGGAATCTGCACAACGAAAATCATGACCATGACCACTGGATTTATTTTATGAAAAAAGCTGTTGCAAGGATCGAAGAGCTTGGCTACAGCACAGTCAGCAACTTACAACAATCCTAAAAACTCATACTTTTTCACACATTATTTTGCTACGATCGTAGGAAAATAATGGGAGTCGATTTTTTATAAAATTTTTGGTAATGTTCTTGTATATGGCTAAAGCACAAGATAAGGATGTATTTAAAAAGGTGGCTAATTTTGTCTATGAGACTAGTATCCATAGCCAAACTCCTCGCTCAGGGCTATGGTTTTTGGGTAGCGGACGGCAGTCGGTAGCTGAGCATCTTTTTCATGTAGCTATGATCGCCTATGCGCTCGCTTACTTCGAGCCCAAGGCAGACAAAAACAAAGTAATACTGATGGCTCTCTTCCATGACATTGGAGAAGGTAGGACATCAGACCACAATTATATACACCAGCGTTACGGGAGACTTTCAGAACCGGAGGCAGTCAAAGATATATCAGAAAGTGTACCTTTTGGAAAAGAAATACTAGAACTTTTTAGTGAAGAACAAGAGCGCAAGACTCTAGAGGCTCAAATAGTGAAGGATGCAGATCAGCTCGAGTGGATAGCGACACTCAGAGCAGAGCAGGAAAAGGGGAATTTGAAAGCAAAGAGCTGGATAAATGTCGCTTCAAAGCGCATCAAGACTTCGGCTGGTAAAAAGCTCATACAAGAACTCATCAAAACTCATCCTGACGCGTGGTGGTTTGATGTCAAAGATAAGTGGTTTATAGATAGAGATAAAAAACATCAAAAATGGAATGCTAATAAGTAGTAGTCTCAATATATTTGGGCTTCGAATAGCGATGGAAATAAGGAATAAATTGGGGTAATATTTAGTAACTTATTACAAGTAATATCTATAAGATGGTTGGGATAAATTATTTGGCCATTATAGTCGCGTCAGTACTTTCTATGGTTGTGGGGGCTATTTGGTACGGGCCGCTTTTTGGTAAAAAGTGGGCGGAGATAGTCGGGGCAGATATGAATGATATGGAGGCGAGGAAAAAAATGCAGAAAGGAGCCACCAAGCTTTATGTCGTTCAGTTTTTGCTGACACTGTTTCAAGTCTATGTGTTGGCACATTTTATAAAAGGGTGGAGCGATGTATCTGCTATCGAATCGTCGCTTTGGATCTGGGCTGGGTTTGTGATGCCTACTATCGCAGGTACTGCTATGTGGAACAATGATAGCGCACGGATTTCATGGGCCAGGTTTCTAATACAATCGGGCTACCAGATCGTATTGTTTGTAATGTTTGCCTTTATTTTGGGTAATTGGTAAAGATGATCGAGAGCTTTGTAGATTTTATAGTTGCTAACCTCCTACCCCTCGGAGGAGTTGGGGTTTTTCTGGCCTCTGTACTTGAAGAGGTGGTAGCTCCGATACCGAGCGCTCTTATTATGACCATGAGCGGGTTTGTTTTCGTCACGGGGTCAGTATCTTTGCATAGCCTCTATGCCCTTGTTTTTAAGGTAGCGATACCAGCGGCTCTAGGAGTGACTTTGGGGTCCTATGTAGTCTTTTTTGCTGCCAAATATGGAGGCAAGATACTGATTGATCGTTTTGGTAAATATATAGGTCTTTATTATAGCGATATAGAAAAACTAAGTCAGAAACTTCAGGGTACAAAAAGAGATGAATTGATAATAGCTAGCGCTAGAGTCATACCTATTATCCCAAGTGTAGCCATATCTGCTCTTTGTGGCATTGTAAACATGAGTGTATATAAGTACTTCGTAATTTCTTTTCTCGGTACTTTTGTGAGAGGGCTTATTCTTGGTGTGGTTGGTTGGCAGGTTGGTAATATATATAGCAAATACGCAACTCATATTTCTAAAATAGAGAGTTTTGTTTTGATTTTGATCGCTCTTGGAGTTGTCTTGTTTGTAGCTTTTAGGTGGGTTCACAAAGATAGGTTTTCCACTGCCGCCTGATCTATTTGTGTCTCAAATTGCTAAAATATAGAAGTAATATTTATAGTAAATGCAAAGGCATACCATTCAAGTAGGTTTCTTTCTGCTACTGTTTACAGCTGCATTGGTGGCTACTTTTTTTATATTTAGATCTTTTATTTGGGTGATATTTTTGTCCGCGGTTCTAGCAGTATCTTTTCATCCTCTATATTTATTCTTTATAAGAAAATGGGGGAAAGAACATTCTCACATATCGGCTTTTGCTACTATATTTGTCATCTCTGTCTGTATCATTGTACCTTTGGGTCTCATTTCAATAGCATTGGTGAAAGATGCAGCCTCAGTATACAACTCCATCGCTTTTGGCGACGGAGCTTCTCAGTTTATATCTAAAGCCAACAGAATAGTTACTGATGTTGAAAAAATTTTTGCTGTTAATTTGCTTGAACTAGATATCGATATAGGTACTTATGCAAGAAATTTGCTATTGTGGTTTATCGATCACTTCGACAATCTTTTTGCCATAGTAATAAACGGGATTTTGAAATTCTTGCTTATGCTTATGGCTCTCTACTACATGCTTATACACGCGACTTCTATAAAAAAGATACTTCTTTTGTGGAGTCCGCTACCAAATTCATATGATAAAGAGATCATGGCTGAGTTAAAAACATCTTTCGATGCAGTCTTTAAAGGCAGAATACTGGTGGCCGTAGCCCAAGGTGCTTTTATGGGTATAGGTTTTGCGATTTTCGGATTATCCAACTCTGTTCTCTGGGGTTTCGTGACCGCTATCGCGGCTCTGATACCGATAGTTGGTACGGCGGTAGTGTCTATACCTGCCGTGGCCTTCCTGTTCCTTGCGGGTTCTCTTTGGAAAGGTGTCGGCCTGCTTTTGTGGAGTGCTGTTGCTGTTGGTATGGTAGATAATATACTTTCTTTTTACTTTTTCAGGGGGAAAATAAGTGTTCATCCTCTCATAATACTTTTCTCAGTATTAGGTGGAGTTGAACTATTCGGAGCCATAGGATATCTTGTTGGCCCAGTTATTATAAGTAGCCTAGTGGCCCTCAGTCGCATCTACCCTTTCATTATGGACCAAAAAACTGAAGTTTAAATGGGAGGCTATAAACAAAAAGTTCTTATGTTTGGATGGGAATTCCCGCCATACAATAGTGGCGGACTGGGTGTAGCTTGTGCTGGTATGACCAAGGCATTATCTGCAAAGGGTACAGAGGTATCTTTTGTTTTGCCTTATAAGATACCAGTCATGGCACCTTGGTTGAATTTCTTATTTGCTGATAGTAAAAAAGTGTTTAAAAGTGTTCAGGAGATGCAGCAATATACCTCTGGCTACCAAAGTCACATGTCTGTTTCTGAAAGGTCTTCTTTAGAATCACAGATCAGACTGGTAGAAGACGATAGTCTGATTGGTAGAGTCAGGGCTTATGCGCAGGGCGCCTCTGAGATAGCTATGAACAATAGTCATAATATTATACATGCTCATGATTGGTTGACTTATCTTGCAGGGGTAGAAGCAAAGAAGGTTTCTAAAAAGCCATTCGTTGCCCATGTGCACGCTACGGAATTTGATAGAAGTGGGGGAGATAGTGTCAATGGCGCAGTTTACGACATAGAAAAGGCGGGTTTGGATGCTGCTGATGTAGTGGTAACAGTCTCAGGACGGACTAAAAATGTTGTCAGTAAAAAATATGGTATAAAAGAAGACAAAATAAAAGTGGTATACAACGGCGCTGAATTTAATTCTTCTACAAACAAAATATACCCGCTTGTTGAAAGGTTGAAAAGCAATGGATCGAAAATTGTCTTATTTGCAGGAAGGATCACTATACAAAAAGGACCTGACTATTTTGTTTCTCTTGCAGAAAAAATATTGAAGCACTACAAAGATGTGTATTTTGTAGTTTCTGGTAGTGGCGATATGGAGCCTCAGATGATTTCTGAAGTTGCCAGTAGGGGAATTGCCGATAAGTTTATTTTCTGCGGTTTCTTAAGAGGAGAAGAGTTGGCCTACGTATATAGGGCTTCTGATATTTATGTGATGCCTTCCGTCTCTGAACCATTTGGTCTATTGCCTGTTGAAGTTATGCTATCAGATACACCTGTGTTGGTATCAAAAGAATCTGGTGTTAGTGAGATATTGTCAAATGCTCTGAAGTCTCACTTTTGGGACATAGACGATATGGCAGATAAAGTGATATCAGTATTGACTCACGGTAGATTGAAAAGACATTTGCAAGAAAACGGCAAGGTAGAAGCAAAAGGTATCCACTGGGGCAAGGCGGCGGATTCTCTTATTTCGTTATATAATTCTCTTATTCCGAGTTATTAATACTCAATATAGAGAATGCCTTCTGTTTGTTTTTATTTCCAAGTACATCAACCAATGCGTGTGCGCAAGTACCGTGTGTTTGATGTTGGTAATGATAGTAATTATTTCAATGATTCTTCTGGTACCAGTCTCGACAATAAATTTATCATCGACAAAGTTGCAAAGAAGAGTTATCTACCAGCTAACGCTGTATTGCTTGAAAACATAAAAAGAAACCCAGATTTTAAGGTTAGTTTTTCGATATCTGGGCTTGCTCTCGAGCAGTTTGAAAAATACTACCCAGAAGTAATAGATTCATTTAAAGCCTTGGTTGACACCGGAAATGTTGAGCTTCTGTCTGAGACTTACTACCATTCGCTATCATCAATTTATTCTGAGGCGGAGTTCATTTCGCAAATCAGAAAGCATAGACAGAAACTTCGTGAGTTGTTTGGAGTATCCCCAAATGTTTTTAGAAACACAGAACTGATATACAACAACGATATAGCTAGGATGGTTGAAAATATGGGTTATAGGGCGATTTTGGCTGAAGGAGCCGATCATATATTGGGATGGAGAAGCCCTACTTTTGTTTACAAACCAGCTGGAGCAGATAAGTTGAAATTACTCCTAAAGCACTACAAACTCTCTGATGACATAGCTTTTCGTTTTAGTCAGAAGAGTTGGAATGAGTGGCCACTTACTACTGATAAATTCGCACAGTGGGTTAGCTCTCACAATGGCAACGGTCACGCTGTGAATCTGTTTATGGATTATGAGACTTTTGGTGAACATCAGTGGGAAGATACTGGTATATTTGAGTTTTTGCGTCATTTGCCAGAAGCGATATTGAGCGATCCTGACAATGAGTTTTTGACACCATCAGAAGTTACTAGCAAGTACCAACCTGTTGCAGAGCTCGATGTGCCTCATCACACATCTTGGGCTGACACAGAGAGAGATTTATCTGCTTGGTTATCAAACGATTTGCAACGAGAGGCTATAGATTCTCTTTATGCACTAGAGAATGATGTTAATTTTATAGATGATAAAGATCTAGAAGAAGATTGGAGAAGGCTGCAAACTAGTGACCACTTTTACTATATGTGTACTAAGTTTTGGAACGATGGTGATGTCCACAAGTACTTTAGTCCTTATGAATCGCCACACGAAGCCTTCATTGCTTATATGAACGCACTTCAAGATATGAGGCTTAGAATTGATGCCGCAAAAAAGGCGGAGCAAAATGGAATAAAAATAAGAAAGATAAAACCTCTGCGTTTTAATTAATTGTGATAAAATGTGAGGCATGGCTCGCTCAATAGTTCTGGGTAACGGCAATACTTTAGTATGTTTTGATCAGTTTGGTCAGATCAGAGATTTTTATTATCCGTATGTAGGTCAGGAAAATCATATTGGCCAAAATCAGGTCCATAAGATCGGAGTATTTTCCGAAGGAAATTTTCATTGGGTTGACGATGGTAGTTGGAGCGTAAATTCATATTATGGAGATGAGAGCATGGTGGCAGTCTTTGAATGGAGAAATGTTCAAATGGAATTGAGTATAAAATCGAAAGATGTCCTGTATAATGAGGCAAACATCTTGCTCAGAAAATACGAGGTCCAAAACATTTCTAAAAGAAGAAGACAAATAAAGTTTTACACAAATCAACAATTTAAAATAAGTGACACAAACCATGCTGATACGGCTTATTATTCTTCCTTGCTTCAAGCCATAGTGCACTATAAGGGCAGAAGAGTATTTTTGGTTGGTGGCTTATCAAATAATGAAAGTTTTGATGATTACTCGATAGGCTTCAACGGTGTTTTGGGTAAAGAGGGGACATGGAAAGATGCTGAAGACGGTAAATTGTCCCAAAACTCTATCGAGCACGGTCAAGTTGACTCTGTTTTGGGCTGGACTTTTGATATAGATCCGGGTGAGGCAAGGACTTTGTATTGTTGGGTTATTGTAGGCGAAACGTATAGAGAGGTAGATAAGTTGCGCAGAGAGATATCGGAGAAGGGCTGTGAGCATATTATCGAATCGACAACAGATTTTTGGCACGCTTGGGCACAACAAGTAGAAGTGAAGACAAGCAATATATCTCAAAAAGCATCTTCTTTGTTCAGAAATTCTCTTTTTGTGATGAAGACCCATTCGGATAATAATGGGGGGATATTGGCCTCTGGTGATGCTGGAAATATCCAATATGGGGGAGATACATATGCATATATATGGCCTCGGGATGCGTGTTTTAGTGCTTGGGTATTTGATATGGCCGGTTTTGGGGACATATCTAAGCGGTTTTATGATTTTGCTCACAATATCCTTACCGATGAAGGGTATGTACTGCATAAATATCAGCCCGACAAATCCCTCGGGAGCTCTTGGCATCCTTGGGTTCAGCGGGGCCACAAACAGCTAGCTATCCAAGAAGATGAGACAGCTATACTACTGGTGGGCCTATGGGAACACTATATAAGACACAAAGATCTTGAATTTATAGAAGAGCTATACAATCCGTTTATAAAAAAAGTAGCCGAATTTCTAATATATTTCAAAAACAAAGAGACAAGTCTGCCATTTTCTAGTTATGACCTATGGGAGGAACGTTATGGAGTATCTGTTTTCACTTCATCTGTTGTTTTTGGAGCTTTGGTCGCTGCACATAATTTTGCTCGAGTACTAGGAAAAGAAGATGATTCGAAAATGTTTATGTTTGAGGCAGAAAAAATAAGAAAGGCGATAGTCACTACTCTCTGGGATGCGGATAACAAATTTTTTTTTGGTCTAATCGATGGAGACAATGGTCTAATAAAAGATAATCGTGTAGATATAAGTAGTTTTTATGGAGTATTTCGATTCGGAGTACTCTCATGTGATGATCCGAGAATGAAAGAAGCCTTTTTGGTAATAAGATCCAGATTGACTTCTGGGGGTGTTGGATTTGCGAGATATGAGGGTGATAATTATAACAGGATGCATCCTGATACTCCCGGCAACCCTTGGGTTATAACCACTATGTGGGTAGCACAGTATCTTATAGCGGTAGCTAAAAAGGCAGAAGATCTGGATTACCCAAGGGTTTTGATTGAGTGGGTGGCAGAGGTTTCTGATGGTTCGGTCTTGCCGGAACAGCTGGATCCATATACCAAGTCTTTTGTATCTGCAACGCCGCTTGTGTGGAGTCACGCAGAGTTTATAAGGACGATTATAGAGTTAGATCAGAAGTTAAAAAAAATGATATAAAAATAAATGAATAGAGATCAAAATACTTCTTTAAGCGCTCACTATGCCAAATCTTATTCTGAGGTTTTGGCTAATTTTAATTCTACAGAAGAAGGACTTTCTAGAGAGGATGTAGATGTGCGACTTAAGGAGTACGGCAGAAATATTTTCCATCCATATAAATCTGATTCTATTTTCAAGATAGCAATAAATCAGTTCGCTAGCCCTCTCATGTATGTATTACTGATCGCTGGTTTTGTGGTGCTTATTTTTTCTGGGTGGACTGACAGTGCAATTATTTTTTTGGTAATAATACTAAATGCTTTAATCGGTATTTTCGAGGAAACAAAGTCTAGAAATTCCATGCAGGCTTTATTAAATTTTTCTAAATCTAATGCAAAGGTTATTAGAGAAGGCGTGGAAAGAAGTGTCAGTGATGAAGAGGTAGTACCCGGCGACATACTGGTATTAAGACAAGGTGATAAGGTGGTTGCTGACGCTAGGATAATAAGCGCGAGTGGTTTTAGGGTAGTGGAGTCTTCTCTTACAGGAGAATCTGAACCAGTAGAGAAGAATACTGATATATTGGTTTCCGATACAGAGTTGCCGGATCAGTTAAATATGGTCTTTAGGGGGACATTGGCTGTGGCAGGGAATGCCACTGCCGTAGTTGTCGCGATTGGTAGTAATACAGTATTTGGTAAAGTGGCAGAAAAAGTTTCTCTTATAGATGCTGAGATGCCTCTAAAACAAAAGATAAGAAAACTCTCTCAATATATAGGTATAGCTATCTTTCTTTGTGTAACTGCTTTTTTTTATATCGGAATTTTTAGAGGTATGCCGATATTCGATATTTTTATGGCAAGTGTAGCTATGGCCGTGTCTTTGATACCAGAGGGCCTGCCTGTTGTTATAACATTGGTTTTGGCAAAGGGTGTCTATCGTATGGCTAAAAGAAATGCTTTGGTCAAAAATATGCAAGCTGTAGAGGCTTTGGGGCAAGCAAGTATTATTGCAGTAGATAAAACTGGTACTATAACAAAAAATGAACTCACTGTATTGTCTGTATATATAAACAATAAGGAGTATTCTGTTACTGGGTCTGGTTATGACCCAAAGGGAGACATAATATATAAAGATGAGATAATCGAAGTTCTCAATCATCCTGACCTTGTTTTTGCTGGGAAGATTGCTTCGCTCTCTGCTGATGCAAGTATATCTATAAATGAAAAAGGGAGCGCTCAGGTATCTGGAGATCCAACGGAAGCGGCTATGTTGGTCTTTGGTGAAAAAATTGGATTTAAACAATCAGAAGCCATGGCAGAACAGCCAATGGTTTTTGAAAAGCCTTTTAGTTATGAAAGTCGTTTTCACTTTACTTTACATAAAGATGGAGATAGGTATTTAGGTATTGCTGTTGGGGAGCCAGAAAGTTTGATCACCCATATTTCAAAAGTTTGGACACTCGACGGAGAAACAGAAATATCAAACAAAAATTATGAAGACATAGAAGCAAAGATAGAATTATTTGGTTCTAAAGGTTTGAGGGTTATCATGTTCGCTTCTTGCTATCTGGAAGAGCCGTCTATTGATTTTGGATTTATGCCAAAACTTTCATTTGGGGGCCTTTTTGGTATGGCGGACGTCTTAAGAGAGGGGGTAGTTGAAGCTATCGATAAAACCAGAGAAGCTGGGATACGTGTAGTTATGATAACGGGAGACCATCTCGGTACAGCTAAAGCTATTGCCGCAGAAGCTCATATATGGAAAGAGGGGGATATTGTCATCTCAGGTAAGGACTTACATACTTTAAGAATAAATGATGAAGGAGATTTAGGTAATGTTAGTGTGTTTGGTAGAGTTTTACCAGAACATAAACTTGAGATAGTGGAGGCTTATAAGCGTAAGGGTGAAATTGTGGGCATGACTGGAGATGGGGTAAATGACGCAATGTCACTACGTGCAGCTCATCTTGGTATGGCAATGGGCGAAGGGGGGACGGATGTGGCAAAAGAAGCATCGGATATTATTCTTTTGGATAACAATTTTAATACTATAGTAGAAGCCATATCTGAAGGACGGGCTATATACTCTACTATTAAAAAGGTAGTTTTGTACTTGTTGTCAACAGGTATAGGAGAGTTTTTGTCTATTGCTGGGGCAATAATTTTAGGGTTTGATGTACCACTTTTGCCTAGTCAGATATTATGGTTAAATCTAGTTACGAATGGGGTAGTGGTAGTGGCTCTCGCCTTTGAACCAAAGCCAGATATTGTCAAAAGCAGAAGGTCTAGTGGAGAGATATATGGCAGGGATGAGTTTTTTAGGTCTATGATTATGGGGGCGGTGATGATGATTGGGACTTTATACATTTTTGAAAAAAATATCGAGTTTGGTTTTGTGGCAGCTTCGACTCTTGCATTGTCTCTACTCGCTATATTTCAATGGTTTAATATATGGAACTGTAGGTCTAGTATCGGGTCGGCATTTTATAAACCGTTTTCAAATAAGTACTTGATTCTGTCTGTGTTGGCTTCTCTTGCTCTCCATTTGTTTGCCGTATATACTCCGATTATGCAAAGTCTTTTAAAGACCCAGTCAATGTATTTGAGTGATTGGTTGCTCCTGTTCATTATAGGTTCATCTATCGTGTGGGTAGAAGAATTGAGAAAGCTATCTGTTAGAATGTATGCTAATAAATATTAATTTTCATATCGGTTTGCCTATTGAGCTTAATTTGTTAACTTTGTATCTATGTTTTTTTTGAATATAAAGAGAATTTTTAAAAAACCTCTAAGGGTAGTGACCCACAATGGTAAGTTTCATGCTGATGATGTATTTGCTTGCGCGGCGGTATCATTGTGGGCAGAAAAAAGAGGTTTACCTGTAAAGGTTGCTCGGACTCGTGATTGGAGCATGATAGAAAAGGCCGACATAGTCTTTGATGTCGGGGGAATATATGATGAATGCAAAATGCGTTTTGACCACCACCAGAAGGGGGGTGCTGGTAAGAGAGAAAATGGTATACCTTATGCCGCATTTGGTTTGGTCTGGAAAAAGATTGGCGAAGATTTGTCAGGAAACATAGAGATTGCTAGAAAAGTAGATAGTTTTTTGGGTAGTTCTATAGATGCGGCAGATAATGGGATTATTCTTTCAGATATAGCCAAGTTTGGTTTTAGAGAATATTGTCTTGAAGATATAGTAGAGAACATGTTTAACAAAATGAAGCCTCAACAGGAGGCTGACCGAGCTTTTGGAAATGCCGTTAATTTTGCAAAAACATTGCTTTATTTTGAAATCAATGAAGCCAAAAGAAAGTTTGTTGATACTGTGGAAGTAAGGAAAATGATAAGGGTCCAAAATTCGCCGAATATTTTAATATTGGATAAACACTGTTATTGGGCAGAGGCGGCTAGTGAAGACAAGAGTGTGAAGGTGGTTGTATATCCTAGATCTTATGATAATGAATATTCGATACAAACAGCTTGTGATAACGTATATGATTACAATAGCCAACGATTCGAAGCTCCACAAGAGTGGTGGGGTCTTATGACCAATGATCTAGAGAAAGCATCTGGAGTGGTGGGGGCAGTTTTTTGTAGCAACAAGGGTTGGTTTTGTGTAGCAAAAACCAAGGAGGCGGCTATCGAGCTTGCAAAGCGGGCTTTGCAAGCAACTACTAGTAGTGTAGAGTAAGTGGTAATGGAAAATGAGCAATATAAGCTAACGGTTGGTCTTGAGGTACACGCTGAACTCGCTACATCTACAAAGATGTTTTGTTCTTGCAAAAACGATCCTGATGAGCAAAGGCCAAATGTAAACATATGTCCGGTCTGCCTAGCTCATCCTGGTACACTACCTGTGCCAAACAAACAGGCGATAAAGAAGATTTTTGAGGTGGGGCTTGCTATAGGGGGAGAGATTCAAAATGTCAGTGAATTTGACCGTAAGAATTATTTTTACCCTGATATACCAAAAGGATACCAAATAAGCCAGTACAAATTTCCATTTGTTTCTGGAGGTATTTTGGCTGGAGTAGATATAGAAAGGGTACATCTCGAGGAAGATACTGCCAAGTCTACACACTCCACCACTCATAGCTTAGTAGATTTTAACAGAGCTGGGGTGCCTCTTATGGAGCTTGTTACAAAGCCGTGTATTCATGAGCCTGAAAAAGTGTCTGAATTTGCTAGAGAGCTGCAACTTTTGCTGCAGTATATCGGTGCAGCTAGGGCAAATATGGAAAAGGGTGAAATGAGAGTTGAAGCAAATATTTCAGTCAGTAAAGATGACAAGTTGGGCACAAAAGTGGAGGTGAAGAATTTAAACTCAATAAAATCTGCTCAAAAAGCAGTAGAGTATGAATATAAAAGACAGATCGAAGTTCTTGAATCGGGGGGGGATATTGTACAGGAGACCAGAGGATGGGATGACCAGAAGTTCGAGACGTTTAGTCAAAGAAAGAAGGAAAGCTCTCATGATTATCGATATTTTCCTGACCCTGATTTGCCAAAAATATCTATTTCTGAAGATTCTGATCTTCACCCGAATAATTTGGCAGAATCTATCCCCAAAACACCCATTACAAAGCGCAGCGAATTTGCAACCAAGTATGGAATAAAAGACGCAGATATCGAGTTTTTTGTGTATGACTACTTGATGTCCGATCTTTTTGAAGCTGCCGCATCTGGTTTAGATAGTAAAGAGGAGTACCAACTACTCTCAAACTACATAGTTACTGACGTGGCGTCACTCGATGATGAACAGAAAAAGATTGATCCTAATCAACTGACAGACTTGGTAAAGTTGATTAGAAACGGAGACCTTTCATCAAGGGGGGCGAAGGATCTAATACCGCATTTCCACCTTGGCGGAAAAGCTTTTGATATTGCAAAAGAGAAGGGTTTGTTGCAGGTTACAGATAGGGCGGCACTGGAGTCTATAGTAGATAAGGTAGTGACAGAGAATGAAAAAGTTGCAAATGAGTATAAGGCCGGTAAAGAGGCTTCATTGCAGTTTCTAATAGGTATGTGTATGAAGGAGGCTAAAGGTGCAGGGAACCCAAAAGTATTTAAGGAGATACTCTCAACCCGTCTTTCGTAGAGAACTTTTCCAACATGACGTTGTATTTATTAGGGCTCCCAACAATTTTCAGTATCGGCTCTTGCTGAAGTAGTTTGTTCCAGCGGTTTTTACTTATATAATCATCCTTGCTGGAAATACATATGTCCGAATCCGTGCCAGAATGGATCTGAAGTGAAGCCTCAACAATGTCATTCTTTAGCACCTTTCTTATACAGAACGGTCCGTTGAAAACATGCCCCCTGCGCTTATATTTGGAATTAAAATATTTTGCATAAGCCGTCTGAACCCTCTGCATGTACACCGACGCACTGCCCATAGAAATATTGCGTATAAGGAGATCGAAGCCCTTCTTGTGAATACTGAAGGCAATCAGGTCCACCTCCTTTCTATTGTAGATATCGTCAATTTTATTTTTGCCAATACGGAATTCTTTTTTCTTCAAAAAAGTAGATATATACCAATGGGTATTGAATACATTTGCGGGGGAGACTAAGTGAGTTATATAAAAAACAAATCTAACAGAGTCTTCTGAGTCTAAGAAAACATCAGAGCCGCCTGCACCAGTGTTCCATACCCTAAAAAAAGTATTCTCAGTTATATCTGTGTACCTCATCTTTCCAAGTTCTAGTTCTTATATACCCACTCTATAGAATAACAGGTTATAACATATACCTACGAATCTCAATAACATGTGTGGAGAACCATATGCGTACCTCGACTTCTAATATGTCTCTTTGAGCGTCAATTATTGAATAAGTGACCGACATGTTGCTTTATCAACGTCAAAATATTGACTAAAAACTGTCATATTTGCGCCCGTAAATATTTATTGGTACAAAAAATAAAAAGAAGAACAACATCTTTATACATTTTAAAATTAAATAAAAAAATAAGAACACTTCAGAATGACACTTCGGTATGTAGGTCACCTGCTATTTTTATAATTTTACATGCACTGAAAACATCTAATTTTAGTTTACTATAGTACTCTGCCCAAGAGTCCAAATAAATATAGTATATAGCAGGAGAGTGAAGGATTAATAATTATTCAGTACCAAAAAAAATGCAGGGCATTTCAACAAGAGCTTTTGCCACAGATCAGTGTCAAAAAAACAAAAAAAGAAAAATAAGGCCTCTCATCAAATGTTCCAGAGTTGTTATGTTCCCATAATTTCTATCATAACTACATAAATAGGGGGGCAATTAGAACATGGTTGATATATCATATATGTGATAATTAAATGGCCTGAAAGAAGCCTATTTACAAGTCTATTCTTCATGCCGTACCTCTATTTTCCTAACTGTGTTTTTCATGTCCTCTCTTTCTTCCATTGGTATGTTCATAAGATCAACAATACGATACAGATCATCCTTTTTGTAAAGTCTATAATTATTGAGAGGGTGACGATAGGCGACAAGCTTTCCGGTCTTGTCCCAGTTGCGCAATGTTTGTCTAGTAACCTTCAAAATCCTAGAAGTCTCTTTTATTGTTATAAAGTCATGTGGATCTGAGCTCATGTTGTTATTTCAATATTATTAAAGACATTATGAAACACTATAAAACATTATAAACAAACGATCTAAAATTGTACATGTATAATAATGTTAATAATCTTTATATTATATTTTGGTTTATTATTTTGGATTTTTTATATATTAGGAGAGTTTTGTCTTTCTTTTGTATTTGGGATTGGTATGGCCCTTTCCGTTGTTAGTATGGATGTTGTTAGTATGGATATAGTGAGTATAGTACGGTGATTTTTATTATTTTTATGTTTATTTTGCATATTACTTTTCCCCATTTTTTTTTTAGAATTGCTGATTGTGTCTGTAAAATTATTATGTGGATGAAGCATTAATAATTAAGGAGAAGAAGTACATCTCGTCAAAGCGAGCATCTGAACTGACAGGCTATACCAGTGACTACATTGGACAACTGGCCAAAAAGGGGAAAATCGCTTATGAAAATATTGGTAGGACTACTTACGTTGTTGAGGATGAAATTTTGTCGTATAAGAGCATTAGTACTTATAGGTCAAGATCTAAAAAGAATTCTCTAAGTAGTAAATCGGATAAAAGTGACAATAAGAATAGATCGAAGGAGTATCAAGAAAGCGACTTAATGAATGATTTGAAAAATTTTGTTCTTATTGACAAGGATCTTTATGAAGAATCTGAAGATAGTGATGTTTCTCGGAATGACGATATTTCTATGGGATATGGTAGGAATAAGGTTCTTGATACAAAAATAAAATATGAATCTGATAGTTCAGATCTCATTCCTCAGACTGTTAGAAATATAGACATTCTAAGTGCGCGATATGTTGCACTTAGGGCTGTGAGAAATAGTATTGAGGATAGAAATCATGGCAAGGTGTCTAGATTCAATAAATTTATTTTTTTTGTTCCAGTAGTGATACTCGTTATTTTGTTCGGTAATATTCTAGGTACATTCAATCAGGTTGCAAAGAATTTCAGGGTAGGAAATCTGGCTAATCAAACTAAAACAGAGTTGGTTTATATTTATAAGCCAACATTCGACAACTTGATTAGTAATTATAAAAAAATAGGGTCTATATTTGATAGAGTTAGTCTTGCAAATAACTCTGCTGCTGTGGCCAATTCTTCTAAATTTGTCGGTATCAAGAATTGGCTAGGGGATATAGGTATGGTTATTTTTAAGCCCTGGCTTGCTAATGATTCTCCAGTTGTGATTGAAAACCAAATTGTAAAAGAAACCGTTAGAGAGGTGGTGTCGGGATCATCTGGGATATCTACATCAAAAACTGTGTATGTAGAAAACAATGACAAAAGTTATGTCGAGTATGTAGATCAGAAATTTTTTCAACTCAAAGACTATGTCGATACTATAATGTCTAGAACTGTTAGTAGAGATCAGCTTTCGAGGCAGAATGATACCATTGTTAGTGTTTTGGGAAGGACTTCTTCTGGTAGCGGTGCTAGCTCTGGGGTGTCAAATCTTTTAGAGCTTGATGATGTCAGTTTGTCTTCTCTCAGTTATGGTAATCTGCTTATGTACAACGGTTCAGAATGGGTCAATGTATCCACTAGCTCACTTGGTATAATAGGTGGAAGTAGTAGTCCTGGTGGTTCTAGTGGTTTTATACAATACAATAACAGCGGTACTTTCGGTGGAGCCAATAATTTTCTTTGGGACAGTACAAACGAAAGGCTTGGTCTCGGTACTACTTCTCCTTATGCAAAACTGTCGGTAGTGGGAGAGGTTGTAGCTGCATATTTTACTTCTACCACAACTGCAACGTCAACATTCGGAGGCAATCTTGCAATTGGAGGTACTGGAACTTCGACAAGTGCAGGAGGCCTCAACCTCACCGGCGGCTGCTTTGCGATCAACGGAAATTGTCTGTCTATTGGAGGGGGAGGTTTATCAAGTTACGATGCGTGGACGCATCCTGCATATGGTGGCAGTGCTACAACTTCACTTCTAACGTTATCAAATGGATTTTTAGCAACAGCTTCTTCTACGATAGTAGGTAATGCTACTACCACAGGATCACAAGGTGTAGGTGCTCTTTTTGTAAACAGCGATTACATCACAGACTTTACTGGTACTGGTCTTGTGATTTCAGGCACATCTCTTTCTGCCTCTCTAGGTACTTCTATTGATCTAACTTCTGAAGTTACTGGAACGTTGCCTGTTGCTAATGGTGGAACCGGTACAACTTCTCTGAATGATCTTATAACTCTCGGCACTCACACTAGTGGAAATTACCTAGCAACTCTATCTGGAACTACAAATCAAATCACTGTTACTGGTTCCGGTTCTGAAACTGCTACTCCTACTCTTTCTATACCAAACCAATTTAATATTCAACAAGCGTCGACAACAATTCTTTCAGTTCATGGAGGGGGTTTATATGTTGGTACGACTGCCACAACCACAATACTTGGAACTGCCACATCTACATTCGGTGCAGGTATACAAGCTAGTTATTTAAATCTAACTGGAACATCTGCTACTTCGACTGCATCGAGCGGTATAAACCTCACCGGCGGCTGCTTTGCGATCAACGGAAATTGTCTGTCTATTGGAGGGGGAGGTTTATCAAGTTACGATGCGTGGACGCATCCTGCATATGGTGGCAGTGCTACAACTTCACTTCTAACGTTATCAAATGGATTTTTAGCAACAGCTTCTTCTACGATTGTGGGAGATGCTACTACTACTGGAACATTTTCTGTAGGAACTAGGCTTCACGTTACAGATCAAGGGTTTGGTACCACCACTCTAACAGGTTTATCTATATCAGGCTCTGCTACCTCCACCTCCAACGTAGGTCTAAACCTTACATCAGGATGTTTCGCCATTAACGGCACATGTCTTTCGACTGGCGGAGGAGGTGGCGGGTCTGACACTGTTTGGCTAGAGGCGTATGCTGGTGGTACGGGAGTTAATCAAAATACAACTACATATCTTACTCCCGGTGATTCTGCTTTTACTTCAGGTTCAACTACTCGTTTTCCTGCCCCGTCTGATATTACTGACGCTACAATTTGTGTGCATATAAGTTCTGATCAGCCAGCAAGTCAAGACCTGACAGTTGCGCTTCAAGATGATGATGTAGATACAGCAGCTGTATTGATTATCCCAGGGGGTTCTACTGCTGTGAACAGCCCATATTGCAGTACAACAGCAAGCGTTAGTGTAGCAAAGGGTTCTTTGTTGAGGTACCGCTTCAGTCAGGCAGCTGGGGCGTCTTCTTCTGGTGGTGTTAGAAAAGTTTCAGTATCATTGACTACTAGTTCAGGAAGTGGGGGTAGTGGTCTAACTTCTTATGACGCTTGGGGACACCCGCTATTTGGTCTTTCTGCCACTACCTCTCAACTCCTTATCGGTACAACTACAGCATCAAACTATCAACTCAGTATTAGCTCTTCAACCGCTCCTCAACTCTCCCTCTCAGCCGGAGCGGGCTTTGCTCAAACTACATTTAGAAACGATGGTACTAACTTCTATATATCTACAACTACAGTAGCTGGTAACGCCACCACATCTACAAGCGCTCTCGAGATAGCTCTAGGGGGCTTCGGTACCACTACAGTACGTGGTCTAAACATAAACGGTCAAGCTACTTCTACTTCAAATGTTGGCCTCAACCTCACCGGTGGTTGCTTTGCTATCAATGGAACATGTCTATCAACTGGTGGAGGGGGAGGTTTATCAAGTTATGACGCATGGACCCACCCATCATATGGAGGTAGTGCTACAACTTCACTTCTAACGTTATCAAATGGACTTTTGGCTACCGCTTCTTCAACAATCTCTTCTTCTCTTTATCTACCCTCATTATCACAAGGATTTTTGTACAATGGTTCAAATGGTTTAACGAGTACTATCGCATCCTCATCAGTTAATCTTTCTTGGTTCAACAATGATTCGGGATATTTATCAAGCTATGACGCTTGGGGACACCCACTATTTGGTCTTTCTGCCACTACCTCTCAACTCCTTATCGGTACAACTACAGCATCAAACTATCAACTCAGTATTAGCTCTTCAACCGCTCCTCAGCTAGCTCTATCTGCTGGGGAAGGAATAAATCAATGGTCTTTCCGAAATGCTGGAGGCAACTTTTACCTGTCTACTACCACTGTATCCGGTAACGCAACTACGAGTATTAGCGCGCTTTCTATAATTGGGTCAAGCGGATATGTTAGCGTTGGAGCGACAAGTACACCATTTGCTAAGCTTTCGGTCCAACAAGATTCGGCAAACAACGCTTTTGTTATCGGCAATTCTTCTGGTACTAGCATGCTTGTGGACGAGAATGGCAGGGTCGCAATAGGTACAGCTACCATACCTTCTTTTACCGGCACAACAAAATTTACGGTTAGTGGTACGTCTGGGACAAATGCAATCGTTAGAGATACAACTAGTTTTTCTTCAATAATTTCTCAAGGGGCTACTGAAGGCAATCTTATACTTCAAGATACTGGGGCATCTTCTAACTCCCAAGCTTTTAACTGGAATTCAAATGATGGGACGCTATCACTTAGGGTGTTGAACGATGCAATAAATGGTGTCATCAGTACACCTTTCGCTATATCTAGCAATGGTAATGTTGGCATCAATACATCTCCAAGTAGTATAAAGGTTAGTATAATTGCAAACGACAATGATGGACTATCGATATCTAATGGTACCAACAGTACATTATTGTTTACACCCGTGGGTAATGGTCAATTTAGGCTTAAGACTGATTCTAGTGGTAGGTGGATAAGTTTTGCTGACGGAGCTGGGAACGCTGATACTATGGTTGTAAGAGATGGAAGGGTTGGTGTTGCAACTACCACTCCTTCATATGCATTAAATTCTTATTCCTCTTCCGCTCCTCAACTCTCCCTCTCAGCCGGAGCGGGCTTTGCTCAAACTACATTTAGAAACGATGGTACTAACTTCTATATATCTACAACTACAGTAGCTGGTAACGCCACCACATCTACAAGCGCTCTCGAGATAGCTCTAGGGGGCTTCGGTACCACTACAGTCAGAGGTCTAAACATAAATGGTCAAGCTACTTCTACTTCAAATGTTGGCCTCAACCTCACCTCCGGCTGCTTCGCCATAAACGGCACCTGTCTATCGACTGGAGGAGGTGGTGGTGCCTCCACAACACTCCTTGCTGATTTCAATACTTTCTCTAACACCAACAACTTTACTGGAGCAGTTGGTCTCTCTTCCTCAACCCCATTTGCTCGTCTTTCTATCAATGCTGATGCAGGAGAAGCTGGTCTCGTAGTCGGTTCTACCACAGGCACCTCTTTCATTGTAGATAAGAATGGGATGGTGGGTATTGGGACTGCGGTGCCAACAAAAGCGTTGACAATCTCTGATTCTGGTGCAACACACACTATCGGCAACGGGGCATTATCGATAAATTCACTTGGTACCACTGCGATCCTAGAATTGTTTGACTCATCTTCAGAAGGTCTTGCTATAAACAGTATATCTTCAAATACCGCTTTTACAAACGATGGCTATATTAGTTTCGAGCCTGGACTTGTAGAGTCTATGAGACTTACAACGGGTGGCAGTTTAGGTCTGGGTACGACAACTCCTTGGGCAAAATTGTCTGTCGGTATAACGGGGGGAGACAGTGTTCCTGAATTTGTCGTGGGGGGTTCGAGCTCTACTTACTTTCTAGTAAATGATGTTGGTAATGTTGGTATAAAGACCTCTTCCCCGACATCTGCCCTAGATGTGAATGGTAGAATTGTACAAAGGGGCAGTGTTGCAGCAAATCTGAATGCATATCTAAATACCAATGCAGGTAGTGTTGCGTCGGCTACAAACTTGGCTCCTGGTTTATTGGTGTACAACGATGGATTCGGTGGTAATTTTGGTCTTGATATCGGCAATGAAAGCGGCTCTTATTACACAAGAATTTTTGCAGGTGATGGCTATGGCATAGGATTTGCATTTAGTAGGGGCGCTGCACCAACGTCTCAAAGTGCTTTTGATGAGGTTATGTTTATAAAGAGTAATGGTATGGTGGGTGTGGGTACTACTACTCCTGGTTATCAACTCACAATCGCTTCCAGTACTGGCCCTCAGCTTGCACTTTCTGCTGGCGCTGGCATTAATCAGTGGTCATTTAGGAATGCAGGAGGAAACTTATACATATCCACCACAACAATAGATGGGTTAGCAACTACATCAGTTAGCTCCTTTTCAATATTGACTTCATCCGGTAATGTCGGTATACGTACTGATTCGCCCGCTTCGGCTCTGCAGATCGCAAGCGGACAAATTTTTGCACCAAATGGTTCTATAAGCGCCCCTTCTTATAGTTTTGGTAATGATAGTAATACTGGGTTTTATCTATCAACTGGAGATGCAATTGCCTTAACATCTGGTGGCACTTCTGTATTTCAGACTGAAGGCACAACCGGACATTTATTTACTGACTCAATATTTGCCGACTCTTCTGGTGTAGAGGCTTCTTATTCTACACAGGCTACAGCTGTAAATTCTTCTGCTGGTTCAAGTGGGGCTAGCTCAGGAGCAATAAATGCTATTTCTGATGGAGGTGGTTCAAGTATTAAAGGTGCTTTTCATGCTGGTTTGTTCGGTTCTTCAGTAGTAGATACTACCAACTGGTATGCGCTCATAGGTCAACGTATGGGAGGTACTAATTGGGACAGTACCCCTGCCGCTCTGACTCAAGGCGACTACATTCCCGGCATAGGTTTTGCAGGACAAAGCAATACAACACAAGGTACTGGTATGGAACTTTCTGCTTCTATACAGGGTATTATTGATGGAACGGTTTCAAGCGGTGTAATGCCTATTGGTTTAATGTTCCGAACCTCTTCTACTGATAGTACTGCTCTAGCCGAAAGGTTAAGAATCTCAAGTGCAGGAAACATTGGTGTTGCTACCTCTACACCTTGGAGGAGTCTTTCTATAAATGGGACGGCTGCGATTTCTGGTCTCTCAAACGACTCTACAGGGTACTATGTTTGTTTAAACACAACGACGTATGAGATGTCTACTTCTACCACAGCTTGTGGAGCATCGTCTTTGAGATTTAAGAAAAACGTTCAAGATATAAACTATGGGTTAGATGCAGTTTTGAATCTAAGGCCTGTGTCATTTGATTACAAGGATACTTATATAAAGAATGGCCCTAAACAACTTGGATTTATAGCAGAAGAGGTAGCTAATGTGATACCGGAACTTGTGGCATACAATGACGCAGGAGAGATACAGGGTCTAGATTATCCAAAATTTACAAGTGTCTTGGTAAGGGGCTTGCAGGAGCTTAATATAAAGTTTGAATCGCTACAACAGCAAAGCGCTTTTGCTAATGCTCAAATACAAAGCTCGGCAAGTTCTAGTGCTATGCTTATCAACCAATCTGGCACAGGAGATATATTACAACTACAAAGTGAAGGGCATAGCGTGTTTGTAATAAACAATGATGGTAACGCTACTCTTATCTCAAAATCCAAACCCGAAGATTTGGTGGGAGTACTTACTATAAATAATTCAAAAGGCGAAATATTTAGTGTAAACAGTGAAGGAGATTTGAAAGTGGGTGGTTATATATATGCAGGTAGAGATACTGCGGGTTCTGTAACTATAGAAGGGGGGGAAGCCGGAGTAGATGTGTTCTTCAGTAGGCCTTATCCAAATGCTCCTAAAATAGTCATTACTCCACAATCTTTGACTGATGCTCAGTATGCAATAACAGAAAAAAGATCAGATGGATTTAGGATAGCTCTAAACAAAGCTACAGCGGCGGAGTTGGTGTTTGATTGGATAGCAATATATCAACCAGAAGCAACTAGCTTTATAAAGATCGGAGGAAGTATTAATACTAATAACAATACACACACAAGTGAGGAAGTAGCAGGAGTAAGCGATGAAAATAATAACGCAACATCTACACCCATAGAAAATCAAACAGACAGCTCAGATGACTCAGGTATATACATAAACACAACGGACGAAGATTTTATAGATAATAATACCGAAGTTATAACAGAAGAATTATTAGATTTAGGTGAAGATGTTGGTAACAACTCTGTAGAAGAAAATATAGACATTTCTTCAGGGTTGTCTACAGATACTAATAATGACGACGAACCTTATCCGTGACTAGACGAATAGCTGCTGGAGTTTATTTAATTATAAAAATAAAAATTATTAAATTACTAAAATGAAAAATGTATTCAGGAGTAATAAGAATATACTGATCGCTGTCTTGTTTCTCTGTGGTGTAATCGCGGCGCTTTCTCTAAGTATATTGCCTGGAGTGGGAGACAATACAGCCAATGTAATTGATGCTCTACCGAAGCCAGAAGTGCTCGGTGCAACCACTGATGGTTTGGTTGCATATTGGAAGTTTGATGAGGGGGCAGGTAATACTGTGACTGATCAAACTGGTGCTGGTAATGGTATAACTCTTGAGAATATAAATTGGACGAACGGAATTTTGTCTAAGGGTTTACTTTTTACCGGGGCTTTAAATGAAAGAGCTATTGCGAGTACGACAGCAAATATAACAGGATACCCGTTTACGTTTAGTGCTTTTATATATCCAAACGGTAATAATGGTAGCAGTAGGCCTGCGTTTAGTTTGGGTAATAGTAATAACCAATATTTTTCGGTTGGAGTAGGGGGTGGATCAACATCTAGTAATTTGTATGGGCTACTTGTTGGTAGAAATACTGTATTTGATTCTGCTCAAACTACTGGAAACAAGAATATGAATCAGTGGATGCATGTTGTTGGGGTATTTGAATCTGCCACCCAAAGAGATCTCTATTTTAATGGTCAGAAAGTGGTAACAGATACTTCACAAGTAGATTTCTTTACAAATCCGCAACGTATTAGATTCGGAGCAGTACCAGAGGCTGCTCTGACTGCGGCTTCTTGTCTTTGTATTTTAGATGAAGTGAGGATTTACAACAGATCACTTACTGGTCAGGAGGTTTTGGATATATATAATGATGTAATAAATAATCAGGGCCAAGCAGGAGATGTAACACCTCCTGCTATAAGTTCTATTTTGGTTTCAAATATAACTGAGTCATCTGCTGATATAACATGGCAGACAGATGAGCCTGCAGATAGTGTTGTAAACTACGGTCTAACCTCTGGTTCTTTGACTAGTCAACTCTTAGATTCAGCCACAACAACTAGTCATTCTATAAGTGTGATTAACTTGATACCAAATACTACGTATTATTATAAGATTTTGTCTAGAGACGAAGCTGGAAATGTAAGTCTTTCTGCTACTGCAAACTTCACAACTGATGTTCCTGAAAATCCCCCAACTATAAACTCTTTTGCGGCCTCTCCTAATAGTATAAATTCTGGTGATAGCTCTACTCTTTCTTGGGATGTTAGTGGGGCTGGATTGATAACTATAGATCAAGGTGTTGGAACTGTGACGCTTCTTAATTCAAAAGATGTGTCTCCAGTAGTAACTACTACTTATACATTAACAGCTTCAAATATAACAGGAACCTCGACTGCACAGGCCACAGTTACTCTGACAAATGAAGCGGCCGATAGACCTCCTACTCCTGTCTCTGAAAATGGTATAACCATATTAGACGCTTCTGGTAGTGATCAAGTTAATAGACCGTACACTATTTCTAGGATATTTAAAGAGGGCGATATTCCGAATTATCCAAAAGCTGTTATAGGCGGAAGCCAGGTTGCAACCCAAGCAGATGTTAAGGCTCGCTGGGCAGACGGTAGTGTTAAACATGTAATCGTTTCTTTTATTGCAAGTGTACCAGCAAACGATAGTATAGAGGTTTCTTTCGTAAACCAAGCAACTTGTAATTGTGGCAATGGTCTTACTAGATCACAGATGCTTGATGCCAGATTTGCCTTCGATCCTCAAATCGTAGCAACACCAGGAGGTACTGTTAGTGGAAGACAAATACTTTCAGATTGGGATGGTGTAGATACAGGTTTGAATGGTAGGGGTGTGAGGTATTGGCTTAATGGGCCAATAGTGACCCAAGTTATATTGGAAGATAGGACTCCGACTAGGTCTTATGATTTGTTATTCAACGGTCATAAATCTTTCCACCCTATGTTTGTGGCAAGTTTCTATCCTTCTACTGATGAGGTGAAGGTGGAATATATAGTAGAAAATCCTTGGGTGACAGACTTACAAGATTTAAATTATGCGTTAGAATTGAAAGCCGGAGAGACAACGAAATATACTAAAGACACCTTTATTCATGAGGCTGGAGCAAGATGGAGAAAAACTTTCTGGCAAGGTTCTGAGCCTCAAGATTATCATGTCAACTACAATTTTGCGTACCTTAGTGCTGCTAAGGTAATTCCAAATTATGATAGAAGCTTGACTATAAATGAAACTGCGATATCAGTAGAGTACAATCCATATAATAACCCTGAGCCAGCGAAGGGTGAAAACAAGGGCGATATTTTTGGTGTTACAAACTTAGCTAAACAATATTATTGGCGTGATTTTAGTGATGGTATCGAAGAGGGCGGTTTGATGCCTAGAGATGCTACTAAGTATCTATATACATTTGATCCAAGGCTTAGAGATGTGTTGTTCGGGGACACTGTTGTAGGTGGTGGAGGTGGGGGCACCATGGCTATGCCTGGGTATATGGCAGCTCATTATCGAGAAGGAGACACTAATCTCATGTATAGAGATGCAAATGGTGATGATGTTGCAGATACTGATCAAGCTTTCGGCAGAGCTATATCCATAGACGCAAGACCAGATTCTCGTATTAAGCATACATATAATGAAAGAACAGGGTATCCCGCCCCTGTAGGGCCTATTTACACTAAAAGTGGTAATGGTTTTTCTTACTGGGGGTTTGAACTCGCTCACCAAAATTTTCAGCAATATATAGGTTATATTCTTACGGGAGATTGGTATTTGGCTGATGAGATGATTCTTTGGTCTGCAAACAATATAAACGTAGCGATCCCAAATAAGACCGGTAATACCAATAACCTAAATAACAACCGCAGGATGAGAAACTGGGGTATTATCGCAGAAAGTTTTCAAACTAGAGGTTGGGCAAACGCTCTAAGGTATCTAGGTCAGACCGCTTTTATTTTACCTGATGGATTAAGTGAAAAAGCTTATTTCCAACAAAAGTTGAACAATAATGCGGCTGCAATACAAGGACTTTATGGTATTACAAATGGAACTCTTTACCAACCATGTACTTCTGCTCCTTATGATTTTAATACTGAAAGATCAAAATGGTGCTGGGGCTTTAACTCCATGGCTGGTGGAGGTATAACAGGTGACCAAAATCCGCTCGGTATTATTAGTCCAAGTGGAGATGGGCTTGCTCAAAACAATGGAGGAGAGTGGCCAGATTATAACCTTACATTTTCAAGTACGGGGGGAACCAACCTTATGCAACTGTTCATGACCTATGCTTATCTAAATGAGCTTGGTTTTGATTTTTCTGGTGTAGTGGAGAAGTTGAGTAAAAATCTTATAAACCGAGTATTGAACCCAGTATGTAATCCATATACTACTGAGAACTATCAACAACCTCTTAGGCAAAAAGTAGAAGGTTTTACATGGGGAAGGCCTTTTACAGATTGGCAGACATATTGCTCCGCATATGGTCTGTATGCTACGGATACCGTATTTGATCCAAACAGAAGAAATGTCTCTGGTAATGTCGATTTTTACGGTTTTGTATTTATCGGTGCACTAAGTTTTACTACAGGTTATGCTGATGGAAATCTTACAGGTCAGGATGCTTATGATTGGTATAAGCAAAATTTCCCGTATTATTCTGATTTTAATGCTCAGCCAAAATGGGCTTTTGTGCCAAGGTCTTCATCACAAAACTCATTGCCCTCCATCTCCTCCTTCTCCTCCTCCCCCTCAAGTATCACAGCAGGGGACACTAGCACCCTCACTTGGTCAGTCTCCAATGCCACAGGACTAAGTATCAATCAAAGCGTGGGTAGTGTGTTTAATGTCTCATCTGCAGACGTTTCTCCATCACAAACAACTACCTATACACTAACTGCTACAAATGCAAATGGTACTGCAACAGCAAACACCACGGTCACGGTATCTGGTGGCGGAGGAGGAGCTGACAACACAGCTCCAACGGTATCTATAACCAATCCAACTAACAATGCTAGTGTCTCTGGTACTGTAAACGTAACAGCAAGTGCTTCCGACAACGTAGCTATTTCTGGTGTCACCTTCAAAATGGATGATACACAACTCGGCTCTGAAGATACTAGTGCCCCATACTCTTTCTCTCTTGACACCACTGGGTATCAGAACGGTTCACGTACTCTAGTGGCTGTAGCTAGAGACAGCGCAGGCAATCTCGCTACAAGCTCTGCCGTCACTGTGAATATTTCCAATGACAAGAATGTTTCTGGAGTCGTAATCTCAAACCTGACAAACAATTCTGCTACTGTCTCTTGGACTACATCAGTACCAGCTTCTACTATCCTAACCTTCGGTCTTGCAGACACTCTAGGATTCAATACTGTTGAGAAGGACAAGGTCGTCAGAGTTCTTGATCACTCTGTAAATCTAACTAACCTCAAACCTTGTACCAAGTATCGTTTCAAGGCTAGGTCTATAGACGTAATCGATGTACCGATACTCGGTTCTCTTGGATCCTTCATTACTCGAGGTTGTCATGGAGACGCTAGTATTCTAGATGAGGCAACCACTCTGATTAACAAACAAAGTGGGGGTACTGCAAACTTACAATCTTCAAACAAAGGTCTCTCTGTTTCTGTACCCCAAGCTTTCCTTTCTGGGAATGACGATGGATACCTACAAACTCGTAGAATATCAGGAGCTGAATTCGTAAATGGAGTAGCTTCTCTAAACAAGAATATTGTAGAGAGCAGAGTCTATACTCTCGACTACTTCGATACTCCAACTACTACGACATCTTCATTCAACAAATATCTCGATATCACTATCTCATATACAGATGCTGATATCTCGGGTCTTGATGAATCTACACTCAAGATCTACCGATACGATGGATCAACTTGGTACGAGCTTCCAAACTGCAGCATCGATACAAACCAAAACACTATCACTTGTGAGACCAACCAATTCTCAACCTTTGTTATCGGAGGAGATGAATCTTCTGGTGGTGAAAGCGGTGGTGGATCTGGTGGAGGCGGTGGAGGTTCTGGTGGTGGCGGTAGCTCAGGAGGTGGCGGTGGGGGTTCGTCTAGCAGTGGATCTTCTTCTGGAAGTGGTACAACCATTCAACAGCCAACGCAGCTAGTGGAGATCATCCCATCAACTCTACAATATGGTTACCAGATTACATCTAACCTTTGGAGAG
>CAZJPJ010000006.1:0-24425 GCA_964548205.1 uncultured Candidatus Saccharibacteria bacterium
GCGGAGACGGAGAGATTCGAACTCTCGAGGGCTTTCACCCTACTCGCTTTCCAAGCGAGCGCACTAGACCACTATGCGACGTCTCCAATTTTACTTATTATATTAATTCATTTTTCGACGCGCTAGACTTCACCCCGCCAAGGCGGGGCAAGCTATGCGGCGTCTCCAAAGCAAGTGTTATAATACAACAATATATGCCATATTCAAACGAAAGATTCATAGCCATGACAGACCTAGAGACGAGTGGAGATGTACCTTCTGTACACGAAATATTGGAGATCGGCCTTGTGGTTTTTGACCAAAAAACTTTTGAAATAAAAGATAAGCTTGAGACTAAGGTTAGGCCTGTGTGCATACATACTGCAGTCAAAGCGGCACTCGAATACAATGGCTACAATGATGAGGGTTGGAAGGGGGCGATGAATCTGTCAGATGCTATGAAGATATACAGAGAGAAAACTCAGAACTGTATTTTTTGTGCATACAATGCAAGTTTTGACTGGGGTTTTATAAACGAGGCATTTCACGTATCTGAATTACCAAACCCCATGAGTACAATAGATAATCATGATAGGCTCGATCTACTTTCTATTGCATGGGAAAGGGGACTAAAGAATCATAAAAGTTTAAGTCTTAAAACCGCGTGTGAAATCTTCGGCATACCGCCCGAACCAGAGCCCCATAGCGCCCTAAATGGCGCTATGACAGCCTACAACTTATTCAAAAAACTCTGTGCGCGCTGAGGAATTCGAATCCCTGGCTTTCCCCACATGAAGGGGGCGCTCTAACCAGAGCCGACGCTTCGGTCGGCTTCCCGACATATCGTCGGGGCTGAGTATGATTGGTGGGTAGTAGAGGATTCGAACCTCTGGCCTTCCCCACGTCAAGGGGACGCTCTACCAACTGAGCTAACCACCCAAATCAATGTAAATCTAGCAGAAATTGACATCTGCGTCCATATGAGTAGAATGCAACCCCGAAGGCCGTTATGAGGCCCAAAGCCCAAAACGGGCGTCTGATCACCACAAAATCTAGTTTTTAAACCAGTATTTTGTGGCTTTCCCCGATCTAACGCCCGTTTTGGGCTTTTGTTGCATTTGACATATCTGATTATAGCATTCATATTTCAAATAAAGCTGCGCAATCCACAGGTTATCGTTGACTCATCTGTCAAAAAAACTACAATCAGGAACATAAACTAATTATCTCGCGGGGAAACGAGAGCAAGGTAAGTTGTAATGTTTCCACGCAATACACAACCAAATAGTTTGTACATGAATTAGGTGCACCTTAGAGGGTGTTTTTTGTTGTTTGAAAATTTTGAGTACAAATTGCGGTTGCTTTTTTTTCGTTGGTACCTTGATTTGAAGTGGACAAGGTCGCTGACAGACTTCTCAGATAAATTGGAGATTCTTAAATGGCAGCCGCAATTTGGACTTAATAAAATAGGTCCAAATGGTCGATATTTGGTCGGAGCGTCATGTATGCATACCCGATCATAAACATTTATTAGAATTTTTTTTGAAATCTATGAAAAAAATCGTAGCAATCGCAACAATAGCAGCATTTGCTCTATCATCAGCTTCTGCTTCAGCCTTCTTTTGGGGCAAGAGCAGTAGTAGCGATATAAATGTATCTACATCAAACAGTGCGAGCGTTTCAAATACAGTTAGCTCTTCAGCTAATACTGGAAACAACTCTGCATATGGTGGCGATGCATCAAACAACGTTAGCGGAAAGAATGGCCTAAATGGCATGAATGAAGCTAACGGTGGTCAAGGTGGCGTTATCGCCACTGGGGACGCAGCTGCTCTTTCATCTATTGCAAACCAAGTCAACACAAACAAAACTGTTGTTGATAAGGATTGTGGATGTAAGGGTGACGTTGATGTAAAGACAACAAGCTCAGCTTCTGTAGCAAACTCTGTGAACACAATATCTAACACTGGCAACAATGTTGTTGTAGGTGGAGATGCTTCAAATTCTGTTGAAGGTGGTTCATACAGCTGGTACAAGAAACACTCTAAGTCATCTTCAAAGAATGGTGGCAATACTGCCAATGGTGGTATGGGAGGAACAATTGTAACAGGTGCCGCACTAGCAGGTACTGAAGTTGTAAACGTTGTAAACACAAACGTTACAAGAGTTAAATAACTCTTTTACTGGGGTCGCACTCTGTGTGACCTTCAGGTCTGAGCCTAAAAAATTGGACTCGGATTTGAAGATATGAAGTACATTGTCACAACAATTATATTCTTGTCTATGTGTCAGCCAGTTGATGCTAGTAGTGTTTATAACAAAATTGAAAACTTCAGGTATTCAGGGGGTAACACGCTTATAAACTCAGGTGGTATGGTTATAGTAGGTGAGTCAAAAAGTAGTATACAAGTCTATACCGAGATCAACGGGGAGGTAGTAGAAGATGTATCAGAAGAAGTAGAAGAAGGAGAACTCTTCCAGTACGAAAAAAGTATCAGCAAAGACAATGTTTTGGTTGATACAAAAATTCAAATTTCTACTCAAGAAATGGAAAACGGAGCTGGCCTCTTAGAAAGCTATATAGACACAGAATTAGATGAGTATATGGAATTTGAAACAGTACCAGCTAAAAGTATGGACACTTTGCAGAATATCGAAGAGCCAATAAACAATAATCATGAGATTAGTTTTGTAGAAAATGTTAGACAAAAAATATATTTAGTTTTAAGAAATGTTTGGAAAAAATTTACAAATAAATAAAAAACAATTTTGGCAGGGCGCATTGTCGGCCTATCTATTGGTATGTATATTGGGTTTTTCTTTTTCTCCAAATATGCATATTTTTGCTGAAGGGTCAGAAGATGTTCCCACTGAGAGTCAGCCATCTGTTGAGAATGTGGAATCAGAAGGCTCAGAGTTACCTGTCGAACTAGCTGTTGAAGAAGATACACAAGCCACTCAAACACCTGTAGATGAAATAGGTGAATCTATTGATCAAAATCACAATGATACTCAAGACATTGAAAATAGTGCAGAGAATGAAGAATCTGAAGCCTTGGCTCATGTTGTTATATCATCAGGAGAGGCAAATGCAAGCACTGATGTAGTAAATGAGGTCAATAATAACGAGATAGGTTCGGAAGGAGCGATAGAGGCAGTTGGTAGTTCACAGGGTAGTTCAAATATAGATTCGCGTGATCTAGTCAACAATATTAGCACCACTACTCCTCATCAAGAAGATTGTAATTCTTGCGAAAATTCAGCAAGCACAACCACTAGTATTTCAAATCAAAATACCGCAAGTGTAGAGAATAATGTAGTTGTCGAAGCAAATACTGGCAACAATAATATAGCTTCCTCGTCTAATTCTGTCATTACTACAGGATCGGCTATGGCCGGTGCCAATGTTGTAAATGTTGTAAATTCCAATTTTGTGAATTCAAACTATGTTTTGCTGGTATTTAATAATTTTGGAGACTGGGACGGAGATCTGGTGCTACCAAATCTAGATTTCTTCAACAGCTTTCTAAGACTCTTTTCTGCTTCAGGGTGTTGTTCTGATACTACAAATAATAATTCAGCTTCCGTGGTAAACAACGCTAATGTGATGACGAACTCAGGTGACAACGAAACTGGAAGTGGGGATATTTCAACTGGCAATGCGATTTCTTCGACAAATCTTTTTAATTCCATTAATGAAAACGTCTTCGGTCAATCCAGTTTCTATTTATTTATTAGAGTGTTCGGTGATTGGGGGGGTAACATATTCAATCTCCCTGATTTCATAGGTGCGGAACAGACAAATGAAGGTGTTTTGTTGTACAACAAGAATGATCAAGATGCTTTACCATATGTTTCAAATATAAATATATCAAACAATAATAACGCGAGTGTAACCAATAATATAATTGTGAGTGCTAATTCAGGTGGCAATAATATTGCTGGCAATGGGAATATTGTAAGCGGTAATGCATACTCAGGTGTAAATATAGTAAACATAGTGAATACTAATCTTATAAGTACAAATTGGTTTAAGGTCTTAGGAAATGTATTTGGCAATTGGAATGGTAGTATATCATTTGGTCAACCCGATCTCTGGGTTGGGACGGTTGCAAGTACAGAGGGGGTTTTGGATGCTGGCTCATCTTTGCAGTTTAAAACTACTGTGAAGAATAACGGCGATGCTAGAGCGAGCGATATATGGGTTAAGGTAAATTCAAATTCATCATTTCTAAAATATAGAGATAATGATATGGATAACGAGTATCTGCATTTCATTCCATCTCTCAATCCGGGCCAAAGTATCACCTTCGATTATATGGGTACCATAGACAATTATTTGCCACCTGGGAATGAAAGTATTTCTAGCCAAGCGTTAGTTATGGCTTACGAAACAGATGGTGATAGATCAGACAATACAGATGTGTTGCCACTTATCGCTGGATATAATTCTGGAGGTCCTAGTCCGGTAGGTATAAATAACTTTTCTTCTACCAATCCCCTTATTTCTGTCAAGAAAACTCACAAATTTATCAATTCTGTAGTTGTAGATGGGGCGACCAGTACTCCCGTGGGTTCAAATGTTGAGTATAATATCGTTGTGAAGAATAACGGAGGTGTAGCCTACAATGGTGTCTTAAACGATGTTCTGACAAACCCTCTTGGTGAAGTAATAAATGAGCAACAATGGGGTCTTGGGGAGATCGCTCCAAGTGAACAAATTGTTGTAACCTATACAATGCAATTTAGCGATGATGCTATTATCGGAGATTATAAAAATGAGGCATGGGTAGAGCTTGTTGGTGGAGAAGTGGTGGGCGATAGAGGTCTTGAAGAAAGTATCAAATCAAATATAGCTACAGATATTGTAGTTCTATCACCTGTATACGAATTTGTATTATTAACTGACAATACGCAAGATCAGCAAGGTAATGCAGGAAATGAGGTACTTCATAAGATTGGAGAGATATTAGGGGTCTCAGATTTTAAAATAGATAGGGAAGAGCAAAATGAACAATCAGTAGAGTATTTAAGAGACTTTTGTTGGTACAACAAGGAAACTAGTCCATTATCCACACTTGATTATTCACAAACGGCATTGCTTGGATTCTCCTTTGTATTGATGATCGATAGATCAAGAGTAAAAGAAAAAGACCTGATAGCCTAATGTCTGCGGGCGATTAGGTGTTTAGCGCTCTTAAACATCTCTTCTGTCTCATCTGGTTTTATTACTACTATAGTTTTTGTTTCAAATTTATCTAGGTAGGCATAATCACCAACTTCAGCAGCAGAACGGTTTTTCTCTTCATCAAGAGAAAAACCAAAGCACGACAAGTCCTCTAGTAAGGAGCGCCTGATATCGGGAGACTTTTCAGCTATAGTTCCAGATAGGATAAGACAGTCGCAGCCTGACATGACAGAGTACATCGCTCCTATGTATTTGCGCAAAGAATAAATATACAAATTGTATGCAAAGTTTGCATCTCTGTTGCCTTTTCTTCTTTCCTCAATAATTTTGTGCATATCACCCCCTTCTATTTCAGAAAGGGCTTCTAAGCCACAAGATTTTGAGAGATACTGACTTAAATCTTCACCAGATATTCCAAGTTCCTTTGATAGTAGAATTACTACACTTGGATCTATGCTTCCTGATCTCTCTGCCATAGGCACCCCATCAATAGGTGTCCAACCCATGGAAGTGTCGATCGATTTACCTCTCCTTATAGCAGTTACACTAGTACCTCCTCCAAGATGGCAGAGTATTACTTTTTCTGGTATTGATGGCAAAAGGACTTCTAACTTATTGAGACAGCTTTGTATTGAGAGTCCATGGTAACCCTGTTTTCTTATAGAGTGCTTTGAAGCTATAGATTTTGGTATGGCGTATGTGTAGGCTATCTCTGGGATATCTTTGTGAAATTTGCTGTCAGATATGGCCAACATTACTGCATTTGGTACCTTTTTTCTTATAAATTCTATCTCATCGATTGTTGCATTGGCGTGAATAGGTGAAAGATAAGATATCTCTGAAAGTGAGGACACGAACTCTTGGTCAATCACTCTGTCTTCCGTAAAAAACTCACCTGGAGCTACAATTCTAAATACAAATATACAGTCAGAATCGCCCAGAGATTTTAGATTTCCCAGTATATTAGAGTTTGATAATTCAGATTCGAAGTGTGCATCTATCATGTCGTCCAAATAAACCGTGTACTTCTTACTTCGACTACCAATATTAATGCATATTATTTTTTTACTTACTATTTCTTCCATTGCCAGTTTTCGATTTCCTCTGGGTCAATACCGTGTTTTTTTATATATTCTTTGTGGGATTTTATTTTTTCATTGTACTTATGAGTAAGCTCTTTTGCTTCCTCTTTTCCTACAACCTGCTTCTCTAAAAGTATTTCCAATGCTTCTATCACCAAATCATAACGACTCGTTTTGTTTCTGATATGTAAATCGAAAGGAGTTGTCGTAGAGCCATTTTCTGTGTATCCATGAATATAGAATTTTCTATCACCTGTTTGATGATCAAAAAGGACTTGCTTCAAGGTTTCTGGGTAACCGTGAAAGTTAAATATGACCGGCTTGTCTTTTGTAAAATAATGCTCAAACTCATGAAGTGGAATCCTACAAAGTGAATTTCCTATACCTATACTAGAGATTTCGAGAATATTTACGAATCTAGATCTGACCTGTGGCAACTCTTTCTTTAATATGTCTATGGCGGCAAGGCATTCTTTTACTAAGTATTCACCGGCTGCTCCGAATACAATGTCAGGGTCATTGTCGCTCGCAAATTCCCAGATCATCAGACCTTCATCTACTGCTTGACGGGAAAGTTGCGGTGTTAACCAGCGTGGTTCCAAAGTTTTTCCAGCAACTATGATATTTATTTCGTTTTTTGATTCTAAGCAAACTTTGAGCACCTCAAGAGCACTGTTTCCGTCTGGTGGAAAATATACTTTTACGAAACAACCTTGTTTCTGAAGCATAGAATCGATGAACCCTGGGTTTTGGTGAGAAAAGCCGTTGTGCTCCTGTCTCCAGCCACTTGATGTCAAAATATAGTTGAATGATGGTATATCTCCTCTCCATGATACATCTCTTGCTATACGTAAAAATTTTGAATACTGATCCGCCATACTAGAAACAACTTGTACAAAAGCTTCATATGATGCAAATACAGCATTTCTTCCCGTAAGAATGTATCCTTGCATAAGTGCTTGGAGAGAATGTTCGCTCAGCATTTCCACAACCCTACCGTACGATGCCATATCTTTATCCCAAGGAGCTATCGGGCCTTCAAAAACCCTTTTTGTAGTATCGAAAACCTTGTGCAATTTGTTCGAATAAGTTTCGTCTGGTGAGAATATTCTGAAATTATTACTCTCTTGGTTTAGTTCAAAAACCCTATTCAGATAATGACTCATACGTATCATGCTGGAAGATCCTACAGTCCCAGGTATATTAGCGTCTTCACTAAACTCTTCAGTTTCTGGCAAAATAAGAGTATTCTCAATATGTTTATAACCAAATGTGTGTTTGTTGTTACCCATGGCCAGTTCTTTCTTTGGTATCAATGACTTTATATCATCTATAAAATCATTATCTTGCCACAATTCCTCGAAATGATACGAGCGTAACCAGTCTTCGATTGCTCGCAACTCACTTTCATCGCTCTTTGCATTTGTGCCTACAACTTGATGTGACAGGCAATTGTCCTCTATTCTCTCCCCGTTGAGCTCTTTTATCCCTGTCCATCCTTTAGGTGTCCTCATTATTATCATGGGAAATCTAGGGTATGCGTCATTGTCAGATTTACCTTGTGATTTGAGTGTCTTTATTTGAGCCAATGCATTGTCAAGAGCTTTGTACATAATTTCATAGACATCTCCATGGTTATGGTCAACCAATATCGGTTCGTATCCATATCCATGGAATAGTTCAATCAAGTCTTCATTTTTCATTCTTCCGAATATAGTAGGTCCAGATATCTTGTAGCCATTTAGGTGAAGTATTGGCAACACCACACCATCACTTTTTGGATTTATAAATTTTGATAGATGCCAAGCTGTGGCAGTAGGTCCGGTCTCGGCTTCACCGTCTCCAACCAAACAAAATGTTATAAGGTCAGGGTTATCGAGTACTGTGCCCCAAGCTGTTGCCAAGGAATATCCAAGTTCACCTCCTTCAAGTATTACCCCGGGGGCTTCAGGATTTGAATGACTAGGATATCCGTATGGCCAAGAAAAGTTTTTCGAGATATGTGCGATGCCGTTTATGTTGCGCGGTGCATTTTTATCATAAAGACCCAAGGTGCCCTCTATAAAAAGGTTTGCTTGCAGTGCCGGAAAACCATGTCCTGGACCCAAGATAAACATGGCATCCAAATTGTTTTCAATTATGAGACGGTTTAGATTTGCATACACAAAATTTATACCAGGACATGTACCCCAATGGCCCAAAAGCCTCGGTTTTATATGTATTAAATCAAGAGGGGACTCAAGTAAAAAATTATCTTGCAAATATATCTGGATCACAGATATATAGTTTGCAGCCCTAACATACTTACGTATATTTAGAATATCCATAACTACTATTATACATTGTAATTCAATATGCTATATTTTATCTGTGAAAAAAACACCAAAAAATGGGAGCTGGAAACTAAATAAAAAATATGCAGCCACCATAACGGTACTAGTAGTTATTATAGCCTTATCATTACCAGTCGTACGAAGTAGTGTTTTTGAGGCACTTTCTGCTATCTATGGCTCAGTTTTGGTAGCTCTTGCCAATAAAGATAGACTGAGTCAAGACATAAGTGAGCTTAAGACTAACCCTGTTTTGGAAGCGGCGGCACAACTGAAAGCAAATGATATGGCTAAAAAGGGATATTTTTCGCATAATACTCCTGACGGTAAAACTCCTTGGTATTGGTTTGAGCAGGCTGGTTATAGGTACACTTATGCTGGTGAAAATCTAGCTGTAAATTTTTTAAATTCTGAAGATGTACATGATGCATGGATACGTTCAGAACTTCATAAAGCAAATATACTCAACCGCAATTATACCGAGATAGGGATAGCCACCTCTACTGGTGTCTATAAGGGCAAGGAGGCTATTTTTATAGTTCAGCTATTTGGAAAGCCTCAGAAATAGTTATATCTTGTGCAATTCTAAATATATATCCTCAGTAGCTTTTATAGCATCTCCTGCGGCAATGTTGTTTTGATGGAAGAGTGTATCTGTACAATCTCCAGCTGCCCAAATACCCTTCGTGGTAGTGCGGCCATTTCTAGGATCTATTTTTATCTGTTTATGTTCGTTTAGTTCTACTACTCGTTCAGCAAACCCTGTTGTAGGTAGCAACCCTATTTCAACAAAAACTCCTTCACATTCTATTTCTTTATCCTCATTTGCTTTCAAGTCTGTGTAGATTAAACTGCTGACAAAAGTATTACCCTTTATCTCCTTAACTATTGCATTCTTAATGATTTTAATCTTCGGATTTTTCGATACAGCTTCTACGGTCACCGGATCAGCCCTAAACTCCTCGCTGCGATTTAATAGAGTTACTGATTTTGAATAGGCAAGGAGTTGTGCTGCAGATTCAAATGCAGCATTTCCCCCACCTATAACTACGTTGTTCTTGTCCGCAAATAGCGGCCCATCGCAAGATGCGCAGTACACTATGCCTTTATTCTCGTATTCTTTTGCTCCAGGTACTTCTAGCTTTCTCCTGTGGCTACCTGTGGCTACCAGTATAGTTTTAGTCCTGTACTCACCTTTATCAGTAGTTATCTTAAAGTCGTAATCAGCATTCCTAATAATATCCCTGACTGATTCATTGTCTCTAATATCTACGTAGTCTGAGGCGTAGTGAGTAACATGTTTCCTTAGTAGATTGCCAAACTCGGCACCAGGAATTTCAACCACACCTATCCAGTTTTGAATACCTATAGAATCAGTACTCTGGCCACCCCAACTAGTTGTGACTATAAGGGTTCTTATTTGTTTGCGAGCTGCATAAACTCCTGCCGCAGCACCTGCCGGCCCTCCGCCGATAATTACTAAGTCATATAGTTGAGGATTCATAATATTTGCAAATTAAAAGGACCCTGATTAACAAAAAAATATTTATCAGTGAAATTATAGCACGGAATATGACTATTTCAGTTTAGATCTTCGTAAGAAAGCCGGTACGGCTCCCCATTCATCGTCATCGTCATCAATCACCTTATCGCTTTGTTCGTCGCCGCTAATTTGGACTTCCTTATCTTCTTTTGCACCAAATACCGAGTTGAATATTTTGCCGCCAGTATCTTCTTTGATTGTTTCAGTAGTGCTTCTGCGAACGCCATAATCCTCTGTAAACCCAGAGGCAATAACAGTGATTTTGATTTCTCCTTTCTTTAATTTATCATCCCTAACTGTCCCAAAGATGATTTTCGCATTCGGATCAACTGATTCGGTTATGACCTTGGCAGCATCATGTATCTCAAACATTGTAAGGTCATCACCTCCAGCGATAGAGAACAATACTCCCTTGGCACCGTTTATAGAAACTTCAAGAAGAGGGGAGTTTATTGCAAGCTTAGCTGCTTCTTGTGCTCTATTGTCTCCGCTTGCTCTACCAATACCCATAAGGGCTCCTCCAGCACCCTCCATGACAGCTCTGATATCGGCAAAATCTATGTTTATGATACCTGGTTGTGTTATAAGGTCGCTTATACCTTCAACCGCTTCTCGTAAAATATTGTCACACATTGCAAAAGCGTTCTTGGCTGGAGTATCTTTGTCTATAGTGGCAAGAAGTCTATCATTTGGTATGACAATCAGGGCGTCCACAGATTTTTTTAATTCTTCTAAACCTGCTTCTGCAAGCCTCATTCTCTGTTGTCCTTCAAACACAAAAGGTTTGGTAACAACGGCTACAGTAAGAGCATCGAGTTCTTTGGCTGTCCTTGCCACCACAGGTCCAGCTCCAGTACCAGTACCACCACCAAGACCATAAGCTATAAATACCATGTCTGCCCCTTTTATAGCCTCCTGAACCTCTTCTTTAGTTTCCTCTACCGCCCTCTTTCCAAGTTCTGGATTCATACCGGTACCTAGGCCTCTTGTCAGGTTTTTACCTATATGAATCTTTTTTTTGGCTTCACTGTGGTGTAGATCTTGGGCATCGGTGTTTACTGCAATAAACTCAACCCCGCGAACTTTTGAGTTTATCATGTGGTTGATAGCGTTTTTACCCGAACCACCTACTCCTACCACTTTGATTCGTGCAAATGATTCTACTTCTGGCTTAACTTGAGGCATATCTATAAAAAATTTAAAGCAATTAAGTATGCTTATATTATCAAAGCTGCCTCCAAAACACAAAGCTTGAGAAAATAACAATATGTGTCTTAAATATCAAGATGAAAGTATGGCACGTAAATATAGTTTACGGTAAAAACTGCTTGAAAAAATTGAGAAATTTTGAAAAAACAGCCTTACTGTGCTTTCCAATACCGAGTCGAGTTTCCTCCTCGGGTAATGACCCTATAACACATAGACCATAAGCAACTGACCACGACGAATCTTTTATTACAAATTTACCATCACCCAGACTAAGGGGAGCAGTACGAGAGGGTAACTTCAAATAATTTCTGGCCAAATCCTCGATCATGCCGATAGAAGAAGACCCGCCGCTGATTATGATTCCTGCAGGGAGAAGGCCACTTTTACCGATCTTCTTTAGATGCGCCTCAATGAGATCAAATATATCAGAAAGCCTTGCTGATATGATGTCGTCAAGGCGCTTTTTCGATACAGTTGTGTTTGTTATACCACCCATTTTTATGGTCTCAGCTTCCTCTAAAGAGACCTTGAGGCCCAAGGCGATATCGTTGGTAATGTCGGCGCCTCCTATTGGAAATACTTCTAGCGAAATAGGTATATTATTTTCAAATACTATAATCGATACAGTTTCAGCTCCAATGTTTGCTAAGACACAACCAGCAATCTTTTGACTCTTTGTTAGATTTATAAAACTTGCTGCGATCGGTGAAGCTACTACATCTACCACCTCTATTCCTGCGTTCTCCACGGCTTCTACCAGATCATCGATGTGAGACTCGGTACAAGTGATAAACATCACTTTGACTTCTATTTTGATACCTTTTAACCCAGATACTCTACCATGTACTTGTTTGCCGTCTATTTTCCAAGAGAGGGGAATAGTATAGATAATTTTTTTATTCTGGAGAGTATTGTGGGGTAGTGATTCAAGAGCTACCGCAGTAGCCATTTCCAAATCTTGTTCGGTAATCTCTTGATCAGCCCTACTTACTAATACAGAGCCAGTGGCAGTATTGCTAGATAGACCCATACCGCCAATAGACAAGAATGCTCTTTTTATTTTTACGCCTCCAGCTTTCTCTGCTTGTCTTATAGAATGCAATACGCTTCTAGTGACGTCTTCAGTGTTTACTATATAGCCATGTCTCAACCCTTTAGACTCTGCTTTCCCAGTTCCTAGCACTTTAAAAGGTTCACCTTCTTTTGTGTGTTCTGCGATCACAGCACGCACTTCGTACGTGCCAACATCTATTCCTGCTGTAATACGGGAACTCATTAAAAACAAATACCAAAAAAGGATTGGCTAGTTAAAAAATTTCATCAATCTTTTTTCAGACTCTTCCATTTTACTACCATGATCCATACCTTTCAAATGAAGAATTCCGTGGATAACTAAGAAAATAAGGTATTTTTCAAGATTCATATCGTGTTCTTTAGATTTTTTGAGTGCAGACTCTGGGTTTATCAGTATTTCACCGCTACTTTTGTTGATCGGAAAAGATAGTATATCTGTAGGTTTATCCTTGTCTCTGTATCTATGATTTATTTCTTTTGAAATCTTTTTTCCTATGAGAGCAAAGGAGAGTTCGTATTTTTTCCCTAAAACTTTATGGAGTACCTCTGTCAGTCTTTTCTTATTTTTTTCAAAATAACTCAAAACTTCCCTTGAGAGGGAAGATTTGAGGTTGTTTTTAATATGAATATTCAAAGCCGTTACTACTACCTGCCTTTCTTAACAGGCTTACCTAATTTTATAAGCTTTTCTACTTCAGATTTTCTCTTTATTCGCTTTAAAGTCTGCTTCTTCTTAACAAATTCAGAAAGAGCTCTTTTGCTATACCGATCAGATCTGACCCGGCTCAAAATACCAGAACCCTGTACTCTCTTGGTGAATTTCCTTATAAGGGTCAGGTTGTTTTCTGTACCTAATTTTGTTACTTCTACGTTTGTTGTCATATCTTGTACTTTAGCAGAAAAATTTTAGCTTGTAAAGTCTAGGTTTTATCCCCACTATTTAGTATTTAGTTTCTTAATATATTCTGAAAGTTGGTTTATTGGTACTTTTTCCTCGTGCCTGTTTTCTACACTCCTTACAATGACAGAATCTTCGAAGGCTTCTTTCTGGCCTAACAATATGATGTAAGGGATACCTAGATTGGCTACAGCTGTCATTTGACCTGCGAGCTTATCTTTAGCTAAAGAATGCATGATATCTACATTGGCTGACCTGATTTGCTCTAGTACTAGGAAACTCTTTATTTTTGCTTCTGGTCCAAATTGGACAAGATAAAAAGAGGGTCGTTTTTCTTTGTGACGTTTTTCCGATAAATTTTTGTTGATTTTTACACTTGCTGTAAGTATACAAACAGATACCTCTTTTTTGAAACCTATTTTTTTGGATAGCTTGCTTGTCTTTATACCGTTTACGAGAACCTCATTCTCGTTTGGATCAATGATATCTATAACAGTCTCTCCTGACCACTCGGGGAAGCCGAGTAACTTGTGGTCTAGGTTATAATTTATGCCTAAAATTTCTAAGAATTCTAAAACCTCCTTGAAATGATTTCGACTTTGCTCTGATAAGTGGTCTATAGAAAAGGGTACGTCCCCATCCCACTTCTTGTCACTTTCAGTAACCTCATCAAGATAAGCGTAGATATCATTTTTTAGTTTACCCCTCGTCTCATTTGAGAAATTTTGCATATTTTTCCTAATGAAGGCATTTACTTTTCGGTCAAAATCTGAGATCGATTCTTTATCGCCGATACTGTTTAGCTTTATCTCTATATTTTTTTGCCCCAGTGATTTGAGTATAGAAGCCATACACTGGACAGAAAGACACTCTACTACGCTTTTGTTCGAGCCCATCGATATGAGCGAGAAGCTATATTTTTTTGGTTTTTTATTTTCTGTACCACCTTTTAGTGGACGTTCGTACCATAGAGTAAGTGGTTGTGAAGCGGCGGCACCCCCTTCAGTGTTGTAAGTATTTAATAGTGCAGATATTTCAGCTACTAGAGGGTTGTTAGCGTAGACTTTTTGTAGCCTGAGATCTTCCTTGGTTATTTCTGGCGCTGTTATTGGTTGAAAACCATAGAACTTGGCTATAGCACCAACTTCTGTGTAAGTATCTTTAAACCTTTCTTTTATATTTTTTGATGTATTTTTATTGCTCATTAGCTGTTCTGTGTCTACCTGGGAAAAGAGATATGTTTGAGAGCGGCAGAAGTCTAAATAGAGGTTCACCGGTGATGTTTTCTTTCGGCAATGTACCCCAAATGCGAGAATCTGAACTACCAGCCCTGTTGTCACCCATTACAAAATACTCATTATCTCCTAGAACTTGCGAAAAGTTCTCTTTTTTTTCAAATTCTATATAAGGCTCGTTGATGCTTTTGGTCTCTCCGTCAGTGGTTCTTATAAATAGTTGACCCTCCTTTATGATAACCTCTTCACCGGGGAATCCTATGAGTCTTTTTATGAAGAATTTGGTTGTATCTTTTGGATATCGCAAAATGACCACATCACCTCTCTGAAAATCTGTAAACCGTTTGGAAATCTGATCGACAATAAGATAGTCCCCGTTTTTAAAGGTCGGGTCCATAGATAGACCGTCTACAACATATGGCCTAGCAACGATAGCTCGGAAGGGATAGACGATCAGAAAAGCGATAATGGCAAATTTGAACAGATCCCAAAGTGTCTCCTTCTTTCCAGGCTTTTTCGTGTCCGGATTTGAATCTTGTTTGCTTTGGCTTAATGTTGTATTTTCAGCTGTATTGTTGTCGTTCACGCGTGCATTTTATTATTAAAAGCTATTTGACACAAGGCTTTTTTGGGTTTTATAATTCTAAACAATGATATATCTGTTTGGTCTAGGTAATCCGGGAAAAGAATACGAGTCGACAAGACACAATACTGGCCGTATGGCAGTAGCAGCTTTTCTTAAATACTTGGATAAAGAGCCCGAACTTTCTAAGAAAATAAAAATAATCGAGTCTGGTGAATTTATGAACAATTCTGGTAAAGCTGTAGCAAAAATAATCAAATCAAAAAAAGCAGCAAAAGATCTAGTAGTAGTATACGACGATATAGACTTACCACTTGGTACAATAAAAATTTCTTACAACAAGGGCAGTGGGGGACACAAGGGCGTAGAATCGATAATGAAAGCACTCAAAACTAGAGAGTTTGCTCGTATCCGTATCGGCATAGCTCCTACTACTCCAAGCGGTAAAATAAAAAAACCGGAGGGCGAAAATAAAGTTCTCGACTTCATATTGGGCGAATTTAAGCCAAAGGAAGTAGATATCCTAAAAAAAGTCTTCAAAAAGGCTTCAGAAGCTCTCTCATCTATCATAACCTCCGGCCTTGCTATTGCAATGAACCAATACAACTAGGGAATTGGAAAAGGCCGTGGACAGATAGCCACGGCCTTCCCGGTAGAGGACTTGCGAGATTACTCTAGGGTTGACCTCCTTTCTAGACAATGTCCGTAAATGTTATAGCACACTAGCTGATATACGACAATGCCATTTTTTGTTCGGCTGGATCGAAGATAGTGATCTTGAACTTGTAGCTCTTGCCGAGCTCTAGTTTTTCACGAAGCTTGTCTTCGCCGCCAAATTCTGAGACATGCACAAGACCAGCTACCCCTTCTTCGATAGAAGCCAGAGCTCCGTGTTTGTTGAACTTGATAACGACACCCGAAACAGTATCGTCTTTCTTGTATTTTTTGGAAGCTTCAAGCCATGGATTTGGCTTCAGAGCTTTGATAGACAGTGAGATTTTTCCATCTTTTATTTCGATTATCTTCACTTTTACTTTTTCGCCAACTCGTGCAAACTTACGTGGATCATCCACAAGACCCCAGTCTATCTCAGATATGTGCACAAGACCCTCCAAGTTGTCCTCAATTTTTATGAAGATACCGAAGTCTACTACTCCTGTCACTTCTCCAACCAACTCATCACCAAGAGTATATTTGTCTACTATCTTTTCTTTTGATGCAGACTCCATCTCCTTCTCTGAGAATATAAGTTTTCCTTCTTTAGCATTTGCCGCGATGATGCTGACACTTATTTTTTCACCCACAAGCTTCCTGAGCTCATCTAGGATCATATCTTTGTCTCCATCTGCAACTCTTGGGTAATGCTCTGGTTTGAGCTGAGAAGCTGGCAAGAAGCCAGTTATGCCTTGCCATGACAGCATTAGACCGCCTTTGTTAGCCTCTTTTACCGGCAGTTCGAAAACTTTTTTGTCCCGTATTGCGTCTTCTGCCTCAGTCCAGATAAGAGCTTGTCTAGCTTCTTTCAAAGATATTTCTATATAGCCCTCACTATTGTCATTGCCGACTACTTTACCAGTGATCTTATCACCGATATTGATCTTCTTTATAATATCGCGAGCGTTTATAAATTCTTTACCGAATATTATGCCTGTACCCCAAGGTGGTAGGTCTACATATACTGCATTTTTTTCTATCGATATTACATCCCCTTCTATAACAAAATCCTTTGCAGGAGGAAGAGAGGTAGCATCTAGTATTTTACTCATCGGTCCTTCTACCGATACTTCTGTTTCTTTTTTATCCATAAAATAAAACTCCTCAAGCTTTTCAGTACAATGTCGCGACTGTCGTTAGTACAGAAGGTTAGCTATCTTAAGAGCTGTGACTAATAATTCTGCTCTTTGTACAAAAAGTTGCACACTAGAGCAGTGTCTTATATACTAGCATTATTACACGACTAAAATCAAGCTTATGAAAGATACTTATATCATTATTATTGTAGTTGTCGCAGTAGCTATACTTGGCTTTGTATTTGCCTCAAAAAAAGGGGGAGCCCCAGTTGTAGTAGAAGATAACACTCAAATGGAGGTAGAGGCATCTTCTTTACAAGACGGGACATATACAGTTGATACTTCAAAGAGCTACATCACATGGAGAGGAGAATTCGTAACAGGTAATGGTCACGATGGCAAAGTGATGCTTAAAGATGGCAGTGCTACAGTGGCAAATGCAGATGTGGTGAGCGGTAATTTCGCTATTGATCTAAATACAATTGTCGATAATGACAACACAGAAAAGCTTATAACCCACCTAAAGGGCGCAGACTTCTTTGATGTGGCAACATATCCAACTGCAAACTTCGAACTAAAAAGCTTCGAGCTTAGCAATCAATCCAGCTCCGCAAACAGATACATAGTAAGCGGTAATCTTACACTTAAGGACAAGACTATGCCTGTATCATTTATTGCAGATATTGCTAACTCTGGAGAAAACACTATGGTCATCACAGGTAATTTTGCTATAAATAGAGCTGACTGGGAAATGAAATACAACTCAACCTCTTTCTTCTCAGGTCTGGGGGACAAAGCTATCAGAGACGCAGTGGAGATCGGTCTAAATATCGTAGTGTCAAAATAAATAGGGCAAATGCCTAAAAAGATAGGTAATACAAAAATAGCAACACTCATAATACTGGTGTTGCTATTTTTGTATGGCACCAATCTTGTATTAGACAAAAAAGAACCGCCAAAAGAAGCTGGCAAAGTTTCCTTAGATAATGAAGATCGTATAATTCTTAGATATCGTGGGGAAGATATATTAAGCCTTGAAATCAGCGATACTGACAAAGAGAGGATGCTGGGGCTCTCTTACAGGTCTGCGATGAATGAAGATGAGGGCATGTTGTTTGTTTTTGAAGAAGAGGGGAGATACGGTTTTTGGATGAAGGAAATGTACATGTCTATTGATATAGCGTGGCTCGATAGCGAGAAGCGCATAGTTCACATAGAAAGAGATGTCAGCCCAGAGAGTTACCCAAAAGTCTTTTACCCAGAGTCAGAGGCACTCTATGTTATAGAGACTGTCCCCAATTTTTTTGATAAAAAAATGATAAAAATCGGTGATAAATTAGAATTCTAAAAACAGGCCCAAAATATAGCCCGAAACAATGTTAAATCTAGACAAGTATTTACAGCAAACTAAAATCATTTCCTGTTAGGAATATTTGCAGTTATCCACAAGACTAGAAGGAAAAGTTTGGAGTAAAATTACGCTAGCAGCAAAACAAAAGCAAAAAAGCGAGTTTTTCACCCAAAAACTCGCTTTTTGCACCGAAAAAACTCAGTTTTTTATTAAAAGCGGCTAATTTTTTCAAAAAATGAATATCTTCATAACAAAAAGAGATGGTACAAAAGAAGTCTTTAATGCAGACAGGATCAATAGATCTATAGAACGAGCTTGTGTAGGTCTGTCTGACCCTATAGCTATGGTTACTCAAGTGGCGACTGATACTAGACTGACTTTGTACGATGGGGTGACAACCGATGAGATGGACAAAGCCACCATAAACGCCGCAGTTCAAAATATAAAAAATGATATCGAGTACGACAAAGTAGCTACTCGTCTTTTGCTGAAAACAATTTATCGTAGAGTTATAGGTGAGTATAACCTAGATGACAAAGAAGATCTTAGAAAGAGGCACAGAGAGGGTTTTATTAAGTATATCGAGGAAGGTATAAAGGAAAAGCGCCTACATCCTGACATGAAAGACAAGTTTGACCTAGAAAAACTTTCTAACCATCTTGAAATTGACAGAGACCAGATGTTCCTTTACTCGGGTCTCGATGGTCTGATGAATAGGTACGCTATAAGAGATGTAAAACAGGAGCCAGTAGAGGTTCCTCAGTATCTATTTATGAGAGTAGCTATGGGGCTTTCATACAACGAAAAAGATCCAAATGCTAGTGCGATAGCTTTCTATAACAAAATGTCTAAGCAGCACTATATAGCTGGAGGTTCTACAAACCTAGCAGCAGGCACAAACAAACCCGCACTATCTAACTGTTTTCTTCTTGAAGTGCATGATGACATGGATCATATAGCAAAATCCGTCTCGGATGTGATGAAGTTATCCAAAGCTTCAGGTGGATTAGGTGTCTCTATGACTAAACTTAGAGCCTCTGGTTCCCCACTAAAATCAAACTTTGGTGGAGCCTCAACTGGCCCGACCACTTTTGCAAAGATCATGGACACAGCCATTAGAGCCATCCAAAGGGGTGGCAAGAAGAAGGGGGCACTTTGTTTCTATATGGAAAACTGGCACCTTGATTTCCCTGAATTTATAGACTGGAGACATAACGCTGGTGACGACTATCTTAGAATGCGAACAGCAAACACTGCCTGCTTCTTAAGTGATGAATTTATGAGGAGAGTAGAAAAGAACGAACCTTGGTATATGTTTGACCCTGCGGAAGCAAAAGAGTTGAATGAATTGTACGGAACGGAGTTTTCCAATAAATATGCAGAATATATACAAAAAGCAGAGAGTGGTCAGATGAGAGCATTCAAAAAAGTACCAGCACGCGAACAATTTAGGCAAATACTAGTGTCTCTACAGAGCACATCACACCCTTGGCTTACTTGGAAGGACCCGATAAACCTAAGAGCTTTGAATAACAATACTGGTACGATACACATGTCTAACCTATGTACAGAGATATGCCTACCTCAAGACAAGGACCATGTGGCTGTATGCAACCTAGCATCGATAAACCTAGCGGCTCACATTGAAAACAAAGAAGTAAAATGGGCAAGACTAGAAGAGTCTGTAAGGTTAGCAGTTAGACAACTAGATAACCTCATAGACATAAACCAACTCCCTATAATAGAAGCTGAGAAGGGAGACAAAGAAAATAGAGCAATCGGACTAGGGGTAATGGGATTCTCAGATACAATAGAGCAATTGGGCATGGCTTATGACTCACTACATGCTGCGGATTTCGCTGACAGAATATTTGAGTTCGTTAGTTATATGGCAATAGATGAAAGTGCCAATTTAGCAAAAGAAAGAGGATCATACAAAAATTTTGCTGGATCTATGTGGTCAAAAGGCTTTGTGCCTATAGATACCATAAAGAAGCTTGAAGAAGATAGGGGTGAGATGGTGACTGTAGACAAGGACAGTAAACACAGGGGTTTAAATTGGGACATCTTGAGAGAAAAAGTTAAGCAGGGGATGAGAAATGCAACACTTTTAGCTGTAGCTCCAAACGCAAATATTGGCTTAGTGGCAGGGACTACACCAGGAATTGATCCTAGATTTGCTCAGATATTCTCGAGAAACAAAATATCAGGAAAATATATAGACATAAACCATAACCTAGTAAAAGATCTGAAGAATATGGGTATCTGGGAGAAAGTTAAGGATCTAGTAGTGGAACATCAGGGTGATATAAGCGATATAGATTCTATTCCAGAACACATAAGAAATATTTACAAGACATCTTTCACTACCTCTCCCTACGCATTTATAGAAATAGCGGCAAGAGCCCAGAAGTGGATCGACCAAGCTTTGTCTAGGAATATGTACCTCGAGACAAGAGATCTAGACGAGACTATAGATATATATACAACAGCGTGGAAAAAGGGACTGAAGACCACCTATTACCTGCACATGAAGCCTCGCCACACAGCAGAACAAAGCACAGTAGCGGTCAATAAAGCTCAAAAGATAGGTAAAGTAGGATTTGCCGCAATAAAGGACAAGGCATCAACTTCACCAACTGAGAGCGCTACACTAAAAGTTGGGTTCGCTATGCCTCTTCAAAAAACTTTAACAGATGAGCAAAAACCAGAAGTTAAGATTGAACAAATTCAACCTCAAAAATCAAAAGAGGTCTTGGTAAAAAGAGAACCGGAACAGATTGTAGAAATAGCTATGGATCTAAAACCAAGAGAAGAAGAGTTGGTAAGAGTATCTCCTAACTCTGCAAAAGTTTGCCCAATCGACCCAGCAGAGAGGGCGCAGTGCGACAGTTGCCAATAAGGTAAACAGAGAGTAGTATCGATACCGTTATAAAATAACTAATAATAATATGCCACTACTAGGAAAAGCTTCTCCAGAAGATATGAATCTTCATCCACTAAAATACAAGTGGGCCTATGACCTTTATAATCAGGCTGTAAGAAACACATGGTTTCCACATGAAATAGCGCTCAAGGAAGATATAGAAGATTGGAACAAGATGACTGAGGACGAAAGACATGCAGTCAAGTTTTTGATGGCTTTTTTCAACCCTGCCGAACTTATAGTGAACCGTTCTATCGCTCTTGGTATATACCCTTACCTTAAATCTCCGGAGTGCCACCTTTACCTTGCAAAGCAGATGTGGGAAGAGGCCAACCACTGTGTAGCCTTTGAGTACGTACTTGAGACGTTCCCTTTTGATAGAGAAAACATCTTCAACCTGCATCTCGAAATACCGTCCATGAAGAACAAAGAGGCGTACATCAACAAATATATGAAGAGGATGACTGAAGATAACTTGGATATCACAACGATAGATGGCAAGAAAGACTTCCTTAGAAACTTGGTGGCTACAAATATAGTCATGGAAGGTATTTGGTTCTATTCAGGGTTTATGGTAGCTCTCTCATTCAGACAACGAAACCAGATGCGAAACTTTGGTTCTATGATAAATTGGGTCCTGAGAGATGAATCGCTCCACCTAAAATTCGGCATAAATCTTATTCACAATATTCTAGAAGAGAATTCAGAACTTCTAACTGAAGAATTCGCAAATGAAATCAGAGATATAATCATTGAAGGAGTAAACCTAGAAGTGGCGTACAACAAAGACTTGTTCCCAAACGGAATACTTGGATTGAATGCAGATTATGTAAATCAGTACGTTATGTATGTGACAGATAGGAGACTAGAAGAACTAGGTCTTCCAAAACATTATAACGCCACAAACCCAGCAAAATGGATGAGCGCAGCTACTGATGTCTTCGAGTTAGTAAATTTCTTCGAAGCACAGAACACGAGCTATGAAGTAGATTCCAGAGCTCATGCTGCTTCTAATCCTAAAGATAATTCACAGGAAAAAACTTCACAAGAAAACCAATAGCAGTTAAACTTACTAAATGATAAAGGTCGCTGTAAATGGTGCTGGAAGAATAGGTAGAGCTTTTATACGCCTAGCACAGAACCATATGGATAAACTAGAGATAATAGCTCTAAATGATCTAGGTGATATAGAAAATATAGCTTACCTACTCAAGTTCGATACCGCATATGGCCCCGCCAGCTTTCCTGTACATGTTTCTGACGACAAAAGCAAAATCTCAATAAACAGCAAAGAGGCGAATTTTTTCAGTGAAAAGGACCCAACACAACTCCCATGGAAAGATCTGGGTGTAGATGTAGTTGTAGAATCGACTGGCGCATTTACTACTTATGAAAAAGCTAGAGCTCATGTAACTGCAGGCGCTAAAAAGGTAGTAATAACAGCTCCTGTAAAAGATGACCCGAAGAGTGGAGCAGAGGGGACAGTGTTGATGGGAATAAATGACATTGCGCTCGATAAGTGTGAGATATCTTCAAACGCTTCTTGTACCACAAATGCAGGTGCACCTCTAATACAGATTCTCCATGAAAAAATCGGGGTGGAGAAAGCACTCCTTAGTACAACTCATGGTTACACAGCTAGTCAGTCTATTGTAGATGGGCCAAACAAGAAAGACTTGAGAGAGGGCAGGGCCGCTGCTCAGAATATAGTACCAACATCGACTGGTGCTGCAATCGCGGTGACCAAAGTTATTACAGACCTCACTAACAAATTTGACGGGATATCCATAAGAGTACCAATAGTGGCAGGTTCTATAGCCGATGTTACTTTCTTGGCAAAGAGAAATACTACAGTCGAAGAAGTAAACCAAATACTAAGAGAAGCAGCCGCCTCAGAGCGTTGGCAAGGCATATTTGCAACAACAGACGAAAAAATAGTATCTTCAGATATCGTCGGCTCCCTTTATGGGTCTATAGCTGATCTTTCGATGACAAGAGTAGTGGATGGTAATCTTATAAAAGTCTTGGCTTGGTACGACAATGAGATGGGGTATACGAGCACTCTACTACAACATGTAATCAGGACTGCTACTCAAACGAAGTAAATGGGTCAACATCCAAAAATATATTTTGCTAGCGATCACGCAGGTTTTGAACTTAAGAATAAGCTAATTTTGCATGTAGCTGAATTGGGTTTTGAGACTGAAGATTGCGGAGCGTTTAAATACGACCCAGACGATGATTATCCTAAATATATAAGGAGGGCAGCAGAGGCAATCTCAGAATCTCCTACTGACAGAAAAGCTATCATTCTTGGAGGATCAGGCCAAGGAGAAGATATGGTGGCCGATAAATTTCCCAATGTGCGGTCAGCGGAGTACTATGGCGGAAACCTTGAGATTGTGAAATTATCTAGAGAACATAACGACGCAAATATTCTGTCGCTCGGAGCGCGTTTTCTAGGAGAAGAGGAAGCAAAAGAGGCTGTGAGACTCTGGCTCACCACTCCATTTTCGAATGAAGAAAGGCATAAGCGACGCATAAAGGAAATCGACAATTTATAATCATTTTACTTTTAGCTTTAGACTTTTTACTTTTAACTATAATTATGACCAACATCATACCAGCCGTGATACCTGCAGGTCTTGACTTTATAAACGATAGAGTCAGTAAAGTCGTAGGTCTAGCGCCCAAAGTACAACTAGATTTTGTAGATGGTCACTATGCACCTACTATGACTTGGCCCTTCAATAAAAATCAGGGGGATGAATTGCTGATGATGGTAAGAGGTGAGGAGAGTTTCCCATACGCAAACCAAGTAGAACTAGAGGCTGATCTACTTATCTTGCACCCAGTAGAGACAATACCAGATCTAATATCTATAGGGTTTCGTAGTTTTGTGATACATATCGATTCTACTGACCACGTAAGGGAGTGTATAGAAACTATAAAGAGCGCAGGCCTTAGTGCAGGTCTCGGTATAAAGCCGTCTACCGATAGCGCTCTACTTGAAAAATACATCGAGCAGATAGATTTCGTGCAATTTATGGGCAACGATAAGGTTGGGTACAACGGTGTATCACTAGATCAAAACGTAGTCACGAAGATATACTCATTTCACAAACTGCACCCAGACATACCAATACAGATAGACATAGGTGTCAATGAAGAAAATATACTGATGCTGAAAGACGCAGGTGTTACTCGTTTTATATCAGGTTCTGCAATCTACAACTC
>CAZJPJ010000006.1:24525-55355 GCA_964548205.1 uncultured Candidatus Saccharibacteria bacterium
TGCTGAAAGACGCAGGTGTTACTCGTTTTATATCAGGTTCTGCAATCTACAACTCACAGTATCCTCAGGAGGCTCTGAAAATGCTACAAAACCTATAGAGTAAAAATTGTTTTTTGAAACTTTAAATTCACAAAGTAATTTTGAATTTTTGTGATAGAGATTTAAAATATAGAAGTGATTCAACTGACAGGGGAGAAAAAAAAATTTCTCGAGAAGAAAGCCAATGAGATAAGAGAATCGATCATACAATCTCTTATCGAAGCTAAGAGCGGACATACTGCAGGGCCTTTGGGTATGGCTGATATTTTTACCGCCCTCTACTTTCATGTCATGCGCCACGATCCCCAAAACCCTAGCTGGGAAGAGAGGGACAGACTTATTCTATCGAATGGCCATATCGCACCTGTATTGTACGCCACCATGGCTCACTCCGGCTACTTCTCTATCGATGAGCTGAAGACTCTAAGAAAGTTTGGCTCCCGTCTGCAGGGTCACCCTCATAGAGAATTTTTACCAGCACTTGAATCGAGCTCTGGACCACTCGGTAGTGGACTCTCCCAAGCTGTGGGTATGGCACTTGCTGACAAAATAGACAGAGGTAAACATTCAAACAGACAGTTTTATTGCCTAATGAGTGATGGAGAACTAGAAGAGGGTAATAGTTGGGAAGCGGCGATGCTAGGAGGTAAAGAAACTGTACAAAATCTAACAGCCATAATAGACAGGAACAATATTCAGATAGAAGGCTATACAGAGGATGTCATGCCTCTTGAGCCTTTAGCCGATAAATGGAGAGCTTTTAACTGGCATGTTCAAAATATAGATGGGCACAATTTTGACCAGATCATAGGAGCCATCGGGGAAGCTCATGCGGTTTTCGACAAGCCCTCTGTCATCATAGCTAATACCATACCCGGTAAGGGGGTAGACTTTATGGAAAGGAGATACGATTGGCACGGCAATCCACCCGGCAAGGGTCCTGAGGATATTTATCCGAAAGAAAAACAAGGCAAAGAAGCACTAAAAAGGCTGCGGACACTCGAAGGTAAGATAAAAAGTGAACATGAGTAAAACAGTATTATGTATTGTGAAGTAAGTATTATAGGTAAGATATAAGAAATGCTGAATCCAAAAGCAAAGCTGAATACAAAAATCTTCGACAAAGAGGTAGAGCAGTTACCAATAAGAAAAGGATTTGGTGATGGCTTGGTACTGGCCGCAGATGCAGACAGAAATGTAGTGGGCCTCTGTGCCGACCTTACAGAAAGCACACAAATGCACCTTTTTGCACGCAAATATCCTGAAAGATTTGTACAGATAGGTGTAGCAGAGCAAAATTTGGTGACAGTAGCTAGTGGTATGGCCGCAATGGGTAAAATACCGTTTACTAGCTCATACGCTATGTTTAGCCCAGGTCGTAACTGGGAACAAATAAGAACTACGATATGCTACAACGATAGAAAGGTCGTAATAGTAGGAAGTCACGCGGGAATATCTGTAGGACCAGACGGTGGTACCCATCAAGCAATAGAAGACATAGCAATAATGAGGGTACTACCGAACATGACTGTAATCTCGCCTTGCGATGCCATAGAAGCTAGGAAAGCAACCGTTGCTCTGGCTAAAAGTAAAGAGCCAGCTTACCTCAGACTTGCTAGAGAGAAAACCCCGATTATAACCACAGATGATACACCTTTTGAACTAGGGAAAGCTGAAGTTTTTTTTGCTCCACCAATGAATGCGAAAGTTGGGATAGTGGCTACTGGCGCACTTGTACACAAAGCCATAGTGGTAGCAAAGCAAATGGCAGAAGAAGGTGTAGCAGTGAAAGTGCTCAATGTGCACACCATAAAACCAATAGACAAAGATGCGGTAGTTAATTTAGCAAAAGAATCAGGGGCTATAGTAACAGTAGAGGAACATCAGATAGCAGGTGGGCTTGGTAGTGCGGTGGCAGAAGTGTTGGTTCAAGAACACCCAGTGCCTATCGAATTTATCGGGGTACGAGATATCTTTGGCCAATCGGGTACTCCAGAAGAACTTATCGAACACTACGGCATGGGCACCTCTCATATCAGAGAAGCAGTTGAAAAAGTTTTGAAAAGAAAATAGCCGCTAACCTCCTATCTAATAAAAGGGAAGAAAAATTAAATTAATTTCTCTGGACGATAATTTTCTGGAGCTTTAGTCAGATGTTTCAATATCTCTTCTTGAGTTAGAAGACCCTTCTGGGCGCCGACTTGCTGGACGACCGACATAGAGTTGATCGGTGCCCAAAGAAGTGCATCAAATAAGGAACGCCCAAGAGCAATGGCGCTAGTAAAAGTAGAGGCGTAGGCATCACCAGCACCTGTACGTTCAAAAGGAGGGTTCGGATCTGGATACGGGGGCATAAAATACCCCTCAAAACCATCGTATGCATAAGCACCCTTTGGCCCATCTGTGATGACTACCACATTTGGCCCTATATCGTGTATGTCTCGAAGCAAGACCTTGATATCGTTTTGGTCAGGTTTTGCCAATATTCTTTTTGCCTCCTCAGTATTGCAGAAAAAAATATCAGTTCTAGCGTATATATCAGCAAGCTGTTCTACCCCCATTTTCATCTGAAAGGTCCCCGGTTGAAAAGCTAGTTTTATATCACTATTATTTTTTAAATACTCAGCTATTTGCTTGTGGTACTCCAGAGTACCCTCTCCCATAGATGACAAGTATAACCACTTTGGATTTCCTATATCAAAAAGTTTGTACTCGTAATCTTCGTGCTTTACAAGTATCGTCCTTTCATCCTGATACCACAAGACGTAGTGGTAGTTGGTCTTCTTGTTTTTTTGACTGTTAATAAAATCTGTATGTACTCCATTATTTTTGAGAGTAGCAAGGCACTCATGACCATTATGGTCATCTCCTATATTTGCAACAAGAGCACTGTCGAGCCCTAATCTTGCTGCACTAACTGCAGCATTTGGTGAGTTGCCCACCGCCTTTACTTCTTCTACTGACTCATAGGCAACCTTGTCTCCAAAAGACAAAGATAGTCTCACTTTTCTACCTTCAGAATCCGTTTCAACTTGTGCATCCTGCAATCGGATAAATGCATCGGTAGTAATATCGCCTATAGCTACAAAATCAAAATCTTTATGGCGATTAAAAAAGTTCATATGCTAATTATATATGAATAGTATTTCGAATGACAATCATTTTTTGTATATAACAAAAGAAGGGGATAAGAGAGTAGGATATTTTGCTCATTTGTTTATAATCATAGACATGAAAACACTTAGAGAATATATAAATGAAGCAAGAGAGAGGAAGACTGCAGTAGGTCATTTTAATATTTCTGACATAGTAGCTTTTAGAGCTATCGTTGATGCAGCTCAAAGCGTCGGAGTACCGGTAATAATAGGGGTATCAGAAGGAGAAAGATATTTTATAGGTATAAAACAGGTAAAAGTATTGGTAAATAGCCTTCAAGCAGAGGGTAGACCTGTGTTTCTTAACGCAGATCATACATATTCGCTCGACAGGGTCAAAGAAGTGGTAGATGCGGACTACGATTCGGTTATCATAGATGCAGCAGACAAAAGTTTTGATCAGAATGTAGCCATCACAAAATCTGTGGTTGATTATAGAGATACTGCAAATACAAAAGTATTAGTAGAGGCAGAACTCGGCTTCATCGGCAAATCATCAAAACTTTTGGACGAAATACCAGAAGGAGCTCAGTTTGACGAGGGTATGATGACAAATGTAGAAGAGGCCAAAGAATTTGTAAGTGCGACGGGTATTGACCTCTTCGCTCCAGCTGTGGGCAACATACATGGTATGGTCAAGAGTGGCCACAATCCAAAACTAAGCATAGAACGAATAAAACAATTGAGAGAAAATCTAGAAACACCTCTTGTGCTACACGGAGGATCTGGAGTGACAGACGAAGAATTTAAGTTAGCTATAGCAGCAGGTATATCAGTGATCCATATAAATACTGAGATCCGCGTAGCCTACAGAACAGCTCTACAAAAATTCCTCACTGAAAATCCAGACGAAATAGCTCCTTACAAATTCCTCCATCCAGCACAAGAGGAAATGCAGAAAGTAGTTGAGAAAAGATTGAGATTGTTTAGTAATCAATAAAAAATAATGGTCCCGGGGCGCAGAAGCGCTTAATCCGGGACCTGGTGTTGCCTTGCTGGGAGACATGAAGGTAGCAAATCAATTTTCTACGCAGGGTGATGGGCAACACACCACCTCATCCATCTCAACCTAATTATATACGAATCGTATACATATGTCAAATTCACATCTGTAACCATCACGAATTGATACGATATGTAGTATAATTTTTTTGTGAATAATTCTTTGAAAGAGGAAATCAGGAGTCTGATAGAAGGCGAGCTTTTTGATGATAATGAAACATTGGCGAAATATTCCAAGGACGCATCTCTCTTTGTTGTCAGACCAAGCCTTGTGGTTTTTCCAAAAAACAGTAGTGATATTCAAAAAATAGTGGCTCTAGTAGCTCAAAAGAAAAAAGAATGCTTAGAAAAAAATATCGAGGAGTACAAAAAACTTTCAGTCACAGTCAGAGCGGCTGGTAGTTGTATGTCTGGGGGTTCTTTGAGTGAATCAATTATTCTCGACGTCACAAAGTATATGAATTCTTTTTCTGTTGATCCTTCGACTAAGACAGCTCTAGTAGAACCGGGGGTCTTTTATCGAGATTTTGAGGTGGAAACACTCAAGCACAACTTATTACTTCCTTGCTATACCGCTTCAAAAAATCTCTGTGCATTGGGAGGGATGATAGGCAACAATGCTGCCGGTGAAAAGACTCTTTCTTATGGCAAGATGGAAAATTATATTGAGGAGCTGGATATTGTACTTGCCGATGGTAAGGAATATAAGATAAGAAAAATATCACGCACTGAAATGATAAAAAAGTCTCATGAGCACAACAGATTGGGACATATATACGAAAAGTTAAGCGCTCTTATTGATCAAAACAGGCAGACTATAGAACAAGCCAAACCGACAGTCTCTAAAAATTCGGCTGGATATTATCTCTGGAATGTGGAGGAGGGTAATTTTTTCGATCTATGTAGGCTGATAGTCGGCTCCCAAGGCACTTTGGGTATAGTAACCAAAGCAAAGATAAGACTTGTAGATACAAAGCCCGAGTCGAGTATGCTTGTGATTTTTATGGACAAGATCGATAACTTAGGCAAATTGGTCAATTTGATACTAAGTCATAAGCCTGAGAGCGTCGAGTCATACGACGACTCGACGCTCAAGCTCGCCATCAGATTTTTGCCCGAAATGATAAAACTGATGAAGGCCAACTTTTTTAAACTGATGATTAGTTTTATACCTGAGGCTTTGTTGGTGCTAAGAGGAGGAGTGCCGAGATTAATACTTTTGGTCGAGTTTGCAGGAGTAGACAAAGGTGAACTCCTTGATAAGGCAGAAATTTTGGAGCGCGAAGTAAAAAAAATGGGTTATAAAACAAGAATCGCTAAAGATAAGAAAGACAGTGAGAAATTTTGGACCATACGAAGAGAGAGTTTCAGTCTTTTACGTAAGCATGTTAGGGGTAAGCGAACAGCACCGTTTATCGACGACATATGCGTCAAGCCAGAGCATTTGCCAGAGTTTTTGCCTAAACTCAAAACAATACTGGATAAGTCGAAATTAGTTTATACCATAGCGGGGCATGCAGGCAATGGCAACTTTCACATTATTCCGCTTATGGATATGAAAAATAGAGACAATAGAGCTTTGATCTCAGTACTTTCTGACGAGGTTTATGATCTGCTTCGTGAGTACAATGGCTCGATAACAGCAGAACACAACGATGGCTTGGTAAGAACCCCGTACCTTAACAAAATGTACAGTTCTGAAATACTAGAGCTTTTTAAAGAAACAAAAAAAATATTTGACCTTGATAACGTATTCAACCCAGGCAAAAAAGTACCTTATGACAATATCGGTTCAGTGGGCTATATGGTAGAGCATTTGGATAGGGGGTAACTAGTTGCAAAGAGCGAAAAAATAGTTTATTATCTTCCATCATGACATTAGATTTAAAAGCTGAAAAAAGGGTAAAGATTGGCAAAACAAAAAACCTGGGAAACTCAGGATTATTGGCAGCTGTCTGTTATGGTAAGGGTACTGACTCTACTCCTATACAAATCAGCCTATCTGAATTCAAAAAAATATGGAGAGAAGCAGGAGAATCTACTGTGGTCAACCTCAATATTGACAGCAAGCCTACTGATTGTTTGATTCATCAAGTCGACTTCGACCCAGTTACAGGTGAACCCCTGCACGTCGATTTTTATGTATTCGAGAAGGGCCACAAAATAGAAGTCGATATTCCTATCGAGTTTATCGGCACATCTCCTGCAGCCAAAGAACTGGGTGGTGTATTGGTAAAGGTAATGCGTGAGCTAAAGATAGAAGCCGATCCTAGTAGCCTACCCAAGAAAATCGAGGTCGACATCTCTCCACTAGCAGAGATCGATTCTCACATCTGTGTCAAAGATATTATACTGCCAAGTGGTGTCGTAGCTGTAAACGACGCTGATGAAGTAGTTGTAGCAGTCACAGCTCAACAAGAAGAAAAGGAAGAGGCTCCAGTTGACTTGTCTCAAATAGAGGTAGAAAAGAAAGGAAAGAAGGACGAGGAAACAGCTCCTGAGAGCAACTAGATACCATCTTTATTTGTAGTATAATAAACTGCATGAAATACTGCAGGTTGTTTTTATTTTTTCTTTCGATAATTTCCATATATTCATTTAGTATAAACAATGCCTCAGCACTGACTGAAGAAGAGATTAGAAATCAAGAAGCAAAGTGGCGAGCAGAACTTGCCGCTACAGAAGAGGAGATAAAGAAATGGGAGGAAGTATTGAGTACAAGTAAAAAAGGCACGGCTTCTCTAGAGAGAGATGCCTCCGTTCTCCAAGCAAAGATAAACGAAGCAAAAGCCTTTATCAGACAAAGAAACATACAGATAGAACAGCTGACAAATGATATCAACCTCAAAACCCAAACTATCTCACAACTTGAGGAGAAGATAGGTAGAAGTAAACAATCACTGGCTTCTATACTTAGAGAAAAAAACGTATTGGACAGCTATTCTCTAGTAGAGGTTATGCTTTCGAACAAAAATATATCAGATTTTTTTATTGATACTGATTCATATTCGAACATAAATCAGTCTATGGAAGACATGTTCGCTGAGATCAGAGAATTACAAGCAAAAACTGATTCTGAAAGACAGGCCTTAAGTAGCAAAAGAACTCAAGAGGCAGATACGAAAGCAAAAATTGAGACAGAAAAGAAAAAAGTAGAAATAGATGAAGCCGAGAAGCAACGACTGATAAAAATAAACAAAACTCAGGAAAAGACTTATGAGCAAGTCATAAAAGAGAAAGAAGCTAAAGCAGCAGCTATAAGAGCGGCCCTCTTCTCATTGCGAGATAGTCAGGCTATACCTTTCGGAGACGCTCTAGTTTATGCCCAAAACGCACAAGCAAAGACTGGTGTCAGGCCAGCACTTATACTGGCTATACTTATGCAAGAATCTGATCTGGGTAAAAACCAGGGGTCTTGCTTGGTCACAGACATCGAAACTGGGGACGGTGCTGGCAAAAATACAGGAACACCGTTTGAAAAAGTTATGAAAGCACCTCGTGATACAGTGCCGTTTAAAGACATAACAGAACGACTTGGAAAAGACTACAAATCTACACCTGTTTCCTGTCCACCTGGTGCCAAATGGACGGCCTCTAGAGGATATGGGGGAGGTATGGGACCTTCTCAGTTTATACCTTCTACATGGGAGCTCTTTAAGAATAGAATAGGTGGCTTGGTCGGCACATCTGAAAACGAAGCGAACCCTTGGAACGCTGGCCATGCAATAATGGCCACAGCTGTATATATGGCAGACCTTGGTGCTGCAGGCGGAGGATATAGCGCGGAACGCAATGCAGCTTGTAGATACTACAGCGGAGCAGCTTGCACGCCCGGTAGAAAACCAGCGAACGTTTTCTACGGCGACCAGGTTATGGCCAAAGCAGAAGACATACAACTAACCATGATCGACCCGCTCGAAGGTTTTTAGTTGACTATATTTGATATTTGTATTATATTTTATCCGGACAGTCCAAAAAAGAGCCGATAGACGGTCTTAGAGAGTGGGGAAAACTCACCGATACTATCTATCTGCTTAAATAAAATGATTGGAGAGATATGAGAAAACTTACAAGGCGGGGTTTAGCCGCCTGGTTTTTGGTTTTAGTGCAGGAAAGAAAAAAAATAAAAGCGGCACCGACCAATGACAAAGAAGTGACCGTTACTGCTATTTGCACTTTCTACGGGAGAGAATCTCATGGAAATCTGATGGCAGACGGTAGTCGTTTTGACATGAGTGATCCATCTATCGTTGCTGTTGGGGATCGAGACATCCCTCTGGGCACCCAGATGATCATTCACAATATGGAGACAAGTAGAAAGCTCCCTGTTGTGGTCCGTGATCGGATGAACGCAAGGTATCACGGATTAGGAACACTACGTCTCGACCTGTCTCGGGCCGGAGCGGAGGCTCTTGGCATAGTGGAGCGAGGTCGTGTCTACTTAACCGTCGAGTTTGTGCCACCACCAAAGTGGCTCACTCGACACGAAGAACATGCAAACTAGCCACCAAAGAGTGGCGAACCCCCAAACCCCACTGTCCAGATGCAGTGGGGTGTTGTTTTTTATATGAAATTTTACAAAATTTTTTTGAAACCCCAAATAATGGCCTTATATAGCCGTTATTTTGTTATTGACCTAGACTAAATTTAACAGAGTGTAAAAATAGTTGACAAGATTTGCTATTATGATACAATATAAGAAGATCCCATAAAAAAGAAAGGAGGGGTGAAGCGCCCTTGCACCTAGGTTAGCGCAAGCGTCTAGGCTGGACAAAAAAGACCCCCCACCCTCCTCTCCGCATAGTAAATAACGTTGCGGCCCGGAGCTCGCGGGACATCGAGCAGAGAGGCCATCAGTCTGACCGTGCATTCGGTGAATCACCGAACACAACAAGACATAGAGATGGCCTTTTCTATTTATATATTTTCCAACATGTTGTATTTTTATATATCTATGCTAGTATGTTTTACACACAAATTATGAAAAAAGATTTGCATCCAGAATATTATAAGGATTCCAAGGTTACCTGCTCTTGCGGTAACAGCTTTACTGTAGGCGCTACTATGAAGGAGCTCAATGTCGAAATCTGCAGTAGTTGCCACCCATTCTTTACTGGCAACGAAAAGGTTATCGACAGCGCAGGAAGAGTAGAGAAGTTTAAAGCTAGAAGGGCTGCCGCTACAACAAAGACAAAGAAAACAAAGTCCTAAATACTATTTCAAACGAAAGACCCGACCACAGGAGTGGGAGGGTCTTTCGTTTGCATAATAGTTGTATAATATAGAAATGGAAAACTTGGATAAATACAAGAATAACGAGAAGACAAAATACTTGGCTTCAGAATATGAACGCCTTCTAAAAGAAGAAGAGGGAGTTTTAGCTATGCAAAACGAAGAAGGTATGAGGGAGCTTGTAGAGAACGACCTAGAGAATATAAGGATACAGAAGCAAGCTTTGCTAGACCAAATGGATGAGATAATAAAGGAGGAACAGAAAGAAGAGCAGTTCCCAAATGAAATAGTGCTAGAAGTTCGAGCAGGAGCGGGGGGAGAAGAAGCTGCCCTGTTTGCAGAAGAACTGGCAAATATGTATCTACGATATGCAGATATCAAAGGCTGGGCCTATAGAACACTAGATGAGTCAGAGTCCCCCTTGGGTGGATACAAGGAAGCAAGCTTTGAGATACGAGGCAAGGGAGTATACGAGATGCTAAGATTTGAGACTGGTGTACACAGAGTCCAAAGAGTACCAGCGACAGAAAAATCTGGTCGAGTACACACTTCTACTGCATCAGTTGCCATATTGCCGATACGCAAGACAGCAAAGGTGGAGATAAACCCAAGTGATCTGGAGGTCGCTTTTTCTCGTGCTGGAGGTAAGGGGGGCCAAAATGTAAACAAAGTAGAGACCGCCGTAAGGCTGACACACAAGCCTACGGGCATAGTTATAAGCTGTCGCGCAGAGAGAAGCCAACAAGCAAACAGAGAGAAAGCTATGACTGTTTTGGCCGCAAAATTAGATCAGATTCAGAAAGAAAAAGAGGAAAGCGAATACAGCGCGGACAGAAAGGCTCAAGTGGGGACAGCGGACAGAAGCGAGAAGATAAGGACCTACAACATTCTTCAGGATCGGATCACTGACCACAGAGTCAAGCAAAACTGGCATGGCATAGAACGCATTCTGAAAGGCGAGATAGAGCCCATAATAAGCGCTATGACAGAGCTCGGATAATACTATTCGGCAATTTGCGCAATATACATTATTCTGTTATTCTAATATCCGTGAAAACTGATACAGCAACAAAAGAGATAGAAAGCCTGATGGGCGCAGGAGCACATATAGCCTTTGGTCGTGGTAGAAGACACCCCAGTGTGAATGACTTTATTTTTGGATCCAAGAACAAGCTTGATATCTTTGACCTTGAAAAAACAAATGTCAAACTAGAAAAGGCTTTGGATTTTATAAAAGAAATAGTAAACAATAAAGGCTCAGTGCTTTTCGTAGGTGGGAAGAGCGAAGCAAGCGAAATAATACGTGATGCAGCAGAATCTGTAGCCATGCCTTATGTAGACGGAAGATGGATAGGAGGGACACTGACAAACTTTAGTGAGATAAGAAAAAGAGTTGATACAATGCTTAGCCTTATGGATCAAAGAGAAAAGGGAGAACTCAGTAAATACACAAAGAAAGAAAGACTACTAATAGATAGAGATATAGAGAAGCTAAAAGGAATGTTTTGGGGCGTTAGAGATATGAAGAGCCTGCCTAAAGCTCTATTTATAGTAGACCCAAGATTTGAACACACGGCGCTGAAGGAGGCCGAAACTATAGGTGTAAAAGTAGCAGCGCTCTGTGGATCTGACAACGACATAAGAAAAGTAGCATATCCTATACCGGGCAATGACTCTAGCAGAAAAAGCATAAAATATTTTGTAGATAAAGTATTAGAAGCGATCAAAAAATAAATAATAAGATGACAATAAGCACAGAGCAAATCAAGGAGCTTCGTGATCTAACAGCCGTATCCGTGATGCAGTGCAAGAAAGCTCTTGAAGAAGCAGGAGGCGACATGGAGAAGGCAAAAATAATATTGCGCAAAGTAAGCAAGACCGCTGCTGACAAGAAGGCAGACAGGGATTTAGGTGCAGGCGCAGTAGAAGCTTACATCCACACAGGAGGCACGGTCGGTGCTCTTGTAGAACTTAACTGTGAGACAGACTTTGTAGCAAGAAATGAGGATTTTAAGGCATTGGCTAGAGAAATAGCTATGCATGTTGCTGCCCTTGCGCCAGAATACCTAAGGGCTGAGGACATAAAAGAGGAAGATAAGGTAAAAGCAAGGGAGCTCTTCAACGAAGAGGCAAGTGGCAAACCAGAGGATATGCGTGCTAAAATAGTGGAAGGCAAACTTGCGTCATATTTTGCAGAAAAAGTATTACTTGACCAAGCGTTTGTAAAAAATCCTGACATAACGATCCAGTCTATGATACAAAGTGCGACACAAAAATTTGGGGAAAGAGTAGAAATTGGTCGTTTCGCAAGATTTGCAATAAATTAAATGGCCACTATAACAATTTTCGCAGTCTCTTTGTTTGGGTGTATTAGCCTACTTGTCTCTGGGTATCTAAATGTACGCAGATCATCACAGAACTTTTTCAGTAGAACGCTATCCAAAACTGATGCCCTGATACAAGGCCAAAAGTCAAGAGTGGACAGGTTTATTGTCCAGATGTTGCAAAGTATACGATACTTGTTTAAAGTATTAATCCCAGAGCTTGCACATAACGCGATGAATAAAGTAATGCAGAGAATCAAAGAGGAGTATGAGAAGCGCAACGAGATAATGCAGGGCAGGAGAGATATTCACAACAAAGGTGCCGTATCCTTTTATCTTCGAAAGATAGCGAGAGAAGATGGGGACGAGGGGGCCATAGAGTAAATTAAAATAAATATGCCGGAATAGCTCAGTTGGTAGAGCGCCCGTTTTGTAAACGGGTGGTCGTCGGTTCAAGTCCGACTTCCGGCTCCAGTTTACACTCAATTTATTTACTGCTACAATTAAATCAGCCACTAATCCTAGGAAAGGAGAAGTCTCTCATTGCACAGGCAGCGTGAGAGTATAAACGAGCCCTGTGGCTGGGCTCGTTTATTTTTTCTATATCTTTTGTGTGCTGGTCGATTGTTCTGTGTTCCTTTCTTTTTCTCGGTTAAGATCATTTTTTTTTAATTCTGGTATCACCTCCTTTATAGCTTCCACATCTTTGAAGCCATAATAGACACGATCGTTTATTATGAGCGCTGGTAGTTCTAATCTGACATTATAGATCGATATTAGGGTCTTTAAAGCACTGAGATCGAGGTTGTAATCGAAGGAATAAACTCTCAAATCTGGGTAATCCTGTCTTAGTTTTGTAAGAACAAAACCTTCTTTTAGACACTGCTCGCATTCTCCCTCTTCGTTCGAATAAAAGTAGATAATCGACATAGCGTTAGAACCACAACGCTCCTTTACTTTCTGTAGCAGAAGGAAATCTTTTATCTGAAGCAAAGAGTAGTATTTTTTCAGGTTTAAGACTTCTTCGTTGTCAGAACCTCGGGCCTCTTCTGTGTAAGACAGCTTATCTCCAAGAGTTGCTATCTCCCGAGAAAGAAATGAGCTGTTTATATCTCTACAAGACAGTTCTGAAAGAAGAGAGAACTGAGTCTCAGATGAGAGAATGTCCACACTGATAGCGCTCTCTATATTTTTGATCTCATTGAGTTTCTTTTGGTTTAAAAAATCACTAGCCAAAATAGCAGTAGCAAATATGGCCGCTGTAATAAGAAACGTATATGCGTATTTCTTCCATTCCATAGACGCCCAATCTACCTCCATTTTGTGCTTTTTGCAAATACTGTGTTGTAAAAGGCTTTAAGAACCCAACTTGGGGCTAGAAAGACATAAAGCACTAGGAAGTATAGGATGCTCATATTCGGTCTAAATTTGCCCTCTGATAGCCTTACCGCGAAGAACATGATAGATACCCAACCTAGTAGGGCTACTATACTGGCCAATGCCGCGGTCTCAGTATTTAAGTAAAATAAATCAAAACTAGGAGTATAGAAGTTTAGGCCTATAGTTTTTATTTCTAGAAACTTATTCATAACATTAGACAAACTAGATGCTACAAACTCTGAAGCTATATAAACAGAAGAAAACAAGGAAAAGCCGGCCATGGGCAATACAAACATACCCAAATTGCCGTATTGGGGCTTAAAGAATAGAAAACGATAATCTATGATGTTGCGCATAAAACCATAAGTCCAACGCAGTCTCTGTTTGTAAAGTGCACGAACTGTTTTTGGGGCAACAGTATAGACATAAGCATCAAAAACATTACTAATACGATAACCACTACTCTGTATCCTTAGGGCAATCTCCAAATCTTCTGTATTGTGAGCATGTCTATAGGCCCCTATCTCGTCAAATACCTTTTTTCTAAATATAGTAAACGGCCCCGGTGTGACATATTGAGAATCTAGGTGCGAAAGTATGTTTCTAAGAAGTATACCTACCATATACTCTATCTTCTGGATCTTTTGGATAATAGTGTTCGCCTCAAAGACTTTCATAGCCGGAGTGACGGCCATAATTCTCTCATCATCAAATTTGTTTATAATCTTTTTTAGAGCATCTCTCGAAACAAAAGAGTCAGCATCGAGACAGCCCACAAACTCTGATTTTATCTTCTCCAGAGCAAGGTTTAGAGCCGTATGTTTGCCTCCGTTTTCTTTCTTCAATAGTGTCACCTGCGGATTTTTTGAAAATACAGAAGCAACCTTCCATGTTCCATCTGTAGAACCATCATCTACTATATAAACAGACAGCCTTTCCTTTGGATAATCTAATGCAAGTATAGAATCCACAGTCTTTGAGAGAGTGCGTTCTTCATTCCAACAGGGCACCACTATACTGACACTGGGCCAAACTTTTGTAGAGTAAGATAACGCCGTAAATCTTTTTTCTTTTGTTTCAAAATAAGTAATAAGCAAAAAAACCTCAAAATAGAGGGAGATAAAAAGCATGATATAAGCCACCGATTCGAAAACGATATGCATCTATAGATACTACCACAAACTACGCTTTTGACCACAAAACATGGTTAACGTATATAAGCAGAGTAATTCGACACAGTAGCTTCTTCTATGGCCTTGTGAAGATTATCGACTTCTTCATTGGTTAGAGTCTTATCCACGCTTCTATATGTGATCCTAAAAGCGTAACTCAGTTTTCCTTTACCAAATTTTTGTTCATTTTCGTATTTGTCTAATATTGTCACTTCCTCAATCAAATCTTCGGCAATATTTCGCACCAAGTCAAAATAATCATTTGGGACAAAGCTATTATCCACAACAAAAGATATATCTCTCACCACTGCTGGATATTTGCTAACCTCTTTGTATATCTGACCTAGAGTAAGTTGTTTTTTGACACGCTCATCTTCTGACCAAAGTAGGCGTATATCCGGTAGAGACATAGAAGCTATGGCCAACCGTTCTAGCCCAAAACCAAAAGCCCAACCATGGTAACCCTTGAGGCCAAAGTTTTCTAATACTGACTTACGAGCCATACCACAACCAAGCATTTCAACCCACTTGCCATTGATAAAGGCTTCCATCTCAAAACTTGGGTCAGTGTAGGGAAAGTTGTGGTCATAAAAACGAAATTTTGTATTTTCACCAAATATACTTATGGCTATCTCAGTCAGAGTAGCCTTGAGATCATCTGGGGTTATGTTGGCCTGATTGTCCGGACCTATGTAGAGACCCCCAAATTGATGGAAAACATTCATATGTGTCCTGTCTATTTCATCTTTTCTATAGACTTTGCCATAGCAGAGCACTCCAAGAGTTTCTTTGTTATCTATTCTTTGTTTTATCTCAGGCTGATTTAAGTAGTAGTACCAAAAGACAGTATCGTGTGTACGAAGTACGTTTTCAGGGTCAGCATAATACGTATCTGACTTGCTCCGAGCGGGGTGCCCTTCTGGCATGTTGAACAAATCAAAAAGTATTTTGGCTGGCACTATCTCTGGTATTTTTATCGTATCGAAACCTTCTAAGCTCTTTACCTTTGTAGCTCTATCGACGATTTCTTTGACTGGACTTCCTTCACTCCTAGAGAGATCAGGCATGGAAAGATAGCGCTTCATCCGCACGGCCTCAGTATCAGTTCGCTTCTCTAACACCTCTCTGATTCGAACTTCTTCATCTGTAGGAATAATGATTGTGCTCATACTTCAATACTACAACAAATGACTCCTATTATTCAATACTCTAGGCTTTTATTTACATGAAGAGTTTGATATAATAGAAACTTGTAAAAACAAACGAATATAAATGGCAAAGAAAGAAGAAGAAAATAAGAAAAAGAGCAACTACGGCGCGGATGCCATAACCGTACTAGAGGGTCTAGAGCCGGTCCGTAAGAGGCCGGGAATGTATATAGGTACTACTGGACCAGATGGTCTACATCACCTTATCTGGGAGATTTTCGACAACTCACGCGACGAAGCTATGGGCGGCTTCTGTAACGACATAGAGGTAGCTCTTTTACCTGGCAATAAGATTAGAGTAGCTGACAACGGACGAGGTATACCTGTAGATACCCACAAGCAGACAAAGGTCAGCGCTCTCGAAACTATCATGACCACACTCCACGCTGGAGGCAAGTTTGGGGGAGAGGGTTATAAGGTGTCTGGAGGTTTGCACGGCGTTGGTGCTTCTGTAGTGAACGCCCTCTCTGTGTACATGAGAGCAGAGGTTCATAGGGAAGGAGGGGTCTATGTGCAGGAATATTCTCAAGGAAAAAAGAAGGCAAATGTAAAGAAGACAGGGAACACCAAGACAAACGGCACAATCATTACGTTCGAAGCGGATATAGAGATATTCAAAGAAATAAAGTTCGATTTTGATCGTATAGTGAACCATTTGCGCCAACAAGCATACCTTGTAAAAGGTCTGCGCATTTCTATACTAGATCTCCGAGATAGTAGCGAGAAAGTAAAGGATACTGAGGTACATTATCTGCGAGATCTAGGTCTTGATGCAAAAAGCATGACTTTTTATTTCGACGGGGGCCTAGTATCGCTAATCAGATTTTACAATCAGAACCAAAAAACTATACATAAGAATATTTTTTACATTGAGAAGCAAGATGACAATTTTGAATCCGTAGAGGTTGCCTTGCAATATGTCGATGATATTTCGCCACGTATAGTACCCTTTGCAAACAACATTTACAACAGCGAAGGTGGTACACACATAACAGGTTTCAAAACTGCTCTTACAAGAACACTAAACAACTATGGCAAGAAGAACAACCTAGTCAAAGGAGAAGATTCTTTTACTGGTGAAGATGTACTAGAAGGTCTTACGGCTGTTATATCTGTAAAGTTGCGAGAAATACAATTTGAAGGCCAAACTAAGGCAAAGCTAGGGAGTGTAGAAGCCAGAGGAATGGTAGAAACAGTCTTTGGTGAAGCTTTTGACGCATACCTTGAGGAAAATCCGGATGATGCTAAAGCCATCATAGGCAAAGTGGTACTTGCAGTCCGTGCCAGAAAAGCAGCCAAAGCAGCAAAGGATTCAATACTCCGCAAAGGAGCTCTCGAGGGTATGACATTGCCAGGTAAATTAGCAGACTGTGAGAGTAAGAGTGCAGAACTTTCGGAGTTATTTATTGTAGAGGGAGACAGCGCCGGTGGTACAGCAAAGACTGGTCGCGACAGACGTACCCAAGCCATACTTCCTCTTCGTGGTAAAATTTTAAACATAGAAAGAGCAAGACTCGACCGTATGCTTGCATCAGAACAGATCAAGAATCTAGTCCTTGCCCTCGGTACGGCTATCGGCGACACATTTGATATAGGCAAACTGCGTTATCATAAAGTGATAATAGCTACAGATGCCGACGTAGACGGCGCGCACATCCGCACACTTATACTTACTCTGCTTTATAGGTATTTTAGACCACTTATAGATGGCGGGTATGTATATATTGCTCAGCCTCCTTTGTTCAAAATAAAGCACGGCAAAGAAGTTTATTATGCATATTCTGATAACGAGAGGGACAATATATACAAGAGTCTAGGATTTAACCCTGCTACAGTAGAAGAATCTTCTCCCATAGATGAAGAAGACTCTGAATCAACGGAAAATGAAGGTGAAGAGGATATTGAAGAGGAAGAAGTAGAAACAAATACAAAAGGAAAGAAGCTGTCGAAGACACCTCCGGCTCAGCGCTACAAGGGTCTTGGAGAGATGAATGCTGATGAACTGTGGGAGACAACCATGGACCCCAAGAGAAGGATCCTGAAGCAAGTAGCTGTGGAAGATGCTCAGGATGCTGACAGAATTTTTGACATACTCATGGGTACCGACGTGCCAAGCCGAAAATCATTCATACAAAGCAACGCCAAACTAGCAAATATTGATATTTAGTATTTTATTACTTTCTATCTTTTATCTCTGACTGGATTTTTTCTAGAAATTTGTCGAGGGATTGGGAGCCTTCGTTGCCGTTTCTGCTTTCGACTGTAACTTCATTTGACTCAACTTCTTTATCACCAACCACAAGTATATAAGGCACCTTCTGAGTCTTAGCATTTCTGATTTTCTTGCCCAAGGTCTCACTCGCATCGTCTACCTCTACTCTTATGCCTTCACTCAATAATTTTTTATAGATACTTTTTGCATAATCATTATGCTTATCGCTCACTGGCAAAACGGTTACTTGAACAGGGGAGAGCCACACAGGTAACACGCCTTCAAAATGCTCCAAGAGTACGGCTGTACATCTTTCGATAGATCCTGTGATTGCTGAATGTATCATAACTATTCTTTCTTTCACGCCACTTTCGTTTGTGCAGTACAAGTCAAAACGTTCAGGCAAATTCATATCGAGCTGTATCGTAGCGACCTGCCATTCGCGACCAGCAGAATTTTTGGCCATAAAATCCAGCTTTGGACCATAAAGAGCGGCTTCTCCTAGACCTTCAAAAAAGTCAGCTCCTCTTTCTTTCGCTATTTCGGTCAATTCGTTTTCAGCATTGTCCCAAATCTCTTTAGTTCCTAGGTATTTATCTGGCTCATTTGGATCTCTAAAAGAAAGACGAACTCTAAGAGTAAAGCCGAAAGTTTTATAGAAAGTATCCACAATATCCCATATCTTCATAAACTCCTCTTTTATTTGCGAAGTTCGACAAAACACATGGGAATCATCTTGTGTAATTGAGAGAACCCTTGTCAAACCACCCAATTCACCAGACTGCTCGTCTCTATAGACCATAGTGGTCTCAGCATATCTTTGTGGCATATCTCTATACGAGTGCGGTTTTCTAGAAAAAATTTGAGTATGATGAGGGCAATTCATAGGCTTCAGGGCATATTCTTTGCCTTCTCTAGAAGTTATCCTGAATAATTCATCTGAAAATTTACTCCAGTGACCTGAAGTCTCATACAGGTCTTTTTTTGTGATATGGGGAATGGCAACTTTGTGATATCCATGTTTTGATCTAAGTTCCCATACAAATTTATCAAGTTCATTCCTGAATATTGTACCCCTTGGAGTCCAAAGAGGGAGGCCGCTCCCGACCAGGTCGCTAAAAGTAAAAAGGTCGAGTTCGCGACCTATTTCTCGATGGTCATGTTTGTTTAGTTCTGACATAGGTTAAATACTATAACTTTTTGGCTTTTTCGACAATTAGCGATTTTTCGTTGTTGCGGAAAGAGATCTTCCCTTTAACAGCGATACATTGGTCCGGCGAAAAAATGCTTGAGAACTGGAGATAGGTGCGGGGGAAGACCACAATCTCTATCGCACCTGACATATCCGCAAGCTTGCCGAACATCATTTTTTCGCCGGACTTAGTTAATATCTCCCTCGCTTCTTCAAGAAATCCTCCGACTACCACAACCTCATTTTCTTTGGAACTCTCTTTTATCTTATTTATATTTCGTTTCTGAGCTTCTAGCTTTTCTCTAAACTTATCGAGCGGATGACCAGAGACATACAAACCCAAAAGCTCTTTCTCCCACAAAAGTTTTTCTCCTATATCTAAAGGCTCTGTTGGAGCAAGCGAGATAGCATTGGCGCTTTTGACTCCGGCAAAAAGAGAGTCTTGAGTATCGTTTTCTGAGGCATGCTTATTGTACTCAAGAAGTAGTTCGATATTTGCGAGCATATTTCCGCGCTCACCGAACCTATCGAGGGCTCCAGACTTTATCAGTGCTTCTAAAGATTTCTTATTCATATTGCGATCCCGAATACGAGAAAGGAAATCTTCAAGCGAAGAAAACTGGCCACCTCTTTTTCTCTCATCAGTAATAACATGAGATATACCTTCACCGAAGTTTTTGATAGTAGCTAGCCCAAAGCGTATGGTAGGAGGGTTACTGTTTGGTACAAGAGTAAAATCAGAAAAGCTTTCATTCACATCTGGCGGCAATATATTCATACCCATACGTTTACATTCTGTTACTGACTCTGCCACCTTCTCTACATCGCCCGATTCGGCAGACAGCACAGCACGCATATATTCTCCGGGGAAGTTAGCTTTGAGGTAAGCCGTCTGATAAGCCACACGGCCATAAGATACAGAATGAGCTTTGTTGAAGCCATAAGCTGCAAAGGGCTCGATCCATTTCCATATTTCCTTGGCTTTCTTCTCGCTCCATTTAGAATGACTGACGCAGCCCTTGATGAACTTTTCTTTTTGCTCAGCCATTTCCTCTGGAATCTTTTTACCGACTGCTTTTCTAAACTTATCGACTTCGCCCCATGTGTAGCCAGCTAGATTATGAGCCATGATCAAAAGGTCGTCTTGATAGACAAGGATTCCGTAAGTTTTTTGCAAGATCGGCTCAAGAGCAGCATCCATATATGTCACTTTCGACGGATCATGACGACGTTCAATATACTGAGGGATAAATTGCATCGGTCCTGGGCGATACAAGGCAACCATGGCGTTGATATCGTGAATTGAGCTTGGCTTGAGATCCACCAGAAAACGAGTCATGCCGTCGCCGTTGAGCTGAAAGGTATCGGCTGTCTCACCTCTAGCAAGCATCTCAAAAGTTTTTTTATCATCGATAGGTATATTCTGAATATCTATCTCTATTCCTCTCATCTTTTTTACAAGATCGAGAGTTTTGGAAATGATAGAAAGATTTTTTAGACCCAAAAAGTCAAACTTAAGGAGCCCAGCTTCTTCTATAGAATACATATCGTACTGAGATATTATTTTATTTTCACCCTTGGGGTCATACTGCAGAGCTGTAAAATCAGTCAACGATGTAGGAGAAATAACCACCCCAGCCGCATGTATAGATATGTGCCTCGCACAACCTTCGATCTTTTTTGCCATATCGATAATGCGCTTAGTATCAGCATCTTTGTTGTAAAGTTCTTTCAAATCGGGAGTTTCTTCCAAAGCTCGGTCGATACTCATAGGGAAACCTTGGCTACCGAAAGGTATGAGCTTGGCAATCCTATCTCCCACAGTATAAGGAAACCCGAGAGCACGAGCTGTATCTCTGACACTGCCTCGCGCCATCATGGTACCGAAGGTACCGATCTGAGCTACTTTTTCTTCACCGTATTTTCGCCTAGCATAATCGAGTACTTCATCACGTCTATCGTCAGCAAAATCCATATCGATATCAGGGGCACTTGGTCTATCTGGGTTTAGAAATCTTTCAAATGGTATCTCATATTCTAGCGGATTGATGTTTGTAATACCCGAAGCATAGGTCACAAGCGAACCAGAGACAGACCCTCTGATGTTTGAGAGTATGCCATTCTCGCGAGCGAAACGAAGGAGATCTGCCACCACAAGAAAGTAGGGGGAGTAACCTTTTGTCTTGATGATATCGAGCTCATATTCGAGTCTTTTGATCACTTCTTCACTTTCTGGCAAACCCCTCTTCTTCAAACCCTGAAAAGCTAGATCTCTAAGCTCCTGATCAGCAGTCTTTCCCGATTCTATTTTCAAATCAGGGAAGACCCAGTTACCAAGTTCTAGATCTAGGTTGCACAGATGTGCCACCTTGTTGTTGTTGAAAATGGCTTCTTTATAATCCTCAAATTTACTCAGAGCTTCTTCAGAATTGATAAAAGAAAAATCCTCTTCTTCATCATTAAAACTTCCTCTCGATCTATCGTTTTCTCCCCCTGACCCCATAGTCTGTACCGCCATCAGTGTATTTTTGGCTTCGCGATCATCTTTTTGTATGTAATAGACATCATGAGAAGCCAGTGTCTCAAGTTTATTTTGTTGTGCAAATTTGGAGAGATTCTCCATATGTTCGTTGTGTCCAGCTATCTCTGGATGCATAGTGAGCTCAATATAAAAATTATTCTCTCCTTCTTTACAAAAATTTTCTTTATAAAAATTTACAAGCCATTCTAACTTTTCATCATTGCCACTACGCAAAAAACTAGACACGTCGCCACTCCACGAACTGGATATAGCTATAAGACCATTTGCATGAGCTTTCAGAACATCATAATCAATACGAGGTTTATAATAAAAACCTTCAAGATAAGATATACTCACGAGCTTAAGCAGATTTTTATACCCCTCAAGGTTTTTAGCCAAAAGGACTATCCGGTATCTCTCCTTATCGATACCAGCTTGCTTGTCATGGAGAGTCCTGCCCGCAAGATAAGCATCGACACCTATGATCGGTTTTATACCTTGCTTTTTGCACTCTTTGAAAAATTCTATAGCGCCATAAAGATTGCCATTGTCGGTAAGAGCCAGAGCTTCCATGCCATCTACTTTAGCTGCCGATACAAGCTCTGGAATCTTGGGCAAAGCCTGAAGTAGAGAATAGTGACTATGGGTATGGAGATGGGTAAATTTCATAGACAAAGCTTATAGCTTTTAGCTCGTAGCTTCAAGTTTTAAGATATAATAAATTGATGAATTATATTATAGGTGTCGACGAAGCGGGCAGAGGACCATTGGCTGGGCCGGTGACCGTAGGGGCTTTCGGATGTGAAACAAAGACAGCGATGTGGATACTTAAAAATCTTTTTGACAACAAATTAAGAGATTCAAAGAAACTTGGTGAGAAAAAAAGAGAAAACATATTTGATGAATTGAAGAATTTGAAAACAAAAGGGCTCGTAGATTTTAGTATAGCTCACAGTACCCCAAAATATATTGATAGATTTGGCATATCAAAAGCAGTAAAGAAGGGAATAGATAGGTGTTTGAAAAATATAAGCCTCACCCCCCAACCCCCTCTCCAAAGGAAAGGGGGAGTAGGAGGAAAAAAGTCGATCCAAAATGTAGAGTTTGGACCAGAAATTTTTTGTATAAAGCTAGATGGTCTGCTCAAAGCCCCCAGTCAATACAAAAACCAAGAGACGATCACAAAAGGCGATGAGAAAAATATTCATATAGCCTGCGCTTCGATAGTAGCCAAAGTGGCTCGCGATCGGCTGATGTGTCGCCTAGCCAAAAAATACCCAGGATATGGTTTTGATATTCACAAAGGTTATGGAACAGTAGCTCATCAGTCGGCAATACAAAGAATGGGTCTTTCGATCCAACATAGGGCCACATTTTGCAAAAAATACTGAAGTGTAGTAGTATTTGGTCATGGTAGTTCGAATGCGACATACAAGGAGTCATACTAAGAACAGGCGCTCACATCATGCGCTTGTTTCTAAGAGCCTGCGACTTTGCAAAGAGTGCGGTAGCCCGAAGCTTCCTCACATGCTTTGTAGTGTATGTGGCAAGTACAAAGGAGCCGAAGTGGTAAACACCAAAGCAAAGCTCGAAAAGAAAGCCAAGAAGGCAAAAGAAAAGGAGGCTACCAAATAAGAAGCCTGAATTATGAAGTAAGAATTCCACCCGAATGGAGTTTACTTCGGGAAGGTATGGACTTCAAAATCCATATTCTGATATAATTCCTACCATAATTCATGATTCTTGATACATAATTCAAGCTCATTATGGCAAATAGGCACCTTGCAAGATCTACAGTACTCCAAACTCTTTACGAGTGGGATTTTGGTGGTTTTAAAGCTGAAGAGATAGAACCCATACTAGAGAGAACTTCGAGTGAATATGCCCAAGGTCTAGACAGCGCCTTTGCAAAAACCCTACTTCTAGGTGTCGCTAGTAAAATAAAAGATCTAGATGAAATCATAGAAAAAGCTGCACCTGATTGGCCCATAGACAAGATAAGTGTCATGGACCGCAATATTTTGCGTATAGGTCTATACGAGCTCTTGTTCTCAAACAAGGAAGAGGTGCCTCCCAAAGTAGCAATAAACGAAGCCATCGAGCTTGGTAAAAAATTTGGCGGAGAAACCAGTGGTAAGTTTATAAACGGAGTACTTGGTGCAGTTTATAAAGAAATGGGAGAACCTGGAAAGGATGATAAACCAAAGGAGAAAAAACCTATACCGACAGAAGCTCTAGCCGGAGCAGTGATATATGCCAAGAAAGACGATGATATATATTTCTGCTTAGTACACGATGTCTTTGGACATTGGACTCTCTCTAAGGGCCACATAGACGCCTCAAATGAAATAAGCGGCGAATTGAAAAAAGCGATAAAAGATGAACTTGGTATAGACGTTAGAGTGGCAGATCATTTGGGACATACCGAGTACGGCACTTATGACCCAGAAAAGGGTAAGATAAAGAAGAGAGTAGAATATTACCTTGCAAACACAGACTATACAGACCTAAAACTGAAAAACAGCGGGGGACTAGATGATGCTCAGTGGTTTAAGATAACTGATATATTAGATCTCAATTTTTATGATGATATTTTACCTATAGTTACAAAAGCAATAAATTTATTAGTTAAAATTTAGAAAGTAATAAGTTTGAAAGTTTAAAACATGAACTTTAAAACTTCTTCCTTTCATCAAAAAAATGGATGAAAAAGATTTTGGTAAGTTTGAACAAGAAATAAACATCTTGTTTAGAGACAAAAGCCTGCTGAAGCAAGCCTTTACACATCGTTCGTACCTAAATGAAAACAGAAACCTAAAGATAGGACACAACGAGCGACTAGAATTTTTGGGTGACGCTGTACTCGAACTTATCGTCACAGATTTTCTTTACAAAAAGTACCCAGACAAAACTGAGGGTGACCTGACCTCTATCAGAAGCGCCTTGGTAAATGCTCAAACATGTTCGGATGTCGCCAAAAATCTTGGGGTCAACGATTTTATGCTGTTGTCACGAGGAGAGAGCAAAGATACTGGCAGGGCTCGACAATACATACTTGCAAATGCACTAGAGGCTATCATAGGCGCCATCTATCTTGACCATGGATATAATGAGGCAGAACGTTTCGTACACCAGAATATCACTCCGATAACTGAGAAGGTGGTAAAAGAGGAACTTTGGATCGATGCCAAAAGCAAGTTCCAAGAAAAGGCACAAGACAAAGTATCTATAACTCCTCAATATCGAACCCTAAAAGAGGTGGGGCCAGATCATGACAAACGATTTATAGTCGGAGTTTTTTTGGCTAGCGAAAAAGTGTCAGAAGGTGAGGGTGAATCCAAACAAGAAGCTGAGCAAAATGCTGCACGTAAAGCACTTAAACAAAAAGGTTGGTAAAATATCATTGCTATGCTCAAATCACTAGAATTAAATGGTTTTAAATCTTTTGCCAAAAAGACAACTTTAGAATTCAAATCTCAGATCACGGCTATAGTCGGACCAAACGGTAGCGGCAAGTCAAACATTGCAGAGGCTTTCCGGTTTGCCCTAGGTGAACAATCGATAAAATCGATGCGAGGCAAACGTGGAGAGGATCTGATATGGAATGGTTCTCAAGAAGTCGGTAGGTCAAATAGAGCAACTGCGAAATTAGTTTTTGACAACAGCAAGAAGTTGTTCAACTTGGATTTTGAGGAACTTTCTATTGAGCGCATTGTAGGTAGAGATGGGGTCAATGAGTACAAAATGAACCAGAGCCAAGTGCGGCTCAAGGACATAGCCGAAAAATTGAGCGAGGCTCACATAGGTGCCACTGGGCACCATATCATCTCTCAAGGAGAAGCAGATAGAGTTCTTAGGTCTTCAAGCAAGGAACGACGAGAGATACTTGAGGACGCTTTGGGACTAAAAGTATATCAGTACAAAAAAATCGAAGGGGAAAGAAAACTAGAACAAGCGAAAATGAATATGAAGGAAGTAGATCTGTTGAGAAAAGAGATCGCTCCTCATCTTCGCTTTTTGAAAAAACAGGTAGAAAAAGCAGAGAAGGCAGAAGAAATAAGGCAAGAACTTGCACGCAAATACAGATCTTTTCTAAAAACTGAATCTGTCTATATTTTGAATAAGCGAAGCCTCCTAGAGAATGCACGCACCCCAATAGAAAAGAAAATGAAAGAGTTAGAAGTATCAATGGAGAAAGCTAGAGATCTTTTATCGACATCAACCTCCAAAGACGATAAGAGTGAGAGTTTGCTAAAAATAGAGAATAAACTAAAAGATTTACACAATCAGAGAGATGCACAGACTCGAGAACTAGGAAAGATAGAGGGTGAGATCAATGCTGCTAGTAGATTGCAAAATCATAGCGAAATAACCACAGAAAAAACCATAACCATATCTATAGAAAAGATTGAAGACCTTTCACGGGATATCGAGAGTAATGTATGGAAATCTCAAAACATGTCTAGCGCCGATGATATAAGGCTTCTTCTTATCGAAATCGGCAACAAAATAAAGAGCTTTATAGACTCATATAGGTCAGAATCCACTCAGAGTAGCGATCCAGAAAACAGAGAAAATTCAGAAGAGGAGAAAAACAGACTCTTATCACGAAAATCTGAGCTAGAGAAAAATTTTCAAGAGCTTGAACTTGGGCTTCTGGAGCTAGAAGAAAGTTATAAAAATATAAGAAGTTCAATAGAAAGGGATAAAGATACTAGCCGCGAAGCTGAGAGAGAAATATTCCGTATATCTTCAGAACAATCTACCCACCGCAACGAAATAGAGAAGATCGACCTAGAACTAAGAACCCTAAGTGTGGTCGAGGAAGCATGGAAGCAGAGTATGAGTGAAGCCGCCGCTTTGCTAGGTAACCTTGTTTTAGGTTTCCAAAATGATCAATTAGAAGTATCAGAAGACTTAATATTACAAAATAGAGACTCCCAAGAATCTGCAAAAAGAGAAATAGAGAGGCTAAAAATACGACTTGAGGAGACAGGAGGTATCGGCGGAGCTGAGGTTTTGAAGGAATACCAAGAAACAGAGGAGCGCGATAAATATCTAGAAAAAGAGCTGTCAGACATAGAAAGATCTATAGATGCTCTTGAAGCAGTAATACGAGACCTTGACCAAAAACTAAAAGATGAATTCGAAAATGGACTTAAAATGATCAATGAAAAATTTGGAGAGTTTTTCAAAATAATGTTTGATGGAGGGGAAGCAAAGCTTGTAGTAGAGAAGCTAGAAAAAAAGAAAACACCAGACGAGCTAGATGCCATTAGTTTTGGTCAAATCAGTAACAACAATAGTGAGGAGGAAGAAACAGGAGTAGATATATCGTTGAGCTTGCCTAGAAAAAATATTCGCAATTTGGATATGCTATCAGGAGGAGAGAGAGCCCTTACTTCTATAGCCCTTATCTTTGCCATGTCGCAGGTCAATCCACCGCCCTTTATTATTCTCGATGAGACCGATGCGGCCTTAGATGAAGCGAACTCAAAAAGGTATGGGGACATGATCGCCGAACTTTCCAAATATTCTCAACTGATACTTATAACTCACAACCGCGAAACTATGAGCAGAGCAGGGGTGATATACGGGGTGACTATGGGTAAGGACGGAGTATCTAGACTTTTATCAATCGCGTTCGATGAAGCAGTGTCAGTAGCTAAATAAATATATTAATATGGACATCTTCGCACACACACTTTGGACCACTGCCCTATATGCTAAAAAATACAAGCAAAACAAAAAGCTCTTGGCGCTTTCAGCATTTATGGGTGTAATACCAGATCTACTTTCCTTCACACCTATTTTTATCTACGCCATTTTGTCAGGCGAGAGCGTTTTTAGTCCGAGTGGCATAGGTCAAAAACTTCTGGCTTTTGCTAGCGAATCTTACAACTATACTCATAGTTTTATTCTATTTGCTACTTTGTTTATCGTCGTCACAATACTAAGAAAGGGTAAAATATGGTGGCCACTTTTTGGCTGGGCGCTGCATATAGGTATCGATATTTTTACTCACAGAGGATTTTATGAGACACCTTTTCTCTTTCCGCTCTCGGGATATCGCTTTAGCCACGGCATCTCTTGGGCTCATCCCACCTTCATGCTCATAAACTATAGCGCTCTAGCTCTTGTGTATATAACTATATTTTTGATCATGAGGAAAAATTCAAAACCTAGATCAGTTTAAAATCTAGAGTCTTACGGTCGAGGTCGGCAGCTGTGAGCTTGGCTTTTACTTTGTCACCAAGAGTGTATTTCTTTTTTGTAGATGTACCGACGATACAATAATTTTTAGCATCGAGTTCGAATGTGTCGCCTTCCATATCACGTAGCCTTACCAATCCTTCCGCTTTACTCTCAGGATCTTCCAGATACATGCCCCATTCTGTCACTCCAGATATAGTGCATTCGAAAGTTTCGCCAACTTTGCTTTGCATATACTCTACTTGTTTGTATTTGATACTGTCTCTCTCGGCTTCTTGTACTTTGACTTCTTTTTCACTAGCTTCGAGCGCTATCTTTTCAAACTTAGCATACTCGTCCTTACCTATCTTTCCTCCATTTAGATGATTTTCGAGAATACGATGTACAACCAAGTCTGGGTAGCGACGGATAGGGGAGGTGAAGTGAGTATAATACTTAAAAGCCAATCCAAAGTGTCCTATATTTTTCGTCGAGTAGATGGCCTTAGACATACTCCTTACTGCTGCAGTTTTTACCAAAGATTCTGCTGTGTGTCCTTCTATGGCAGAAAATAAGACATTCAGATCTTTGGCACTCACAGCCCCATTTCTTATCGGCAATTCATAACCCAAGGCCCTTACGAATATCGCAAGTTCTTCTAACCTATCTACATTTGGCAAATCATGTATCCTGTATATCGAAGCTCCATGGCCATTTTTAATCTTGCTCGCAATATATTTTGCTACTTCTCTGTTTGCAAGAAGCATCCACTCTTCTATCATCTTCATGGTATCGAGTCGTGGTTTTTTGTATACCTTCACAGGCACACCTTCTCCATCAAGTACAAACTTCACTTCTTCTGTCTCAAATTCTATAGCTCCTTCTTTTCTATTTTGCTCGCGATAGATGTTTGCAAGGCGGTTGAGGGCAGTGAGGATAGGTTTAAAAACCCCACCCCTCGCCCCCTCCCCTTGTTCAGGGGAGGGGGAATTCGAATTTGATTTTTTGACACCATCAATCAACTCCTGTGCCTCTTCATAACTAAATCTTTTATCAGAATTTATGAGTGTCTTACCAAACCATCTATCCAATATTTCTCCCGACTCTTTATTTATTTTAAAAACTGCACCGAAGGCATATCTATCTGCATTTGGATTCAAACTACACAGATCATTGCTCAAAACTTCTGGCAACATAGGGATAGTACGGTCTACCAGATAGGTAGAGAATGATCTCTTCCTCGCTTCTCTATCTAGAGCACTTCCCACTGTAACAAAATGAGATACGTCGGCAATATGAACACCTACTTCTATAATATTCTCATCTATTTTTTTGTAAGAAAGAGCATCGTCGAAGTCCTTCGCATCTGCTGGGTCGATAGTGAAAGTAACGATATCGCGAAAGTCTCTCCTTGCAACCCCACCCCCAAGAAGACTATCGTCTTCTTTTCCCCCTCCCCTCGATCGAGGGGAGGGGGCAGGGGGTGGGGTTGAACCCAAAACACTTTCCTCAGAGAGCATTTTTTTATACTCATCCGCAATTTTCTGCGCTTCTTTTTCTACCTCCTCCGGAAAATCATAGACAATGCCCTTGTCGAGCAAGATGCTTTGCATCTCCGTCTCATGTTCTCCTGCTTCACCAATGATCTTAAGAATACTCCCTCTAGGATTTTGAGACATGTTTTGCCAACTATCGATCCTGACCAAGGCCTTAAGTCCAGGCTTAGCATCTTTACTATAGTTAAAAAGCTCGATACTTTTATAAAACCTATGGTCAGTTGGCCGAGCTTTGAGCCCAGCCCCCTGAGAGCCTTCAAGCATGCTCACAAATTCGGTCTTATTTCTTTTTATTATTCTTTTTACTTTGGCTTTACCTCTACCTATACTTTCGTACTCCACCTCATCACGATCAAGAGCTGTGTTTAGATTTTCTTCGTATACCACAAGCTCATTTTTTTCATCTATAGCGATAAAACCAAGAGGCTTGGATATGACTCTTATGACAGCAGTTTTCAAATTTTTATTTTTTCCTTCCTTTATTTCTAAATTTTCTGACTTTTCTATTCTTTTTTGCCTTTTTCTTGTTTTTTTATTATCCACCGTTACACTTTCTCACACATATTGGCTCTTAGCAAGAAATATGGTAAACTGGGAGTAATAGTTTTATCAGTAAAATTCTAAAAACCTGATGCCAAGTATAAAAAGTGCTATACGTTATGGATACAATACTTTTGTAAAAAACTGGAAAATATCTGTATTAGCAACCCTCATCATTTTCGCCTTACAGATGATTACAGGTCTTAATGGTGAAAATAAGATTCTGATTGGCATATTAAATCTTGCAGCCATGATCGCAAGCATAATTGCCCATATAGGCTATACAAAAATGTTTTTGCGTATCCACGATGGAGAAAAGCCAGAGGTAATGGATATATGGAACGAGTACAGGCTTTTATGGCGATTCTTGGGTGTAAGCATACTTACCGGATTGATTGTAGTAGCAGGTCTCATAGCTCTCATCATACCCGGTTTTCTATTGGCAGTCAGACTCTCATTCAGCTCAATGATACTTATAGATACCAAAATGGGCATCATCTCATCAATCAAGGAAAGTTGGAATATCACCAGAGGTAGCATATGGAAACTCTCCCTATTCGGAATTATTGTTGGACTTATAAATGTAGCCGGTATTATCGTTTTTGGCATAGGAGTAATCCTTACTATGCCAGTAACATTACTTGCGACTGTATATGTTTATAGGGAGCTCAGCAGGGCAAAAGCAGGTCTAGCTGTACCTCCTACAACAGAACCAGAGACAAGTCCACAAATCTCCTAAGGCAAAGACTTGACCCATATATTATATGGTATATAATAGCGCCTAAGTGTTCGTTGAAAAATGAATAGTAAGATTGAATATGCAAGTAAACGTATATTTATTCAGTGATTTTTCCACCTTGCTTGATTCGTGAGGTGGAGGAGCTGGGATCAAAAGCAAATTAACATACAGGTGTTTTTTGTTTTGTTCCGTTAAAAATTTCGAAGAATTTCTAACCCCGAGTGTATTGAGTACAATCGAGGGGTTGAAATAAAATCTGAGTAGCCAAAGCTTTGCTTTGACTGGCTCAGCTAAAATCAAACTTCGTTTAATTTTAGAGTTTGATCCTAGCTCAGGATGAACGCTGGCGGCGTGGATAAGGCATGC
>CAZJPJ010000007.1:0-32609 GCA_964548205.1 uncultured Candidatus Saccharibacteria bacterium
TGAAGCGGCGGCAGCAAAACCAAAAATTTCCTTCCTTTCAAATTTTCCGCTTCGCGGCGGGGGGTGTGGGGGGAGCCGCAAATGAAAATGATAGGAAATTTTTGGGTTTTGCCCCGCGCGAGCTTGTCGAGCGCGGCCGAGGCGCAAGTGTCATTCGTCAAAATCCTGCGGATTTTGACCGAAATACATTCGAACTTCGTCCAATACACACCGCCTTCGGTCCGCAGTAGCGGACCTTCTGCGTGACGAAGTCCGCTGAAGGGACGCGAAGGCGACCTTCGCTACAACCTGATAAAATAATCTTATGCATTATGTGTATTCTTTAAAATGCAAAGATGGCTTTTATATTGGTTGTACTAATGATTTGAAAGATAGAATTAAAAGACATAAGTCTGGGAATGTGCCAGCTACCAAAGATAGATTACCACTGGAGCTAGATTTTTATGTTGCTTTGAATAATGAATACAAAGCTTTCAACTTCGAAAAGTATTTAAAATCGAGTTCGGGGAGAGCTTTTATAAAGAAGCATTTTGTGCAATAATATATACGTGAAAAAGTTTATTTTATTCTTACTTCTTGTGTTGATTTTTGCTGGCGGAGCATATTTTTTCTACTATCAAAAAAATAGTATGTACACTCCTATTGTGATAATAGAAAATGACCCTCTTTTAGAAAAATATGGCCTATATCCATCCGATACATTTAAAAATTATCCCGAGGTGTTAGCTAACCTAAAAAAAGTTTATCCAAAATTCACAGATATTGACATGAATGTTTCCTCTGGTAATAAAGTTATGGTATTCCAAGATGGTAGAAAAATGATTTTAATGGAAGGCTGTTATCCTCATGCCTGTAGTGGCTCTGAAAAAGTAGCTCTCTATGATCCTGTTAATAACGAGATTTATCTCCATACACTTAGCGGGAATTATTATAGTAAATCTGATGATTTGGTCAAAAAAGTTCTTTCCGAACAACTTGCCAATTAACAGTTCTAAACGCATCTAACCATTCCCGCAAATAGGTCGAAAATCAAAATTTGAATCAATATGCTTAAGGAGAAGATAGCCACTATCGTTCTTATTGCCATTACTGTTTTAAGTATGGTCTATCTTAAGATTATTCCGTACCTAAATTATTCGATAGCGGAAGGGAGGGTGGTGAAGGTGGTTGATATCCAAGGATGGGGAAAGGGAATAAGTGCCGCTAAGTATCTTATAGAATATAAAATAGGCGGAAAAGTATACACTTCCACGATGGAAGCAGGATTTACTCGCCCCACTATCTACAAAAATAAAAAGGTGACCGTACTTTATAATCCAGAGAATTATCTGGATATAGAAGTGTATGACCCTACTTTCTTTTTACCAGAATTATTGCTCCTGTTGTTTTTTTGTTTTGGTTTGTATTCGATCTATATGGAAGAAAAAAAATCAAAAGATAAACAATCAGCTTGCTAACTCATTGCGCAAATCTGTTTTTCTAGTATAAATGTAGTGCATGAGAACTCTAGGAATAGATTATGGTGACAAGAGGGTAGGGGTGGCTGTCTCAGACGAAGATGGTAAGTTTGCTTTTCCTCTCGTGGTGCTCAAAAATACAAAGAGCCTCCTTTTTGAAATATCAGAGATAATAAAAGATAAAGAGGTAGGTCTTGTGGTGGTAGGAGAATCCCTAAACTATGCCGGAGAACCAAACCTTATCATGAAAGATATAGATAGGTTTGTAGAAGAATTGAAAGAAGAAACAGCATTAGAAGTGATCTATGAGCCAGAATTTCTAACAAGTGTTCAGGCAGAAAAAATACAAGGTAAAAATCAGATGCTAGATGCGAGCGCTGCTGCACTGATACTCCAAAGTTACTTAGACAGAGAGAAATAGGAAAAAGTATTTGTAGAGGCCAAATTCTTAATGGTATAATTCTGGGTATGTTGTCGAATAAGATCTTTCGATATTTTCCAGTACCAGAACTTTTGAACCCAGATGTTGTTGGTATCTCTTTCTCTGACCTTGCTATAAAAGCAGTGTCAGTGCCGAGAAACAGTAAACATTACCCTGTAAAGACTTCATTTATACCACTAAACAAAGGGATAGTTGTTGGAGGGATAATTTTAGATCAAGAAGCTTTTGTTCTAGAGTTGAGAAAAATATCAAAAAACTTCGCTGAAGAAAAGGTTGTTTTTACTGTGCCAGATGAATTGGTGTATGTGTATAAGACAGAAGTAGCCCTTCCGAAAGGAGGAAATATAAAGGAGTCTATACTATTCACTCTCGAAGAGAATGTGCCGCTCTCTATAGATGAGGCTATAGTAGAGTTTATTCCTATATATCCAAAAAATAAGATAAGTGAGGACAAGATAAGAGCTGTGGTCACCGTCTGTGCTAAGAAAGATATAGAGTTTATCAGCAATATTTTTGATTCAGCTGGCTTTGATGCCATATGCGCTATACCAGAATCTCAGGCGTTAGTGTTGTCGACTATCCCACAAAACAAAGAGGGCAATGTGGTTATAGTCCATGCTAGAGAAAACCGTATAGGTATATATATGGTCGTCGATAGAGTTATAAACTTTGCAACTATCCGTAACACAGCAGATGACAGTTACTCCACAAACTTCGTAGACGAATTACAAAAGTTTAAAGAGTACTGGCAATCATATGAAGGTGAACATTTTGATAATGTGGAGGTTTATGTTTGTGGAGATTTTAAATATGCCAAAGATGTAGTCGCTACTTTGAAATCTAACAGTTCTATATCTTCCAAACCTATTTTCCCAAATATATGGACAAACATTTTTAATATTGCCGATTATACTCCGAACGTCTCATTTGAAGATTCACTCAGTCTCGCTGGGGCTACTGGGGCTAGCATTATAAACCTATGATCACCAACCTACTTACTGATGAAAGAAAAAAGAAGTATTCCAAGGATTTAAGGTCCAGGTTTTTCTCTGCTCTTTCTAGGAGTGTATTTTTGGTTTCCGTATTCTCTATAGTTATGTTGTTCCCTGCCTATATACTAGCTAGATCTAAGACCGAGGAATATAAGGCAAAACCTTATGAAGAATCATCTGTAGATATAGCAGATGCTTCCGTCTTAGAAAGACCTGAAGATATAAAGTCAAAACTTTCCTTTTTTCGATTACTCGAAGGTAATATAAATTTTAACTCCCTAGTTGAATCCGTGGTTTCCTCAAAGAATGATAGAGTTTCTATCACTGGTTTTAGTTATGATATAGAGAGTAGAAGAGAAGGTTTCTCAGGAGTTATTTTATCTGTGAGTGGTATAGCTACGAACCGGCAAGCTCTCATAGATTTCCAAAAGAAACTAGAGAGTACAAAAAAATTTGAAAAAGTAGAACTGCCGGTTTCTAGTCTAGCTAGAGAGAGCAACCTTCCATTCACAATCTATCTCTTAATAAAACAATGATAAAAAATATATCAAAAAAGATTGATATTGCTGCCATGCTGTTAGGGATAGCAGGTATTTGTCTTTACTTTTTTTCTCTTTATTGGGTTAATGATACAGTCAAAGGCATAGAGGTTGCTTATAAGGCTGCAGAGTCAGATATTACTACCAATCGTAAATTGTCGGCTATCAAAGCTATAGAGGTAAACAATAGCTTGGAGTTATCTGTACTTGATAATTTTTTCATAAAGAGTGGAGACGAAGCTTCCTTTATAGACGATATAGAATCTTTGGCCAAGCAGGTGGGAGTCGAGATGGAAATAGTTTCTATTGTTCCTGACACAAAAGCCAAGGCTACTTTTAAAGAGGATCTGCAAGTACGGATCAATATGAGTGGAGAGTGGAATAGTATCTATAATTTTTTAGATAGACTAAGCAAGCAAAGTTTTGGTATTGAACAGAGGAATGTCTTGCTAGATTATGATAAAAGTGGTGTATGGAATGGATCTGTATTGCTCGTTGTCTTTAGAGAAAAATAATATGAAAATTGCCTCAATAAAACTTTTTGGCTCCAAAACAAAGATTACGAATCTGTCTAATTCTGACGCCTCTGACCCAAAAAAAATGTGGCAGAAGGTGCTCTTAGTAATGCTCGGGTTCTTTATTTTAGGAGTTTTAATCGGGGGATTCTTTTTTAGAAAGGTATACAAAGAAGAGTACAAAGGAGAAGAGTCTACTGTAGAAGATGAAATAACCTCTGTGATAAATTTAGAAAGCTTAAAAACTGCCACAAACAAGAGGTTGGAGTATGTGAATTCTTCTACTACTTCAACTACCGACCCGGCTATACAGAGTTCTGTCTCTCAATAATTCTGGTGCCCCCGCGAGGAATCGAACGTTACACGTTCAGTACCCCAATTGGATATTTCTGTTCGTCTCTCCAGAAATATCTCAATCGGGCTTCGATTCCGTGGACCAAAACTAAAAACTAGGCACAAGGCCCAGCTCTTAGTTTTGGTGCCCCCGCGAGGAATCGAACCTCGAATAACGGCTTAGAAGTCCGCAGTTATATCCATTTAACTACAGGGGCAAATTTTATTTTTTTTTCACTATCGTACCTCCTTGACTGTCTGGCCCTCTAAATCTACCTCAAATTTGATTCTTTCGCTATCTTCTAAAACATTGAGGCCTTTTGCATATTCTATAAACCACACCTTCCTACTTGCTCCAAATGGGTACATTTGGACAACTTTGTATATGGGGCCATCAAGCTCGGTTCTTGATTTTAGTTTTTTATTTGCAAGCTCAAAGACTCTACTTAATTTTTCAGAACTTTCTCGGTCCTCATATATAAGAGTTGCAACTTGCTCTCCTTTGCTTTGCTCCAAGCTTGGATAGGGTAGGACTGATATAAGATATATGACGCTTTCTGGTGTTAGAGAAAGTGGCACCATAAACCTCTTTATATTTGGACTCTGTTCCCAATCCGGAAATTCTGCTAAGTCTACTTCTCCAGTAAGTTTTAATTCAAAATTTTCTGTTTTTTTGTCTGACGTTATTTCATATAGAGCAATTGCTTCTCCGGCCTGTATACATGTAGCCCCTTTCGGACACCTACTGTCGCGCACTTCTAGTAGTTTTATCGTTCTGTTGTCTATGTTTTTGCTCTCTCCAACTCGTAGCTCTATTTTTTCTAAGCCAAAATAGTAAGACTTATCTTTGTTTTCAAGATTTGTCCTAACTGCTTGCTTACTACCTCGAACCAAAAAAAGGACAAGTAGCAGTACTATTATTATCAATATCCCAAAAAATATCTTCATACTTACTCAATTATTAAACTTTGTTTGGTGCGCGGTGAGGGACTTGAACCCCCGACAGCTCGAGTGTAAATCGAGTGCTCTACCAACTGAGCTAACCGCGCATGTCGTTCCCCGACGGAGACCAATATACCATAACATAAATTTATGGCATAGTTAACATTATGGAGCCAAAAATCATATACGAAGATGACTATATTTTGGGATTGGATAAGCCCAGCGGGCTTATGGTCCATTCTGATGGAAGAAGTGAGGAGAAGACTTTGGTTGATTGGATAAATACAAATTACCCCAATCTTGCTCAGGTGGGGGAAGAGCAGGTCTTGCAAAGTGGAGTAACAATAAAAAGGCCCGGCATAGTCCACAGGTTAGACAAGGACACGAGCGGAGTGATAATAGTAGCAAAAACGCAAGAAGTCCATCAGTTTCTAAAAAAGCAATTTCAAGATAGGAGAGTAGCGAAGGTGTACAACGCTGTTGTCTGGGGCAGTTTTAGAAGTGAAAGGGTGGAGGGGGTGATAAGTAGTCCTATCGGTAGGAGTGCCAGCGATTTTCGTAAATGGTCTGCACAGAGAAACGCTAGAGGTGAGTTGAGGGAAGCTGTGACTGAGTACAAGGTCTTGGCCAATAATATGGAATTTGCATATCTTGAAGTCATGCCAAAAACGGGCAGGACTCACCAGATAAGGGTGCACATGAAATCGATCAGTCATCCTGTGGTCTGCGATAAACTATATGGAAATAACAAAGTTTGTGATGGTTCAAGCTCCTGCCTTGGTTTTTCGCGCTTAGCGCTACATGCTCTCTCTATCAAAGTAGAGCTACCAGACGGCACTTTCCTAAATTTAGTATCAGAGTTGCCTCTAGAATTTAAGACCGCTTTTGATTTTTTGAAAATGGGGGCAAAATCAGATACTATTGTGCAATGAACGATGTTTCTGACAATCAAAATGCTGACCAAAACACAAAATCTCAAATAGCGAAGAGAGAGGAAGAGATACTTGCATTTTGGCAGGAAAACAAAATTTTCGAAAAGTCTTTGGAGAAAAACAAGGCTGGTAACTGGTTATTTGGTAAAAAAGAATTTGTCTTTTACGAAGGTCCTCCTACTGCAAACGGTAAACCGGGGATCCATCACCTCGAAGCTAGGGCATTCAAAGATGCCATTCCTCGTTATAAGACCATGCAGGGCTTTTATGTGCGCCGAAAAGGGGGGTGGGATACCCACGGCTTACCTGTAGAGTTGCAGGTAGAGAAGCAGCTTGGTTTGAAATCCAAAAAAGAAATCGAAGAGTATGGTATAGCCGCTTTCAATAAAAAATGTAAAGAGAGCGTCTGGGAGTACAAAGATATATGGGAGAAGTTTACAAAGAGGATCGGTTATTGGATCGACCTAGAAAATCCATATATTACCTACGACAATTCTTATATAGAATCGGTCTGGAATATCCTCAAGGAAGTCGATAAAAAAAATCTTCTATACAAAGATTACAAGGTAGTACCTTGGTGTCCGCGTTGTGGCACAGCTCTTTCTAGTCATGAGCTCGCACAAGGATATGAGACTGTAAAGGATCTTTCTATAACAGTGGAATTCAAATTGAAAGACAGCCCAAACACTTCAGTTCTTGCTTGGACAACAACTCCGTGGACATTACCTGGCAATGTGGCCTTGGCTGTGGGTCAGAATATCGATTATGTTGAAATAGAGAAAAAAGATGAGGGTGTGGGTGATCTGGTCCGATTTATCTTAGCAAAGGATCGTCTAGAAAGCGTCTTTGGATCAGATGAGTATAAGATAATCAAGGAAATGAAAGGTAAGGATCTTGTTGGTTTAAACTATGAACCCCTTTATGACTTTCTGAAAAATAATTTTGAGCAAGAAGGGCAGGAGTCCTTTCAGAAAGCTTACAAAGTTTATGCTGCGGATTTTGTGAATACTGAAGATGGCACTGGTATAGTGCATACTGCTGTCATGTACGGGCAAGACGACTTTGTACTTGGTACAAAGATAGGTTTGCCAAAGTATCATCTGGTAGATGAGAGCGGTCATTTCATTAGTGGTACAGATTTTCTTGAAGGTAAGTTTGTGAAGGATGAAGAAACTACTGTAGAGATAATAAAAGATTTAGCTCATAGAAACTTGTTATTCAAAAAAGAAAAGTACGAGCACTCATATCCGCATTGCTGGAGATGTAAGACTGCGCTTATCTATTACGCTAGAGACTCGTGGTATATAAAGATGTCTAGTTTGCGAGAAGAGTTGGTAGAGCAAAATAAAAATATAAATTGGGAACCGTCTCACATAAAAGAAGGACGTTTTGGTGAATGGTTGCGAGAAATAAAAGATTGGGCAATATCCAGAGAGAGATATTGGGGCACACCACTTCCTGTATGGCAGAATGAGAGGGGGGAGCCTTTGGTTGTTGGAAGCATAGATGAGCTCAAAAAATACACTAAAAAATCTGGCAACAAATATTTTGTAATGCGCCACGGGGAGGCAAAAAGTAATATTACAGGGATATCAGATAGAGAAGGAGATCCTGAAAATCATTTGACAGATAAAGGCAAAGAAGAGATTTTGGAATCGTGCAAGGAATTAAAAAAAGAGAAAATCGATATAATAATTAGCTCTCCTTTTTTGAGAACACGAGAAACAGTGGATGTGTTAAAAAAGGAACTTGGTGTAGGGAAGATTATTTTTGACGAAAGGATTTGTGAAATAAAGCCAAATGAAAATAATATTGAGGTTCGTAAAAGAATGGGCGATTTTATCTTTGATATAGAGTCTAAATATAAGGATAAAAATATAATAATTGTTTCTCATGGATTTCCTATTTGGATATTGTTTGAAATCGCGGGGTTACATGCTCTAGATTTGAACAAAGTTTCTTATGATCAAAAAACCGCAGAAGTTAAGGAGCTTGCATTTTTCTCTTTTCCTCACAACGAAGATTATGAACTTGATTTGCACAAACCATATATTGATGATGTAGAACTGCTTGGAGACAATGGAGAGAAGCTTACCAGAGTGAAAGAGGTAATGGATGTGTGGTTTGATTCTGGTGCTATGCCGTTTGCCCAAGATCATTTTTTGCAAGGAGGTCGGGATAAAATTCTTTATCCCGCAGATTATATATCTGAAGCGATAGATCAAACTAGAGGCTGGTTTTATACCCTCCATGCCATAGGTGTACTTATGGGTAAGGGCAATGCTTACAAAAATGTCATATGCCTCGGGCACATATTAGACAGCGAAGGTAAAAAAATGAGCAAGTCGCTTGGCAACATTGTAGACCCATGGCTTATGACAGATAAGTATGGAGTAGATACGTTACGTTTTTGGATGTATAGCGTAAATAGTCCTGGAGACTCAAAAAACTTTGACGAAAGGAGTGTAGATGAAATAGTAAAAAAAGCATGGAACCCACTTACAAATATACTATCTTTCTACAAAATGTATGCGAGCAAAGATATAGAAGCGCATAGAAATAGTAATAAAGTTCTAGATCGTTGGATATTGGCACAGCTCGATGAGTTAGTAACCTCTGGCACCAAATCTTTAGAAAATTTTGATCTCTTTTCTGCTGTTCGTCCGATCAAAGATTTTGTTAATGATTTTTCTACTTGGTATATCAGAAGATCAAGAGATAGATTTAAATCAGATGATTTGGAAGACAAAAAAAACGCTCTCTCAACTACAGCCTTTGTTTTGAAAGAACTCTCCAAATACATGGCACCATTTACACCGTTTTTTGCTGAAGCTTTGTATCAAGATTTGAAAACAGAGGAAGAACCTATGAGTGTCCATTTGTGCGATTGGCCAAAACAAAAAAAGGTAGATGTCGATGTTTTGGATAGAATGAGTGAAGTAAGGAGAGTGGTGTCTCAAGCGCTAGAGAATAGAAATGATGTGGGTATCAAAGTAAGACAGCCTTTAAGCCAGTTGAAAGTGAAAAGTGAAAAGTTGAAGGGGGGAGATGAATATATAAATTTAATAAAAGATGAAGTTAATGTAAAAGAAGTCGAATTCGTACAAGGTCTAGATAATGAAGTAGAGCTTGATACCGAGATAACACCAGAATTGCAAAAAGAAGGATATAAGAGGGAGTTTATACGTGCTATACAAGAATTGCGCAAACAAAAAGGTCTGGAGCCGACTGACAGAGCTGTGCTTATAGTCAAAACTGATAAAGACGGTGAGGAGTTTTTGAATGGGGTTATAGAAGATATAAAAAAACCAACAAATATTGTTGAAATAAAATTTGAAGATGGCATAGGGGGAGAAGTGGTTGTTGGGGGGCTTTCTTTTTCTATATCTTTAAACCGCAATACATAATACTTGTCCCATAATACAGATCATGTACAACAAATATCACACGAAAGGAATTGTGCTTTCAAATTATGAGCTAGGTGAGGGAAATAGCGGACTGATCATGTTTTCCAGAGATTTTGGGTTAGTGCACGCTTTTGCTGTCGGTACAAGAAAAGTAGGGTCAAAGATTAGGCAAGGGGTACAACCATTTTGCCTAGGAGAGTATTCTCTTATACACACTAAGCGAGGAATAAAAATTGTAGGTCAAAAGGTTTTTTCAAATTTTTTTGAAGATCTTAGGTTCTCAAAAGAGAAGTTGTTTGTATTAAATAAAATATTATCTTTACTTAGACGCTTGGGGCATCCTAGCGAAGATGATAAAGAGTTGTACGATTATGTACTGAGTGGTCTGCTAGAAATAAAGAGTATAGATTCGAATGACCTAGTCCCACTTGAACTATTGATTGTTGCAAGAATTCTAAATGCTAAGGGTATCTTGGAGCATGTTGATGTTCTCAATGGCTATATGAAAAAAACTATATCAAAAGAGCTTTTAAAAGAAGTAAATAAGGACAAAGTCTTTATAACTCGTATAATAAATTCATCTATCAAATCTTCAACTATGTAATTTGGTGGTATAATACTTTACGAATATGTATGAAAATAATAGCGATAGATTGCAAAAACTAGAGAAGAAGCTCTACTCTCGAAAATCACCAGATGTTATAGATGTGGGGAGGACTGAATTGAAGCATTCCGAGGGTTCTTTTGCTGTGGGGGATGATTGGCAGAAGTCAGACAACGGTAAATTTGATCAAATGGCTTATAAATTTGCCAAAGCTGCATCAGGTGGGCATGCTTATGTAAAAAAATTCTTTTTTGCATCACTATCTTTCTTTGTACTTGCTGCACTAATCGCTATTTTTATTTTCTGGCGTGGTGGCAACCTTGTTTCATCTGAGAATGTCGATATAAAGGTGATCAGTCCGCTTTCTATAGCGGCTGGTCAAGAAGTATCTTTTGATGTTGGGGTTATAAACAACAACAACGCTAGACTTGATATGGTCTCAGTACTTGTCGAATACCCTATAGGCACTAGAAAGCCTGTTGACCTAAAAGAGCTGAACAGCGAGCGTTTTGATCTTGGTAGTATAGAACCAGGAGAACAAGTGGCTCAAAAGGTAAGCGCGGTTTTTTACGGAGATAAAGAATCAATAAAAAATGTAAAAATCTCACTCGAATATAGAATAGAAAATTCTAGTGCTCTATTTTACAAAGAAAAGAAACACGAATTCTCGATAAGTTCTGCTCCGATAATAATTACCCCTACCTATCCTAAGGAAGTGAATTCGAATCAAGATGTGGATTTCAAAATAGAAGTTGTATCCAATTCCAAAGAACCAATAAATGGCCTACTGCTAAAAGTTGATTATCCTTTTGGTTTTGTTTACAAAAGCTCTAATACTAGACCTCTAGATAGAGACAATATTTGGGTAATACCGACTTTGAAGCAGGGAGAGAAAAAGACGATATCTATAACCGGTACCATAATCGGGCAGGACAATGAAGAAAAATCTTTTAGGATTTATTCGGGCACAAAAAGCGAAGATGATGAAAGAGATATTAAAGTGATGCTAGCCGAACTGACTGAAACTATTGCTATCAAAAAACCTTTTCTTGGGATTACTACATCCATAGAAAATAGTAGCGGAGATTATGCAGCCACAAATGGTCAGGATGTAAATGTTAGATTTATCATTAGAAACAATCTTCCTAACAGGGTTTTCAACATCAAAGCTGACGCAAAAGTTTCTGGTGGAGCTTTGGATAAGAATGGAGTGAATGTGGGTAGTGGGGGGTATTATAGGTCCATAGATAATACTATTTCATGGGATGATAGATCGGTGGCGCAACTCAGAGATATGGGGCCGGGGGAAACAGTGACTCTTAATTTTAGTCTCAAACCTCTTGATTATCAGAAAATTTCAAAGTCAGAGCGACCCGAACTAAATATTGATTTCAAAGTTGTAGGGGAGAGAGTTCTCGAGTCCGGTTCTGTAGAAAATATCAATGCTTTTGAAACAAGGAAAATAACTCTGACTACAAATCTTAATTTAGCAGCCCGTGCTGTCAGATCTATAGGAAAATTTGAAAATTCGGGACCCATACCTCCTAAAGCTGAACAAAATACCACTTATACTATTGTATGGGGGATTACAAATACTTTTAATCAAGCAAGCGATACCGAAGTCAGAGCAACCCTGCCACCATATGTTAGGTTTACAGGTCTGAAAAATCCTGACGATGGGAGCTTTACCTATAATCCGCTTAGCAATGAATTGGTGTGGAATGCTGGGACTGTTCTTCCAAACGCTGGGTTCGGTGCTTCTCCGAAGGAGGCTTATTTCCAAGTGGAATTGCTACCAAGTACCAGTCAAATAGGTTCTTCTCCGGTCTTGGTAGGGGAAGCCACATTGCAATCCAGAGACAGAGTGACAGGTGTGACCTTGGTAGATACGGCTCCAGCAGTAACTACAAACTTTAATACAGATTCTACTTTTAGAATGGGTGATGACAAAGTAATACCATAATGATATAAAAGCACTGTTATGGCTTCAGAAAATAAACTAGATAAAATCGTTTCGTTGTGTAAGCGCAGGGGCTTTGTTTTTCAGGGTTCTGAAATTTATGGGGGGATGGCAGGGCTCTATGATTTTGGGCCGTATGGAACATTGCTCCTAAATAACCTAAAGAAGGAGTGGTTCGAAGCTCATTTGGTAGATAGGGACGATTTTGTAGCCATAGATTCTGCTATGTTTAAGGACCCGAGAGTATGGGAGGCTTCTGGACATGTGGGAGGATTTTCTGATCCTTTGTCAGAATGTAGAAAATGTAATACAAGGATAAGAGTTGATAAAGAACTAAATAATATAGGTGTAGCGGCTGATGAAAAGATGTCTGAATCAGAACTTGCTAATCTTTTTGAAGAAAATAGGCAAAAAATATCTTGTCCGAAATGTGGTTCTCACGATTTTACTCCATCCAAATCTTTTAACCTTCTTGTAAAATCAAATCTCGGTGATTTTACAGGAGAAGGTAAAGAGCCAGTCTATCTACCCGGCGAGGCTTGCCAAGGCATATATCTCAATTTTAAAAACGTCGTCAATTCTACTAGAATGCAGATTCCCTTTGGTATTGCTCAGATCGGCAAAGCTTTTAGAAATGAAATATCGCCCCGCAATTTTCTATTTCGCACAAGAGAGTTGGAACAGGCAGACACTCAATACTTTGTAAAACCAAATCAAAACAAAGAGGAATATGAAAAGATAAAGAAGAGTCGATTTGATTGGTACCTAGGCATGGGTATCAAGCCTGAAAATCTGCGCTTCAAACAACACGATAACCTAGTTTTTTATGCAAAAGATGCTTGGGATATAGAGTACAATTTCCCTACAGGCTTCGATGAGATAGAGGGGATACATGATAGGTCTGATTATGACCTTAGCCAACATATGAAATATTCAGGAACCGATCTCAACTACACTGATCCACACACCAATGAAAAGTATATACCATGGATTCTGGAAACTTCGGTTGGTATGGGCAGGATGTTTATGGCCTTTATCAGTGACGCATATCATGAAGATGTGGTAGAAGGGGAGGAAAGAGTGGTTTTAAAACTGTCTCCAAAGATTGCACCAGTCAAGGTGGCGGTATTCCCACTGTTAAAGAATAAACCAGAACTGGTGGAAAAGGCAAAAAAAATATACGAAATACTAAAAAAAGAATTTAAGTATGTAGAGTTTGATGACAATGGCAACATCGGCAAACGATACAGAAGGCAAGATGAGATAGGTACACCTGTTTGTGTCACCGTTGACTTTGATACTTTAGAAAAAGGCCCGTCAGCTGACGGAGGAGTGACTGTGCGTGATCGAGACACTCTAGAGCAAGTTAGGGTAGGGGAAGAAGATTTGGTAAGTTTTCTTACGAAAAAACTTTCTTAATCCCCAACTTTACTAGAAGCTAGAAGCTAAACACTATAAGCTAGTTGTATATGCCTGCTCGTACTACTGAAAAAAAAATCGAAATAAGTGTAGGCACTATTTTTAAATTTTTTGTAGTACTTATTTCTCTTGCAGCACTTTATGTACTCAGAGACATTGTTCTTGTCGTACTACTAGCTGTCATCATAGCTTCTGCTATGGAACCGGGGGCCAAGTGGTTTCTACGGAGAGGGGTCCCTAGGATTATTTCTGTGCTTTTCATATACACCACTATTGCCATACTTTTGGTAAGTTCATTTTATTTTCTATTTCTACCACTCCTCAATCAATCTGCAGATTTTCTTTCGGGTTTGCCGGGTTATCTCGGAGAGCTTCAAGTTTGGAATCCGCTACAGGATAGCAAGATAATATCTGAGAATTCAGGTTTGCAAGGTATATCACAGAATTTCTCTCTGACTGAAATTGTAGAACAGATAGATGCTACGATCGGCAATCTTTCAAATGGTTTCTTCTCTACAGCCAGCACTATATTTGGTGGCATACTTAGCTTCTTGCTTGTGATAGTCCTTTCTTTTTATCTTTCTATGGAGAAAGATGGCGTCACAAACTTTTTGCGGATAGTGACACCTATGAAGCATGAGAGCTACATAATAGACTTATGGCGTCGCTCCCAAGAAAAAATCGGTCTATGGATGCAGGGACAGATATTGCTCGCAGTTATTGTGGCAGTACTTGTGTTTCTAGGGCTTACTTTATTGAGAGTAGATAATGCACTGTTGCTAGCAGTCCTTGCCGGTATTTTTGAGCTTATACCACTGTTTGGACCAATACTTGCAGCTATACCGGCGGTTACCATAGCGCTACTATCTGGCAGTGTTTCGAGTGCTCTACTTGTTATCGGACTTTATCTTATTATCCAACAGTTTGAAAATCAGCTTATATATCCTCTTGTTGTTCAGAAAATAGTAGGGGTGCCACCTATAGTTTCTATTCTTGCTCTTATTATCGGCGGCAAACTAGCCGGCTTTATCGGGGTTATTATTTCTGTGCCACTTGCCAGTATGATAATGGAATACCTAAGCGATTTAGAGAAAGATAAAATTAGGGCTGCTGGGCGCTTGAAAGAGGGTGCTTGAAAAGTTGGATAGAAACGTAGTATTCTGTCTAACGTGAGTAAACCATTTTATATAACGACTACATTACCGTATGTAAATGCTGATTTGCATATGGGGCACGCTCTTGAGTTTATAAGAGCTGATGCTGTTGCACGATATAAGAAGCTGGCAGGTTTTGATGTGTTTTTTAACACAGGTACAGATGAGCATGGGTTGAAAATATTTGAGAAAGCTAAGTCGGTAGATAAAACGCCTCAAGAATTTGTCGACGAGGCGTTTAAAAATTTTAAAGAGCAAGTAAAATCTTTTGGTATTTCAGATGAGGTTCATTTCATAAGAACAACTGACCCCAGCCATGAGAAATCGGCTCAACATTTTTGGAAGTTGGTCGAAGCGAACGGTTTTATATACAAGAAAAATTACAAATCTAAATATTGTGTTGGTTGTGAAGAAGAAAAAACAGAGTCTCAACTTATCGATGGTAAATGCCCTGATCACCCAACAAGAGAAGTGGAGATAATAGAAGAGGAAAATTATTTCTTTAGATTCAGTCAATTTCAAAAGCCATTGATTGACTTTTACCAAAAAAATCCTGAATTTGTAGTACCTAGTTTTCGTTACAATGAAATCCTGGCCTTCGTAAATCGAGGACTGGAAGATTTTTCGATATCCCGGTTAAAGAACAAGATGCCGTGGGGTATTATTGTGCCAGGTGATGACGAACATGTCATGTATGTATGGTTTGATGCACTTGTGAACTACATCTCTACGCTTGGTTGGCCGGAAAACGGAGCCGTGTTTGAAAAATATTGGAAGGAGGGTACCCCGGTACAATATTGCGGCAAGGATAATACCCGTTTTCAAGCCGTTATGTGGCAGGCCATGCTTATGGCCGCTGGTGTTGATAATAGCGACAAGATAGTTGTAAACGGACACATTACAGCAGAAGGTGGCGTTAAGATGTCAAAGTCGCTTGGCAATATTATCGATCCGAAAGCTCTGTCGTCAGAATATGGGATCGATGCTTTGCGTTATTTTCTTTTGAGAGAAGTCTCATCCTTCGAAGACAGCCCTTTTACACTAGAGCGATTTAAGGAGGCTTACAACGCAAACTTGGCAAACGGTCTCGGTAATCTGGTTTCTCGTATAATGACTCTGTCTAATAAGTATTTGGAAAAATGTCCAGAAATTCCTGAAAAAAGTGATTTTACGGAATATTTTAATTTCTATGAAAATTTTGAGATAAACAAAGCGGCGGATTATGTGTGGAATGAGATATCTGCACTAGATAAATTTATTCAAGAAACGGAGCCGTTTAAGGTAGTCAAAGTCGATGAGAATAGAGGCAAAGAATTGATCTCTGATATGGTGGTACGACTATATACAATAGCCAGAATGCTTAACCCAATAATGCCGAGTACAAATGTTTTGCTCAAGTCTCTAATCAAAGAAAACAAAGTACCCGAAAAACCTCTATTTGCAAGGAAGGAGTAGAAGTCAGTGTAAACTACTATTATCGCACTAGGCTTTTAGTGTGGTATAATTGTCATGTACAATTTATCTATAAAGTATGAAGAAATATATTTGTTTTTTTGCTCTGATTTTTGTAGTTAGTCTTGTATCAGAAAAAGTCTCAGCATTAGGTTATCCAACCATATCTTACCTAAGCCCCTCAGAGGCAAAACCAGGTGAGCAAATAACAGTTTACGGTACTAATTTATATGGAAATATTCTGGTCATCAACGGTCAAACTGCTCAATCGTGGCAATATAATTCATCTGCTGACTCTAGTGGAAACACTCTTGTGTTCAGTGCACCACAAGATGTCGGGAGTTATCAAATACAAGTTGAACAAAGGATTGTGGGAGGTCTTAGTAATTCTGTCAATCTAAATGTTCAATCCCCAGCACCAACTATTTATCGTATAGAGCCAGCATCAGCTCAGGTTGGAACCACTGTGTATGTTTACGGTTCAAATTTTAATAACGCTACCTTTGTGGGTATTGATGGCGCAAGTGGCACAGCGATTCAACCAACAGATATTAATTTAATTTCATCCAGTAAATTAAGTTTTGTTGTTCCTTCACTTAGTATCGGATCTCATACTATCGGAGTCGCAGAAAAAGCGGGGCCATATGATTTAAGTTCTCCTTTATCTTTAAATATAATTTCAGAAAAACAAACAACGATAAATAACATTAATACTAGTATAAATACACAAACCAATACTATCACCTCTTTGGATCAGCAAAAAACTATAGAACAACTTCTTGCACAAATATATGCTCTACAAAGTCAGTTAGTGCAATTACAATCAGCAGGTAATACTAATGCTCAAAATGTAGAGACACCTTTTAACTCTAACTCTAACTCTAACTCTAATATTTGTATAGCTCTTTCCAATAATCTTTCTTACAGATCTAGAGATAGTTATACCAATGGGGAAGTGTCTGCTCTACAAGATTTTCTTCAGTCCAAGGGTTATCTAAATTCTGAACCTACTGGATATTTTGGTTTATTAACCCTTCAGGCGGTAAAGAAATTCCAGATGGCAAATGGTATCGCCCCAGCAGAGGGATTTGTAGGACCAGCAACTCGCTCAAAGTTAAGTATTGTGAGTGGTTGCGGTTCTGGTCAGTCTTACAACAATGTAACTCCAAACAATATAAATTCAGTTATTATAGATGCCATTGTCCAAACAATGAATAATAGTCTGGAAAATTCAAAGAAAAAAGGTTATGACGCAAAAATAAAAGCACAGCTGTCAGGCTTGCGAGCTGCCGCACTTCTATATTGGGATGCAAATGGTAGAAACTATGGCAGTTCTGTAAACGGGAACTGTTCTTCTGGCATGTTTGGCAGTAAAGAGCTTTTACCTTATACAACTTTGTCTAATTATCCAGAGGGTACTACTATGGTGTGTAATTCAAACACTTCGACCTATGCAGTTTCTGCGTCCCTGTCTTCATCAAATGATCATTGGTGTGCTAGTGAATGGTCAAATCAAGCGATAAGCGGACCATTAGCGTCTGGCGCTGTAACTTGTGGTGATAACGTCTCTCGATCAAATAAAAATAGTAATTCCACTTTACCTAAAATAACCGTTCTTTATCCGAATGGCGGAGAAATTTTAAAAGATTTTACTCCTGCTAGTATTACCTGGACATCAAATATCCCTCAATTAGAAAATATAAGAGGGTTTGATGTTATTCTTAAAGCCGTAAACTCTGGTAATACGTTCATAATAAGATTAAATCATACTTATCCATATATGACTGACACATATGTACTTGATTGGCTTGTAGATGGGCAACATCAAGTCCAGAAAGACACATTGTTTCTAGTGCAGGTTTGCAAGTCTGACAATAAAGATATATGTGATGAGAGCGATAGACCTTTCACTATAAATCCCTAAGAGATGATAAAAAGTAAATTTGCATACCCTTGCTGGTATGAACACGGGTATATTATCACATATTTCCATTTCTTCCATACAAAAATATGTCAAATAACCCAAAATATATAGACACACATTGCCATCTTGACATTAAAGATTACGATGCTGATAGAGCGGAAGTTTTGGTGAGGATGAGAGAAAATGGTGTGGCGGCAATAACTATAGGTACATATCTAGAAAGCTCTATAAAGGCAGTAGAGATAGCAGAAGAGAGCGAAAAAACAGGTAATAAAATATGGGCGTGTATCGGGGTGCATCCGGCGGACAATCACTCAGAAATTTGGAGTGATTTAGAATTTGAAAAGTTGGTAAAAAGCAAAAAAGTGGTGGCAATAGGGGAATGTGGTCTAGATTTTTACAGGACCGAATCAGAAAATTTGGTGCAAGAAAAAGAACGACAGACAAAACTTTTCAAACAACAAATAGAGTTTGCATTAAAACATGACAAAGCCCTGATGCTCCACTGTAGAGAGGCATATGATGACGTTTTGGATATACTCGAGAGTTATAAAAAAGAGTATGGTGACAAACTGAGAGGCAACTCACACTTTTTTGCAGGTAATACAGAACAAGCAAAAAGATTTTTAGATATAGGTTTTACCATGTCTTTCACTGGGGTCATTACTTTCACAAATGACTATGATGAGGTGATAAAGTATTTACCCCAAAACGCCATAATGTCTGAGACCGACGCGCCCTTCGTGGCTCCAGTGCCACATAGAGGCAAGCGTAATGAACCAGTCTTTGTGGTAGAAGTAGTCAAAAAACTTTCAGAGATAAGGGGGGAAGACGAAGCTAGCCTACATGAAGCAATACTCAATAATGCCAACAGGCTTTTCGGTCTCGGTTTATAATCTGTTGTAATAAGGCGAAAACGTGGTAGTATGGTGGACGCAGGACAGAGGCATTTAACATAACCGCCTTTATCCCGTTTATCCTGAGCTTTGTCGAAGGAAGTAGGGACCCCCTGTAAAATACATGGAAGAAAATTTAGAAAAGAAAGATGTATACGAGGTTGGATATCACCTTTTGCCTACAATTGGCGAAGAAAATATCCAACATGAGGTTGAAGTTATCCATAAAGCTATTTCCGATAATGGAGGTGAGTTCATCACTGAGGCAGCCCCAGAGCTACGGACTCTTGCGTATGAGATATCAAAAAGAAAAGAAAACAAATATACTACTTACAACAAGGCCTATTTTGGCTGGGTAAAGTTTGAGATGTTTTCTAACAACGTTGAAATACTAGATAAAGGTTTGAAAGCAAATGAAAATATACTCAGGTTTATAATTGTAAAAACTGTAAAAGAGAACACTATACATACACCAAAGGTTGCAAGTGTAAGAGTTTCAGATGATGTTGGGGGTACCCCAGTATCAGAGATGGAGGAAGAAAAAGGTGGTGGGGAAGTGTCGGCGGAGTCAGCAGAGGAGATAGATAAAAGTATTGAAGACTTAGTCGTAAATTAAATTTCTGAATCAAAATTCACTTTATTACTCTTCACTTTTAACTATCATGTATATAAACAAAGCAATCATATACGGTAACCTGACCAGAGACCCAGAGCTCCGTTCTCTACCCTCTGGTTCTCAAGTTTGTGAGATGGGGGTAGCTACAAACAGGGTCTGGAAGGACAAAAACGGAGCAAAACAAGAATCGACCGATTATCACAATGTAGTTATCTTTGGCAGACAAGCTGAGCTGGTAAAGCAGTATCTGTACAAGGGTAACGGGGTATATGTAGAGGGGAGAATACAGACTAGAAGTTGGGATGCACAAGACGGAAGCAAGCGATACAGGACAGAGATAGTAGCAGAAAAGATACAGTTTGGTCCAAAGAATGCTGGTGGTAGTGGTAATTATCAAAAACAAGAAAGCAAACCCGAACAGAAGGATGATAACAGCGGATCAACTATCGAATATCCAGAAGAGGAGATTAACGCAGACGATATCCCTTTCTAAACTTTATAAACTTTCTACTTTTAACTTTTTAATTCTTTATGAACAAATCACAGTGTTATTTCAAACAAAACGGTATCAAGTATGTGGATTATAAAGATACAGAACTTCTAAAGAAGTTTATCAATCCTCATGCCAGAATCCTTTCAAAAAAGAGGACTTATGTATCGAGCGAGTTTCAGAAGAAGTTGGCAAGTGCAGTGAAAAGAGCAAGGTACATGGCACTTCTCCCTTACGTAAGTAGATAATTGTTGGTAAAATTTGAGGGTGTCAAAAAACCCTCGGGTCAAAAATCAGCTATTAAAAATATTTAAAGCGGTTTTGATAACTGCTGTCGGACTTGTCTTGCTTAAATGGTTGCCCATGCGTCTATGGGGAAGCAACATACTTTTTGATGCTTCGCTCCATATATCCGTTGCCTCTATGGTGCTTTATGTATTATGGTTTTTTGTAGATCAAAGCAATTACCTTCGAACTCCGTTTGTTGGATTTGCTGTGCTACTACTTTTTATAGTAGCGGTGCAGCGAATACTTGCCAATGCCCACAATGACATCGGTCTAGCTCTTGGAGTATTGGTGTCACTTATAGCAATATCTATAGCGGAGGGCGATAAGCTAAAAAATAAATTCAAATTTTGACTAAGCTCTTTCTACGTATTCGCCAGTTTCAGTATTTATGCGTATGATCTCTCCCTCATTTATAAATAGAGGAGTGTTCACGTTTGCTCCTGTTTCAAGTTTTACAACTTTGTTACCACCTTGAGCAGTGTTGCCCTTGGTACTCGGTGGGGCTTCCACTACTTTTAGATCCATCTTAATGGGCAGCTTTACACCGATAATCTGGTCATCGAAAACCATAGCTTTTGCTACAGTATCTTTTTTCAAAAATTTACCACCACTGCCGATTTGCTCTGCTGTAAGGGAGAAGCGTTTTGAAGGGTTGCCTTCTTCGTGGAACCAGTACTCGCCTTTGTTTTCATAAATGAACTGAATGTTCTTAAACTCCAAATCAGCTTCTTCGGCTTTTTCAGACTGGTGAAATGAGTTTTCCGTAACTCTGCCTGTGATAAGATTCTTAAGTTTGGTAGCATTGACTGGCTTTCTTTGCTGTTTTCTAAATACATGCGAAGCCAAAACTTCCCACGGTTCTCCGTTGTAAATAATAAACTTCCCGACTGTAATTTCGTTGTATTCAAGCATAATGGAGAAAAGTCTAACACCTAAAGTTCCTTTAGTCTAGACCTGATTTCTTTCAAAATTTCTCCGGAGAGCTTTTTGTCCTCTTTGAGCATTTGGCGAGTAGCGTCATATCCTCGACCTAGGGGAGTGGCCCCATACTTATATGAAGAACCTGATTTTTGTATCAGATCGAGTTTTTCTCCTAGAGCGATGATCTCACCTTCGCGTGAGATACCTTCGTTGTACATCAGGTCAAACTCCGTCTGTTTAAATGGGGGAGCGACTTTGTTTTTGACCACCTTGACTCTGACTCTCCCTCCCATCACCTCTTCACCTTTCTTTATTTGGGCAATTCTGCGAATGTCTATGCGGACACTAGTGTAGAACTTCAGAGCTTTGCCGCCCGGGGTGGTCTCTGGGTTGCCGAACATTACTCCGATCTGCATTCTTATCTGATTTATAAATATGACTATAGTCTTCGATCGAGCTACTATGGCTGTAAGTTTTCTTAGGGCCTGACTCATCAGTCTTGCTTGTTTTCCTACGTGATGTGCCCCCATATCACCCTCGATCTCATCTTTTGGGGTAAGGGCAGCTACGGAGTCTACAACTACCACATCTATCTTTCCAGACCTTACAAGCGATTCTACTACTTCGAGGGCTTGTTCTCCTGTGTCAGGCTGAGATATGAGAAGTTCATCTATTTTCACCCCTATTCTCTTGGCATATTCTGGATCTAGTGCATGTTCTGCATCTATGAAAGCACAAACCCCGCCTTGTTTTTGAGCTTCAGCTATGACGTGCAAGGTGAGCGTAGTCTTACCACTCGATTCTGGTCCAAAGATTTCGACGATCCTACCTCTTGGCAAACCACCTACCCCTAGGGCAACATCAAGCCCAATAGAACCTGTAGGTATCACTCCGACGTCTACCTTAGGAGCTTCACCCAAAGTCATGATGATGTCGTCACCGAATTTACTCTTCAGTTCTTTCAAGGTCTCGTTTACCTTATCTATTTTATTTTCATTTACTGTCGTACCCTCCGATTCCTTTTTTGTTTTTTTTGTTGCCATAACTATTTTATTCTTTCTTATAATATACTCTTATTTCTTTTCTAGTTTCTTGTCCAAATCTGTCTCTACCATTCATTATGATCTGATTGAACCCTTCATCTAGTAGTATTTGTTCATCAAAATAACCGTTCTTGTCTATTGTGATGTTTCTACCATTGATATCTATATAACTAGTGTTTTTTGCAACCCCCTTTATGTTTAAGGGGTTGTCTACTACCTCTATATTATCCACTCTATTAAATATTTCAATTGAGGGTCCAGCAATGTATATGCGTGCATTCCATACTACGTAGCCTGCTATTAATAAAACTGCTAACAAATATATTGCTTTTCTCACATTAAATCCAAAGTTGGCATTATAGCTCGTTTTCATTTTGATCTTCAGAGCCACCTTCTTCAGTGGGGTTTCCGGTTCCTTTTACAAGCACTTCTCTAGGTTTTGATCCCTCGCCGGGGCCAACAATACCCTTTTCCTCAAGGATATCTATGAGTCTTGCTGCTCTGGCATAACCTATACGCAGTTTTCTTTGCAAGAACGACGTAGAGGCTTTACCTGATTCAACGACTGTATCTTTGGCTTCCTCATACAGATCATCGTCTACGTCTTCGTCTCCAGAAGATTCAAACATAGAGCTAGCAAGGTTGTTATTTTTCGCTTCAGATTCTAGGTTTATTTCACTTGGGATATCGTTTTCCGAGCCTTTGGCTAAGTATTGGGCTACCGATTTTACCTCTGATTCCGATATAAAAGGGGATTGAAGCCTTATAGGTTTGGACATCTCACCTGACATATAAAGCATGTCTCCAGCACCTAACAATTTTTCTGCACCTACGGTGTCCAAAATTGTTCTAGAATCAAACTGTGAGGCCACTTGCAGAGCTATACGAGATGGGACGTTTGCCTTGATCAGACCTGTAATAACATTTACGCTCGGTCTTTGAGTCGATAATATGAGGTGTATACCTACAGCACGACTCATTTGTGCGAGCCTCACAATCGCAGCTTCAAGTTCTCTAGGGTAGGCTTGCATTATGTCTGCAAGCTCGTCTATTATGACAACGATATAAGGCATTAGTTCTGGTTTCTCGCCATCTTTTTTGTTTACATTAGGAGCGAGTACGTTTTTGTGGTATGACTCAATATCTCGAACCTTATTTTCCTCTAGCAAGTTATATCTTCTATCCATCTCTTTTGCTGCCCATTTTAGTGCTAGTATTGCTTTCTTTGCGTCTGTTACAACAGGTGTCAAAAGGTGCGGTATTTTATTGTATAAGGTTAGTTCAACTCTTTTTGGATCGATCATTATAAACTTCAGATTGTCTGGAGAATTCCTGAAAAGGAGCGAGTTGATCAGTATGTGAATAGTCACAGATTTACCACTACCAGTCGCACCAGCTATCAGTAGGTGGGGCATTTTGGCAAGGTTTGCAAAATGGCCATTTCCTGTGATGCCCTTACCTAAGGCCATCATAAGCGGTTTGTCAGAAGTGCTATATTCATCTAGGCTCAAGATAGAGGCGAGGCCGACCTTTGTCTTCACACTATTAGGTATTTCTATGCCAACCAAAGATTTCCCTGGTATCGGAGCTTCTATTCTTACTGGGTGTGCTGCGAGAGCCAGTTCAAGGTTGTTTTGCAATCCTAAAATTTTTGACAATTTCACTCCTTCTGCAGGCTTCAAAGAATAACGGGTGACCGATGGGCCGATTGATATTTCGTCCATTTCTACGACAATTCCAAAATTCTGAAGAGTCCTTCTTATGATATTTGCGTTTGCTTTTATGTCCCCAACTTCCGGTTTACCCTTGTCTCTTTCTAGCAAAGATAGGGGGGGAGGTGTAAAAGGTCTTGTTGAGGCGCTTTTGAATACCGGCATTCTTATCAGCTCGTTTTCTTTCTTTGTATTTTCTTGAGGCATATTTATTTTGGCCTCAATCTTCTTTTGCTCAGGCTCAGGAACTCTGATCTTAGGGTTATTGTTCGACATCCTTTCGTCTTCGTCACTACCAACTTCTTCTGGCTTCTTAGAAGTAAATATACTAGATATAAGAATTGAGCCATCAAACATTATGATTATACCTATTACAAAAGTGGCAATAAATATAAGTATGCAGGCATATATATCAACTAGTTTTAGGACCGGGGTTTTTAATGTATGGCCAACCCAACCTCCTCCACCAATATGGGCAGTTTCTATGAGGGCAAGTGAAGAGATAAAGAAAATAACTGTCCCGAGGATTCTTGTGTAAGTCAGTTTATAACTTACAGACATAATGATTGAAATCGATAGCATCAAAAAAACCAAAGGCATTAGGTAATACCCGACACCAAAAAGCGCACTAAATGCACCAAAAAGTTTTGACCCTACAAAACCTGCAACTCCTAGAGATGCTAAAATAAAAAAAACACACAAAACAAAGAGTGATATTGCAAGTACCCATCTGTAGGTGGTTTCTTGTAGCAGTGGTTCACGATCTGCGTCTATAGTCTTATCATCTGTGATTTTCTTCTTTTTTCTGCCCATTTATTCGACGTTTAAAACAAATATTTCTACTAATTAGGATAAGGAAATGATAACACGTCCTCTACCAGATAAGTTCTTGTTTATAAACACCTTGACTTCAGGTCTATCGGGGCTAATATGAGCCATATAAGACAGAGCCATGAATATATTGACTTTTACAGCTGTCTTTGATATAATATAAGGACATAAAGAACACGATCATGTCTGAGACAAATTATATGAGACAAGACAATGAGACAAACCTGGTGTATAAAGACCTTTACAGTAGGTCTTATAAACTAGTGGCTGCTATACATATAGTATATAATCTAGTAGACGGGGAAAACTCCTTAAAGACAAGAATAAAAGACTTATGTATACAGCTTTTGGGTGAAAGCTCTTTATTGGACAGTGCATCAGACAAAAAAGGGATCGACCCAATTATTGCTATGGGACATATTGTCCGAGAACTGGGAGCTCTTATAAGGGTGACTTTGATGAGCGGAATAATTTCAGAGATGAATGGAAAGATATTGAGTGAGGCATCTGATGGCTTACTATCTGTTATCGAGAAGACCGCAAGTACTTTACGTCATCCTAGCAATTTATCACAGGTTATTTCGAGTGAATTAGTCGGGATACCTGTTTCCAATAATAATGGCGGTAGCGTTCAGTTAGAAAAAACGTTGCCACTTGTCGCGGCTGGATCAGTGAACGGCTACTCTGTGACTAATGGTTCTGCTAATGGAAACGGTGCACATGCAAAGAAAAATAATGGAGTACGTAAGAATTCTAGACGCGAAGCAATATTTAATGTCCTAATGAAGAATGATGGAGTGGGTATAAAGGACATAATGCCAGAGGTGAAAGGATGTAGTGAAAAGACCGTCCAAAGAGAGCTTTTGACTCTTGTGGAAAGTGGTCAGGTTTTGAAAGAAGGGGATCGTAGATGGAGCAAGTATTACCTTGCAAAATAAGATTATTTTAATATTAGTTAATTGACCTTAACTCTGTAATATGCAATACTTTGTTTAGGTTTTAATAGGACTAGACAGTGTGTTATCCACATTGTTTTGTTTACGTACAGCTCTTTGTAACGATAGAATTGTTATATCTTTGTGCTCCTCGTCGATTCAGGGAGTACAAAGTGTTTAGCAAGATGATCGATCGTTTGAGAAATCAAACTATCAGATTGTCCTTATTAAGTATTAACATCAATCGATTCTCAAAAAAAACATTAATAATAATTTGAGAGTTGTTGGTTAATTATCAAAATCATGTTAAAAACAAAAACTACAAAGATTTTTGCTGGCGTAGTGGGTGTAGCAATGGCTTTGAGCACAGTGGCGGTACCTGCAGGTGCTCAGACAGTTGCTGAACTTACAGCACAGATCAATAGCTTGTTGGCTATGATCGCTCAGCTTCAGTCACAGATCGCTGGACAAGGCGGTTCTTCGACTGGTGCTGGATACACATTTACTCAAGATTTGACTATCGGGTCTACAGGTTCTGAAGTAACTTCTCTTCAACAGTGGCTAGTTTCCAAGGGTTACTTGGTTATGCCTGCTGGTGCTGCATTCGGTTACTTTGGCCCTTTGACAAAGTCTGCACTTGCTAAGTACCAAGCTGAGGCTGGTATTTCTCCAGCTGTTGGTTACTTTGGTCCAATCACTAGAAGTAGCGTAAATGCTATGGCTGGTGGCACTGGCACAGGTACAGGAACTGGCACAGGTACAGGAACTGGCACAGGTACAGGAACTGGCACAGGCACAGGTATCACAACTCCTGGAGTTGAAGGTACTCTAACAGTTACTTCAAACAGTGCAGGTCTAAAGTCTACAGTGTATGAAGGTGACTCAATGGTATCCATCTTGGGATTCAATGTAGAAGCTAAAAATTCTGACATTGCAGTACAAAGAGTAAAACTAAATCTTGGAACAAACACTAAGATTTACACAAAGGGTTACTCAAGATTGTACATAACAGATGGTTCTAACGTTCTTGCTTCTACTGACCTAAACTCATCAACAGTTGTAAAGGAAGGAAGCAACTACTACATCACAGTTACTGGTTTCAACTTCGTGGTTCCAAAAGGTGCTAAGAAGCAAATCGTTGTAAAGGCTGATGTTATGTCTTCGATCGATTCATCTGATAGAACTACTCTATCTGCTATATCTGTAGCCTTGGCTAACAGTGGCGTTAGAGGTGTAGATGGTGCTGGTATCGATCAGTACAGTCCTACAACTGGTTCAGATGTATCTAGATCAGTTACATTTAGCGCAGAATTGGCAGAAACAGCTACTCTTAAGCTATCTCTAAACAACTCTTCTCCAAAGAAGATGGATGTTGTGGCTGAGGCTGGTGCTGACAACGATGAACTAGACAAACTTACTACTCTTGTCTTCGATGTAAAGGCAGAGAAAGATGATGTTACTATCACTGATATGAGAATCGGTGTTGTAAAGAGTGGTAGCGGTGCTGCTACAGCTCAGACAGCTTATCTATTCGATGGTTCAACTGAGCTTGACAACGCTTCTATCTCAAGTGGTATGGCTTCATTTACTGACATAGACTATGTAGTTCCTAAGGATACTACAAAGACTTTGACAGTTAAGGTTGACATCAGAGATGCTGACTCAACAGTTGCAAACTTTGTAACTCAGGCTTCAACTACTATCAGCGCTGACCTTGTAGCTGAAAACTCTTTGGGTGACACTGTTTCTCCAACTGGAAGCGCTACAGGTTACAGAATGGGTCTAAGAAACGTAGGTGCTGAGGTAACTCTAGTATCTAAGAGCATCACTACAAATGGTGCTCCTCAGACAGATTCAAGCCCAACAAGTACTTCTACTTTGACTGCTACATTTACAGTTAAGGTTAAGGCTTTGGGTGGCGATCTATACCTAGGTACAGCCGCTTCAACAACTTACCCATTCTTCGAAGATGGCGGAGCTACTCCAAGTTTCTCAGTATACAGAAATGGTGCTGAGGCTCCTACAGTAAGCTCATACGCTACTTCAACAGCATTCACTATCCCATCAACATGTACTACAACAGGTACAAACAGCTGTCTATTGAGCGAAGGTAACGAAGTAACCTTCCCAATCACAGTTCAGTTGCTTGGACGTGGTGTTTCATCTCCTCTGACAGCAGGTCTATACTCTATCCAATTCTCTAACGTAAACGTTATTGCAAATGGTGCAGTTCAGACTCTAAACTTCATGGATGATGAAGCTGAATGGAGAACAGCTGACGTAAGCTTCCCATAATAGGTTAGCTCTACGACACTCATTTAGCTCAGGCTTCGGCTAAAGCTAAATACACAACCCTCCACCTCTTGTAGGTGGGGGGTTTGTGTTATTATTTATTCTGTATGAAGTATATAAATAAGAACTCAATACGGTTTATTGTTGGATTTCTCTCTATTATCGCAGCCAGCCTACTCTTGATGGTGGCAGTGGAAGCTCGGGCTGCTATAGTCCAAAAATTTGAAATAGTGACTCCAGAACAAACCGTAGATCCAAACACCATTTCTGATCCGATCACAATCCAAGCTCAAGATAATAATGGAAATCCAGTACAAACAGAAGAAACTATCGACCTCACGTTTACAAGCAATTCTCCCTCGGGAGAATTTTTAAGTTCTACTGGTAACCCCGTAACAACTACTATGAATAAAAATACAGCTAACAGAACTTTTTATTATCGTGATTCCAAAGAAGGTTCCCATACTATAAGGGTGCTTGGTTTAGGTAGAGATAGTGGTAAGTCTTGGGATGTTACCCACAATATAAATATCGGATCTGGTGGTTTGACGAATAATCTAATTACAAACAGCGTTTCTACCTTGTCTACTAATACTGGGCCTTCAAATCCGACTGAAAACACTTCAGTAACTACTATGATAGAGGTTGTAGCTGGTAGGGACAGGCTCACATCTCCCGGTAGCCCGATTATATTTCAAGGACAGGTAAAAAAGAATACAACCAGAGCTCCTCTTGCTTTCAATTGGACTTTTGGTGATGGGACTGTAGGAGTAGGGGATACTGTGGCTCATGCTTATAAATATCCAGGCAACTATGTAGTTGTTTTGAATGTTTTTGCAGGTAAAGATTATGCAACCTCAAGGTTTAATGTAACCGTAGTAGAACCAGAGATAAGTATAAATCCAAAAGACGGTTATATAGAAATTTCAAATGATTCTGATATAGAAGTAAATTTGTTCAATTGGAAGATTACTAAAGGATATAACTCATTTATTTTTCAACCCGACACCATTGTATTGCCTAATACTAGTATTAAAATTGATAATGGAATATTGAGTATGAAGTCAGCATTGGATGAAGGGGTGGTGTTAAAAAATGCTGCTTCAGATATTGTGGCTATTTATAAGGAAAAACCAGAACCACTTATTTTAGAAGAAATAGTACCAGATAGTTTTTATAAATTGGTAGAAGAACATGAGAGAAACGCAGTTAACAAGCAGTTAGTGTCTGTTATCGAGACTGAGACTAAATTTGTAGAAGAGCTAGATATAACTTTCGGTGATCAAGTAGAGGAGAGTGAATCTGGCGTTGATCGTATTTCGACAACACCAGATTCTGTGAATCTAAAGTCAGAGGTAATCTTTGAGACTCCAAAAAAAGATGGCCTTATTTTGAGAGCCTTGAAGTTTTTGGTTGGTGTGATATATTGATTCTAAGGTTTCAAAGACCACAGGCATTTTATAAGACCTGTGCAGAAAACTACTTTTTGAAGCCTTAAGGGTCGATTTAACTATTGTTAACAAAAACAAAAATGGCTATTTCACGTCAAAAAAAATCGGAGATAGTAAGTAGGGTTAAGGGTGCAGTTTCGGATAGCAGATCAATCGTGTTTGTAAACTTCAGTGGCGTAAGCGTTGCTGAAGTGGGGGACATGAGAAAGGATCTAAGGGGCGAGAATATTAAATATGAAGTTCTGAAAAAAACACTCCTAAAGCTCGCTTTGGGTGCTAAGGACATTTCTGGTACCGAGCCAGATCTTAAGGGAGAAATCGCAATCGCTTATCTAACTGACAACAGAGAAGATGCCGACATTACAGCCCCAGCTAGAAAAATTTTCCAATTCCAAAAGAAGTATGATGGAAAAATAAAAATTGCAGGAGGGGTATTCGATGGCAAGTTCATGTCACTTGAAGAAATGACTGGTATTGCAACTATACCTTCACTAAATACGCTTAGGGGTATGTTTGTGAACGTTATCAATTCTCCGATACAGCGTTTTGCTATAGCGCTTTCTAAAATAGCAGAAACAAAGGTTACAAACTAATAAATAAATTATGTCAGAAGAAACAAAATCAGAAGTAGTAGTTCCAGAGAAATTTAAATCTATAGTCTCAGAGATAGAAAAGATGTCGGTGATTGATTTAAACGAGTTGGTAAAGGTCTTTGAGGAGAAGTTTGGAGTCAGTGCTACAGCAGTAGCCGCAGCGCCTGCTGTAGGAGCTGCGGCCGCAGATGGTGGTGCTGAAGAGAAGTCTACCTTCAATGTAGAGCTTACAGACGGTGGTGCTAATAAGATCGCTGTTATAAAGGTGGTCAAAGAAGCACTTACTTTGGGGCTTAAGGATGCCAAAGATAAAGTAGATGGTGCGCCAGTTATGCTCGCTGAGGGTATGAAGAAAGAGGATGCAGAGAACCTAAAGAAAGCAGTTGAGGAAGCTGGAGGAAAGGTTACACTTAAATAAAGCATACAACCTATACAAAAATGCCCCAATGTGGGGCATTTTTGTTATGTTAAGAAAAAGCTTGCAATCCTTGTATTCAAGGAGATAGAATGCGCAGGTAAATGGAAATACTAGAAAGACTATTCGGAAGTACTGCTAAAGTCAGGCTCATAAAGCTTTTTTTGTTGAACCCTGATAATGCTTTTGACGTAAACGATGCCGCTCTCAGGGCTAAGATATCAGCTGGTATTGCGAGAAGAGAGATAAACAATCTTCTAAAAGCAGGTTTTATAAGGCCAAAAAGCTACAGTAGGGATGTAGTAGTTCAGAGTTATCATCGCGTAAAGTCTCTAAAGAAACGCTCTCTTGGTTGGACTCTTGATCCAAAATTTCCATATCTAGAACCATTAAATGCCTTTTTGTCGAATATCAACCCGTTCAAGCATAAGGATATAATCAACAAAATATCGAGAGCGGGAAAAATTCAGCTGCTTATCATCAGCGGCATCTTTATCAAAGACCAAGATAGCAGGGTAGATTTACTTGTTGTTGGAGATGGGCTAAAAAACAATGCTCTTGACCAAATTGTAAAGAATCTGGAGGCGGAAATTGGTAAAGAGATTCGTTATGCTTCTTTTGAAACTACTGAATTCAAATATAGACTTTCTATGTTCGATAAATTGATAAGAGATATACTAGATTATCCGCATGAGAAGATAATAAATAAGCTTTCGGTGTAAAAGTCTAGGCGCAATTCTAATCCACAGAACTACTACCAAATCCGTAGAAAAGGAGTATATTCTATGGTATAATTACTAGTATTAAAAATTTACTATGATAAACATGTGGAGTGAAGTTCTAGCTATATCTTTTAGGAATCTTTGGATCGGAGTTATCGATTTTGTTCCTAACTTGGTGGTGGCGATAATCATATTTGTTATTGGTTGGGCTTTGGGTAGTCTTTTTGGTAGGGTGGTCCACCAAATCATAAAGGCTGTAAAAATAGACGAAGCTCTCAAAAAAGCTGGAGTCGAGGATTTTCTAAATAGAGGAGGTGTAAATCTAAATTCAGGCGCTTTTCTTGGAGGTATTGTAAAGTGGTTTATCATGCTCGTATTTCTGATCGGAGCATTTGAAGTATTGAAGCTGTCTCAGGTAACAATGTTCCTAAGAGATATCCTCTATTACTTGCCTCAGGTAGTAGTAGCTGTTCTTATACTTATTGCCGCAAGTATCGTGGCTGATGCCATGAAGAGCTTAGTACTCTCTTCTGCAAAAAGTGCTGACATTAGCTCTGCTGGTTTTATAGCAACAGTTGTGAAATGGGTGATATGGATCTTTGCTATTTTGGTAGCTTTGTCTCAACTTGGTATAGCTTCTGGTTTTGTACAGACTATATTCACTGGTCTTGTGGTCGCTCTTTCTCTTGGTCTAGGACTTTCTTTTGGCCTTGGAGGTCAAGAAGCGGCAGCTCGATTTATCGAACGAGTTGGAAGAGAAATATCAGATAAAAGATAGTCCACAGCTTGTCCACAATATAGCTGTGTTCGCCCTAAAATAGGTGTTTGACACCCCAAATATTATGTGTATACTTAAGCCTACAAAAATGTTGATCAAAGCAATTATGGAGGGAGCGAATAGGCAAGTATAATACTTGTCAGGCTTGCATTAGCCCGCTTCCTAAAGGAGGCGGGCTTTTGCTTTCTCGGTCCTCATCACTGTTCCTTTAGGAATGGTGATGAGGGTAGAGAAGGAGGTAACACAGGAAGACGGTATTTTGACAAAAGAATGCTATTCAAACACCAAGTCCTTTTTGGGGTCTTTAGTGGTGTTTAGAGTAGAGTAAGTAAAAGGTAAGCCCATGCACTGCAAAGTGTCTGGGTAAAAAGTCATATGGAACTGTTCCATGTGACAAGATTGTATTCGAGAGTAAAATCTCGAAAAAAAGTGGTTTTTAAATTTCCTTGCCTACTTTTGGTAGGCTAAGAGTAAATTTAAGGGCGTATGGTGGATGCCTTGGCTAGAAATAGCGATGAAGGACGTAGCGTATCTGCGATAAGCTTCGGGGAGGT
>CAZJPJ010000008.1:0-16774 GCA_964548205.1 uncultured Candidatus Saccharibacteria bacterium
AATTTCTCGCCGATTACAAGAAATCTAATCCGCCATATGTGTGTACCTAAAACATTTTTAATTTTCTTTTTTCAATAGATAAAATATGTTGCAAAATAAGGCTATTTTTGATCTTCTTTGCAAAATGGTGGGCCGGTAAGGTAGAGTAAAGCTTATGATTTTAAATATATACAAAAAAAGAGGGGAGACACCGCTACAGACCATAGAAAGATTGAAGCAAGCCAAGATTGAAGGATTGGGGGGTCTCTCAAATGTGCCCATGACATATCTTGGACGGCTAGACCCCATGGCAGACGGAGTGCTTTTGGTTGGTACAGCAGATGATACAAGTGAGGATGTGAGGCAAAAGTATATGAACCTAGATAAAGAGTACAGTTTTGAAATGCTTTTTGGTTTTGCTACTGATACTTACGACTGTCTTGGTGTGGTGGAAGGAGAAGATCCTGAAGTTGCAAAGATCGCTAGCGGCACTACGCTAAAAGATGAATATGAAATGAGAGTAAGGAAAGTGTCGCAAATATATGTAGGTGAGAGAATGCAAAAGTACCCAAAATATTCTTCGAAAGTTATAGCTCAGAATGATATTGAGAGCATAAGAGATGGCAAAGTGAGCGAAGAAGATTTGCCAGAGAGTAAAATAAATATATACGATATAAAGTTTGCGGGCCTGGAGACTGTATCAGCCAAAGAACTTTTTGGCCGGCTACTTTCTGATATCGGCAAGTTGAGAGGAGACTTCAGGCAAATAAAGATATTGGGTGAGTGGAAAGATAGGTTGGTTGCGGAGGATGCTGAACGGAAATATTTATTGGGTAAATTTCATGCTCATGTCTCAAGCGGTACCTATATACGCTCTTTGGTCAATGATATGGCCGCTACTCTCGGTACCAAGGCTCTGGCACTCTCAATAACCCGCACTAAGCAGGGAGAGTACGATATCAACGACACGATTAGATTTTAGTTTTATATTATGGTAATTTTGTAGCAGGTATGACCCAGCAAGAAATGCTTCATCTTGCTGATCTGGTGCGGGCGCGCGCCAGGTTAGCAGCAAAAGATGGATACATTGCGCGCCAAATCGAGGCGGCCATGAAAGGAGGGCCGCCTTTTATAAAAGTTATAAGGATTCTTCAACCAACTTTTTGACCAAAGCGCCGTCGGCTTGGCCTTTTGTTTCCTTCATAACCTTGCCAATAAATATGCCGAGTTTACTTTTGTCTACTTCTCCTATCTCTGATTTTACTCTTTCGATAATCTTTTTTATTTCATTCTCACTCATCTGCTCTGGCAAAAATTCTTCAAGTATTTTTAGCTCCGCTTGTTCATTCTTTGCAAGATCTTCTCGGCCTCCTTTGGTAAACTGTTCGATCGAGTCTTTTCGCTGCTTGGCTAAACGCTTTATGACTGTCTCTGCTTGTTCGTCGGTGAGTTCGTCTTGAGGAGTCTTGCCGAGTATTACTGACTCGTTGGTAAATGCGCTAAGCATGCCACGCAGTGTAGTGAGCCTCACTTCATCTTTGGCTCTCATGGCGTTCTTTATCTCCTCGCGTATTTCTTGGTGTAATGTCATGTCTCAATAATAGCATATTTTTCATCTTTCTACAGATGGTTTTTTGTTTGAATCCCCCCCTCCCTTGATCAAGGGGAGTGGGTAGGGGGTGGCGTATGATATAATGCTCCAATGCAAGATATTTTGCTCATAATCATCGCTATAGGGGTACTTGTGGCTGTGTTTCTTCTTTTTCGACGAAAAGAACAAGGGGGAGGTGAGGGGGCTATGCTTTTGCAAAATCAGTTCAACGAGATGGCTCGCAATCTGAATGAGCTAACACGCGTTATCGACAACAAGATAGGCGAGTCGTCGAGGATCATGCACGACTCTCTGCACAGGCAATTTGGTGAGTCGCAGAAACTTATCAAAGAAATCACCGAAGAGCTCACTCATGTCAAGGATACGGGGCGCAGGGTAGAAGGTTTTGCTGAACAACTCCAAAGTCTTCAAGATATTTTGAAAAATCCAAAACAGAGAGGTATTTTGGGCGAATATTACCTTGAGACTTTGCTCAAAAATGTTCTTCCTAGCGGCTCATACCAGATGCAATACCCGTTTTCTGACGGTACTATCGTCGACGCGGTAGTCTTTGTAAAAGACAAAATCATACCTATCGACTCCAAATTTTCACTCGAAAACTATAATAGACTTGTAGAAGAAAAAGATCAAAATGAGAAGGAAAGGCTTGAAAAACTTTTTCGGCAAGATCTAAAAAACAGAATAGATGAGACGAGCAAGTATGTAAAACCGAGCGAAGACACTGTTGACTTTGCTTTTATGTTTATACCACACGAAGCTATATATTATGATCTCTTGGTCTCTCAGGTGGGTGCGACAAGTGTAAATACCCGTGACTTGATAGAGTACGCTTTTAAGGATAGACATGTCATTATTGTGTCACCTACTTCTTTTCTTGCCTATCTCCAAACTGTCTTACAAGGACTCAAGGCCTTACAGATAGAAGAAAGTGCCAAACACATAAGAGAAAATGTAGAAAACCTTCAGAAACACCTCAAGGCCTATGAAGACTATCACCAGAAGCTTGGCAATGCCCTAGGTACAGCTGTAAACCAATACAACCTCTCTGGTAAGGAGTTTAAGAAGGTAGATAAAGATATGCTCAAAATAACGGGTGAAGGAGCTCTGGGTGATATTTTGAGCCTTGAAAAGCCGGAATAGTAGGACGACTTGCAAATGTTCTCCCAATAATGTAGATTATACCCGTTATGGCAGAAGCCAAAAATACAGAAAAAAAGGCCACAAAAAAGGCGAAAGATACCCCTAAGACAGGAGCTTTTGCGGTGATCGAGACTGGTGGTAAACAGTACAAGGTTTCTGTGGGTGATACAATAAAAATAGAAAAAATCAAGGGTGCTCAGGAAGTTGGTAGTAAGATAATGTTCGATAGAGTTCTGCTGGTAGACAATGGAGCAGATGTCACTCAAGTAGGCGCTCCTTTTTTGGATGGTGCTAAGGTGCTCGGGACTATCTCAAAGATCGGTAGGGCTCCAAAAGTGACAGTCATCAAATACAAACAGAAGTCTCGATATTTTAAGAAGAATGGTCATAGACAGCCATACTTTGAAGTCAAAATAGACGCAATATCCTAACTCAGGAAATAATCCTTAAATTTTAGTATGATACCAGCTACAGCCAATATGTAGCCGATTATCAACACCTGTATTTGATTTTCAAAAACTACTTTACCGATCTTGCTCTTACCAAGAAAACCGTTTTGATAATTTTTTGTAGTAGTAAAGAGAAATAGGGGCCATGTTGCAACCCATACTGTCATACAGTAAATACAAAGTGTTCCTAGATTGAACAAGCTTTGATAATAAAACCAAATTACAAAAATCATAGACCCTAGTAGGCCTAAGTTTAGCAACAACATTATTCTTTCATTTATAGCATTGCCAGTAACTAGCAGCATACCTAAGGAAAGAGTCATCGAGAAAGATATGATTCCAAGCAATGGGTTGGGGAAACCAAATATTTCGCCTTGCTCTGACAGAATAGAATTACCACAACTGATAAAAGGATTTATATTGCACGGAAGTTCGGCTGCAGGGTCCTTGATTAGTTGGATAGTATCTGTCATAAGCAAAAAAGAAGCCAAGAGACCTACGATTGACAGTACAGTAAGTAAGTACGGGAATTTTTTCTCCATTTGTTCTATTCTAGCACAGTTATTTAGTGTCTATATCTGAAAGCGTTTTTTAAGGTGTCTGGGTCCGCATATTCTAGTTCTGTGCCCATAGATAGACCTTTGCCGAGATGAGTGATTCGGATTGCAGTTGTATTTGGGTTGCTTTTGATTCTTTTCTCAATATACTCTGCGGTGTACTCTCCTTCCGGGTTCCAGTTCATAGCAAGTATTACTTCTGATAGACCTTTTTTTACTTTTTCCTCAAGCTGTTTCTCAAGCTCTCTTATCCGTATTTTCTTTTCAGGTTCTTGTTCCAATATGGGTATAGTACCACCAATGACAAAATAGTTACCACTAAATGTGCCGCTACGCTCTACTGGCTCTATGTCAGTGTCTTTGGAGACTATAGCAAGTGATTCTTGTGAGCGGCTACTGCTAGAACATATGTCACAACGCTCAGATTTATTGTAAGTATTATCAAAATGCCTAAAACAGCTTTTGCATACAGATATCTCTGTATGAAGATTTCCTAATAAATCTTGCAATTCTTTTATAGAGCTGCTGTTTCTAGACAATAGATAATATACAAATCTTCTTGCTTGTCTTTGTCCGATACCTGGGAATCGAGCAAATATTTCTGTTAGTTTATCTATCGTGTTCATTAGAGTTTACAGTTTATTAGAAATCTCGAAAATCGGCTTCAGCTCCTTGGAACTCAGCCTTTTCTAGCGATTGAAATGTGGCTTTTTTTTCATTGAAAAACAGTTCCACTTTTCCTGTGGCACCATTGCGATGTTTTTCGATCAGTACTTCTGCTATATTTGTTCTTTCTGATTCATCTTTACCCTTATCTTCTCTATGGATAAACATAACAACATCTGCGTCTTGCTCGATAGAACCTGAATCCCGAAGATCTGAAAGACGGGGCTTGCCGCCACGTTGTTCTACTGCGCGAGACAGTTGGGAAAGGGCTAAAACAGGAACATCTAGCTCTCTAGCTAAATTTTTTAGTGATCGAGATATTTCTGTCACTTGTTGGACCATCGAATCAGTGTTGCGAGTCTGAGTGGGGACCATAAGTTGTAAGTAATCGACTACTATAAGGCCAAGACCTTTTTCGTTTTTCAACCTTCTAGCTATAGATCGCATCTTCAATATATTGTTGCCGGGTTGATCGTCTATATATATAGGGGCCTTAGCCAATTTATCAAGCGAGTGTCTGATGGATTCAAAATCTGTCTCTCTGTTTAGTCTACCAGTTCTAAGTTTCCATGCGTCTACGTTTGACTGAGCTGCTAGCATTCTATCTACTAGCTGTTGGGAGCTCATTTCGAGAGAAAAGATGCCGACTGGTACATTATGCTCCACAGCGGATTGGCGTGCTATATCAAGAGCAAGTGAAGTCTTACCGACAGATGGTCGCGCTGCCAATATGATAAGGTCTGATTTTTGAAGTCCAGACAGCATATTATCGATGTCTTTAAATCCAGTAGGAATACCTCTGAGTCCGTCGTCAGAATTGTGTAAACGATCCAATCTTTCCCATGCTTCATCCAGTTCACTTTTTAGATCGACAAACTTATGAACTCCAGAAGTATTTGTAACATCGTAAATTCTTTTCTGAGCTTGATCGAGCAGTTCTTCCATCTCTAGGGTTTCGTCGTAGCCAATCGATGCTACGTAGTCTGCTGCTGCAATAAGGTTACGTGCCATAAATTTTTTCTGGATGATTTGAGCATAATATATGGCATTTGCGGCACTTGGTACTGCATTTATCAGTTCAGCGAGATAACTAGAACCGCCAACTTCTTCAAGCAGGTTGCTGTTTGCGCCCATGCTTTTCTCCTTCAATCTTGCAGATACTGATAGTAAATCGGTAGGGTTGCGCTTGTTGAATAATTCTAAAATTGTCTCATAGATGATACGATGTTTTTCTGTATAAAATGAGTGAGCTTGGACTATGTCTGTAATCTCATACATCACTTCAGGTCGAAGCATAATAGAGCCAAGTAAAGCTTTCTCAGCTTCATCATTGTGGGGAGGTATACGGATAGAACTTCTGTGGTTTTTGTCCATTTATCTACATTATATATGAAGCAAAAATACTGAGAACTAGAAAATTCTGATAAATTGTGTGCAACAAGTGCAAAACTCAATCTTGTGATAAAATGCCCTTGTGGCAAGCCTTTATACGCAAGAAAGTAGCAATATTTGGAAAACTTACCTTTTGATGGCTATATTTTTCGCTTTTATCGTAGCTATTGGTTATTTTATTTCCTACTATTATGGAGCTCCGGAGTTTGTCTATCTGGCCTTGATTCTATCCATTGTTATGAATATAGGAAGCTATTGGTATTCTGATAAAATAGCTCTCAGTCTTTCTAAAGCAAAGCCAGCTTCTAGAGAACAATATTTTGATCTTTATACTGTCACTGAAAATCTTGCCATATCAGCGGGTCTACCGATGCCGCGGCTTTACGTCATAGAAGATCCTTCACCGAATGCTTTTGCTACAGGTCGAAATAAAAAACACGCCTCAGTGGCTGTGACTACAGGACTTCTCTCTATACTTGACAGAAGTGAGCTCGAGGGTGTGATCGCGCATGAGCTTTCACATATTGGCAACAGAGACATATTGCTTATGAGTGTGGTAGTTGTCTTGGTGGGACTCATATCGATACTTTCTGATATGTTTTTACGCAACATGTTTTGGGGTGGCGGTAAGAGAGAAAATAAGGGTGGTGGGGGAGTATTTGCGCTAGTTGGAGTGGCACTGATGCTCCTTTCTCCCATCATTGCTACACTTATAAAGCTTGCAATCTCTCGCAAAAGAGAGTTTTTGGCCGACGCAAGTGGCGCGCTGTTGACTCGGTATCCAGATGGCTTGGCGAGCGCCTTGCGTAAAATATCGAGCTCAAATACACCCCTTGCGTCGGCCCATACGGCTACCGCTCATCTTTTCATATCAAACCCTTTTAGCAGGAAAAGTTTTACAGAACTTTTTTCGACACACCCAAACGTAGAAGAACGTATAAGAAGACTTACTTCTTTTTAGATGAATATCAAATTTATAATCATAGGTATCATTATTATTGCCGCTCTTGGCCTCTTTTTCTTTTTTGTCACTAAGTCGGATGCCGCCATCGGTACTCTAAACATTTATGAAGGAGGAGTCAGTATTGTATCCGACAGCGATACAAAGTCAGGAGAAACGGGGACAGAAATAAAAGAAGGTGATCTATTGAAGACAAATACAGATTCTAGGGTTTCCATAATGCTAAAAGATGGGAGTGTGGTTCGCCTTGAAGCTGGTTCTAAGGTCAAAATAGAGAGACTAAAATATTCAAACGGTCAGATTGATGATGCAGTGTTTGTATTAGAGAGCGGCAAGATGTGGTCTAAGGTAGAACCTCTCGGTCAGGGCAATTGGCAAGTAGAAACGCCTGTTATTGTAGCTTCGGTGCGTGGTACACAATTCAACACAAGATATAGTGATAATTCGAGTGGTATATCTGTTTATAATGGAAAAGTAGGAGTTGCTTTAAAAGAAGACGTTGATGATGAAAAGATCGTTTCTGCAAAATACAAATTTACACTTAACGATAACTCAGTGCGGACTGATTTTGAAAGTGGACCCGTGCCTTTAGAAGAGAATGTGTCAGACGATTGGTTTATCTTTAATATTGGCGAGGACAAAAAAATGTCGGGTGGCTCTGATTCAGAAAGTAAGATGACTGATGGTGAAAATGAAAGTTCGGAAGAAAAAACTACGCAACAAAGCATAGAGTCGACGCCTCAAGAAAGTGCTCCAAGTACTTATACTCCACCCTCGGTCGTCAGTAAAACTACTATAAAAACTGAAAGAAGTATTTCCTCAGTAAAAATATTTGGAAACAAAACAACTCTTTACGTCGGTGAAGAAACAAAAATAAAAGTTAACGCCTATTATAATGATGGTTTTGTAGAAGAAGTGCCATTTGAAAAAATAATATGGAAAAAAGGTAAGCTTGGTAATATTTTCTTTCCTGGGTACTTTAGCAGTGGTAGTGCGGGCACTGTAGACATACAGGCAGAGGTTCTTGGAGTTTTGTCTCAAACGGTCACTATCACTGTCAAATCTTCTTCTACCCAGAGCATAAATCCAAATGCTCCAGTCGAAAAAACACTTCTTAGAATAGCCGTAAGTTTTACCAAAAACGTAGATCAATCTGCTACATACTATGTCCCACCGACAGCGAACTTTAAGGCAGTGGGGTATTATAGTGATAACACTACCCAAGATATCACTACGAGTGTAGAGTGGTCAGTGGTCTCTGGTAACGGATACGGTAGTATCGATGCTAAAGGGCTTTACACATCAGAGTCCCAAGGTTCTGATACAGTTCGAGCTACTTATCAAAATATCTCAGGTGAGGCTATCATAAACATACCATGATGTTTGGTAATAAAAATGCATATCTATTTACAGGTATTGCCATAGTGCTACTTTTCCTTGTTGCAAATGTACTTTCTGTGTTTAAGGGGTTTGAGCATAGGACTCTAGATTTGTTCCGTACTCCTCATGTTCCACGCAGCGATATAGTTATCGTGGCTATAGATAATAAGAGTATAGAAGATGTTGGGCGTTTCCCTTGGGATAGAAAAATTTATGCAGATTTTTTAGCAAAGCTTTCTGTATCTAACCCAAGGATAGTAGCTTTCGATGTAAATTTTTCTGAAGCGCAAGATGAGCCCAATGATTCTGCCTTCCGAGATGAGATAGAGAGATCCAAACACCCGATCGTCCTTTCTTCCCAAATTATCTATACAAATAGTTCTAATAAACCAGAGAGGTTATCGATCCCGATATTTATAAATGAAGCGAGTAGGAATACCTTTTATGGACATGTAAATGCGAGCGTATCAGAAGATGGGCTTTCTCGAGAGTTTCCAAAAGTGACTTATGTGGATAATGAAGAAGTGTTGCCATTTGCGTATCAAATAGCTAAGAATATCGGAGCGGGTTTACCAGACAAAAGTCGGTTACTCATAGATTTTGCAGGTAAGGCAGGGACCTTTACTACCGTACCTTTCTCGAGAGTGCTGAAGGGGGAAGTGGGTCTTGAGTATTTTGAAGACAAGATTGTGATAGTGGGAGCGACAGCAAGCGACCTGCGGGACTATGTCCTTGCACCGGTAGAAAATACAGTTATCGCCGGAGCTGAGTGGCATGCAAATGTGCTCGACAATGTTTTGCAAAAAAGATACATAACTCTAACTCCTACATACACATCATCTATATTAGGCCTAATCTTCTCTCTCGTCATTTTGCTTATACCTCTCAGGGTGAAAAAGCTAAAAATAAATCTACTCTTTATATTTTTTGTATTCTTTCTTGCTATTGCGTCGTACACATTGTGGCAAAACGGTATAGCTCTATTCTTTGGAGTATCAACGTTGTCAGTACTAATATCATATATTTTGCGCTCAGGCTATATATGGTACATGGCAGAAGAAGAAAAGAGAAAATTGCGTAAGACTATAGACAGCAGGTTTTCTCCCCAAGTAGTAGAAGCTATCCTTAGAGATAGAGCTTTACTCAAACTTGGTGGTGTGCGTAAAGAGGTGACTGTACTTTTTTCTGATATAAGGGGTTTTACAACTATCAGCGAGTCTATCTCTCCAGAGCAGCTTTCAGAACTTTTGCATGAGTATTTTACTGAAATGACAGAAGAAGTCTTGGCTACAAATGGAGTCTTGGACAAGTTTATAGGTGATGCTGTCATGGCTTTTTGGGGAGCTCCGCTAGATCAAAAAGATCAAGCTGATAGGGCGGTAAAGACTGCTCTCGGTATGATAAAGAGGTTAGAAGTATTACAAGCAAAGTGGCAAAAGGCTAATATGCCACATGTAGATATAGGTATCGGTATACATACTGGTGAAGCTATAGTGGGCAATATGGGCTCAGAAAAACGCTTTGACTATACTGTGATAGGTGACACGGTCAACATAGCCTCTCGTCTTGAGGGTCTAAACAAAGAATACAAGACTCACTGTATCATTTCAGAAGCGACACTCTCAAAAATCACTCTTAATGTGGAAACAAAACCTCTAGGCGAGGCGATGGTAAAGGGTAAGACTAAAGGTATAAATATTTTTGAGGTGGGGTAAGTATTTGTATGGCGTCCACTCAAAAGTTTCATTTCTTTAGAAGGCGGTTTCGTTTTCTTGCGGGCCGTCTTCGATATTACTCATCTGGCTTGTAATAAATTTTATCGTTGCGCGTGTTTAAGTATCCACTTCGTGTGTTCGTTCTTTGACTTTGACCAATCGGCAATCAACCTCTTTGCTTCTTTTGGATTTACCTTGAGCCAATCGCGTACATGGTTCGCGACTGACTTTTTTACAAACTTAACCTCATCCTCTTTAAGGAGCTCGAGAATTGCAAAGATTGGTTTAGGATTATCATTCCACACATCAAGTTTTGGCGACCACGGAAGTTTTGGACGCAACCCTTCAGATGCAAGACGACGCAAGTGAAAATTTTTGCTCTTTGCCCACTTGGTACATACCGCGAGCGTCTTAGCGGGGTACTTGCGAGCATAGGGACGAATAGCATATTCACCCGTATTTCTTTTGGTAACCTCTCCAATCGCTTTAATAGACTCAGTAAAATTATCCAAGCCATATTTCTCAATAAATTTACCGACAGGCATAAGCCAGTAGAAGTATGTAAACATACCTGTTTCTTCTTCGTTTTCAGGTCCAAGTATTTTAATAAGAATGGCGAGAGCTTCGATGTATTTTTCTGGTAGATATGCTTTCAATAAATCGGCAATCACTTCGATTCTTTGGGTATAGCTCTTGCCGACAACATCTTTCTTGGTGTCTCGAATAAATCCCTTTGAATCAAATTTTTTATGCACTGTTGATATTTTCTCCGCAAGCAAAATCGCCAAATTCTCACCGAATGCTTCAGTGATTGAGATTCTTCCTGTATCGGCGTTTATAAAGTTATTTTTTGTAGCGGTTTTTGCCATATTGTATGAAAATTTATCAGCACTGATTATTATATCATTTTATCTAACTTTCAAATTAAGGATCGAACCGTCTTTTTTGAGCCACGCGGAGCGTGGAAAAACCTTTTGGATTCGGGAATTTTTGGCGGGAATGCGTTTGGGTCGCTCCTACGGCGCGACCCCATTTCGGCTTCCAATTCCGATTTTCAATTTTGGCGGTGTTTTTTGGACGAAGTTCGAACATTGTATGAGCAAAATCCGCAGGATTTTGACGAATGACGCACGCGCGGAGCGCGTGGTGGCTCTTTCCCAAATCGTACGCTCGGATTGCGTGGTGAAACGAACAATGCGCGCCTCGCGCTCCCTCTGGTCGCCCAACAAAACCAAAAATTTCCTTACCAATCCTTTTTCGGCGGGGGGTGTGGGGGGAGCCGCTTAAAAAATGAAAGGAAATTTTTTGGTTTTGTTGCCTCCGCTTTATGACTGCAGAAAGGACTCGTTTTTACATTTTAGCATTTTCTTGATTTTTCGTCCGTCCTTTCTTTCGTCATTCGCGTCGGTGCGAGGCGCGCCCCCGTCTCCGCGTTCTGTGGCAATTTGAGAGTCCGCTCACACTTCGCAAACCCCTCGCATTGGCCGCTCACATTCGTTCGCGATGCCTGCTCGGTGTTGCTTTGTGTTCGCTTAGTAGCTTCGTTCGGGTTCGTGGTAATTCTTAAAAAGCGGATTGTGCTGAAGCACAAACAAATCTGTATGTGCTTGCCCCACCCACCCAATGCGCGCACAACCACCTGCTATCGCAGGTGACCTCCCTTAGGTTGATTTAATTTGGAAACTATACATTCCCATTCCGCAGACTCCTTGAACCTTACCGCCTTTTTTCAACGTTCCTAAGTCAATCACTTCTTCACCAGTTGGTTGTAAAATCTTTTGATAACCTACGTCCCTAATGGCAAGTGAGGCAGAGCAGTCATATGTGCCGTTTGTCTTTACGATAAGTTTTGTTGGCATATCTGGCTGTACTACTGATGTGCGTGGAGAATACCCACCTTGTGCTGTGACTGTGACATACTGCACACCATCACGAATTTCTACGTTTTGTGATTGTGTTGCCTCGTTGTCTCCGTTACCAGAAGTTGATTTGTCGGATACAAAATAAAGTGTTCCGCCAACGATAACAAGACTAATAATGATTGAGATGATTGTGTTCTTTTGCATAGTGATTCACTAATAAGATTATATATTAAATAATGGATTGATAACACCAAGTCCCACCAGTCCTGCGAGTAAGGCAAAAATACCGAGTCCAATAACCACAACACCTGATGCTTTGAAGAAAAGTGGTGCATGTTTCGATTGAGCAAACGAAGCGGAGCCGAAGGAAAGAAGTGCAAGCATAGGGAGTGTGCCTAGTGCAAACGAAAGCATGATAAGAGAACCCCCAATAAATGACCCGCTTGATAGTGCCGCAATTTGCATTGACTGTGTAAATCCACAGGGGAGAAAGAATGTGCCAATACCAAGAAGAAAGGGTGCGAGTGTTTTATGCTCTACTTTACGGAAAAATGAAAAAATACTTTGTGGAAGGGTAATGGTACTTTTTTCAAATATACCGACTAAGTTAAGTCCTAATAGAATCATCACGACTGAAGCCAAAATGCCAAGAATTGCTCCTAATGTATAACTCACACCAATTGCTTGTCCTAACGCTCCCAATGCTCCGCCCAAGAGGGCAAACCCGAGCAATCGTCCTCCGTGGAAAAGAAACATCGGCTTTGTGTCACTCACTTTGTCTTGAGCTACTGTCGCTGAAAGCGAGAGTACGAGTCCTCCAACAACAGCAAGACAACTCGATACTGATGCGACAAGCCCGATTACAAAACTCGTTACGGGGGTTGCAGTGCCGCCAATACCGAAATTGAGAATCCCGGACTTCTGAAGTAAAAAGAACATAGCCAGAAATGCCAATCCAATCGGCAATGCTTGCCAAATTACTCCAGTGTGGTTTTTTACTTTGGCTTGTTTTTCGACAGAAAACGAATAACCATTATGCTTGACTTTAGTCGATAACATTTCTGCCAGCATTATTTCATCTCCAACAAGACTTGTCTCGAACGACACCGTTTCTTGTTTAAGATTAACTTCTACATTTTCAATACCCATTTGCTCGCTCAAAATATCCTCGATGAGAATTTTGCATGAAGCACAGTGCGTTCCCGTAACGTGAAGGTTTATTGTTTTCATAATTTTTTAGCTTTAATTCGTAATGAATTTGATACAACCGAGACAGATGACATCGCCATTGCAAACCCTGCAAATACTGGCGAAAGGAGCCACCCGAATATCGGAAAGAAAAGTCCTCCTGCCAAGGGAATACCAACAACGTTATAGATAAATGCCCAAAACAGGTTTTGTCGTATTCCTGTCATAGTCATTTTTGAAAGTTTGACAGCTTTTGTCAGTTTACTAATATCGCCGCCAAGAAGAGTTATTCCTGCGGAATCAATAGCAACATCGGTACCTGTTCCCATCGCAATCCCAACATCAGCCTGAGCGAGTGCAGGGGCATCATTAACACCATCGCCCGCCATCGCCACCACATTTCCTTCCGCTTGTAATTCTTTTATGACGCGCAATTTATCTTGTGGCATCACATCGCCTATAACCTCATCAACGCCAACCAAGTCTGCAATGTATTGCCCAGTATTTTTGTTATCGCCTGTTAGCATCACTACTTTTTTCCCGAGTTTATGAAGTGCAGTGATGGTGTCTTTAGCTTCAGCTTTTACTTGATCGGCAACGTATACAATTGCAAGCACAGTATCTGTGTCAGAAAGAATAACAGGAGTTTTTCCTTGCTTTGTCTCTTCATCAAGATGCTTCGCATCAAAGCTGATATTCAAATCCGTAAGAATTTTTGCATTGCCAGCGATATATTTTTGATTCTCGATTACCCCTGATAGACCCTTGCCTTTAATGCCTTCAAATTGCTCGATATTTTTCTCGGCAATATTATTTTCTTTAGCGTAGGCGACGATAGCGTGAGCGATAGGATGTTCTGATTTGGATTCAAGTGTAGAGAGAATAGAAATGATTTCGACGTCAGATTTTTGACTTCGATTATCAATCTTTGAGAGTTCTGGTTTGCCCCTTGTGATTGTTCCTGTCTTATCCAAAACAATAACTGTGGCTTTGTGTAGAGTCTCAAGGGTGGCTGCATCTTTTACGAGAATACCGTTTTGGGCACCTTTTCCAACTCCGACAATAATTGCAGTTGGTGTCGCTAGACCAAGCGCACACGGACATGCGATAACGAGGATTCCCACAAATGACGTAATGGCAAAGCCAAGTGCTTCTGCAAAACCAAAAACAGGGATACCAAAATAGAGCCATGCACCAAAAGCAATCAGTGCAAGTACAAGTACCACTGGAACAAAGACCGCAGAAATTTTATCGGCAAGTGCTTGAATGGGGGCTTTACTTCCTTGCGCTTCTTCAACCATCTTTATGATATGAGCAAGCAGTGTCTCAGAACCGATTTTAGTTGCTTTGAAATTGAATGTCCCAGAAGTATTTATTGTTCCAGACGCAACGTGCGCTCCAATGCTTTTTTCAACAGGAATCGGTTCGCCTGTAAGCATCGCCTCATCTACAAAAGACGAACCTGAGATAACCTCGCCATCGACTGGAATCTTTTGTCCAGGTTTGACGATAAGGACGTCGCCGAGAATAACTTCATCAATAGAAATTTCTATTTCTTTTCCGTCACGAATAACCAGAGCTGTTTTTGCTTGTAGACCGAGCAGTTTTTCAATGGCATCGCCTGTTTTTACTTTTGACTTTGCTTCAAGATATTTTCCAAGTGCAATGAACGTGATTACAACAATAGTAACATCGTAGTAGGTAAATTCGACGTTCAAATATGGAGCAAGGACTTCCTCAAAAGCAGAGACTGTGAAGCTATATAAAAAAGCGACAGACGTACCGAGACCAATGAGCGTATCCATGTTTGCTTTTCCATAGCAAAAAAAACGATAGACTCCAACAAGGTACGGCTTACCGATGGTGACAAAAATAAACGTAGCGAAAACAGGGAGCAGGTGGTGAAAGAATTCATACATGGTTTCAGGCATGGCAGGAACGATTTGATATTTTCCTAATATTTCCCACGCCATTATGAGTACGCTAATCCCCGCGAGAGGGAGTGTTGACAATACTCCAGATTTCATGTCTGCAATTTCTTCCAACTTTTCACGTTTTGATTGCGTGTCGACACTATGTTCTTTATGAATATCGGGAATTACCGTCTCAAGTGAATAGCCAAGTGGTTCTAGCTTTTTATTGAAAGCATCATGAGAGGTAACATCTTCATCGTATGAAATCTTAGCTTTTTCTGTACCATTGTTGACTGAAATATCTGACACACCTTCCATTTTTCTGACAGTGCGCTCAATGATACTCGCACATGAGGCACAGTGCATTCCCTTGATTCTGTAAATATGTGTACTCATAACTAATTTGAGAGATTATAGATTTTGAGAAGTTCTTTGATGGCACTGTTCTTATTTTCTTTCATGCGCTCAAATGCACAGGTATCAAGGTGTCCAGCGAGAAGTTCCTTTTTGACCGTTCGCAACAGTCCGACAGCACTGTCTGCTTGTTGAATAATCTCAGGGCAATATTTGTCTTCCTCAATCATTTTGATTACTTTTTCCAAAGTTCCCCGAGCTTGCTTCGCAAGCTTCAATGACTTGTCTTTTTTTGTTGATAATGTCTTGCTTGGCATAATGATTATTTGTTATACTTGTACCTATAACCTAGGTATGAGGTTAGTATATGAAAATGGAAAAAATAAAGCAAGTCTTAACTAAGCGGCGAATCCAAAACCAAAAAATTTCCTTTCATTTTTTAAGCGGCTCCCCCCACACCCCCCGCCGAAAAAGGATTGGTAAGGAAATTTTTGGTTTTGTTGGGCGACCAGAGGGAGCGCGAGGCGCGCATTGTTCGTTTCACCACGCAATCCGAGCGTACGATTTGGGAAAGAGCCACCACGCGCTCCGCGCGTGCGTCATTCGTCAAAATCCTGCGGATTTTGCTCATACAATGTTCGAACTTCGTCCAAAAAACACCGCCAAGTTTGACTTTCGCCCGAATGGACGAGGGTCGGCGTGTCGCGAAGCGACACGGAATGCCATTTCTGCGCTACGCGCCAAGGTTTTTGGAGGGACACGACGAGCGCGCGGTCGCGCACGAGGTGGTTCGTTTGAGCAAAGCTCAAAGTCCCGCAGTGGCGGGACAACCAATCTTTTTGTTCGCCCTATCGGGCGATGTAAAGCGATTTTTCATTTCGATTGCCTTCACTTAATTTTTCAATATGAATAACTTGAATCAAACCAAAAAGTTCTTCCTCTATGCTCGCAAGAGTACAGATGAACCAGAGCGACAAATTTTGAGCATTGAAGCCCAGCTCTTTGAATTGCGAGAGTATGCGAAGAAAGAGGGACTAAATATTGTTCGTGAGTTTGTAGAGAGCAAGACCGCCAAAGAGCCGGGCAGAGATATTTTCAATGAGATGATCAGTCGCATAGAGGAAGGTGAAGCAGAGGGAATTATAGCGTGGCACCCTGATAGATTGGCGAGAAATAGCGTTGATGGCGGTCGAGTGATTTATTTGATTGATACTGGTAAAATCGCCACGCTAAAATTCCCGACTTTTTGGTTTGATTCTACTCCGCAAGGAAAGTTCATGCTCAATATCGCGTTCGGGCAATCGAAATACTATGTTGATAATCTTTCGGAAAATATAAGAAGGGGTATTCGCCAGAAGCTCCGCAATGGTATTTGGCCCGCATGGGCACCGCTTGGCTATGTGAATGACAAAGAGAAGCGTTGTATTGCGGTGGATAAAAAGAGAGCGAAGCTGATCAAGAAAGCGTTTGAGCTTTACGCTTCTGGCGAATACCCCCTTTCTGAAATCCGAAAGAAAATCAATATAGCAGGCTTGGTTGGAAAGAAGGGAAAATTGCTTTCCGTCTCAAATTATCAGTACATGCTCAAAAATCCGATTTACTATGG